>SEEM01000074.1 GCA_004144595.1 Hyphomicrobiales bacterium
GCGGCGATGTCGGCACGCAGTATCGCTCGGCGATCTACACCGACGGCGCCGAGCAGCAGGCTGCGGCCGAGCGCTCGCGCGATGAGTACGCCAAGGCTTTGGCCGCTGGCGGTTACGGCCCGATCACGACCGAAATCCGCGAGGCGCCGCCGTTCTACTTCGCCGAGGACTACCATCAGCAGTACCTGGCCAAGAACCCGGCCGGCTATTGCGGCCTCGGCGGCACAGGCGTCGCGTGCCAGATCGGCCTCCGCGTCGAGGCGTGACGATCAAGGGGAGGCATGGCCTCCCCTTATTTTTGATCTGCTGAGTTCTCTATATGTTCTTGCGCTGCCGCAAAAGCTTCGCTAGCCTTCCCATGGGACAGGGAGTGGGGCCGACATGGTGGCGCGGGTCGCGACGGTGGCGTTCGAGGGCATCGAGGCGCGCACTGTGGACGTTCAGGTCCAGATCGCGCCGGGCGGCGTCGCTTTCGTGCTGGTCGGGCTGCCCGACAAGGCCGTCGCTGAAAGCCGCGAGCGGGTCCGCGCTGCACTCCTTGCGTCAGGACTCGCCTTGCCGGCCAAGCGTGTCACCGTCAATCTCGCCCCGGCCGATCTGCCCAAGGAAGGCAGCCACTACGATCTGCCGATCGCGCTGGCCGTCATGGCCGCGATCGGGGCGATCCCTGCCGATGCCCTCTCCGGTTACGCGGTCCTCGGCGAACTTGCGCTCGACGGCTCGATCACGCCGGTGGCGGGGGTCCTTCCAGCGGCGATCGCGGCCTATGCGAGGGGGCACGGGCTGATCTGCCCAGCGGCGTCAGGTCCGGAAGCAGCCTGGGCGGCGGCGGACATCGACATCCTGGCGCCGCGCTCGCTGATTCAGCTCGCCAATCATTTCAAGGGTACGCAGGTCATGGCCCGGCCGGAGCCGGCGGTGGCGCGTCAGGCCTGCCCCTTGCCCGATCTCGCCGACGTCAAGGGCCAGGAAAGCGCCCGGCGCGTGCTCGAGATCGCGGCGGCGGGTGGACATAACCTCCTGATGAACGGGCCGCCCGGGGCCGGCAAGTCGATGCTGGCGAGCCGGTTGCCCTCGATCCTGCCTCCGCTTTCGCCGCGCGAGCTTCTCGAAGTTTCGATGGTGCTGTCCGTCGCCGGCAAGCTTGCCGATGGTGCCTTGACCGACCGGCGGCCCTTCCGGGCGCCGCATCATTCGGCCTCGATGGCGGCGCTGGTCGGCGGTGGCTTGCAGGCCAGGCCGGGTGAGGTCTCGCTCGCGCATCACGGCGTGCTCTTCCTCGACGAATTGCCGGAGTTCCAGCCGCAGGCGCTCGACGCTCTGCGCCAGCCTATGGAGACCGGCGACGTGCTGATCTCGCGGGCCAATCACCGGGTCGTCTATCCCGCGCGTTTCCAGCTTATCGCCGCGATGAACCCCTGCCGCTGCGGCCGGGCGACCGAGCCCGGCTACGCCTGTCGCCGCCAGCCCAACGAGCGCTGCATGGCGCAATACCAGGCGCGCGTCTCCGGCCCGCTGCTGGACCGGATCGATATTGCGATCGACGTGCCGGCGGTGACGGCGGCAGATCTGATCCGCCCTGCCGCGGGTGAGAGTTCCGCGACGGTCGCCGCCCGCGTTGCTGCGGCCCGGCGCATCCAGGCCGCGCGCTTCGAAAGCCTCGGCTTCGGACACGTCATGACCAACGCCGCTTGCCCGGTGCCGGTGATCGAGGATGTCGCGCGGCCGGACAATGCCGGGCTCGCGCTGCTGCGCGACGCGGCGGAGGCGCTGCGCCTGACGGCACGCGCCTATCACCGCGTTCTCAAGGTCGCGCGCACCCTCGCCGATCTCGATGGGGAGGCGAAGGTCGGCCGGCGTCATCTGGCGGAGGCGCTGTCCTATCGGGCGCGCGGGGAGGACCTCGTCCAGGCCGCGTAAGAGCGGCAGAGTTAACCGATCCTTTCGTCCAACCGGTCGAATTCGCCGCTTTCGCAGGCCGCTTTTTCAAGGCGCTCTGCGTAGATCGAAGGGCATGGCTTCTTCGATCTGGTCATGGCTTGCTCTTGCCTTCGCCGCGCTGCTTCTCCCGGCGGGAGGCGCCGCTCTATGGCTGTGGCGCCAGCGCAGCGGCCTGCGCGATCAGGTGGCCGGGCTGGCCCATGATGTCGAGACGCTCAATGACCGGCTCTGGAATCTCGCCGATAGCGAGGAGCGCTACCGCAGCCTGATCGAAGCCCAGGGCGACCTGATCGTCCGGCGCGACGGCGCGCGGATCGTTTATGCCAACAGGGCCTATGCGGCTCTGTTCGGCGCGGCCGAGCCGGATCTCGTTGGCAGCGAGATGCTGCTGCCGCAGCTCGCCAGCCGGCCGATCGTTCTGCTGGAGGGCGGCGCCCGCACATTCGATGAATGCCTCGCGACCTATGAGGGCGAGCGCTGGATTTCCTGGGTCGAGACCGCGGTGCCCGGTCCCGACGGGCGCACGCTGATCCAGCGGGTCGGCCGCGATATCTCGGCGCGCATCGCCGGCGAGGATGCGCTGGTGGAGGCGCGGGCGCGGGCCGAGGCCGCCAACGAGGCGAAGTCGCGCTTTCTCGCCACCGTCAGCCACGAATTCCGCACGCCGCTCAACGGCATTCTCGGTATGGCCGATCTCCTGACGGATACCGGGCCCGATGCCGAGCAGGCGACCTATGTCGCGGCCTTGCGCACCTCCGGCGAGGCCCTGCTGGCGCTGGTCGACGACATCCTCGACTTCGCCAAGGTCGAGGCCGGCAAGCTCGAGCTGTTCGAGGAACCCTTCGATCCGGTCCAGCTCGTCGAGACCGTTGCGGAACTGATGGCGCCGCGCGCGCAGGCCAAGGGTATCGAGCTTGCGGCCCATATCGCGCCGGACCTGCCGGCAAGGCTCGTTGGCGACCGCGACCGTTTGCGCCAGATCCTGCTGAACCTCGTCGGCAATGCCGTTAAATTCACGGAAGCCGGCGGCGTCGGCCTCAGCCTGGCACAGAGGGAAGATCGCCTGGAGATTACCGTCGCCGATACCGGGCCTGGCATCCCGGCCGACCGGCTCGAGACCATCTTCGGCGAGTTCGAGCAGCTCGATCATGGCACTGCTGTGGGGCAGGCGGGCACCGGCCTCGGCCTCGCCATCGTTCGGCGCCTCGCGCGCCTGATGGGAGGTGAGGTTTCCGCCGAAAGCCGGCCGGGCGAGGGCGCGACATTCCGTGTCACGTTGCCTCTTGCGGCGGCGCTCGATGTCCCCGCGGCGCGGATTCCGCATTGGCCGCAGCAGCATGTCCTGCTTGTTTCGCCCGCGCCCTTTGGTGTTCGCTTCCTGGCAGAGACGATCCGGGTGACCGGAGCCTCGGTCTCCGTCGCTGGAACCGCCGAGGCCGCGCGCGCGAAGCTCGTCGGACGCGTCCCGGTTACGGCGGTGCTGATCGATCACGCACTTGGTGATGCGCCGGCAAAGGAACTGGCGTCAGCCGTATCGGCGGTCGGCATTCGCGACTGCCTCATCCTGCTCTCGCCCCATGCCCGTCGGCAGTTCGGCTCGCCGCAGGCAGCCGGCTTCTCCGGCTTCCTGATCAAGCCGGTGAGGACGCGCTCGCTCTATGAACGGCTGGGCCATGGCTTGCAGTCGGGGCCGGCGGCTGTCGGCGGGGCGCCCGCGCTTGCCGAAACCTTCGCGCGCCAGCCCGGCACGGGCCTGACCGTGCTGGTCGCGGAAGACAACGAGATCAACGCCCTGCTTGCGACCCGCACGCTGGAGCGGTTCGGCTGCACGGCGATTTGGGCGCGGGACGGGCGCGAGGCCCTGAAGCGTGTCGAGGCCAGTTTTGCCGGTACTGCGCCGCCTCTGGCGCTGGCCTTGCTCGACGTGCGCATGCCCCTGATGACCGGGCTCGATTGCGCCCGTGCTGTTCGTACGCTGGAAAGACGTCTCGGCCGCGCCAATACGCTACCGCTGGTGGCGGTCAGCGCCAATGTCTCCGCCGCCGACCGGGCCGCAGCTTTTGCCGCCGGTATGGATGATTGCCTGGCGAAGCCGCTGGAGCGCGAGGCTCTGCTGCGCTGGCTGGAGCGCCTGTCGCGCGGCACTGCCGGAAGCCTGTCGGCTTGACGGCC
The DNA here is from genome assembly GCA_004144595.1 of Hyphomicrobiales bacterium. Taxonomy (GTDB): domain Bacteria; phylum Pseudomonadota; class Alphaproteobacteria; order Rhizobiales; family Beijerinckiaceae; genus Allobosea. The sequence continues at coordinate 4,114 of SEEM01000074.1, forward strand.
GTCATCGCTCCGACGCAGTTTCGTCGCGAAGGTGTAAGATCACCGGAGCAAGCCTACCTCATGCCGGTAGCGGCAGGAGATGAGAGAAGCGATGGCGTTGCACGTTTCTGGAAGCAAGAACGCGCTGCCGAGCCGGTCTTCAGCCGGCAATCCGTTCTCGCGGTTCGCCCCGTTGATCATGATGAAGGGCGGAGCCATGCGCCGGGCAGGCGCCGAGATCGACGAGACACCGCCGCTGTCGGGCACGCTGGGCCGAATCGGCCCGCTTGAGGTGCGTCTTGCCCGCGGGCCGCGCGAGATCTGGCGGGCCCAGCGCCTGCGCTATCGCGTCTTTTATCAGGAAATGTCGGCCAAACCCGATGTCGTCTCGCGGATGTTCCGCCGCGATGCCGATCGGTTCGACAAGGCCTGCGACCATCTCCTCGTCATTGACCATGCCGCGCGCGGCCGCTTCGGCGGGATCAAGCCCAAGGTCGTCGGCACCTATCGCCTGATGCGCCAGAGCGCGGCGGAACGGCTCGGCGGCTTCTATACGCAGGGCGAATTCGATCTCGGCCCGATGCTGGCGCAGCATCCCGGCCAGCGCTTCCTCGAACTCGGCCGCTCCTGCGTGCTGAAGCCCTATCGCACCAAGCGGACGGTCGAGCTGCTCTGGTCCGGCATCTGGGCCTATCTCCAGCATCACCGCATCGACGCGATGTTCGGCTGCGCCTCCTTCGACGGTACGGATCCCGAGGCCCTGGCTCTGCCGCTGAGCTTCCTGCACCATCACGCCCGCTCGGCGGACGACTGGGCTGCGACCGCGCATCCCGAGCATTTCGTCGGCATGGATCGCCTGCCGCCGGAGACGATCGATGCCAAGCTCGCGCTCAAGCAGCTCCCGCCCTTGATCAAGGGCTATCTGCGCATCGGCGCCCGCTTCGGCACCGGCGCGGTCATCGACCGCCAGTTCGGTACCACCGACGTCCTGGTCGTGCTGCCGGTCTCGGCGATCGACAAGCGCTATACCGATTATTACGGCGGCGAAGGCCCGCGCCACGCCGCGTAACGTGGCCTACCCGCCTGCGGCCGCGAGGTCCCGCAGCGCCTCGCGATAGTCTGGATAACGGAAGCCATAGCCGAGTTCGCGCTTCACCAAGGCATTCGATACGCGCTTGCTCTCGCCATAGAAGCTCCTTGCCATAGGCGAGAGCTTGGCCTGCTCGAAAGGTATTTCCGGGGGCGCCTCGAGACCGGTCAGGTCCGCTGCGAAGGTGATGACGTCCTGCGGGGGAGCCGGCTCGTCGTCGGTGACGTTGTAGATCGCGCCCTGGCGCGGCTGTGCCAGGGAGGCCATCAGCACGCCGGCGATGTCCTCGACATGAATGCGGTTGAACACCTGCCCCGGTTTGATCAGGCGGTTCGCCTTGCCCTCGCGCAGCTTGGTGAGCGCGTTGCGACCGGGACCATAGATGCCCGAGAGCCGGAATATCTGGACGGATTTCCCGCTCTCGCGCCCGAGTTGAAGCCACGCATCCTCGATGTCGACGCGCTGGCGCGTGCGGGCATTGCTCGGCGTCGGCGGCGTGGTCTCGTCGATCCAGGCGCCGCCATGGTCGCCATAGACGCCGATCGTCGAGAGATAGCCGATCCAGCGCAGGTTCGGAGCCGCCATGAGCGCGGTGCGCAAGGGGCCGAGCGCCGGGTCGCCATCCTCCGCCGGCTGGACCGAGACCAGCACGGCGTCGGCCTCCGCCACGGCCTTGGCGAGCGCCGACGAGACCGCGAAGCCGCCGAAGACCAGCGTCCGGATGCCCTCGCGGCTGAGTTCGGCTGCCTTCTCGGCGGAACGGACGGTGCCCGTCACCTCCCAGCCCCGAGCCAGCGCGGCGCGCGCGAAGAACCCGGCGGAATAGCCGAGACCGAGGATCAGGATATTCATGCGGCGTCTTCCGTCTGGGGCAACAGCGCATGCCATTCGGCGCGCACCTGCGGGTCGGTTTCGTCTCTGAGCCCCGGGACGGCGAGCGCTCTCGCACGGTCGGCATCGAGCCGTCCCAGCGCCCAGACCGCCATGGCACGGACAAGCGGCGAGGGATCGGCGAGATGGGGCAGGGCGCTGTCGATCAGTTCGGCCCGGCCGCTATTGCCGATCGCGATCAGGACATTGCGCAGGAAGCGGTCGCGCCCGGTGCGCTTGACCGGGGTGCCCGCGAAGAGCGTGCGGAAACCGGGGTCGTCGAGCCGGGCGAGCGCCCCCAGGTCGAGCCCGTCGAGCTCATCCTTGAGCGCGAGCCGCGTTTCATGCGCCGCCGAGGCGAATTTGTTCCAGGGGCAGACGGCGAGGCAGTCGTCGCAGCCGAAGACACGGTTGCCGATGCCGGGCCGGAGGCTTGCATCGATATGGCCGGCATGCTCGATCGTGAGATAGGCGATACAGCGACGCGCATCGAGCTGATACGGCGCCGGAAAGGCATCGGTCGGGCAGATATCGAGGCAGCGCCGGCAGGAGCCGCAATGGTCCCGCTCGGCCTCGTCTGGCGGCAGCTCCGCTGTGGTGTAGATTGCCCCGAGCAGCAGCCAGGAACCGTGCTCGCGCGAGACCAGCACGGTATGCTTGCCCTGCCAACCGAGCCCTGCAGCCTGCGCCAGGGGCTTCTCCATGACGGGAGCAGTGTCGACGAAGACCTTGACGTCGGCGCCGCCGCGCGCGGCGAGCAGCCCCGCGACGCTCTTCAGTTTGCCCTTGATGACGTCGTGATAGTCGCGCCGTCTCGCATAGAGCGAGATCGCCGCCTTGTCGGGCTGCGCGAGCATGGCGAGCGGATCGCCTTCGCCGGCATAGTTCATGCCGAGCATCACGACGGAGCGAACCTCGCCCCAGAGCTGACGGGGGTCGGCGCGCTGGGCCTTGCGCTCCGCCATCCAGCTCATCTCGCCATGGTAGCCCTTGGCGAGCCAGGCTTCGAGCTGCTCCGGCGCCTGCGGGATCGCATCGGCACCGGCGACGCGCATCACCGCGAAGCCCTCAGTGAGCGCGCGCTCGGCGACGGCGCGCTTGAGCCTCTCGCCGTTCAAAAATCCAGATTGTCGTAATGGGCGCTGGGAGCCATGCCCGGCACGCGGTCGCTCAGCAGCGGCCGGAAGCTCGGTCTCGACTTGATCCTCGCATACCATGCGCGAGCCGCCTCATCCTCTTCCCAGGGCACGTCGCCGAGATAGTCGACGCAGGAGAGATGCGCCGCCGCCGCGAGATCGGCATAGCTCAGCTCGGGGCCCGCGAGCCAGTTCCTCTTGGCCAGCAGCCAGGAGATATAGCGCAGATGATAGCGCACATTCGCGCGCGCCGCGCGGATCGCGCTCATTTCCGGCGGGCCGCCGCCTTCGTCGCGGCTCATGAACCGCTTCATCACCTTTTCCAGCACGAGCGGGCCGGTGATCTCCTCATGAAACTTGATGTTGAACCAGTCGAGCAGGCGGCGCACCTCGACGCGTTCGCCCGGCCCTTCCGGGAGCAGGCGGCGGTCACCGAGGGCCAGGCCCCGTGTCTCGTCGAGATATTCCGCGATCGGCCCGGCGCCTGGAACGGCAAGCCCGTTCTGCTCCTGGAAGACCGGCGTCGTTCCGGCGGTGTTGAGCTCGATGAACTCCCGTCGGCGCTCCCATACGCGTTCCTCGACCAGCTCGGCCTCCATGCCGAACTCGCCGAGCACGAGGCGGATGAAACGCGAATGCGGGCACAGCGGATGATGGTACAGGGTCGCCATGGCACTCATGAAGACTGTGAAGCAGGCAAAATGCGACGGAAGCAGGGCCGTCGGGCCGGTAGCGACCCGATAGACGACGGCGGCCTGCTATAATCGTGGCGAAAAAACGCCACAACCCACGGTGAGGCCGAAGCCCGCAATTTGCCGGTGCTGCTTCGCGAAGTGGTAACCAATTTGCAAAGAGCTGGGCGTAAGCCGACGGGAGGCTGCCGCTGGTCGACCTACGCGCCGCCTGATTCGCGAGGAAAGTCTTCCATGCACAACCTGATCGAAGCCTTCATCCTCGGCATCGTCGAGGGCCTCACCGAGTTCCTGCCGGTCTCCTCGACCGGGCATCTGCTCCTGCTCGGCCATTTCCTCGGCTTCGAGTCCAACGGCAAGACCTTCGAGGTCCTGGTCCAGCTCGGCGCGATTCTGGCGATCACGCTGGTCTATTTCCGCCGCCTGCTCGCTATCGCGCTCCGCATCCCCAGCGACCCCTCGGCCCGCCGCTTCGTCATCGGCGTGCTCATCGCCTTCCTGCCGGCGGCGGTGATCGGCGCCTTGCTGCACGGCTTTATCAAGGGCGTGCTGTTCAACCCCTTCATCGTTTGCTGCACGCTGATCGCCGGCGGCCTTATCCTGCTCGTCGTCGACGAGCTGGAGTTGCAGGAGAAGCATACGGACGCGACCACCTTCCCGCTGCCGATGTATTTCAAGATCGGGCTGATCCAGTGCCTGGCCATGGTTCCCGGCGTCTCGCGCTCGGGCTCGACCATCGTCGGCGCCATGCTGCTCGGCGCCAGCAAGCGCGCGGCGGCCGAGTTCTCCTTCTTCCTGGCGATGCCGACCATGGCCGGCGCCTTCGCCTACGACCTGCTGAAGAGCTACAAGTTCCTGACCTTCGACGACACCGTCCTGATCGGCGTCGGCTTCGTCGCGGCCTTCATCTCGGCGCTGATCGTGGTGCGCAGCTTCCTCGATTTCGTCTCGAAGCGCGGCTTCGCGCCCTTCGCCTGGTGGCGGATCATCGTCGGCATGGTCGGCCTCGCCGGCCTTTGGATCGTCGGCTGAGCATCGCCGGACAAGGCGGAAATCCTCGCCGTCATTGCAGCTCCCGTCATGCTCGCCACAAGGGCGAGCATGACGGAAAAGCTCAGGCTGGCCGCGCCGGGTCGTTGAGTGAATCGGCGAGCGTCGGCGTTCGGCTTGCCGCAAACTGCGGCAGCGAGGCCGTCTGCCGCTCGATCATGCGATGGACCACCGGCGGGTTCGGGCCGCTATGCAGCGCGCGGACCTGCTCGCCGATCTCGGCATCGGCCTGGGTGACGCGCTGGTTCTGCCGGACATATTCGACCCAGGTCGGGCTGTCATAGCGCTCGATCCAGAGCGTGGGGTCGGTCAGGTCCCGCAGCAGGGTCCAGTGCCTTGCGCCGTCGCGGCGCCGGATGCGCCGGCGTTCCGCCATCACGGTCAGGAAGGCGACGATATCCTCGGGCTTGATGATGTATTCGATGGTGACGATGACCGGGCCGGAGCGCGGCTCGATATCGACCGCGACCTTGGGCTCGCGCCAGCGGCTGAGCGGGTCGAGATTGAGCTCCTCGAGCGGCGGCAGCCGGTAGCGCAGCCCGAGCGCCGCGCCGACCAGCAGGACCGCGGCCGACATCAGCAAGGCCTTCTCAACGCCGAAATGCTGGGCCGAGCGGCCCCAGGCCCAGCTTCCCATCGCCATGCCGCCGAAGGTCGCCATCTGGTACATCGCCAGCGCCCGGCCGACCACCCAGCGCGGCGCTGAGAGCTGCACGGTCGCGTTGAAGGTCGAGAGCGCCAGCACCCAGCAGGCACCGCAGACGCAAAGGCCCGCCATCGCCAGCCCGATCGTTTCGCTGAAGGCCACCAGCGTGACGCCGCAGGCATAGGCGACGAAGGTCGAGCGGACGAGCGCCTCTGTACTCATGGTTCGCCGCAGCCGCGCGCTCATGAAGGCGCCGGCCACCGCGCCTGCCCCGAACGCGCCGAGCAGCACGCCATAGGTGAGCGGGCCGCCGCGCACGAGGTCGCGCGCGATCAGCGGCAGGAGGGCCAATCCGACGATGGCGCCGAAGCCGTAGACGAAGGCACGCAGCGTGACGGTGCGGATATTCGGGGACATCGCGACATAGCGAAGCCCCGCGCCCATCGCGATGAACAGCGTCTCGCGCGGCAGGAGGCGCTCGACCTTCGGCGGCGACCAGCGCGCGAGCACGATCAAGAGCGGGATGTAGCTGAAGGCGTTGATGATGAAGGCCGCCACCGCGCCCGCCGCCGCGACGATCGCGCCGCCGATTGCCGGCCCGACGCTGCGGGCGATGTTGAAGGCGACGCTGTTCAGCGTCACCGCCGCCGGCACGTCGCGGCGCGGGACCATGTCGCCGACCGAGGACTGCCAGGCGGGATTGTTCAGCGCCGTGCCGCAGCCGATGAGAAAGGTGAAGGTCAGGAGCAGCCAGGGCGTGATCAGGCCGAACCAGGCGAAGACCGCAAGGCCGATCGAAACCGTCAGCATGAACGCCTGCGCGATCAGCAGGATCTTGCGCCGGTCGTAATTGTCGGCGATGGCGCCGGCAGCCAGCGAGAACAGCATCACCGGCAAGGTCGTCGAGGCCTGGACCAGCGCCACCATCTCGGCCGAGGGCGAGATCGAGGCCATCATCCAGGAGGCGCCGACGGCCTGGACGAGGCCGCCGAAATTCGAGACCAGGCTGGCGAACCACACGGCCCGGAAGATCGGTTGCTGCAGCGGGACGAACGGGGATACCCGGACCCGCGAAGGCTTGATGCCCTCCGAGGCGAGCTCGGCTTCTACGACATCGGCCGTGGGCTGGGCGTGCTGATCGTCAGGCATGTCATAGGGTTAGAGCACAGCCGGGAAGTGGGAAACCCTTTCCATCTCGAAGATGTCGAAACTTGAAAAGTTTTTCTCCTGACCATGTTTTGACAGTCCCTGGGCCCCCATCCTGAGGAACGCCGCAGGCGCGTTTCGCGGCTTTCCAGGATGAGGGCTGGGGCTCGAAAAAGTCTCTCACGCCGCCCGAGCGGCGCCCGGCTCGCGCGCCTGCCGCGGCGGACGGGCCTTGCGGGCGCGCAGGCCACGGCCGCACGCGACCACGAGTCCGGCGAGCGCGACCCAATGCGCGGGGCGGATCGAGGCATAGTCCTGATAGATCAGGATGTCGGCATTGGCCTGGAATACCAGCCAGGCCGAGACGCCGGAGGTCGCCGCATACCAGCCCGCTTCCAGCCCGGCGGTGAGCAGCCCTGCGAGCAGCGCTATCCCCGCGAGCACGGTCAAGGTAACCGGCAGCTTCCACCGATACAGGCCGCGATAGAGCATCAGCAGCAGGAACAGCCCGCTCATCAGCACCGGCTCGGTGACGTCGATCTTCGATTGCAAAGCGAAATGCAGCAGCGCCAGGATCGCGATCGGATAGACGAGATTGTGCAGGCGCTGCCAGTTCTTGCCGAGGCGGCGGATCATGCCGTCGGTCGAGGTCACGCCCTGCGCGACCAGGCCGATGAGCGCGACGAAGCCGATGGTCAGGTAGAAGCGCTTGACGATTTCCGAGACGATCAGGCCCCAGTCGAACGCCATGTCGATGCAGTAGAGCGCGAGATGCCCGAGCGCATAGGCCATGACCCCGAGGCCGAGCATGCGGCGGATGCCGATCAGCTTGCCCCAGTCGAACAGCCGACGGAACGGCGAGACCGCCAGCGTCGCGATGAGGATCCTGACCGTCCAGGTCCCGGTCTCATGGATCGCCTGTGTCCAGGGTTTCGAGCCGAGCTGGTGCATCCAGGCGGCGTAAAGCAGCATGAGCGCCGGCACGAGGAGGAGCGCGAAGGCCAGCCCACGGAGGGCCGAGAACCGCCCCTGCCGGTCTGTCCAGGGCAGCCAGGTTCGTAAGCCGGTATTTGCGGGACGGGTGCTCATGATCCCGGCATAGACGATGGCATCCATTGCTGTCCCGCACATCTGGACACAAGGGCGTGAATGGTTTGTCCTGCCGGCCCTTCCAACCAGGTTCGGTCATGGCTTCCAGCTCTCCCATCGTCGTCTTCGATGTCGGCAACGTCCTGCTGCGCTGGGATGCGCGGCTGATCTACCGCGCGCTGATCCCCGAGGCCGAACGGCTCGACTGGTTCATGCAGAACATCTGCACCGGCGACTGGAATCTGGAGCAGGATCGCGGCCGGAGCTGGGAGGAAGGCGTGGCGCTGCTCGTCGCGCGCCATCCGGAATGGGAGCGCGAGATCCGCGCCTTCGACGAAAGCTGGCACGACAGCGTGCCCCATACCATCACCGACAGCGTCGCGGTGCTGGAAGAGCTGAAGACGCAGGGCGAGAAGGTCTACGCCATCACCAATTTCTCGCGCGAGAAATGGGCGGAATGCCTGATCCGCTTCCCCTTCCTGCAGAGCTTCGACGGTGTCGTGGTTTCAGCTCACGAGCGGCTGCTGAAGCCGGAGCGCGCCATCTACGAGGTGCTGTTCGATCGCTATGGCCTGAAGGCCGGCGATTGCATCTTCGTCGACGACAGCGAGAAGAACGTGGTCGGGGCCCGCGCCGCCGGCATGCGGGCCGTCCATTTCGTCGAGCCCATCGACCTGCGCGCCGAATTGCGCGGTCTGGGCGTCAGGCTCTGACGAGCGGAGCCTGACTTGTGAGGGCGTGGGCGTTCAGGCCGCGTTCTTGATCGCGACGGTCGGGACGAGGCCGGCGGCGTCGACGCCGCGCGCTTCGCCGACCAGCCGGGCACCTGCCTTGGTCGCGAGGAAATCAGCGAGCACGGCGTCTTCCTGGCGCACGAAGCCCTTGGCGGGCAGCTTGCCGGCCAGGAAGAGCTCGACCATCGCGACGCAGCCGGCGGCGGTGGTGAGCTGGATCGCGCCGAGCTCGTCATTGCCGTCATAACGCAGCACGACGCTTTCCTCCTCGAGGCGGCCGCGGCGCTCGCCGACGCCGGTCACGAAGATAACGACCACGTCCTTGCGGGTGAAGGGCGCGGAATGCGTCAGGATGCGGCGCAGCGTCTCGCGGTCGTCGGCGAGGTCGAGATCGCGCAGTAGGAGCTTCATGATCTCGGCATGGCCGGGATAGCGCAGCGTCTTGTAGCTCATGTTGCGCACCTTGCCGGCAAGCGTCTCGGTCAGGGTGCCGAGCCCGCCCGAGGTGTTGAAAGCCTCGTAGGCGACGCCGTCGATCATGACGCTCTCGATGCCTTCCAGCGCCGGCACCAGGGTTGGCTGACCGTCGAAGACGATCTCGCAGGGGTTGCAGTATTCGTTGATCAGGCCGTCGACCGACCAGGTCACGTTGTAGCGCAGCGCATTGGTCGGATAGAGCGGCAGCGCGCCGACGCGCATCTTGATGGCGCGGACAGTCTCGAAGCGCGCGGCCATGTCGGCGCCGAGGATGCAGATGAAGCCCGGCGCCAGGCCGCATTGCGGCACCAGCGCGACATCGGAGGTCTCGCCGAGCTCCCTGATATAGGCGGTGGTGGCGACATCCTCGGTCAGGTCGAAATAATGGGTCTTGGTTTCGGCCGCGACCTTGGCGATGCCCTTGTTGAGGAAATAGGGGCAGGCGCTGACGACGATGTCGCGATCTCCAAGGAAGACGCGGAGCGCGTCGAGATCGGCGGCATTGACGGTCGCGGTGGCAAAACGCCCCCCGGCGGCGTGCTTGAGCTGGGCGGCGGAGGCGTCGGCCAGCGTCACCTGATGGCCCTGCTCGGCCAGCATGTCGGCGATGATGACGCCGATCTGGCCGGCGCCGAGCACGGCAATGCGCTTCTGGATGGTCATGTCGCGATCTCCTGGTTGAGTGGCGGGCCGGCCAGGAGCCTCCCTCTCGACGCAGATCATCGCTGCAAGCCGTGTCGGCTTTAACGGGCGGATCGCCGGGGGATGACCTTATGACGCTTCAATGCGATGGGATATGGATAAAGATGCTGGGAAATGCCGAGAGCCTGGGCAGCGTCATCGTCAGCGTTCGAACTTGCGAGCCAGAATCACCGAGGAGATGGTCCGGCGCACGCCTTCCATCTCCGCGATCCAGTCGATGATCGTGTCGAGGTCGCTGGAGGTCTCGCATTCGATCTTGACGCAGAGGTCGAAATGCCCGCTCAGCGTGTGGCATTGCAC
>SEEM01000216.1 GCA_004144595.1 Hyphomicrobiales bacterium
TTCCTCAATCGCGAGGAAGGGCGAGCCGTCAACGTCAACCGGCCGCTCGCCGACGCGACGATGGCGCGCATCGCGAAGGGCGTGAAGCGCTATGTCCTCGATGCCGCGAAGCCGTTCGTCGTCACCTGCAACCATTCGGGCGACGAGTTTCGGGGGCAGGATCTGGGCGATCCGTTCAAGACGGTAGCCGCCGCGCGCGATGCTCATGGGTTGGTGACGCCCTTCGTCACGAAATTTCGCGCGAACAGCATCGGCCACAGGCTCGAAGAGCCGATGCATACCGTGACGGCGAATGGTGATAATCGGGCGCGACCCGGCGGGTCGGCGCCACTCGGCATCGTCGCGCCCGTCTTGGTCGGCTGTGGCGGTCGGGCCGGCCAATCTCGGCCGCGCTCGGCTGACGAGCCTTGCGCCACCGGCACGGCCAAGGCCGATGTCTGCCTCGTGGCGCCGGTCCTGACCTATGCGCAGCAGGGCGGGCTCAATCGCTCCCCCGAAGCGCCGCACTCGACGATCTGCGCCTCGGCGAAAGACCAGAACGCGCTATTGGCCGTCCATATGTCGCGGCAGTTCGGCGCGTCCATTGGCTCCGATGCCGACGAGCCTGTCGGCACTGTCACGGCAGGAGGTGGCGGCAAGACATTGCTCGTGGCTGCGGCGCTCACGAAGTTCGCCGAGAACTCGACGGGGCAGTCGCCGGACGAGCCGGTGCATACCGTGATGCCCGGCGCCTCGCGCCATGGCGTCGTCGCCGCCTTCATGGCGCAGCACAATACCGACGTCGTCGGCCATCCCATGAATGCGCCCGTCTCGACCATAGTCGGGAAGGGCTGCACGCAAGGCCTCGTCGAGGCATCATTCCTGACGCATCACTACACATCAAACACGCGCGGCGGCGCCGGTGACCCTCTCGATCCGCTGAAGACGATCACCGCCGGCGGATGGCACGCGGCCGAGGTGCGCGCCTTCCTGATGAAGTATTACGGCCCGGCGATCGGCCAGGATGCGCAAGACCCGCTGCATACTGCGACGGCCAAGGCTCGCTTCGGCCTCGTCTCCGTCGAGATCGGCGGCGAGCCCTATGTCATCGCCGATATCGGCATGCGGATGCTGTCGCCGCGCGAGCTCTACCGCGCGCAGGGCTTCCCTGATGGATACATCATCGACCGCGGGCTGAAGGTCGAGGTTCGCGAAGGCTGGGGCGACGACGACGGCCCGGCCGAGGTGATCCCGATCACCAAGACGGCGCAGGTCCGCATGTGCGGCAACAGCGTCTGCCCGCCGCTGGCGCAGGCGCTTGTCGCCGCGAACTACCAGCAGCGCGAAGCTGAGCGGGCGGCGCCTGCGACCATGCCGCTCTTTATGGAGGCGGCGGAGTGATGCGCCTGGTCATTCTTGAAAGCCCGTTCGCGGGCGATGTCGACGCCAATATCGCCTATGCGCGGTCCTGCGTGCGGGACAGCCTGCAGCGCGGCGAGGCGCCGATAGCATCGCACCTGCTCTATACGCAGCCCGGCATTCGCGACGACACGATTCCGGCTGAGCGGCGCCAAGGCATTGACGCCGGTTTGGCCTGGCGTGCGGTCGCACAGGCCAGCGTCGTCTATGTCGATCGCGGCATCAGCCCCGGCGTGCGCTACGGGATCTCGGGCGCACTGCAGGCGGGTATCCCGGTCGAGTTTCGATCGATCGAGGGCCGCGACGTCGGGCAGATGATTTCCGAGGCGGCGTTATGAGCCGCGTCGAGCATCTTTCCGATTCCGTGACGCTCTATCTCGGCGATTGTCGGGAGATACTGCCCACTCTGGGCAAGATCGACGCCGTCGTCACGGACCCTCCCTATGGGATTGGCGCCAGCTCCGGAGTCGGCAAGTACGGCAAGCAGAAGTTTCAGAAGACCGATAAGGGCTGGGATGCATCGACGCCCGATGGGTCCGTGATCGACGCCATCGTGGCGAAGGCGCCTGCCTGCGTGATGTGGGGCATGAACTATTTCCGGCTCCCGCCGACCCGCCGCTATCTGGTTTGGGACAAGGGCGCCGGCTTCAAAAATCGCGACTTTGCCGAGTGCGAGTTGGCCTGGTGCAGCATTGACGGCAATGCGCGCGTGCTGACCCGTGACCCTCTTGCGCGCGGCGACTATGCCCAGAAGCTGCACCCCACGCAGAAGCCCGTCCCAGTCATGGAATGGAGCATCCAGCAATTGGGGGGGGGCATCGCCATGGTGCTTGACCCCTTCATGGGTTCGGGGACGACGGGCGTTGCCTGCGTGCGGCTCGGGCGGCGCTTCATCGGCATCGAGATCGACCCTGGGTATTTCGACATCGCCTGCCGGCGCATCACGGATGAACTCAGTGCGCCAAGCTTGGGCCTCGATCCCGCGCCCCTGCAGCCGTCGAAGCAGGAGTCTCTCGGACTATGAGCGCCGCCCTTCTCGGCCTCGCCCTCAAGGCCAAGCTGCATTCCCAGACGCGGAAGATGGTGCTGATCAAGCTCGTCGACTGCTGCCAGGAGGACGGCACGCGGATCTATCCCTCGCTCGCGACCATCGCCGAGGATGCCGAATGCTCGGTGCCGACCGCGCGCCGTGTCATGCAATCCTTCGTCCGCGTCGGGCTGCTACGGAAGGTCAGGGATGGCGGCGCCGGCGCCAAGTCGACCAACCATTACGAGATGGATATCGACATGCTGGCGCGCCTGCGCCGGCCCGATATGTGGCTCGCCATGGAAGCAGCGGCGCAGCATCAGCCGCTCGGCGATTCCGACGATGACGAGGACGGCCCGGCGCCGGCGAAAGCGGAGCCGCAGGAGCCGGAATCCGGCTCAAATAAGGGTATCACCGTGGAAGGGTATCACCGTGATAGCCTTCCAAATCAGGCGGAAGGGTATCACCCTGATGATACCCAACCCCTTAGTAAAACCCCTTACTCTGAGAGAGAGGGTGCGCGAGAGCGCGAGAGCACGCCAGCGAGCGAGGGCGAGCCTGAGCGCAAGCCTGTCCCGAGCTTCGAGGCCTTCCTCGATGCCTATCCCTTCGCCAAGGGCGACAACCGGGTCCAGCTGCGCTCGGCCTGGGACGGCATCCCCTTCGGCGAGCGACAGGCGGCGATCGACGGGATCGAGGCCTTCGGTGCCGAGCGCAAGGCTGGCGGGCTGAAGAGCCGGCTATCGGCGCCGGCATACCTGTCCGGGCGCTGCTGGGT
>SEEM01000217.1 GCA_004144595.1 Hyphomicrobiales bacterium
CGCAATGCCGATGCGATGCGGACCGCACTCGGCGACCCCGTGGCCATGGCCCGCGCCCGTATCCCGGTCGAGCGGATCGCCGGGCCGGTCCTTCTGCTATCGGGCGGCGACGATGGCGCCTGGCCTTCCGATCTCTATTCGCTGATCGTGCAGTCGAGCCTGCTCGCGGCCGGGCATCCGCACGAGGTCACCTGGAAAAACTGGGCGGCCGCCGGCCATTCCATCCTGTTTCCCCATGTGCCGGCGACGCGCATCGCCCACCGGCACCCGGTCAGCGGCATCTCAACCACGATGGGCGGCACGCCCGCCGCCAATGCCGAGGCCAATGCGGGTGCGTGGGAGACAGCGCTTGCCTTCGTCAGGCGCCATGGCGGGAAGGCCGGCTGAAGCAGCAACAATCGGCCAATGCGATCGCTCGGCAGCCCTGTCGTCATGCGGCAGGCAGCCTCTTGTGTGCAAAAGAATTTTCGCGTCATGGTCGCGCTGACTTCACGCTGGTGACAGGCTATTGCTGTGCCGGCTCAAAACGACCTCGGCTCACCGGATCGCGAATGGTTTCTGTAGCGCTGAAGACGGTTTCGAAGAGCTGGGGCGGCATCCCCGCCGTCGATGCCATCAGCTTCACCGTCGAAGGCGGCAATCTCGTCGCCCTGCTCGGGCCCTCCGGCTGCGGCAAATCGACGACGCTGCGGCTGATCGCCGGGCTGGAAGAGACCAGCAGCGGCACGATCGCGATCGGCGGGCGCGACGTCACCCATGCCTCGCCCTCGCAGCGCGGCATCGCCATGGTCTTCCAGAACTATGCGCTGTTTCCGCATCTGAGCGTCGCCGAAAACATCCTCTTCGGGCTCAAGGTGCGCAAGGTCGGGCGGGCCGAGCGCGACGAACGCCTCGCGCGCGCCGCCTCGATCCTCGGCCTCTCCGCCCTGCTCGAACGCAAGCCCTCGCAGCTCTCGGGCGGCCAGCAGCAGCGCGTCGCGCTCGGCCGCGCCATCGTCGCCGAGGCTCCGGTCTGCCTGATGGACGAGCCGCTTTCGAACCTCGACGCCCAGTTGCGCGTCGAAATGCGCCGCGAAATCCGCGAATTGCAGCAGCGGCTCGGCATGACCATGGTCTATGTCACACATGACCAGGTCGAGGCGATGACGATGGCCGACCAGGTCGTGCTGATGCGCAACGGCCGGATCGAGCAGGATGCGCCGCCCGACGTGCTCTACGAGAGCCCCGCGACGATCTTTGCGGCACGTTTCGTCGGCACGCCGCCGATGAACGTGCTGCCGCTCGCCACCATGCAGGCGCATGGCGGCGCGATCACCGCTCCATCCGATCTCGACCCCGCGAGCCTCGCAGTCGGCATTCGCCCGGAAATGGTCGAGATCGGCGGCAGCGGCATCAAGGCCGATGTCGTCGCCGTCGAGTATCTCGGCTCCGACACGCTGCTGGAAACCCGCATCGACGGCCATTCCTTCATCGTCAAGCGGCCTGGAAAAGTGCGGGCCACAGCCGGCGAACAGGTCTACATCACGTTGTCACAATCGGCGCTGCACTGGTTCGACCTGGCGTCGGAACGAAAGGTGGTTCGCAACTGAACCGGCCGGAGTGCCGGCGTGCGGACCATCCCCACATGGGAGAGAGGACATCATGGACAGGCGTGAATTCTTAAGCGGCACCGCCGCCCTTGCGGGCGCGACCGCGCTACCCGGCATCGCCCGGGCGCAGAGCGCGGAGCTCTCGTTCTTCTATCCGGTCGCCGTCGGCGGGCCGATCACCAAGCTGATCGACGCCTATGCCGCCGGCTTCGAGAAGGAGAACCCTTCGGTCAAGCTGAAGCCGATCTATGCCGGCACGTATCAGGAAACCATCGTCAAGGCGCTGACCGCGCATAAGAGCGGCACGCCGCCGGTGCTACAGGTCCTGCTCTCGACCGACATGTTCACGCTGATCGACGAAGAGGCGATCGTGCCCTTCGACGACTTCATCAGGACCGACGAGGACAAGAAATGGCTCGCCGGCTTCTATCCCGGCTTCATGGAGAACAGCCAGACCGGCGGCAAAACCTGGGGCATCCCGTTCCAGCGTTCGACGGTCGTGCTCTATTGGAACAAGGAGCTGTTCAAGGAGGCCGGCCTCGATCCCGAAAAGCCGCCGAAGACCTGGGTTGAGCAGGTCGAGTTCGCGCAAAAGCTGACCAAGCGCGACGCTGCCGGCAATACCACGCAATGGGGCATCCAGATTCCGTCCTCCGGCTTCCCCTACTGGCTGTTCCAAGGCCTGACCACGCAGGCCGGCGCGATTCTCGCCAACCCGGCCGGCGACAAGACGGATTATGCCAATCCCGGCGTTGTCGAGGCGCTGCAGTACTGGGTCGACCTCGCGCAGAAGCATAAGGTTCACCCGCCCGGCATCGTCGAATGGGGCACCACCCCGCGCGACTTCTTCGAGAAGAAGGTCGCGATGATGTGGACCACCACCGGCAACCTGACCAATGTCCGTGCCAACGCCAAATTCCCGTTCGGCGTCGGGGTGCTGCCGGCCGGCAAGAAGCCGGGCAGCCCGACCGGCGGCGGCAATTTCTACCTGTCGAAGAAGGCGACCAAGGCCGAGCAGGAAGCCGCCTTCAAATTCGTGCGCTGGATCACAACGCCCGAGCGCGCCGCGCAGTGGAGCGCCGAAACCGGCTATGTCGGCGTGACGCCGGCTGCCTACGAGACCGAGGCGATGAAGAAATACGTCGCCGACTTCCCGCAGGCGATCGTCGCGCGCGACCAGCTGTCGAGCGCGGTGGCCGAACTCTCGACCCATGAGAACCAGCGCGTCACCAAGGCGCTGAACGACGGCTTGCAGGCGGCGCTGACCGGCACCAAGGCGCCGCAGAAGGCGATGGAGGAGGCGCAGGCCGAGGCCGAGCGCATCCTCAAGGCCTATCGCTGAGCCTTCCTGATGAGGTCAAACCGTCATGGCGAGGAGCGAAGCGACGAAGCAATCCAGGGGAACATAGAGCTCTGCTGCCCTGGATTGCTTCGCTTCGCTCGCAATGACGGGGAGCTGAACCGATGACGAACCGCGCGACCGCGACGCTCCATGGCTGGCTGCTCCTGCTGCCGGCCATGGCGTGTCTGGCCCTGTTCACGCACTGGCCGGCGGTCGCG
>SEEM01000075.1 GCA_004144595.1 Hyphomicrobiales bacterium
GGCGGCATCGCCGGCATCGCGACCGCGCTCGCCATCGTCATCGGCGCTCTCGGCAAGATGGCGCGCGACGTCTCGCTCCTTGCCCAGAACGGTATCGCCGAGGCCCGCGAACCCGCGATCCCCGGTCGCGGCGGTTCCTCAGCCATGGCCCATAAACGCAACCCGACCGGCTGCCAGATCGCGCTTTCCGCCAGCCTGCGCGCTCCAGGCCTCGTCGCCGGCATCCTCGCCGGGCTTCCGGCCGAGCAGGAGCGCGGCCTCGGCGGCTGGCAAGCGGAAGGCCCGGCGTTGGCCGATCTCTTCCTGCTCGCGGCCGGCGCGGCCGATGCCATGGCGACGGTCGCGGAAGGACTGGAGATCGACGAGGCCGCCATCGCCCGTAATCTCGCGGCGGCCGGACTCGGCAACGATATCGGCGAGAGCGCCGGCCTGGTCGCCGCATTGCTCGCCCGAAACGACTGAGGGACGAAGAATGCCTTTTGCAGCGAGCAGCGGCACCCGCATCTACTGGAAGCTGGAAGGCGCCGACGACAGGCCGGCCCTCGTCCTGCTCAATTCGATCGGCACCGACATGTCGCTCTGGGACGCGGCAGTGCCGGCCTTGCTCGGGTCGTTCCGGACCTTGCGGATCGACACGCGCGGCCATGGCGCTTCCGATGCTCCGGAAGGGGACTACAGCTTGGCCCTCCTCGCCGATGATGTCACCGCCGCCATGGCGGCAGCAGGCATCGCGCGGGCAGCCATCGCCGGTGTTTCACTCGGCGGCATGATCGCGATGGAGCTGGCGCTCCGTCATCCCGAACAGGTTTCGGCGATCTCTGTAATCTGCAGTTCCGCGACGATGGACAAGGGCGTCTGGCGGGACCGCATCGTACAGGTCCGCGCCGGCGGCACCGCGGCGATCGCGGACGGGGCCTTGCAGCGCTTCATCTCGCCCGCCTTCGCCGCCGGCCAGCCCGCGATCGCCGCGAGCCTCAGGCGCAACCTCGTCGCCCAGGCGGCGCAGGGCTATGCCGGGGCCGGCGCCGCGATCCGCGACATGGAGCTGATCGGGCGGATCGGCGCCATCGCCTGCCCCGTCCTGGTCGTTACCGGCGAGCGCGACGTCTCCACTCCCCTCGCCGGCCATGGCGAGAACCTGCTCGCCGCCATGCCGGGCGCAAAGCACGCGCATCTCGACTGCGCCCATCTTGCCCCTGTCGAGGCGCCGGCCGCCCTGGCCGGCGCCTTGCGCGCCTTCCTCGCGCCGGGAGCGGATACGGCCGATGCGGCGGAAACCCTGTTCGAAGCCGGTCTTGAGAACCGCCGCCGCGTGCTCGGCGACGCCTGGGTCGATCGTTCCCTCGCCAACCGCACGCCGTTCAACACCGAGTTCCAGGCGATGATCACCCGCATCGCCTGGCAGGAGATCTGGAGCCGGCCCGGCCTCGACGACCGCACACGTCGCCTGCTGGTGCTCGCGATCACCGCGAGCCTCGGCCGCTGGGAGGAATTCCGCCTGCATGTCCGCGCCGGCCTGACGCGCGGCGGCTTCACGCAGGACGACCTCAAGGAGGTGCTGATGCAGACGGCGATCTATGCCGGCGTGCCCGCCGGCAACACCGCCTTCGCCGAGGCTGCCGCGGTGATGAAGGAGATCGATACGGCGGGCTGAGCCTCACGCCCTCGCCCGATAATCCGAGGGCGACACGCCAGCCCGCTTGGCGAAGAAGCGCGAGAAATAGGAAGGGTCGGAGAAGCCGAGCCGGAACGATATCTGCGAGATCGACATCGCGGTATAGACGAGGTCGCGCCGCGCCTCGATCATCAACCGGTCCTGGATCACCCGCGCCGCAGAGCGGCCGAGCAATTCGCGGCAAGAACGCGACAGATGCGGCACGGAGGCACCGAGCGCGCGCGCGTGATCCTCAAGCGAGTCATGGTGCTGGAACCGCGTCTCGACCCGCTCGACGAAACGGCGGACGAGCCCGGCACGCGGGTCCTTGGCCGGCTCGCCATGCGCCTTCTCGCCACGCATCGCCCGCACGAACCAGGAAGCGATGAGGTCGGCATAGGCGCCAAGCGAGAATTCGCGCGCCGGCAGGTTTGCCGAGAATTCGCGCATCGCCAGCAGCATCAGGCCCTCCAGCGTCGCCGCCTCCGTTCTCGTTGCGGCCGTCGACAGCACCGCGGGTGCTCCGAGCAGCGAACGCGCTTCCGGCTCGCTGTCGAACAGGCGCTTCAGCGAGGTTGCGGCCGCGCTGGCGACGAAGCCGTCCGTATCGTCGAGGAAAGCGAATTCATGGATGGTCGAGGGTGGCAGGAGCAACGCGGAGCCGGGCGCAAGACGATGGTCGTGCCCATCGACCCGCGTTCGCCCTCCACCCCGTAAAATCAGGAAGAACTGGAACAGGTCGTGGTGCAGATGCGGCTGGATCGTCCAGCCATGCAATGAGCTGCGCGCGACGATCGGCTCGATATGAAGCGCATCGGGAAAGCGCTCGGCCAGGCGCTCGCCATAGAGCCAATAGGCGGGGACGATGGTTGCGGGCATGCCGACCTCGGGATCGATTTGTCCAAGACACTGCGCGTTTCCTCCATTCCGTCAATAACACGCCACGGTTTAGCGTTGGCCTGCAGATCGAACGGTGCAAGCCATCGCTCTGCGGGAGGAAAAAAGAACAATGCGGACGCAGGTCGCCATCATCGGCGCCGGGCCCGCGGGACTGCTGCTCGGGCAGCTCCTGTCGCACGCCGGCATCGACAACGTCATCCTCGAACGGCGCAGCGCCGACTATGTGCTCTCGCGCATCCGCGCCGGCGTGCTCGAACAGGGCATGGTCGACCTCCTGCATGAAGCCGACGTCGGCGAGCGGCTGGGTCAGGAAGGCCTCGTGCATGACGGCTTCTCCCTCGCGTTCCGCGGCGCGCTCCACCGTCTCGATCTCAAGGACCTGAGCGGCGGCAGGACGGTGACCGTCTACGGCCAAACCGAAGTGACGCGCGACCTGATCGCGGCACGTCGGGCGCTCGGCCGCCCGACGATCTACGAAGCCGAGAACGTCACGCTGCATGATTTCGACGGCACCACGCCGCGCGTGGCCTTCCGCGCGGACGGGGTGGACCAGGAGCTGTATTGCGATTTCATCGCCGGCTGCGACGGCTATCACGGCGTCTCGCGCGCCTCGATTCCGGCGAGTGCCTTGCAGACCTTCGAACGCATCTATCCCTTCGGCTGGCTCGGCCTGCTGGTCGACCGGCCGCCGGCCGCGCACGAACTGGTCTACGCCAATCACGAACGCGGTTTCGCCCTCTGCTCGATGCGGTCGGCCGAGCGCAGCCGCTACTATGTCCAGGTGCCGCTTGAGGAGCGCGCCGAGAACTGGTCCGACGACGCCTTCTTCGACGAGTTGCGTCGCCGCCTGCCGGCCGAGGTCGCGGACGCGGTGCAGACCGGCCCCTCGCTGGAGAAAAGCATTGCGCCTTTGCGCAGCTTCGTCGCCGAGCCGATGCGCTTCGGCCGGCTTTTCCTCGCCGGCGACGCCGCCCATATCGTGCCGCCGACGGGAGCCAAGGGCCTCAACCTCGCCGCCAGCGACATCCGCTATCTCTTCGATGCCTTGCGTGAGCACTATCGCGAGGGCTCGAATGCCGGGCTCGACGGCTACTCGGCCCGCGCCCTCGCCCGCGTCTGGAAGGCCGAGCGCTTCTCCTGGTGGATGACCAACCTGCTGCACCGCTTCCCGGAGCGGGACGGCTTCGACCAGCGCATCCAGCAGGCTGAATTCGACTACCTCATCCAGTCGCGGGCGGCGGCGACGGTCGTCGCCGAGAACTATGTCGGCCTGCCATATTGAGGGCATAGCCCCGCGGCAGAAAATTGTGTTGGTAACAACAAGAGGCGCGGCGCCATGGCGGCGACCGGCCCAAGCAGCTAGAGCTTCGGTCCCCGCAACGCCGTTGCGGGATCGCCAGGCAGGATCGGGAGGAGATGGAATGACCAAGGGTTTCCTGAACAGATTGCTGCCCGCGGGTGCGCTGGCCCTCGCCGGAGCACTTGCTTTGAGCGCTTCCGCCTGGGCGGACACGATCAAGGTCGGCATCATCGGGCCGTTCTCCGGCCCGTTCGCTCTGCAGGGCAAGAATTTCCAGGCCGGCGCCGAAGCCTGGCTGGCGCAGAACGGCAAGAATGTCGCCGGACACGATATCGAGCTGGTCTATCGCGACCTGCCGACGGCCAATCCGCAGCAGGCCCGCGCGCTGGCGCAGGAGCTGATCGTGCGCGACAAGGTGCAATATCTCGGCGGCGTCTATTTCACCCCGGACGCGATGGCGATCACGCCGCTGCTGAAGCAGGGTAACGTGCCGCTGGTGATCTTCAACGCGGCGACCTCGGCGATCATGAATTCCTCGCCGCTGGTGGTGCGCACCTCTTTCACCCTGTCGCAGACCACCACGCCGCTCGGCAAGGCGGCGGTGGAACGCGGCGTCAAGAAATTCGTCTCGATCGTCAGCGATTACGGCCCGGGCGTCGATGCCGAGGGCGCCTTCAAGAAGGCGATCGAGGCGGCCGGCGGCGAGGTCAAGGAAGCGATCCGCATCCCCCTCAACACCACCGAGTTCAGCCCGATCATGCAGCGCATCCGCGATGCCGGAGCCGAAGGCGTCTTCGCCTTCCTGCCGTCGGGACCGCCGACGCTCGGCTTCGTCAAGGCCTTCAGCGACACCGGCCTGAAGAAGGCGGGCGTCAAGCTCTTTGCACCCGGGGACCTGACACAGGAATCGGACCTGCCGGCCCTGGGCGAGGCGGCGGCCGGCTTGATCACTTCGTTCCATTACGCGGTCTCGCATGACTCCGAGATCAACAAGCGCTTCGTCGCCGCAGGCGAAAAGGCGATCGGTGCGCCCGATCTGCTCTCTTTCCCCGCGGTCGGCGCCTATGACGGCATGTTCGTGATCTCGAAGATGATCGCGGCAACCGCCGGCAAGCAGGATGCCGAAAAGGCGGTCGAGGCGGTGAAGGGGCTCGGCTGGGAAAGCCCGCGCGGCCCGGTCAAGATCGATCCCGAGACCCGCCACATCACCCAGACGATCTATCTGCGCGAAGTCGCCAAGGACGCGCAGGGCCGCTGGATCAACAAGGAGATCGCCAGCGTGCCGGAGCAGAAGGATTCCGGCCTGACGAAGTAGGATCGCCTTTCACTGGGACCAGCCGTCATTCTCGGGCGAAGCGAAGCGCAGATCCGAGAATCTCTTGCCGGAGGAGGCTTCAGAGCCTCCGGGTCATGAGATGCTCGGGCCAAGCCCGAGCATGACGGCAGCGTCCCGTCCCACGCCGCGCCCGGCAGCAACGAGGCCCGCGAGCATGCAGACCGCGCTGAGCATCGCCATGGACGCGCTGGCCTATGGCATGGCGCTGTTCATCATCTGCATCGGCCTGTCGCTGACCATGGGCCTGATGCGGGTAGTGAACCTCGCCCATGGCGCCTTCGCCATGATCGGCGGCTATATCGCCTCCTATGCCGCGCGCGATCTCGGCCTCGGGTATCTATTCGGCATCATCCTTGCCATGATCGGCACGGTCATCATCGCCGTGCCGCTGGAACGCCTGCTCTATCGCCGCATCTATGACCGCAGCGAACTCTCTCAGGTGCTGATGACGATCGGCATCACCTTCTGCGTCATCGGCATCACCAACTATTTCTTCGGCCCGACTCTCAAGACCATTCCCCTGCCGGCGGAACTCGCCCGCTCGGTCGATCTCGGCTTCCGCAGCATCGCCGGCCACCGGCTCTTCGTCATCGCGAGCGGGCTGGTCGTCGCCGGCGGCCTGTGGTTCCTGATCGAGCGCACCGGCTTCGGCATCCATCTGCGCGCCGCCGTCGAGAACGCGCCGATGGCGCGCACGCTCGGCATCAGCACCGAGATCATCTATGCCGCGAGCTTCGCGCTCGCCATTGGGCTCGCAGCCTTCGGCGGCGTGGTCGGCGCCGAGTTTCTGCCGATCGAGCCCTATTATGCGCTGCGCTACATGGTGACCTTCCTCGTCGTGGTCTCCGTGGGTGGCGCGGGCTCCATTCCTGGCGCGCTCGCCGCCTGCCTGCTCCTCGGCGCCATCGATGTCACCGCGCGCTACCTCGTGCCGGATTTCGGCAATTTCTTCTTCTATCTCGCGGTGATCCTGGTGGTCTGCGCCTTCCCGCGCGGCCTGATGGGGCGGGCGCAATAGCATGGTGACCGCGACGCCCATGCCAGCCGCCGCATCCGAAAGCCGCACGCTCGGCCGCGATCTCCTCGGCCTCGCCCTGATCGCGCTCGCAGGTCTCGGCGGCTACTGGCTCTTTCCCGACAATCTCGCCTTCCTCACACGCGTGATCTCGGTCGCGCTGCTCGTGCTCTCGCTCGACCTGATCGTCGGCTATTGCGGCATCGCCTCGCTCGGCCAGGGCGCGCTCTACGGCGCAGGCGCCTATGCGGCCGGCATCGCCTGCGTGCATGGCATCACCGATCCCGTGCTGCTGATCCTGATCGGAGCCGCGGCAGGGGCCATCATGGGCCTGCTCATGGGCGCGGTCATGCTGCGCGCCCATGGCCTGCCGCAGCTGGTGCTCTCGATCGCCATCGTCCAGCTCCTGCACGAGGCCGCCAACAAGGCATCCTCGATCACCGGGGGCAGCGACGGCCTCTCCGGCATGAGCCCGGCGCCGCTCTTCGGTATCTTCGAGTTCGATCTCTGGGGCCGCAGCGCCTATCTCTTCGGCCTTGGCCTGCTCCTGATCGTCTTCGCCGTGCTGCGCTTCGTCACGCGCTCGCCCTTCGGCATGGTCTGCCGCGGCTTGAAGGAAGACCCGCTGCGGATCAGCGCGCTCGGCATCTACGCCTTCCCGGTCCTGCTCAAGATGTTCTTCATCTCCGGCACTGTCGCCGGCATGGGCGGCGCGCTCGCGGCCATCGCGACGCAGGTCGTCGGGCTCGACAGCGTGAGCTTCGAAGTTTCCGCCAATGCGCTCGTCATGCTGGTGCTCGGCGGCATCGGCCATCTGTACGGCGCGCTGATCGGCACGGTGATCTTCATGGTACTCGAGCACGTCGTCGCCGCAATCAACCCCTTCCACTGGATGACGCTGGTCGGCGCCGTGTTGATCGCGATCGTGCTCTTCGCCCCGCGCGGGCTCTCCGGCACGCTCGACGAACTCGCCCGCCTGCTGACGCGCGACCGCTGGAGGGCCCGCCGATGAGCGCGGTCTTCGAAGTCTCGCGCCTCTCCAAGGCGTTTGGCGGGCTCAAGGTCAACAGCGACATTTCGCTCGCGATGAACCACGGCGAGCGCCTCGCCCTGATCGGCCCGAACGGTGCCGGCAAGACGACCTTCGTCAATCTCGTCACGGGCCGTATCCCGCCGAGCGCCGGCAGCGTTCATCTCGCGGGCGAGGACATCACAGGCCTGGGTGCCGTCAAGCGCGTGCGCCGGGGCCTCGTCCGCACCTTCCAGGTCACCCGTCTCTTCCCGGACATGACCCCGGAGGAGCATGTCGTGATGACCATCCTGCAACGTCTCGGCCGGGCGACGCGCATCCTCGCCCGCTTCCACGGCGGCTCCGACGCGACGGACGAAGCCGCCGAGATCCTCGCCACGCTCGGCCTCACCGACGTCGCCCGCCACAAGGTCGCGACCATCGCCTATGGCCAGCAGCGCCTGCTGGAGATCGCCATCGCCCTGGCGCAACGCCCCAAGGTCCTGCTGCTCGACGAACCCGCCGCCGGCGTGCCCTCCAGCGACACGCCGCGCATCGAGGAGGCGCTGGCGAAGCTGCCCGCCTCGCTCGCCGTGCTGATGATCGAGCACGATATGGACCTGGTCTTCCGCTTCGCAAAACGCGTCGTGGTCCTCGCCGCGGGGGAGGTGATCTTCCAGGGCCTGCCGGCCGAGGTCGCCAGGGACGCGAAGGTCCGCGAAGCCTATCTCGGGAGCTATGCCCATGCCGGCGGCTGAGCTCGATGTCCGCAACCTGAGCGCCGGCTACGGCCAGACCCACGTTCTGGAGGACATCTCGTTTTCGGTGCCGGCGGGCGGGCGTCTCTCCATCCTCGGCCGCAACGGCATGGGCAAGACCACGCTGATGGCGAGCCTGATGGGGCTGACCCGCCGCTATGGCGGCAGCATCAGCCTCGATGGGCAGGATGTCACCGCGCTCGGGACGGCCCAGCGCGCCCATGGCGGCATCGGCCTCGTCCCGCAGACCCGCGAGATCTTCAAGGGGCTGACGGTGGAAGAGAACCTCTTCGCCGGGCTGAAAGGCCGCCCGCGCAGTGCGATCGAAGAGGCCTATGCGCTCTTCCCGCGCCTTGGAGAGCGCCGCCGCAATCTGGGTTCGCAGCTCTCCGGCGGCGAGCAGCAGATGCTGGCAACGGCGCGCACCATTCTCGGCCAGCCTTCGGTGCTGCTTCTCGACGAGCCGCTCGAAGGTCTGGCGCCCGTGATCTGCGACATGCTGATGGAGGCTTTCGGCCGC
Source organism: Hyphomicrobiales bacterium (assembly GCA_004144595.1). GTDB lineage: Bacteria > Pseudomonadota > Alphaproteobacteria > Rhizobiales > Beijerinckiaceae > Allobosea. The sequence goes on from SEEM01000075.1 coordinate 8,493, forward strand.
CTTGCCGCCAGCGGCGCGATGACCATCCTCTTCGTCGAGCAGCGGCTGGAAAGCGCGCTGGCCTTCGCGGGTGACGTGATCATCCTCGAACGCGGGCGGATCGTCTGGTCCGGCAAGCCCGACGCGTTGCGCGCCGATGCAGCTGTGCTCGAACGCTATATCGGCGTCGGCGGGCTGCACTGAGCCGCCGACGCCAATCTCACGTCACACCACCAGATCGAGCGGCGGCACCGGCTCGCCGCGCGAGACGTGCTGCATGTTCGCGAACATCCGCTTCACCACCGGCGCGAAATTATCGGACGCCATGGCGGCGAGATGCGGCGTGGTCACGAGATTGTCGAGGGTCAGCAACGGGCTGTCCGCCGGCAATGGCTCGATCTCGTAGACGTCCATCGCCGAGCCCGCGATCTCCTTCGCCCGAAGCGCCGTGACGAGGTCGGTCTCGTTGACCACGCCGCCGCGCGCCACATTGATCAGGACCGCGGTCTTCTTCATCGTCCTGAGCGCCGCGAGGTCGATCAGATCCTTGGTCTCGGGCGTCAGCGGGCAATGCAGCGAGACCACGTCGGCCTGGGTCAGGATCTCCTCCATCGAGGCATGCTTGACGCCCAGAGACGCTTCCTCGGCGGCATCGAGTGGGGTGCGCTTGCTGTAGAGGATGGTGCAGCCGAAACCCTTCAATAGTTTCGCGACATTCTTGCCGATCGCGCCGAGGCCGACGATGCCGACCGTCTTGCCCGAGAGCGTATAAGTGTCCGACGGCAACTGGCCGGTGCGCCAGTTGCCCTTTTTCAGCTCGGCATTCCCGTAGGCGATGTGGCGCATCGTGGAGATCATCAGGCCAACAGCGAATTCGGAGACGGCGACCGCGTTGGAGCCGGTCGTGCGCGCGACCTTGATGCCGAACTCCTTGGCGGCGGCGATGTCGATATTGTCGTAGCCGACGCCCCATTTATGCAGGAGCTTGAGCTTCTTCGCCGCCCGCAGCACGTCGGCGGAGACGCCGACCTGGCCGGAGATCGCGTAATCGGCCTCGGCGATGATTTCCTTCATGTGCTCGTCGCCGCGGGCCGTGCCATGGGTCAGCACGAAGCCCTCCGGCAGGTATTCGCGCAAGCGGTCGGCCCGCTCGGGCGTGGTCATGTCGAGGAGGCAGATGGTCTCGGGCATGGGATGGTCCAGTCGCAGGATCGGTGAAGAGGTCGGGTCAGATGGAGAAGCGGGCGCCAGTGCGGGCGAGCCCGCCGGAGATCGCGACGGGCGTGCCGTCGGCGCGCCAGCAGGCGGCCCCGGTCAAGGTACCGTCCGGATTGAAGGCAATGGCGTTCATGCCGCCGGCGACGCGCGGCGAGCGCACCACCTTGTGGCCGCGCGCGAGCAAGGCCTGCGCCACCGTCTCGGGGATGGCCTCCTCGAGTTCGAGCACGCCGCCCTCCGTCCAGACGCGCGGCGCCTCGACGGCTTCCTGCAGGCTCATGCCGTGGTCGATCAGGTTGACGATCGCTTGCAGCGCCGAGGGGAAGATGCGCAAGGCGCCGGGCAGGCCGAGCGCGAACGCGAGCCGACCGTCCTTCACCGCCATCATCGGGGCCATCGAGGTGAAGACCCGCTTGCCCGGCGCGATCGAGAGCGCCCGTCCGGGATGCGGATCGAAATTGTACATGTAGTTGTTGGCGATCATGCCCGTGCCGGGGATCTGCACGCAGGCGCCGAACAAGCCGTTGATCGTCTGCGTCGCGCTGACGACATTGCCCATGGCATCCGCGACGGTAACATGGGTCGTATCGGCGGATTCGCCGCCCGACAGCCCGGCCGCCCAGCTCTTCGCCTGTTCCATCGCGATGAGAGCGCGCCGCTCTTCGGCATAGGCCTTGTCGATCAACCTTTCGACCGGGACCTTGACGAAGGCCGGGTCGGCGGTCGCCACGGCGCGGTCGGCGAAGGCGATCTTCAGGGCCTCGGCCAGCAGATGCACGGCATCGGTCGAGCCGAAGCCGAGCGAGCCGATATCGTAGCCCTCGAGGATGTTGAGCATCTGCGTGATGTGCACGCCCGAGGATGACGGCGGCGGCGGACCGATGATCTCGTAGCCGCGATAGGAGCCCCGGATCGGCTCGCGCAGTTCGATGCGGTAATTGGCGAGATCGGACTGATCGATCAGCCCGCCATTCGCCGCCATGTAGTCTGTCAGCGCCCGGCCGAGCTTGCCGCCATAGAGCGCATCCGGCCCCTCCGCCGAGATGAGCTTCAGACTCGCGGCATAGTTGGACTGGACGAGCCGCATGCCCGGCTGGAGCGGCTTTCCGTCCGGCAGCAGCATCGCGGCAAGGCCGGGGTCGCGGGCGAGATCGGCCGCATTGTCGGTGATGCAGTTGGAGAGATAGGGCGTGACAATGAAGCCGCGCTCCGCCAGCCCGATCGCGGGCTGGAGAACGTCTGCCAGCGTCAGCGTGCCGAAACGCGCGAGCGCCTCGCACCAACCCTTGAGCGCACCGGGAACCGCGACCGCCTTGGCGCCGACCACGTTCTCGCGGTCGCGGGTGTCGCGCTGCTTGCCGATCTCGTCGGACAGGCAGTCATACATGTCGGCCGTCGCCTTGTCCGGCGCAGTCGAGAGATTGTCGATCACGACATGGCGCCCGTCGGCGAGCCGGATATGGCTCAGGCCGCCGCCGAGGATGCCGACCATCATCGGCTCGGCCACCGTCAGCGCGAACAGCGAGGCGACGGCCGCGTCGATGGCGTTGCCGCCGGCGAGCAGGATCTGCGCGCCCGCCGCCGAGGCCAGGGGATGGTTGGTGACGACCATGCCGCGCGAGCCGGTCGCCGGCTTCTTCTCGCAGGTGAAGTCGGCGACGCGCGGGACCGAGACGGGAGCGTTCATGATCAGCCTCGTCAGCCCTTCGCCGCAGCGATCGCGTCGAGCACCATCTTGGTCGCGCCGGAGATGTCGCCGAGCTTTTCGCCAGCCTTCACCCGGCCCTGGCTCCGCTCGCCGCGCTCCTGCCGGGCGATGGCCGCATCCGCGATCGCCTCGGCCTCGGCGCGCGGCAGCACCAGCACGCCGGATTCATCGGCGAGGATCACGTCGCCCGCCTTGACCGGGACATTGCCGCAGGAGATCGGCAGGTTGAGCGTGCCGCCGAGATTGTAGAGCCTTGTCGTGATCGGCGACATGCCGCGGCACCACATCGGGAAGTCGGAATCCTCGATCTCGGCGAGATCGGTGCAGGGGCCGTCGACGATGCCGCCGACAGCGCCGGCCGCCTTCGCCGCGACGGTGACGCCGCCGCCCCAGCAGGCGTGCTTGTCGTCGCCGAGACGGTCGACCACGAGGATGTCGCCGGGGCGCAGCAGGCCAAGCGTATGGTGCAGCAAAGTCGAATCCTGGCCGGGGATCGCCAGCGTCACCGCCGCCGCGGCGATGCGCTTGCCGCGCAGCAGCGGCTGGATGCCGCGATCCATGAAGCCCCAGTGCTGGGAATGGCCGATGGTCGCGGTCTCGACCTTCTGCAGTTTCTCGACCAGCGCAGCTGGCAACTGCTCGGGCATGGCTTCGATGCGATAGTCGGGCATTGAAATCTCCTACTTCCCTACGGCACGGGCGACGCCGACCAGGCGTTCGACCACGAGAACGACGGCGAGCGTCGCGACGATGAGCACCACGGACAAGGCCGCGATGAGCGGATCGGTACGGCCCTCGACATAGCGCACCATCTCGACCGGCAGGGTCGAGGCGCGGGGGCCGGCGATGAAAAGCGAGATCACCGTCTCGTCGAAGGAGAGCAGGAAGGACAGGCAGGCGCAGGCGATCAGGCCCGGCGTTGCCAAAGGCAGCGTCACCCGCCGCACCACCCGCCAGGGCGTGGCGCCGAGCGTCGCGGCGGCCGCCTCGATATCGTCGGGCAGGTTGGCCAGAGCCGTCGTCATCATCCGGATCACGAAGGGCACGGTCACCGTCATATGGCCGAGCACGAGGCCCGGCAGCGTCGCCGTCAGCTTCAGCGGGGAGAAGAACAGCAGCAGCGCAAGGCCGGTGATCAATGTCGGCAGCAACAGCGGCGCCAGGAAGAAGCTCGTCAGCGCCGCCTTGCCCGAGAACTGACCCTTGGCCAGGGCAAGTGCAGCCGGCACGCCGACCGCGAGCGACAATAGCGTCACCACCGCCGCGACCTGCACGCTGAGCCAGAGCGCCGCCAGCAGCGGCCCGCTGCCCGCGAGCTGGTTGAACCAGCGCAGCGAATAGCCGGATGGCGGGAACAGGATGAAATTGTCGGCCGAGAAGGCCAGCATGATCACGACAACGATCGGCGCCAGGATCAGCACATAGACCAGCGCCGCGAAGCTGGAGAGGACGCGCCCTGCCCCGGTCATCGTTGCAGCCTCCGCGCGGCGAGGTTGGAGACCACGAGCAGGGCGAGCAGCAGGACCAGCGTGTAGATCGCCAGCACCGCCGCGGCCGGCCAGTTCGTGTTGGTCGTCGCCTGCTCGAATATCTCCGTCGCCAGAACGAAGACGCGCCCGCCACCGAGCAGCTTGGGCGTGATGTAAGCGGACATCGAGAGCACGAAACCAAGCCCCGCCGCCAGCGCGATCGCCGGCAGGCTGAGCGGCAGCGTGACGCGCCGGAAGGTGCGGAACGGCGAGGCGCCGAGCGAGCGTGCGGCCTCCTCCAGCGTGCGGTCGAGCCGGCCGAAGCCGGCGAGCAGCGCCAGGATCATGTAGGGCATAATGCTTTCGGCGAGCCCGATGGTGACGCCGGTCCAGTTGAAGACGAGCTTCAGCGGCGAAGAGATCAGGCCGAGCGATTGCAGCGTCGAATTCACCAGCCCGCGATCACCGAGGATGGCGAGCCAGCCGAAGACGCGCACCACCCCGGAAACCAGCATCGGCATGATCGCGATGACAGCTAGCAGGCCGCGGAAGCGGGAATCGGTGCGGAACAGGAAGAGCGAGACGGGATAGGCCAGACACAGCGCGATCGTCGTCGAGACCGCCGAGAGCCAGAGCGAATTCAACGTCAGTTCGAAGGTGAAGCTGTCATGGAAGGTGGCGCGCCATGTCGCCAGCGACCAGGCCTCGACCATCGCACCGGTCGGCCCGACCTCGTTGAAGGCGTTGCGGAAGAGCCCGAGCGACGGCCAGACATAGATGGCCAGCACGAACAGCGTCGCCGGGATCAGCAGCAGCGGCAGGCGGCGCGAGACGGTCATGACGCCTCGCGCGCGAAGACGCGGCTCTCGGACCGCGGCCAGACCACCGCGACCTCGGTTCCCTC
>SEEM01000218.1 GCA_004144595.1 Hyphomicrobiales bacterium
TTGGAAGGGGCGGCGCGGGCGCGGGGCGGCAGGGGTGTCGCAGGACATCAGGAAAACTCCGCAGCAGCTCATGGTTTGGCTCCGGGCGCCATGAAATGGTCGGTCGCGCGCACGGTCTCTCCGGCGAAGAGATCGGAGGCGGTGATGGTGATGGCCTGCGACGCTTCCAGCGGCACCCGCGCCGGCACGGTGACGAGCACGCGGACCTCGCGCGAGGAATCGGGGTCGACCGTCACGACAGGCCTGACATCGGCCGTCTGCGCCACGCCGATGGCCTCGATTCGGATGCCGGGCAAGCCGTCCACGCTCAGTGCGAAGGGGCGGATTTCCGGACGCTTGTTGAGCAGGCGAACCGCATAGGCATTGCGGATCGAGCCGTCGCTCAGCGTCACGAAAAGCGGCGCCCGCTCGTGCAGCACCGAGATATCCGCGGTGCGACGCGTCGCGAGCTGCCAGAGCATGGCGCCGCCCACCACGGCGATCAGCGCAGCGTAGATGACCGTGCGGGCCCGGAGCGGACGGTAGATCGCCTTCAAGCCGGCCATCCGCCGCTTGACGTTGGTGTCGGTGTCGTAGGCGATCAATCGTCTGGGGCGGTCGACCTTGGCCATGACGGTGTCGCAGGCGTCGATGCAGAGGCCGCACTGGATGCAGTCGAGCTGGGAGCCGTCTCGGATGTCGATGCCGACCGGGCAGACGGCGATGCATTGATGGCAGTCGATGCAGTCGCCGGCCGGCGAGCCTTTGGCCTTCAGCTTCAGGCCCTGCTTGACCGAGACGCGCGGCTCGCCGCGATCGTAGCGATAGGTGACGTTGAGCGCCTCGTCGTCGGTCAGCGCCGCCTGGATACGCGGCCAGGGACACATGAACTTGCAGACCTGCTCGCGCATGATACCGGCGAGCGCATAGGTCGTGAACGTGAGGATCGCGATCCAGACATAGGCCGAGAGCGGCGCGGTGAAGGTCGCGAGTTCGCGCACCAGGGTCGGGGCGTCGGCGAAGTAGAGCACCCAGGCGCCGCCGGTCCACCAGGCGATGACGAGCCAGACGGCATGCTTGGCCACCTTGCGCCAGAGCTTGTCGACGCTCCAGGGCGCCTCGTCCAGACGCATGCGCTCGCGCCGGTCTCCCTCGAAGAAGCGCTCGACGGCGAGGAAGAGATCGGTCCAGACCGTCTGCGGGCAGAGATAGCCGCACCAGACCCGGCCGGCGAGGGCATTCATCAGGAACAGAGCGAATGCGGCCAGGATCAGCAGGCCGGTGAAGTAGTAGACCTCCTGCGGCCAGATCTCGATGAAGAAGAAATAGAAGCGCCCGTTGGCGATGTCCGCCAGCACCGCCTGATCAGGCAGATGCGGACCACGGTTCCAGCGCAGGAACGGCAGCAGGTAGTAGATGCCAAGGCACAGGAACAGGATCGCCCATTTCGCGCGCCGGAACGGGCCGGACACGCTCTGCGGATAGACCTTCGCCGACGCCGCGAAGAGCGGCAGGTCGTCGGGATCGGCCCCGGCCGTGCTCACGCTACTGCCCTCCCCCCAGCGAGTGGACATAGACGGTCAGCGCCTTGATCGTGGTCGCGTCGAGGCGCCCGCCCCAGGCCGGCATGACGCCGCCCCGGCTGTTGGTGATGGTCTCGGTCAGCGAAGCCATGTCCATGCCGTAGAGGCTGATCGCGTCGGTGAGGTTCGGCGCGCCCATCTCCGCATTGCCCTTGCCGGCCTCGCCATGGCAGGCGGCGCAGTTGTCGGCGAAGAGCCTGCGGCCGAGCGCGGGGTTCGCCTTCGGCTCTGTCGAAAGGCCGGCGAGCTCGCGGACGTGATTGGCGACCGCATTGATCTCGTCGCGCCTGAGCATGCCGTCGCGGCCAAAGGCCGGCATCTGGCTCACCCGCGTCTCGTCATTGCCGGCGACGCGAATGCCATGGCGCAGCGTCTGCATGATCGCGTCGAGCGAACCGCCCCAAAGCCAGTCGTCGTCGTTGAGATTGGGATAGCCCTTGGCACCGGCGCCGCCGACGCCGTGGCAGGCCGCGCAATTGTCGCCGAAGGCGGCCTTGCCCTGCGCCATCGCGATCTGGAACAGGGTCGGATCGGCCTTGATCTGAGCCGGCGTGGCATCAGCCATGCCCGCGGCCTGGACGGCACGTCGCGCCTTAAGCTCAGCCATATCCGCGCTGATATCGGCGCGGCTGGCATAGCCGATCACGCCCTTGGTGGTGTCGGTCAGGAGCGGCCAGGCGGGATAGACGATCCAGTAGCCGAAGGACCAGACGATGCAGGCATAGAAGATGCCGAGCCACCAGCGCGGCAGCGGCGTGTTGAGCTCGCGGATGCCATCCCATTCATGGCCGGTCGTAGCGATGCCGGTATGGGGATCGATATGCGGGGCGTCGTGGTTCTTCTGGTCCATGATCAGTCCTCGCGCAGCGGATTGAGCGCGGCCTGCTCGAAGCGGGCGCGGTTCCTCGGCCAGAAGGCGTAGACGCAGACGCCGAGGAAGACGGCGACGAAGTAGAGAAGGCCGGCGGACTGGGCGAAGCCGGCAAGCCAGTGATAGGTCGTTTGCATGGCAGCCTCGCTCAGCGGATGTTGGCCTTGTCGTCGTAGAGCTTGAAGTCGACGAGCGTGCCGAGCGCCTGGAGATAGGCGATCAGGGCGTCGGCCTCGGTGATGCGCTGCGGGTCGCCGTCGAAATCCCGCGACTGGGCCTTGGGATAGCGTTTCTCCAGATCGGACTGGCCGGGATGGTCCGGCGTCGCCTGCGCCTTCAGGTCGCTCTGCGCCTGGGCGATCATCGCGTCGGTGTAAGGCACGCCGCCGGCGCGATTGGCGCGCAATTCATCGGAAATGTCACTGTCGTTCAGCGTGGTCTTCGCCAGGAAGGGATAGCCCGGCATGATCGATTGCGGCACGACCGCGCGCGGCTCGGCCAGATGCGCCCGCTGCCATTCGTCGGAATACTTGCCGCCGACGCGGGCGAGGTCCGGCCCGGTGCGCTTGGAGCCCCACTGGAAGGGCTTGTCGTACATGCTCTCGGCCGCGAGCGAGTAATGCCCGTAGCGCTCGACCTCGTCGCGCAGCGGCCGGATCATCTGGCTGTGGCAGTTGTAGCAGCCCTCGCGGACATAGATCGCTCTCGAAGATCTTGTGCTTGGCCCAGAGCGACTTGCGCGCGGGCTTGTGTTCGATGCTCGTCATTCGGGAAGCTCCTCAGGCCGCGGCCAGCGCGGACGGCATTTCGTCGACGCGCGGCATCTCGGCCGCGCTCGCGGAGCGCACGGTCATCCAGAGGTTGAAGGCCATGATCAGCGCGCCGATCAGGAACAGGGCGCCACCCAGCGCGCGGATCACGTAGAAGGGGTGCATCGCCGCAACGGTTTCGATGAAGGAATATTCGAGGAAGCCGAGCGAGGTGTAGGCGCGCCACATCAGGCCCTGGAGGATGCCGGAGACCCACATCGCGGTGATGTAGAGGACGATGCCGAGCGTCGAGATCCAGAAGTGCCAGCTCACCAGCTTGAGCGAGTAGAGGCCCTTGCGGTTCCAGAGCCAGGGCACGAGGCAATAGATCGCGCCGAAGGAGATGTAGGCGACCCAGCCGAGCGCGCCGGAATGGACATGCCCGATGGTCCAGTCGGTGTAATGCGACAGGCCGTTGACCGCCTTGATCGACATCAACGGGCCTTCGAAGGTCGACATGCCGTAGAAGGCGAGCGAGACCACCATCATCCGCAGCACCGGGTCGGTGCGCAGCCTGTCCCAGGCGCCGGACAGGGTCATGATGCCGTTGATCATGCCGCCCCAGGAGGGCATCCACAGCATGATCGAGAAGGTCATGCCCAGCGTCTGCGCCCAGTCGGGCAGCGCGGTGTAGTGGAGATGGTGGGGGCCGGCCCAGATATAGATGAAGATCAGCGCCCAGAAGTGGATGATCGAGAGCCGGTAGCTGTAGATCGGCCGCTCCGCGCGCTTGGGCACGAAGTAATACATGATCGCGAGGAAGCCGGCGGTGAGGAAGAAGCCGACCGCGTTATGGCCATACCACCACTGGAACATCGCATCCTGCACGCCTGACCAGAGGCCATAGGAGCGCGGCGACAGCAGCGAGACCGGCACGGCGACGTTGTTGCCGATATGCAGGACCGCGATGGTCAGGATGAAGCCGAGATAGAACCAGTTCGCCACATAGATATGCGGCTCCCGGCGCTTCATCACGGTGCCGAGAAAGACCAGCAGGTAGACGACCCAGACGATGGTCAGCCAGAGATCGGCATACCATTCCGGCTCGGCGTATTCCTTGCCCTGGGTGATGCCCAGCAGGTAGCCGGTGCCGGCGATGACGATGAAGAAGTTGTAGCCGAGCACGACGAACCAGGGCGACAGGATGCCCGCCAGCCGCGCCCGGCAGGTGCGCTGCACGACGTAGAAGGACGTACCGATCAGCACGTTGCCGCCGAAGGCGAAGATCACCGCCGAGGTGTGGAGCGGCCGCATCCGGCCGAAATTGGTCCAGGGCAGATCGAAGTTGAGATCCGGGAAGGCGAGCTGCAGCGCAATGAGCAGGCCGACCGTGAAGCCGGCGATGCCCCAGACCATGGCGGCCACGGTCGCGAACTTGACCGGCCCCATATTGTAGTTGGGCTTGCCGTCGATCTCCTGCGGCTCGACCGGGATGGTGCCGTCGAAGCA
>SEEM01000076.1 GCA_004144595.1 Hyphomicrobiales bacterium
AACGCCAACCATATCCGCCAGAACGAAGACGGGATGAAGGTGGGCGGGCATCAGGCCTCCTCGGCCTCGCTCGCCACGATCATGACCGCGCTCTACATGGCCGCGCTGAAGCCGCAGGACCGGGTCGCGGTGAAGCCGCATGCCTCGCCGATCTTCCACGCCATCAACTACCTGATGGGCCTGCAGACCCGCGAAAAACTCGAGAACTTCCGCGGCTACAAGGGCGCGCAGAGCTATCCCTCGCGCACCAAGGATATCGACGATGTCGATTTCTCGACTGGCTCGGTCGGTCTCGGCGTGGCGCAGACATTGTTCTCGTCTCTGACGCAGGATTACGTGAAGGCGCATGGCTGGGCCAAGGATCGGCCGGAAGGCCGCATGGTCTCGCTGATCGGCGATGCCGAGCTCGACGAGGGCAATATCTTCGAGGCCCTGATGGAGGGCTGGAAGCACGGCCTGCGCAACACCTGGTGGATCATCGACTATAACCGCCAGTCGCTCGACGCCGTGATCCGGGAAGGCCTCTACGATCGTTTCGAGACGATGTTCCGCAATTTCGGCTGGGACGTGGTCACGCTGAAATACGGGGCGCTGCAAAAGGCCGCCTTCAAGGAAAACGGCGGCGAGCGGCTCAAGGCCTGGATCGATGCCTGCCCGAACCAGCTCTATTCCGCGCTGACTTTCCAGGGCGGCGCGGCCTGGCGCAAGCGCCTGATGGACGATCTCGGCGACCAGGGGCCGGTGACCACGTTGATCGAGAAGCGTTCCGACGCCGAGCTCTCGAAGCTGATGTGCAATCTCGGCGGCCATGACCTGCCGTCCATCCTCGAAGCCTTCGAGGCGATCGACCATGACCGGCCGGTCTGCTTCCTCGCCTATACGGTCAAGGGCTTCGGCCTGCCGATCGCCGGGCACAAGGACAACCATGCCGGGCTGATGACCAAGGAGCAGCTCGACGGCTTCCGCAAGGCGAACGGCGTCCGCCCCGGCCATGAATGGGATCTGTTCGAGGGGCTTGCCCTGCCCGAAAGCGAGATGCGGGCCTTCCTCGACAAAGTGCCGTTCTTCTCGGAAGGGCGGCGGCGCTTCTCGGCCCCGAAGCTGCCGGTTCCGGCGAAGCTGGAGGCCGGTATCCAGCCGTCGATGTCCACCCAGATGGGCTTCGGCAAGGTGCTGGACGATCTTGCCAAGACCGGCGGGCCATTGGCCGACCGGATCGTCACGACGGCGCCGGACGTCACGGTCTCGACCAATCTCGGGCCTTGGGTCAACCGGCGCGGGCTCTTCGCCAAGGCGTCGATGGCCGACACCTTCAAGGACGAGCGCATTCCCTCGATGCAGAAATGGGAGTTCTCGCCGAAGGGGCAACATGTCGAGCTCGGCATCGCCGAGATGAACCTGTTCATCAACCTCTCGGCGCTCGGCCTGTCGCACTCGATCTTCGGTGAGCGCCTGATCCCGATCGGCACGCTCTACGACCCGTTCATCTCGCGCGGGCTCGATGCGCTGAACTATGCCTGCTACCAGGATGCGCGCTTCATGGTCGTCGCGACCCCGTCCGGCGTGACGCTGGCGCCGGAGGGCGGCGCGCATCAGTCGATCGCGACGCCGCTGATCGGCATGAGCCAGGACGGGCTCTGCTCGTTCGAACCGGCCTTCGTCGACGAGTTGGCGGTGATGATGCGCTGGTCCTTCGACTATATGCAGCGCGACGGCGAGGGCGATCCCGACGAGCGGACCTGGCTGCGCGACGAGACCGGCGGCTCGGTCTATCTGCGTCTTTCCACGCGGCAGGTCGAGCAGCCGAGCCGGACGATGACGCCGGAACTGGAGCGTTCCATCATCGACGGCGCCTATTGGCTCCGAAAGCCGGGGCCGAACGCGTCAGTGGTGATCGCATATACCGGCGCGGTGGCGCCTGAGGCGATCGAGGCGGTTGGGCTTCTATCCGAGGACCGGCGCGATGTCGGCCTGCTGGCGATCACCTCGGCGGACCGGCTCAATGCCGGCTGGCAGGCGGCGGAGCGGGCGCGCCAGCGCGGCAACCACGCGGCGACCAGCCATGTCGAGCGGCTGCTCGGCGAACTCTCGCGCGACTGCGCGATCGTCTCGGTGCTGGACGGGCATCCGGCGACGCTGGCCTGGCTCGGCAGCGTCCATGGCCACAAGCAGAAGGCGCTCGGTGTCGAGCATTTTGGCCAGACCGGCACGGTGGCTGACCTCTACCGGCATTTCGGGATCGACGCGAACGCGATCGTGCATGCAGCGAATGCAGCCGCGCCCGGGCGGCCGGTGCGTTATCTCAAGGCGTTGCCGGAGTAAGGGCGGCTGAACGAAGGGTGTCATCCCGTGCGCGCTGCAGCACATAGTGCTGCTGCACAGACACGGGACCGTTCTCAGAAAGAGGCGCCTTCTCGTCACGCGGTCCCGTGTCTGCGCAGCAGCGTTTCACGCTGCAGCGCGCACGGGATGACAGGCGTCCTTCAGAAAGAAGCGTCTCAGAAGCGCGGCGTCGCGAAGGTGTTGGCGAAGGGATTGCTGCCCGCGCCGATGCGGCCGGGCAGGGTGCCTTCGCCGTAGAGATCGCCCGTGCCGGCATAGACCGGCGAGGCCGACATGTGCTGGCTGGCATAGCGGTTCATCGAGCCGACCGGCACGACATTGCCCGCGTCGAGATAGCTGCGCTTCTGCACGGTGACGCGCAGCGGGCCGCGGCGGCTCTGCGCTTCGGCAATGCTCGCGACGACCGTCGAGGCCGCAACGGTGACGGCAAGGAGGGCGGCAACGCGCTTGAACGACATCATGACGGCTATCTCCGGGAGCGGACTGATCCACTCGATGTAAGCATCCCAAAATCCACGCAAAGGTTAGCACGGCGTCGTTAACAACTTTGTTAGCGCGTTCGATCAGCGCTGAGCACGGGGCTTTTTTGCGTGGCGCTGGTGTCGCTCCGCCGGCGGCTTCGTCGGCTCGGCAGTCGCGGTCTTGACGCGCAGGGCGGGCATGGTGCCGTTCGCGTCGAGCCAGGAGACCTTGCGGCCGGTCGCCGAGAGGCGGGAAGTCGCGCAGCCCGGCTGACGCTGCAATTCGCTGCGGGCGAAGGCGGCGCGCAGTTCGGGTTCGGCGCCGGCATTGGCAAGGTCGAGCCGGTCGATCAGGCAGCTCAACTGCTTGCGGTCGCTGGGCTTCGCACCGGCACACCACCAGCCGCTTATCGCGAAGGGGGCATCGGGCCCGACCGTGCGGAATGCGAGGCAGGCGCGGCTTTCGGTGCCGTCGCCAAGCACGATGTCGGCGGTTTCGAGCGCCCCGAACCGGGTCTCGATCACGGCGGGTGCGCTGCCACGCTCGACGGCAAGGCTGCGCAGCGCCGCAGCGTGAACGAGTGCGACCGTGAAGGAAGGGGAGTTAGCGGCTATGCCGTCTCCTGTCCGGAGGTGCAGCGAGAGATGCGGGGTGGATCCGGCAAAATCACCGAAGCTCAGCAAATCCTCGCGCTGGAGGCCGTCCTGGCTGCGGCGAGCCTCGATGATCGGAGGGGTCCGACCCAGCTCGGGGGCTTCGAGGTTGAAGATGGCGATCGGGCGATTGATCGCGATCCAGTCCGCTTCCGTCGCCCCGAGCAGCGGCTTGCGGCCGGTGACGGCGCTCTGGGGCGTGGCGGCAGCGACCGGAGATGCCAGGCTGGCGAGCTGGGACCGGCCTTCGCCATTCCCCGAAAGGCTGGCGACGAGCGCTGCCGTCAGGCCGATGCCGCCGAGCGCGGCGGCGATGCGCCAGGCGAGCGCGCCCGGCAGACCGAGGCCGCCGCGCGGCAGGAGGCGGCGGCCGGCACGGCCGGCGATCCGCAAACCCGCTTCGATCCGGTCGGTGCCGGTGATCAGAAGCGGAACGAGATCGATCTTCGCGACCCATGCCCATGCGACGCGAGACAGCGTGCCGGCGCCGAGCCAGCCGCGTCGCAGCAGCCGCAACAGAGGCTGAGCCCGCGCCATCAAATCGTCCGTATGCAAACGCAACCCGTTACTCCCGCGCGGCGCGACCGCCGCAATCCTCACTCGGGCGGCAGGCTGAACCGAGGGAGTGGCCGTCGGGTTACCGGAACCGCGCGATCGGCCGGCAGCGTGAACAGGAGGTCAACGGGCAAGGTTAATGGGTGACGCGGAGCCGGCGATGCGGAGAAGATTGACTTTTCGTCGCCTTGGGTGTTCTGACAGGGCGCGGTGCAAGTTTGCGCCGCCTAGCGAAGCTTTCAGCCCTTCGGGATTGGCTCTGTGACTGTCCGTCCGACGACGACGAAACTCACGACCAAAACGACGACCGGGAAAACCGGCTCGTCGCGCTGACGCTTCGCCTCGGTTCCGGGTCCATCTCCCCCCGGCGGGGGAAGATGGCCGAACCCGCCCGAATTCGGAGCGGGGCGGCCCCCCAAAGGGAGACCCTAACCGCCTTATCCGCAAAGGATCACATCATGAGCTTCAAGGTCGCAGTGGTCGGTGCAACCGGCAATGTTGGCCGCGAGATGCTGGACATTCTCGCCGAGCGCGCTTTCCCGGTCAGCGAGGTCGTGGCGCTCGCCTCCTCGCGATCGATCGGCACCGAGGTTTCCTTCGGCGACAAGACGCTGAAGTGCAAGGCGCTGGAGCATTACGACTTCTCCGACACCGATATCTGCCTGATGTCGGCGGGCGGAGATGTCTCGAAGGAATGGTCGCCGAAGATCGGCGCGCAGGGCACCGTCGTCATCGACAATTCCTCGGCCTTCCGCATGCATCCGGACGTGCCGCTGATCGTGCCCGAGGTGAACGCTGCGGCTGCTGCCGGCTTCACCAAGATGAACATCATCGCCAACCCGAACTGCTCGACCGCGCAGCTCGTCGTGGCGCTGAAGCCGCTGCACGACAGGTTCGGCATCAAGCGCGTCGTCGTCTCGACCTACCAGTCGGTCTCCGGCGCCGGCAAGGAAGGCATGGACGAACTCTTCAACCAGACCCGCGCCGTGTTCACGGCCGGCGAGGTCACCACCAAGAAGTTTCCCAAGCGCATCTCCTTCAACCTCATTCCGCAGATCGACGTCTTCATGGAAGACGGCTTCACCAAGGAAGAGTGGAAGATGATGGTCGAGACCAAGAAGATCCTCGACAAGAAGATCAAGCTGACCGCGACCTGCGTGCGCGTGCCGGTCTTCATCGGCCATTCCGAGAGCGTCAACATCGAGTGCGAGAAGCCGATTACGGCCGAGGAGGCGCGCGAGGTGCTGCGCACGGCGCCGGGCATCCTCGTCATCGACAAGCACGAGCCCGGCGGCTACATCACCCCGCATGAGGCGGCCGGCGAGGACGCGACCTACATCTCGCGTATCCGCGAGGACGCGACCGTCGAGAACGGCCTCGCCTTCTGGTGCGTCTCCGACAACCTGCGCAAGGGTGCGGCGCTGAACGCGGTGCAGATCGCCGAGGTCCTGGTCAACCGCAAGCTGATCCAGCCCCGCAAGCAGGCGGCCTGAAGCAGGCCGCGCGCCGGACCCTGCCCCAAAACCGGGCAAGGTTCACCGGCAATGTCCACGCGCATGGGCGGGCAACCGTCTTTGCGTGTGGCTATGCAGGGCAAAAGGGCTAAGTCTTGTGCAGTCCTTGCGCGCGAACCGAGCCTTTGCCCAACGCTCCTCTCCCTGAACCGCCGGTCGTCCCTCCGCAGGAAGGCAGGCCTCTCCGCATCGACAATTCCGCGCGCGGCATCGCGCTCCTGCTGCTCTCGTCGATCTTCATGTGCAGCGGCGACATCGCTTCCAAATACCTCGCGACCACCCTGCCGGCACTTCAGATCTCCTGGATGCGCTACGGCACCTTCGCCGCGATCATGCTCGTGACCATCGCCTTCACCGGCGGCTTTCGCAGGATGAACACACGCCGGCCCGGCCTGCAGGTGCTGCGTGCGTTGGGCGTAACGATCTCCTCGATCCTCTTCGTCGCGGGGCTGCACGACCTGCCGATGGCGGACGCAACCGCCACCTCCTTCGTCTCGCCGCTCTTCGTGACGGCGCTGTCGATCCCGATCCTCGGCGAAATCGTCGGCTGGCGGCGTTGGATAGCGACGATCGTCGGGCTGGTCGGCGTGCTGGTCGTGGTGCGTCCCGGCGGGGACGGTTTCCATAGTGCGTCGTTCTTCGTTCTCGGCTCGTCGTTCTTCTGGGCATTTTCGCTGATCATGACCCGGATGATGAGCCGCACCGAGATTCCGGTGGTGACGCTGGCCTATTCCGCTACGATCGGCTTCATCCTGCTGTCGATGGCCGTCCCGCTGAGTTGGCAGGCGCTCGATCTCAAGGCGGTGCTGATCGGGATCTTCGTCGGTGGCATCTCGACGATCGGGCATATCTTCCTGATCCAGGCTTTCCGCTATGCGGACGCGTCGCTGCTCGCGCCCTTCGCCTATTCGCAACTGCTCTGGTCCTCGATTTTCGGCTATCTGGTCTTCGCCGCGATCCCGGATATCTGGACCTATGTCGGCGCGGCGATCATCGCGGCTTCTGGGCTCTACACGGCCCATCGCGAGCGTATCCGCGCCAGGCAGGTCATCGCCTGACGGCGGCGCGTCTCAGCCCTGTCGCTTTACACCGTAGCGCGCCATGAACATCGCCATGGCTGAGGCGACGACGCGGCGGATCTCCGCATCGCTCGGCGGGGTGCGGACGGCGTTGAACAGGCGCGGGCGCGTCAGCGTCGACTGGCAGAGATCAAGGAACTGGACGGCGGCGAGATAGGTGTCGTCGATCGCGAGCTTGCCTTCGGCGACCATCCGGTCGAGATAGCCGGCGATCAGGCGCGAGCCCAGCATGGGGCCGTTTTCGTAGAAGCCGCGTCCGAGATCGGGCATGCGTTCGGCGACGCCGATGACGACCCGATGGGCGCTGACGGCGAGGTCGCCGTTGATCATCCGCACGATGCAGTGACCGAAATTGGTGAGGGCGCGAACCGGATCAGGGTCCTCGTTGAGCGCCTCGATGGCGCCGCGCTTCTGGGCTTCGCGCTCGCGCTGGATCAGGTCGACGAAGAGATGCTCCTTGTCCTCGAAATAGACGTAGAGCGTCCCTTTCGAGACGTTCGCCGCGGCCGCGATGTCGTTCATGCTGGCGGCGTCGAAGCCGCGCGAGGTGAAGACCTGCAAAGCGCCGTCGAGAATCTGGCGGCGCTTGTCGGGGTCTGCGCCGGCGATCCGGCGATTGCGGGGTCCCGTCCTTACGGGGCTTTCAGAGATTTCCGACATCACATTCCGGCCCGACCTGCAGGCACTGCATGGCAGCTGCGAAAAAAGAATCGAACCAACTGGTTCGATTTGACTTGATATGCATCATGCGCCGCGCTATTTCAAGCGCAATCGAACCAGATGGTTCGAATTGATATGCAGGACGCCCAATGTCTGCTGAAACCGTTGCCGAACCGCGCCGCGACAGGCTGAAGCTGGTCGATGCCAAGGCCGAGACCGCCCAGCCGGCCGAGCCCGCCACCGCCCGCGACGGGCAGGCGAAGAGCGCTGCACCTGAAGCCACCGAGGCCAAGGCCAAATCCGGAAAGAGCCCGCTGAAGCGCGGTGCACTTCTCGTCGTGGCAGCCGCTCTCGTCGGCGCCGGGCTGTGGTACGGCATCGATTGGTGGCGCAATGGCCGCTTCATCATCTCGACCGACGACGCCTATGTCGGCGCCGAGATGGCGACGGTCTCGGCCAAGCTCTCCGCCAATATCGCGTCCGTCTCGGTGCGGCAGAACCAGGAGATCAAGGCCGGGCAGCCGCTGGTCGCGCTCGACGACGGCGACTGGAAGATCGCGCTCGACAGTGCTCGCGCCAAGACCGCGACGGCGCAGGCGACATTCGCGCGTATCGACAGCCAGGTCGAGGCGGCGCGCGCCGCCCAGTTGCAGGCTCAGGCACAGCAGAACTCGGCCGAGGCGGCAGTGACGCGCACGGCCGCCGATTTCGACCGCGCGAGCAGCCTCGCCGCCAAGTCCTATGGCTCGCAGGCGACGCTCGATGCCGCGACGGCGGGCCGCGACCAGGCCATCGCCGCGCTGGCCAGCGCCAAGGCCGGCGTCGTGCAGGCGCAGGCGAACATCAAGGTGCTGGAAGCGCAGCGCATCGAGGCCGCCCGTCAGATCGACGAGCTCAAGGTCGCCGAACAGAAGGCCGAGCGCGATCTCTCCTTCATGAAGATCGCAGCACCGATCGACGGCATCATCGCCAACACCAATGTCCAGATCGGCGATCTCGTCGGTGCCGGCAAGCGCCTGATGTCGATCGTTCCGCTCGACCAGGTCTATGTCGACGCCAACTTCAAGGAGACGCAGGTCGGGCCGCTGAAGACCGGCGACAAGGCCAGCGTCACCGTCGACGCTCTGCCGGGGCAGGTCTTCCACGGCACGGTCAGCGGCATCGCCGGCGGAACGGGCTCGGTCTTCACTCTGCTGCCGCCCGACAACGCGACCGGCAACTTCACCAAGATCGTCCAGCGCGTGCCGGTGCGGATCATGCTCGACCCGGCGTCGACAGCGAAGCATGTGCTGCGGCCGGGCATGTCGGTCGTGGTCTCGATCGACCCGAGGCCGGCTGCGCAGCGCTGACGCGGCAAGAAGGTATCGGCTCCCGGTTCTGTGAGGGCGCCTCGTTCTGATGACGGTCCCGTGTCTGCGCAGCGGCATCCACATGTCGCAGTGCGCACGAGATGACCCCGAGGAAAGGTAGGCCAGCATGGCCACCGCGACCCTGAATGCGCCGGCGGGAGCGCCCCCGGCTTCGGACGCCATCCCGCTCCGCCGCATCCTCGCCTTCATGGCGATGGTGTTCGGCATGTTCATGGCGATCCTCGACATCCAGATCGTCTCGGCCTCGCTGGCGGAGATCCAGGCCGGTCTTTCGGCGTCGTCCGACGAGGTCGCCTGGGTGCAGACCGCCTATCTGATCGCGGAAGTGATCATGATCCCGCTTTCCGGCTATCTCAGCCGGGCGCTGTCGACGCGCGTGTTCTTCTCGATCGCGGCGGCGGGCTTCACCATCGCCAGCGTGCTGTGCGCTCAGGCCACATCGATCAACGAGATGATCCTGTGGCGGGCGGTGCAGGGCTTCATCGGCGGCGGCATGATCCCTGGCGTCTTCGCCGCGGCCTTCACCATCTTTCCCCCCTCGAAGCGGCCGATCATCTCGCCGCTGATCGGCCTCGTCGCAACGCTGGCGCCGACGATCGGGCCTACCGTGGGTGGATATCTCAGCCATGCCTTTTCCTGGCACTGGCTCTTCCTGGTCAATGTCGTGCCCGGCATCGGGGTTACGATCGCGGCCTGGATGTTGATCGATTTCGACAAGCCGGACCACAGCCTGATCAAGCGCTTCGATTGGCTGGGGCTGGCAGCCATGGCCACCTTTCTCGGCAGCCTGGAGTATGTGCTGGAAGAAGGCACGCGACTCGACTGGTTCCAGAGCCATGAGATCGTGTTCTTCTCGGTTTCCATGGTCATCGGCGCGGTGCTGTTCTTCTGGCGGGCGCTGACGCGCGACGACCCCCTGGTCGATCTGTACGCGTTCAGGAACCGCAACTTCGCCTTCGGCTCGTTGTTCTCCTTCACCATGGGCATCGGCCTCTATGGCTTGACCTATCTCTATCCGGTCTATCTCGGTCGTATCCGCGGCTATGACGCGCTGATGATCGGCGAAACGATGTTCGTCACCGGCCTGTGCATGTTCTTCACGGCGCCGGTCGCGGGACGGCTCTCGGCCAAGCTCGACCCACGCATCATGATGATGATCGGCTTCGGTGGCTTTGCGCTCGGCACCTGGTGGGCGTCCTTCATCACGTCGGACTGGGATTTCCACGAACTCCTCGTTCCACAGATTTTGCGCGGCTGCTCGCTCATGCTGTGCATGGTGCCGATCAACAATATCGCGCTGGGCTCGCTGCCGCCGCAGCAGCTCAAGAACGCGTCGGGCCTGTACAATCTCACCCGCAACCTCGGCGGTGCCGTCGGGCTGGCGGTGATCAATACGCTGCTGAACACGCGCACGGACCTGCACATCACCCGGCTGCATGAGATGGTTGCCGCCGGGCGGCAGGTGGCGGAGGAGGCGATCGCCAATACGGCGCAGCGATTCATCGATTATGGCGATGCCGCGCAGACGATGGCGCTCGCCCTGATCAATCAGCGCGTCCACAAGCAGGCGCTCGTCATGGCCTTCGGCGACGTCTTCCTCGGCCTGACCATGATCTTCGGCAGTCTGGTCCTGATGTCGCTGTTCCTGCGCAAGCCGCCCAAGCCGGCGGCGGGCGCCGCAGGGGGCGGCCACTAGGGCGATTCCGGGAAACCGAGCCGCCGTCCCCAAGGCTGCCGATGCTCGAAGCGATAGCGCCCGGCCATGCGTCCATGGCCCAACATGGGCGCGGCGATCACGCCGATGTGCTGTGGGCGCTGCCCGATGTCGCAGGCCCGGAGATTGACATCCGAGCGGTGGTTTGCCAAAAATAGCAATAATATCAGTAGTTTAGATAATTTCTAAACTACGCTGCCGAGGTTCGGCGTGTGGAAGGCGTTACAATGAGCGTTCTGGCGAGCAAGGATCAGGATCACCGGCCCGTGGCGGCCGATCATATTCCGTGGCCGCAGAAAAACCCTTCGAGCTGCCCGATCAGCGCCGTGAAGGCGCGGTTGCGGACGGCTGGTTTGCGCCCGACGCGCCAGCGCATGGCGCTGGGCTGGCTGCTCTTCGCCAAGGGCGACCGCCATGTCAGCGCGGAGATGCTCTATGAGGAGGCGCTGCGGGCGCGCGAGCCGCTTTCGCTCGCGACCGTCTACAACACGCTGCGCCAGTTCTCGGAAGCCGGGCTGCTGCGACAGGTTTCCGTTTCCGGTCCGAAGACCTTCTTCGACACCAATGTCTCCGAGCACCACCATTTCTACAACGAGGACGACGAGACCGTCACCGATATCCCGGGTTCGATGATCCAGGTCGCCGGCCTGCCCGATGCGCCCGAGGGCATGGTGATCTCCTCGGTCGAGGTCATCGTGCGCCTGCGCAGCGCGGATGGCGAGGAGACCCTGACCAAGCGCGTGGTGGGCCATCACGCGTGATCGTCTGCTCCTGCAACGTCCTGTCCTGCGGCCAGATCAAGGGGACCGTCGCTGCCGATGGCAGCGGCCCCCGGACGGCCGGCGAGGTCTATGACTGTCTGGGCTGCAGCCCGGATTGCGGGCGTTGCGCGCGCGAGGTCCGGGCGCTTCTGGCCGAGGCGCGCGCAGTCTGCGCGACGCAATGCGGCAGTTGCGCCAGCCGCGAGATCGAATGCGCGGTGCATGTCTCGGTTGGGCGCATGTTCGATGGAATCGAACTCGTCGAGGAAAGCGTCGCGGCCTGAGGCCGGCGCTTGGTCCCGGTCTCGATCAAAAGCGCCGGGATCGCGATTTACCCCTTCACTTCCCGGCAGACCATGTCTACATTAGGATCATTCTAATGTGGATTGCGGAGTGCTCCCCATGAAGGGCGACAAGAAGGTCATCGAGTATCTCAACAAGGGGCTGCGCTCGGAGCTCACCGCCATCAACCAGTACTGGCTGCATTACCGCATGCTGGACAACTGGGGCCTGAAGGAGATGGCCAAGACCTGGAAGAAGGAATCGATCGAGGAAATGGTCCATGCCGACCGCTTCGTCGACCGCATCCTCTTCCTCGAAGGCTTCCCGAACCTCCAGACGCTCGACCAGATGCGCATCGGCGAAACGGTCCAGGAGGTGATCGAATGCGACCTCAAGGCCGAGATCGAGGCCCGCGCGGCCTACCAGGAAGCGGCGAAGTATTGCCGCGAGGTCGGTGACTACCCCTCCGAGGACCTGTTCAAGGCCCTGATGAAGGATGAGGAAGGTCATATCGACTTCCTGGAGACGCAGCTCGACCTGATCAGCCGCATCGGCCTCGAACTCTACACCCAGAAGCATATGGGCGGCCTGGAAGGCGACGACCACGGCCACTGAGTCTTGCCGGGCGTGCCGCTTCGGCGGTGCGCCTGTCACGCGCCCGGTCGACCCCAAAAGAAAAGGCCCGCCGTTTGGCGGGCCTTCGATACTTTTAGCGAAGCGGTGCCTGCGTCAGATGAAGCTGACGTCGGCGGCTTCCGGGCCCTTGCGGCCGGTGCGGATCGAGAACCGAACGCGTTGCCCGTCCATCGGCGGCTGCAGGCCGCTGCGGCCGAGCGAAGACACGTGCAGGAACACGTCCGGGCCACCCTTGTCCGGGGCGATGAAGCCGAAGCCGCGATCCGAATTGAAGAACTTCACGGCGCCATCATAGGGGCCTTCGACCGGGCCGCTGTCGCGATCCTGGAAGCCGCCGCCGCGCGGGCCGCGATCACCGCCGCCGAAGCCGCCGCGGTCACCGCCGCCGTAGCCGCCGCGATCGCCGCCGCCGTAGCCGCCGCGATCACCACCGCCATAGCCGCCACGATCGCCACCGCCGAAGTCATCGCGCGGAGGACGGGGCGAGAAGGCACGGGCAGCCGGCGCGGTCTGAGTTGCCGTCGAGGCGTCGATCTCATGGATCGCTACGACCTGGAGGCCGCGGCGGCCTTCGCCGAGATCGGCAACGATCGTGGCGCCGGGCAGCAGATCCTGCTGATCCAACGGGCCGATGGCCGAAACATGCAGGAAGACATCGCCCGAACCATCGGAGGGCGACGCGAAACCGAACCCCTTCTCGGGGTCGAACCACTTGACCTTGGCTTCGATGTTTTCGTGCGTGACGAAAGGCTGGGCAGCGGGAGGCTTGCGACGATCGAACATGGATCTTCAAATATGAGTGACCGGGAGCACGCAACCTAGCGCAAGCCGGGCGCGCCGTCATCGGGGTCAATACGAAATTGTCGCACGAAATTTCACCTCGTTATAGCCGTTTTTGGCTGTCGTCCCAACGTCATCTTTTGTGTTCGCCATGCGTTGGCTGCATGCGGCGGCCGGATTTTGGGGCCGCTTTATCGCAGGTCCGGCGAAAATGCCGCAGTCCGTGCCCTTGCAATCGGGCGCGCCGGGTATGATGTGCAAGACGAGTTAGGGAAGACAACGCCTCCTGGTCGGTTAGCGCGGCACTTGCGCGGTTCAGGAGATGATAATTTGGCTCGTTCGCGACAATCCGGCAAAATAGCCGGCGATGGCGTGATCCGGCGGCTTTGGCCGACGGAGCGCGATCTTTTCAAAGAGCATCTGCTCAGGCTCGACCCGGTCACGCGCCGCCAGCGGTTCGGCACGGCGGTCAATGACGCGTTCCTGGAGAACTACGCCAGGACGACCTTCGGCGTCGGTGGGCTGGTCTATGCTTATGTCGTGGACGGCGCGGTGCGCGGCGCGGCAGAACTGCGCGGCCTTGAAGACATCATCACGTCGACCGGCGAAGCGGCCTTCAGCGTAGAGACGCTTTGGCGCCGGCGCGGCGTCGGCGCGCAATTCTTCGGGCGCCTGATTACGGCCGCGCGTAATCGCGGCATCCGGACGCTGTATCTCACCTGCCTGCCGGAGAACCTGGCGATGCGCCAGCTTGCGGCGAAGTTCGAGGCCGATCTGGTCGGCGGCTATGCCGATGTCGAAGGCGTGATCGCGACAGGCTCGCCGACGCCGTTCACGATCCTCGACGAGGCGCTCGACAA
>SEEM01000219.1 GCA_004144595.1 Hyphomicrobiales bacterium
ATCTGCGTCTACACCAACCATTCGCTCGTCATCGAGACGCTCGAAGCGGCTTGAGCCCGGCCTTCCGTCGCCTCGATCACTCATTCCGGATAACGCTCGTTCAATGACCAGCTTCTCCCCCGCGAGATCGTCTCGGAGCTCGACCGCTTCATCGCAAAGGCGAGCGGGAGCGAAGCCGTCCGATTTCCAAATAAGACGATGAAGCCCGATAGCGAGTACTAGCAGTGACCAGTTTCTCCCCCCGCGAGATCGTCTCCGAGCTCGACCGCTTCATCGTCGGCCAGAAGGATGCCAAGCGCGCTGTCGCCATCTCGCTGCGCAACCGCTGGCGCCGCCAGCAGCTCGAAGGGCCGTTGCGCGAGGAGGTCTCGCCGAAGAACATCCTGATGATCGGGCCGACCGGCTGCGGCAAGACCGAGATCGCGCGGCGCCTCGCCAAGCTTGCCAACGCGCCCTTCCTCAAGGTCGAGGCGACCAAGTTCACCGAAGTCGGCTATGTCGGCCGCGACGTCGAATCGATCGTGCGCGACCTGCTGGAGGTGGCGATCGCGCTGGTCCGCGAAAACCGGCGCAAGGGCGTCCAGGCGAAGGCCCATGTCGCGGCCGAGGAGCGGGTGCTCGACGCCCTCGTCGGCGCGAATGCCAGCCAGGCGACGCGCGATTCCTTCCGCCGCAAACTGCGCGCCAACGAGCTCGACGACAAGGAGATCGAGGTCGAGATGACGACGGGTTCCGGTGCGAACGCGCCGATGTTCGAGGTTCCCGGCATGCCCGGCGCCTCGATCGGCGCGATCAATCTCTCCGACATGTTCGGCAAGGCTTTCGGCCAGAAGGGCAAGCCCAAGCGCGTCCAGGTCAAGGACGCCTACCAGCCGCTGCTGGCCGAGGAGAGCGACAAGCTGATCGACCAGGATGCGATCGTCCAGGCCGCGATCCGCGAGGTCGAGGAGAACGGCATCGTCTTTCTCGACGAGATCGACAAGATCTGCGCCCGCGAGGGCAAGGGCGGCGCCGATGTCTCGCGCGAAGGCGTGCAGCGCGACCTGTTGCCGCTGATCGAGGGTACGACCGTCGCGACCAAGCATGGCGCCGTGAAGAGCGATCACATCCTCTTCATCGCGTCCGGCGCCTTCCACGTTTCGCGGCCATCCGACCTGCTGCCCGAATTGCAGGGCCGCCTGCCGATCCGTGTCGAGCTCAACCCGCTCGACATCGAGGATTTCAAGCGCATCCTGACCGAGACGGAAGCGAGCCTGATCAAGCAGTCCGTGGCGCTGATGGCGACCGAGGAGGTCGCGGTCACCTTCACGCCCGACGCGATCGACGCCATCGCCCGTATCGCCGTCGAGGTGAACTCCACGGTCGAGAATATCGGCGCGCGCCGGCTCCAGACCGTGATCGAGCGCATCCTCGACGAAATCTCCTTCACGGCGCCGGACCGCTCGGGCGAGGCCGTGACGATCGATGCTCCTTACGTCGAGGCGCGCATCGGCGACCTCGCCAAGAATGCCGATCTGAGTCGGTTCATTCTCTGATGGAGAAGCCGGCGGCATCCGCGCCGGAATCCTCCCGCATCGCCCGCGATTCCGCCATCGTCGGCGCGGCCACGATCGCATCGCGCCTGCTCGGCTTTGCCCGCGACGTGCTGATTGCGCGCCTGCTCGGCGGCGGACCCGTCGCCGACGCGTTCCTGGCGGCTTTGCGACTGCCCAATCTCGTCCGGCGCGTGCTCGGCGAAGGTGGGCTGAATGCGCCCTTCGTGCCGCTCTATCACGCGATCAAGGGCGAGCGCGGCGAGGTGTCGGCGCGCGGCTTTGCCGGGGAGGCGGCCGCGCAGCTCGGCATGCTGCTGCTGGTGCTGGTCGGGTTGGGCGAGTTGTTCGCGCCCTGGCTCGTCCTTGGCCTCGCCGGCGGTTTTGCGGATGCGCCGGAAACCCTAGCGCTGGCGGCGTCCTACACGCGATTGATGCTGCCCTTCCTGTTCCTGACGACGCTGGCCGCCATGCTGGCGGCGTTGCTCAATGCCGAGAAACGCTTCACGGTCGCGGCACTGGCCCCGGCGCTGATGAACGCGATCCTGCTGGTCGTGCTCCTGCTGCTGCATGCGAAGGGCGCGCAGCCGGAGACGGGCGCGCGCTGGCTCGCGCTCTGCACCAGCCTGACTGGCCTCGCCCATCTCGTCATGATTCTCGTGGCGCTGCGCGGCCCAGGCCTGCCGCGCCCCGGTCTGCGCTGGTCGCCGGACATGACGCGGCTCGTCCGCACCGGCGGTGCAACACTGCTCGCTGCTTCTGCCGCCCAGCTCGTCCTGCTGGTCGCGACCCAGATCGCCTCGATCAGTCCGGGCGCCGTTTCGGCCCTCTATTATGCCGATCGCGTCTTCCAGCTCCCGCTCGGCTTCGTCGGCGTGGCGATGGGCACCGTCGTGCTCTCCGACATGGCGCTGGCGGCGAGGCGCGAAGGACCTGACGCCATGCTCGGGCAGGCGCTGGCGCTGGGCCTCGCCCTTGCCCTGCCGGCCGCGACCGCGCTCGTCGCGCTGGCCGGGCCGATCGTCTCGGCGTTGTTCGAATATGGCCGTTTTGACGCCGCCGATCGTGCCCGCACGGCAGCGGCACTGGCCATGTTCGGCTACGGCCTGCCCTTCGCCATTGCCGCAAAGGTCTTCGGCCAGGTCTATTTCGCGCGCCGGTCGCCGCGCCTGCCGCTGATCGCCGGCGGCCTCGCGGTTATGGTCGCTGCCGTGATCGGGTTCTGGCTGGCGGATGAGGGCAATGCGGCGGGGATGGCCGCGCTCGCAGCGACATGCGCCTTCGTGGCGCAGGCCTGCCTGCTCGGCGGAGCTCTGCTGCGCGATCGCATCTGGCGCCCGAGCCTCAGCAGCTTGCGGCCGATCGCCGCCAGTCTCGGCGCCAGCGCCATCATGCTCGCCGTGCTGGAGCTTCTGCTGCGCTTGCTTGCCGGGCCGTTGGCCTTCGATCAGCCGGCCTTGCAGCGGGTCGGTGCGCTCGGCCTGCTCTGTCTCGGCGGGCTGGCGTCCTATGGCGCGGCGGGCTGGGCGCTGGGCGCCTTCGGCGCTCTCCCCTTGCGCAAGCGGCAGGGT
>SEEM01000220.1 GCA_004144595.1 Hyphomicrobiales bacterium
GATCTGCTCGCCGGTCGCGATCCAGACGTCGCCGAACCCGCGCGCCCTCGCCAGGAATTCGCGCATGATGCCGATCCGCATCGGGCGCCCAGAGACCTGCGGGTGCATCACCATCGAGACGAGGCCGCCCCATTCGCGGAGCTGGTCGAGCTCGTCGTTCCAGATCGAGAGCACATGCTCCTTCGGGAACATCGGGCGCGGGGAGAAGCGCTGCGACAGTCCGTAGAGCCAGTCGTCGAAATACATGTCCACCGGCAATTCGATCGGGCCGTTCGAGCCGTCGCGCAGCTTGTGGCGGTAGGGCCGGATGTCGTCGCGGAAGGAAGAGGAGTAGAGGATGCCCTTGTCGCGGAGATAGCCGAGCAGCTCGTCGTAATTCTCTCCGGAGGGCGCGCGGTAGCCGACCGGCGTGACGCCGAGGAAGCGCTTGAAGATGTCGAGCGTCTTGTCGATCTCCTCCTTGTCGACGGCGAAGTCGCCGGGCTCGGGCCGCTTGTGCGAATAGCCAT
Organism: Hyphomicrobiales bacterium; assembly: GCA_004144595.1. Taxonomy (GTDB): domain Bacteria; phylum Pseudomonadota; class Alphaproteobacteria; order Rhizobiales; family Beijerinckiaceae; genus Allobosea. Next base: position 510 of record SEEM01000220.1, read on the forward strand.
GATGGCCGATCTCGTGGCCGTCCCTGGCGATGGATTCGCACATCGCCGGATGCACTTCGACGACCCAGCCGGGAATGAAGAAGGTCGCCTTGATCTCCATGAGACGAAGCTGCTCGAGGATCTTCGGCACGCCGACGCGCTGCTCATAGCCGCCATGGGAGAGCGTCACCAGCCGGTCGGTATTCTTCGCATCGTAGTTCAGCCAGGCCGTCTCGGCATCGACGTCGAAGGCCGGAAAGACTGCGCTGCGATAGCCCTCCGGCCAGGGATAGTCCGGCGCCGGGTCGGCGAGATTGGCGACGCGATGGGGGAAGTCGGTCAGCATGGAGGTCGTCTTTCGAGAGGCGCGCCCCTGCCGTATGGCCGGGGCGCGACGGATACGGATTCAGACGTGATCAGTTCTTGGCTTCGCCGTTGATCATCAGCTTGTCGACCTTGGCCTCGCCGAGCTCCCATTTCTTCAGCACGGCGGCGTAGGTGCCGTCAGTCAGCATGGTGGCGAAGGCCTTGGCGACGGCGTCGCGCAATTCGGTGTCCTTCTTCGCAAAGGCGAGGCCCTGGAAGACGGTGGTGAAGGGGGTGCCGAGGATGGCGTAGTTGCCGGGCTCCTGGCCCATCAGATAGGGCAGGGTCTCGCTGCCCTGCACGGCGGCATCGAGGCGCTTCTGGCGCAGTTGCGTGCGGGCATCGGCCGAGCCTTCCGTGCCGACGATCTGCATGGCCGGCTTGCCCTTGGCCTCGCAGTTCTCCTTGCTCCAGGTCTCCATCTCCTTCGGGAAGGAGGTGCGGCGGCTGGCGCCGACCTTCTTGCCGCAGAGCGCGGCGAGGTCCTTGAACTCGTCCTTGCGGTCGGCATTGGTGTAGAACTGCGCGCCCGAGGCGAGATAATCGACGAAATCCAGGGTTTCGCGCCGCGTCGGCAGGTCGCTCATGCCCGACAGGATCATGTCGACGCGGCCGGTGGTCAGCGCCGGGATCATCGCCTCGAAGCCGATCTCCTCCCATTTGATGGTGATGCCGAGTTTCTGGGCGATCGCATTGCCGAGGTCGATGTCGAGGCCGGTGAGCGTGCCAGTCTTGGGGTCCTTGAATTCGAGCGGCGGATAGTTCGGCACGTTGGCCACCGAAATCGATTTCTTTTCGAGGATGCGCGCCGGCAGGCTCTGGGCCTGCGCGAAGCCGGCGGTGGCGCAAAGCGCGATCGCCGAGAGGCCGAGCAGGATGGATTGTTTCGACATGGTATTCCCCTTTTTGTGATCAGTGGCGGACGGCGTTGATAAAGGCGCGGGTACGGGTTTCCCGGGGCTCGACCAGCACCGAACGCGGATCGCCGATCTCGACGATCTGGCCCTGGTCCATGAAGGCGACGCGGTGGCCGACATCCCTGGCGAAACCGAGCTCATGGGTGACGCAGATCATGGTCATGCCGGTCTCGGCGAGGTCGCGCATGACCTTCAGCACTTCGGAGACCAGCTCAGGATCGAGCGCCGAGGTCGGCTCGTCGAAGAGCAGCAGTTCCGGCCGCATCGCGAGCGAGCGGGCGATGGCGACGCGCTGCTGCTGGCCGCCGGAGAGCTGCGAGGGATAGGCATCGCGCTTGTCGGCGAGGCCGACGCGATCTAGCAGGGCGAGCGCCCGGGCGGTCACGCTCGCCTTCGGCTCGCGCAGGACCTGCACCGGCCCCTCGATGACGTTCTGCAGCGCGGTCAGGTGCGGGAAAAGATTGAAGCGCTGGAACACCATGCCGATCGAGCGACGCTGACGGGCAATCGCCTTGTCGTCGAGCTCGTAAAGCTTGTTGCCCTCGCGGTGATAGCCGACGCGCTCGCCGGAGACCCAGAGCGCGCCGCCATCGATCCGTTCGAGCTGGTTGATGCAGCGCAGGAAGGTGCTCTTGCCCGAGCCGGAGGGGCCGATGATGCAGAGCACCTCGCCCTTGGGGACGGCGATGTCGATCCCCTTCAGCACCTTGAGCGGGCCGAACTGCTTCTCGACCCTCTCGGCCAGGACGAGCGGGGCGCCGGCGGCGAGGTGGTCGGGATCGGTCGTGCGGACCTGAGGCAGGGTGTCGTTCATGCCTGCTTCCTCAGCGCTGCGCCGGCGCGGCGACGCCGCGGGCGTAATAGGCTTCGATCCGGCCCTGGATCAGGCTGAGCACGGTGACCACCACCAGGTACCAGATCGCCGCGACGATCAGCAGCTCGATGACGCGCGAATTGGCGTAGTAGATGTTCTGCGCGCTGTGCAGGATCTCGGCGAACTGAATGACGCTCGCCAGCGAGGTGAGCTTGACCATGCCGATGAACTCGTTGCCGATCGGCGGCACGATCACGCGCATCGCCTGTGGCATGATGATCCGCCGCAGCAGCTGCAGCCGCGTCATCCCCAGCGTCTGCGCGGCCTCGTACTGGCCGTTATCGACCGAGAGCAGGCCGGCGCGCACCACCTCCGCGGTGAAGGCGCCCTGCTGGATGCCGAGCCCAAGCAATGCGGCGACGAAAGGCGTCATCACCTCCACGGTCTTGAACGAGAACAGGCCGGGGATGCCCAGCGTCGGGAAGACCAGCGCGAGGTTGAACCAAAGCAGCAGTTG
>SEEM01000077.1 GCA_004144595.1 Hyphomicrobiales bacterium
CGCAGGCCAAGCGCGCGGCCCGTGTCGCAGAGATGCCGGAGATCGAATGGATCGAGGATCGCGATCTCCGCGACAAGGTGATCGACGCCTGGGTCGCAGCCCTCGAAGCGCATGGCTTCACGCAGATCGGCGAGATGAAGCCCTCTGGAAACTACGATTCGAACCCGCTGCTCACCGGCACGCAATGCGACCACATGCGTTCGGTCTGCCGGCTGGCACTGAAGAGCGCCGAAGAGATGGCAGGCCTCTTCCCGAACTTCCGCTACAACCGCGATATCCTCATCGCCGGCGCGCTCTGCCACGACATCGGAAAAGTCTGGGAGTTCCAGCCCGACAATGTGAAGCGCTGGAAGGCCGATCCCTATGCCGTCGGCTTTCCTTCCGTGCGCCATCCCGGCTACGGCGTCTTCATCTGCTTCAGCATGGATCTGCCGGAGGCCGTCGCCCATATCGCCGCGGCGCATTCGGCCGAAGGCGAGCTTTTGGAGCGCAGCCTGGAGAACACAATCGTCCACTGGGCCGACGTGACCTTCTGGAAGGTCGTGCATGCCGGGCGGCAATTCGCCGATACCGACACCTGGCTCGATGGCTTGACGGGCGGTGTCAGCGGACAGCCAAAGCCCGCCAAATGAAACAATAAAGACTTGCCGTAGCATCCACCGCGAAATTGGAACGCGATTGCCCAAAAGCGGACTTTGCAAAGGTCGGCTAAAGCCAAAACCTCCAGCCGTTCGGCCGGGCGAGATGCGCCACATCCCGACGTTCATGCCTTGCCGAGAAGCGGGCATTAATACCGAGCTGCTGGCGGTCCAGATAGGCAACCCAAAGCCGCCAGCGTGACCCTCAACGCTTCATCGAGCAGCGTTTGCGGCTCGGACCCGATCGCATCGACGAGGGTGGCATTATCGAGCCGCACGGCGTGCGTCCAGAACGGCTGCATCTCGCGCAGTTCCCGCATCGTCACACTGAACAACCCTGCGAGCGGCAGAATGAACCAGGGGAACGACCAGATTGCCCCGTTGGGCGCGCCCGCAGCGCGAAGGACAGCATGCGCGAACGTGCGTCCATCCGGGTCCCAATGACCATCGAAATGGTAGCGCGCGAAGGGCGGCAACCGCTCCTCCTGATCGAGCAACCGAGCGAACGTCTCCGCTACGTCAGGCAGATAGGCCCAGGCATGGCCGACGCTGCCGCGCGACGGGTTGGTTACGGAATAAACTGCCTTGCCGGGCTTGATCATCCCTTGCGAAAACCAGCTATTACCAGGCCGTGGCCCGAAGAAGTCGCCGGCTCGCAGGATTAAGCTTCGTAACCCGGGCGTTGTCGTTAGACGCTCCTCCATCGCTCGGCGGATCGCACCCTTGCGGGTGCGCGGATGCTGGGCGGTGTCCGGTTGCGCGAGCGGTGTCACGGCGGGATCGTAGTTGTAGATGGTGCCGGGGAGAGCGAGCCGCGCTCCGTTCGCCAGCGCCGCCGCAATGCTGTTGTCGAGCATCGGCATCACCAGCCTGTCCCAATCGCGGTAGCCTGGCGGATTGACAGCATGCACAATGGCCTGGGTCCCCTGAGCTGCCGCAAGGACGGCAGTGCGATCGAGCGCATCGCCAGTCCGCCAATCGATACCGTCCCCGTGCCGCGGTGTGCGGCTCAGTCCGCGGACATGCCAACCTTTCTCGATCAGGGCTCGGGCGGTCTCGCCACCGATTCCACCACTCGCCCCAAGGACCAAAGCCATTCGCATCATCGTTCTCCTGCCTGATGGGCAACAAGATGCGATCGCCAAACTTCAAAGAAAATTACCGCTCTTTGACAGGCCGTCTATCATGAAGTGATGAACTGGGACGACATTCAGGCCTTTCACATGGTGCTGCGAGAAGGCAGCCTGTCAGCCGGTGCTCGGGCGCTCGGTCTGGCTCAGCCGACCGTCCGCCATCGCATCGAGGCGCTTGAGCGAGAGCTCGACACGGCGCTTTTCACGCGCTCTCCGACCGGCCTGGCGCCGACAGACGCCGCGTTGATGTTGGCCAACTACGCCGAGTCCATGGTCCATGCGGCGGACGCCTTCCGGCGCACGGCTTCGGGAGCGGCCGGCGGGATTGAAGGTATCGTGCGCATCTCGGCGAGCGAGGTAATTGCGATCGAGGTTCTGCCACCCCTTATTGCCCGACTCCGATCGGCTTATCCGCGACTAGTCATCGCGCTGAGCCCGAGCAATCGCAACGAAGACGTCCTTCGGCGGGAAGCCGATGTTGCCGTGCGGATGTCGCCCCCGGCGCAGGACGGCTTGGTGGCGCGCCGGATCGGTTCGATCGCGATAGGACTTCACGCACAACGTGACTATCTCGATCGTATCGGATGGCCCGTCACGCTTGACGAGGTGGTCGAAGCGGGGCTCATCGGTCTCGAGCATGATGATGCCGTGCTGAAGGCCATGCGCGCCGCCGGCTCGCCGCTTGCCGACGCGCGGACGATTTTCCGCTGCGACAACCATCTGGCGCATCTCGCCGCCATCCGCGCCGGCGTCGGCTACGGCTTGTGTCAGGTTCAGCTTGCGTCCCGGGACAGAACGCTCGTGCGCTTGTACCCTGACGCTGTGCACTTCGATCTCGAAACCTGGATCGTCACCCATGAGGATCTGCGTAAGGTCCCCCGCATTCGCGCTGTTATGGACGCCTTGGCTGCTGGGCTGAGCGCCTACATCGCCACTAGGGGCGTAGCTCTCTAGGTCGAAATTTATTGGAAAGAATATCAGCCGTCGTAGGTCAGCCGGCTCGCGGCTCTGGGGCGCCAGCGCCAGGAGCCGACACAAGCCAAAGCCGGAAACCGGACATTCGTCCAAGCCAATACGTGAGACCGGGGCTCGCTCAGGCGACAATCTCTTCGCCTGTTCTTCCAGGCGAGCAATGGCCGATACCGCCGCAATCTCAGGTCCCTACCTGCTAGATCGAGTGCTCGCCGAGCAACTGGATGGTCGCTGCACGAGGCTTCGCAGCCTCCTCGGTGCCCATCGCGATGAAGGAGCTTTGGCCGCCGGTCAAAGTCGCCGGCAGCAGCATCACGCGAAGGAAGGCATTGGTGCCGCCGCTGATATTCTTGCCGATGACGGCTTCGTTGCCACTCTCGAACCAGGCCTGCTCCGGCCCGACGCGATCGAGATGATCGCCGACATCGGCCAGCAGCAGGCCATGCAGCAGCCGCCGGATGCCGGGACCGCGATGGCGATGCGACGGCGTCTGGGCACCGTCGGCGGATTCCACGCGATCGGCGCGGAGCATGAGGCTTTCCTCGGGCGGGGTCACGAGGCGGGACAGCACCGGTGAGAGGCCGGGCTCCATCCGGACAGCCGCGTTGCCCGGCGCAACTTCGAACAGCCAGGTGCAGCCGGTCGTCGAAACCGTGTCGCCGGGCCGGACGAATTCGCTTTCGCCGGAAGCCAAGCGCTTGCCTGCGACCAGCGTCTCGCCGGACTGCGCGAAGGCGAAAGCGAGATGATCCGCCGCCAGCCGGACATTGCCGGCGGGCAGCAGATCGTAGACAGTCATGCGGCAGGGGCGGATCATGAAGCTCTCAAAGCTGATAATGTTTGCCGACAAAAAGAGGCGGTCAGCGGCTCTTGGCGATGACCGCTTCCAGCACCGGGCTGCCCGGTTCGCGGAACTCGTTCAGGATATCGAAATGCCCCCAGCGCGGCAGGGTGTGAACCTCTGGGTTCATGCCGCTGCGGTGCAGATGGTGCCCGTAGCGGTAGGTTTGGTCGATCCAGTGCCAGGGCTCGAGACCGCCGACGAAGAGGCTGCTCGGGCATCGGGCGTGAACCGGCCGCTTCTCGACATCGCGCCGCAGCGCGATCTCCTCGCTCAGCCTGACCTCTTGGTTGACGCTGGTGCCGATCACCGGGCGCGGGTCGAAGATGCCGCTGATCATCACCGTGCCGGTGATGAACCGGGGGTCGATGCCCTCCGCGGCCCAGTTATGCGCCATGCACTCGGCGACGAGATGGGCGCCGGCGGAATGACCGGAAAGGCTGATGCGGTTCGGATCGCCGCCAAAGCCCGCGATCTCGCGCCTGACCCAGGCCAGAGCCGCAATGGCTGACTCGGCGACACCGTCGAGTGTCGACGCCGGGCAGAGCTCGTAATTCGCAATGACCGCAGTGAGGCCGGCCGCGACGAGCGGGGCGGCGACGAAGGCGAAGTTCTGCTTGTCCTGCGCCCGCCAGTAGCCGCCATGATAGAAGATATGGGCCGGGCTCGCCTGGCCACCGCCCTTTGCCGGATAGATGTCGAGCTTGCGCAGCGGATGCTCGCCATAGGCGTTGTCGGCATGACGCGTGAGCCGTTCCAGCGCCTCTGCATTGGCCCCAGCCCGCCCGACCTGCGCGTCCTTGAAGTTGGGGAACGCTGCCTGCGGATTGTACTGGAACTCGTGCTCTTCGGGGCTGAGCGTGGACCAGATCGGTCGATCGGCTGGCATGGTCATCCTCTTTCGGAAGCGGGCACCGCAGGCGCTCAGGCGCCTTGTTCCTGACGCTGGAGCGAGCTGTCGCGCAGCTTCGCGAGCGTGCTGCGGATGGAGAGCGCTTCGGGGTCGGTCACGAGTTCGATCAGGGCGCTCGTGCCGGCGCTGCGCGCGCGCTCCAGAGCCGCCGCGAAGTCGCCCGTAGCTTCAACGCGCTCGGCATGGCAGCCATAGGCTTTCGCGAGCGTGACGAAGTCCGGGTTCACCAGGGCCGTGCCGCTTTCGCGCGCCGGGTAATGTCGCTCCTGGTGCATGCGGATCGTCCCGTACATGCCGTTATTGACCACGATGAAGATGATCTTCAGCCCGTACTGAGCGGCCGTCGCCAGTTCCTGACCGTTCATCATGAAGCAGCCATCGCCGGAGATCGAGACCACCTCGCGATCCGGGCAGGCGAGCTTCGCGGCGACGGCGGCCGGCACCCCATAGCCCATCGCGCCCGAGGTCGGGGCGAGCTGCGTCCGGTACTCCGAGAACGGCCAGTGGCGATGTAGCCAACCGGTGTAGTTGCCGGCGCCGGAGCACATGATGGTCTTGGCTGGCAGGGCCTCGCGCAGACTCACGATGACTTCGCCGAGATTGACACCGCCGGGCTGGGGCGTCGGAACGAGGCTGGCCTCGTAGTCGGCGCGGCACGCCATCGCCCATTCACGCCAGGTCGGATCGGTGATCGCCGGCCTGTCCGCCAAGGTGGCGATCACCTCGCTTGCGGCGGCGCTGATCGGCAGATCGGCCTGATAGACGCGGCCGAGCTCGTTCGGGTCGGGATGGGCATGGACGACCGTTTTGCCTGCCGGACGCGGCGGAGCGAGCAGCGTATAACCGCCCGTGGTCATCTCGCCGAGCCGGGGGCCTAGGACGAGCAAGAGATCTGCCTCCGCGAGGCGCTTCGCCAGGCTGGGCTCCGCGCCGATGCCGAAATGGCCGACGAAGCAGGGCTCGCTGTTCGGGAGATAGTCTTGGCAGCGCAACGAGACGGTAACCGGCAGCTGGTTGCGGCTTGCGAAGGCAACAAGGTCTCGCCCAGCCTTCTTGGTCCAGCCGCCCCCGCCGGCGATCACCAGCGGGCGCTTCGCCTTGGCCAGTAGGGCCATGGCTTCGTCGATCTGGTCCGGTCGCGCAGCGGCAGGGATCGGGGCCGCGGGGCGCCCGAGATCGACCTTGCCCGCTACGATCTCGCTCAGCATGTCCTCGGGCAGAGCCAGCACGACCGGGCCGGGGCGGCCGGACATGGCCGTCTGGAAAGCACGATGCAGATATTCCGGGACACGCGCGGGATCATCGATCTGCGCGGCCCATTTGGCGAGCGGCGCGAACATCGCTCTGAAATCGACCTCCTGGAAGCCTTCGCGATCGGCGAAGCTGCGGCCGACCTGCCCGATGAAGAGGATCATCGGCGTCGAGTCCTGGAAGGCGGTGTGAACGCCGATGGAGGCGTTGGTTGCGCCCGGGCCGCGGGTCACGAAACAGATGCCCGGCCGTCCGGTGAGCTTGCCATGTGCTTCCGCCATGTTGGCGGCCCCACCCTCCTGCCGGCAGACGATCAGCTCGATCTCGCTCTTTTTGTCGTGCAGCGCGTCCAGGACCGCGATGTAGCTCTCGCCAGGCACGCAGAACACGCGGTCCACGCCCTGCAGTGCGAGGCAATCAACGAGAAGTTGTGCCCCCGTCTGCCCGGATCGATCGCTCATGGTCGCCTGTTCCTGTCTCTGTACCATTCGGTTCCTAGTTCAACCAATAGCACCCAATTTCAACCAATAGCCAATTCTTTTTTGCTCAGCTCTGGGTCTCTTGCTCGATTTTGAACATTGGATTGGAATGCTGTATCCATATTCGGCATTGGCGGAACCAAATCAGACCAACCATGATCGACAATCTGGCCAGACAGGCTGACGACGGCAGCGCGAGGCTCAAATCGGATTCGGATGGGCAGGCCATCTATCTGAGCCTGCGCAGTTCGATCGTCGAAGGGCAGATGCGCACCGGCACCCGGCTCCCAACCGAGCGGGCTTTGGCGTCGCGATTCGGCGCAGCACGCAATACCGTGCGCAAGACGATGAACCAGCTCGCCGACGAGGGGTTGATCATCCGTCATGTCGGGCGCGGCACCTTCGTCGCGCGCAGCCATAGCCAGGCCGCTCCAGAGAAGCCGGCCGAGCCTGAGTTCAGCCTGGCGGAGCTCCTTGAGGCACGGCTGATGTTCGAGCCGACCCTGGCCGAGCTAGTCGCGGAGCGGGCGAGCGAGCAGGATCTGGCGGCTCTCTCCGCCCATCTCGAAGCGCTGCGCAACGCCGCGAGCTGGAGCGAGTTCAAGGAGGCGAAATACGCTCTGCATCTCGCCATAGTGCGCGCCTCCCGCAACAGCTTCCTGGTCTACGTGTTCGAGCGGATCATTGCTGCTCGCCGCAATGCCGGCTGGGGCCGCCCGGGCGGCCATCCGCTGCCGATCAGCGCGGTCCGCGAGGCGGCAGCGCGCGACAATGCCGAGATCGTCGAGGCGCTGCGCCAGCGTGATGCGGCCAAGGCGCGCGACCTGATCAATCGTTATCTCCTTCGCACACTGATGTCGGTCAGCGAGAACTGATCTCGTCGCCTGCGGGCTAAAACATCGACCCGAAAAGTGGAGCGCGGTTTCCGGATCAAGCCGATGCGAGATCAATGGCCTAGATCAGCGCCGGTCCATGCGTCGCTGCAGGCCCCGGCCGACGAGCATCAGCGCCAGCGCGGTGATCAGGATCGCAAGGCCCGGAAAGGCCGACATCCAAGGCGCCAGCAGGATGTAGTCCTTGCCCTGCTGCAGGATCGCGCCCCAGTCCGGCGTCGGCGGCTGCACGCCGAGCCCGAGGAAGCCAAGCGCAGACTGGATCTGCAGCACCAGCGGAAACAGTACCATGCACTGGACCAGGATGAGCGGCAGCACATTGCGCGCCACATGCCGGACGAGGATGATGCGCTGCGGCAGGCCGAGGCTGCGGGCGGCTTCGACATAGGTCATGCCCGCCTCGGCCATCGCGCCCGAGCGCGCGATGCGGAAGAAGAGTGGCACGTAGACCACCGTCAGCGCGAAGACCAGGTTGCCGGTTTTCGGCCCCAGGATTCCGGTGACCATCACGCCGAAGATAATCGGCGGAAAGCTCAGGATCACGTCAACCAGTCGGCCGAGCACCATGTCGACATGGCCACCGATGAAGCCTGAAACCAGCCCGAGCGCACCACCGATCAACGCGGCCAGCAACAGGGCCGACGCACAGATCGACAGCGTGATCCGGGCGCCATGGACGACGCGCGCCAGCACGTCGCGCCCGACATCGTCTGTGCCGAAGAGATGAGCGGCGGAGGGAGCCTCCATCGCCCTGTCGACATTGACTGCCAGCGGCGAGTGGCTGGTGAACAGCCCGGGAAACAGCACCACCAAAAGCACGAAGCCGAGCAGGATCAGGCCCAGGCTCAGGTCGGGAGTGCTCCGGGCGCGGCGGATAAAGCGGGCCGAGCGGCTTTCGGCGGGGAGGGTGTTTGGCGCAATGCTCATCTTGGACTAGCCCAGCCGAACGCGCGGATCGATGATCCGGTAGGAAAGGTCGACGACCAGGTTGACCAGCATGGCAAGTACCACGACCACGAGCAGCCCGGCCTGCAGCACGGGATAGTCCCGCGTCTCGATAGACGAAAGCAGCAGCCGCCCGAGACCCGGCAGTGCGAAAAGGCTCTCGATGATCACCGCCCCGCCGAGGATCTGGATCAGGATCAACCCCATGAAGGTGACCAGCGGGATCGCGATGTTGCGCAGCAGATGGTGCACGAAGATCCGGCGCGTCGGCACGCCCTTGGCCCTGGCGGTGCGCACGAAATCCTGCCCCAGCGCGGAGATGATGCTCTGCCGCACGAACTGGCTGTAGGCGGCCGCCTGCAGCAGGGCGAGGCTGACGACAGGCAGGGCGATGATGGAGAGGTTCTCCGCGAGCGACTCCGTGGGCGAGACGTACATGAGCGGCGGCGACCAGTCGAAACTCGCGGACACGCCGACGAGCAGCATGAGTCCGATCCAGAACACCGGCGCGGCGAGACCCAGCAGGTTGAAGGTCTGCACGATCCGGTCGAGCAAGCGCCCCTCGTGGATCGCCGCCAGGATGCCGAGCGGCACGCCGATCAGCGTCGCCAGCATCAGCGTGGCGAAGGCGAGCTGGATCGTGACCGCGAGCGCGGAGCCGATCATGGCGATGACCGGCTGGCCGCGCGTCCAACTCGTCCCGAAATCGCCGCCGAGCACATGGCCGAGCCAGCCAAGATATTGCTGCCAGACCGGCTGATCGAGGCCGAAGAATTCGCGGAGAGCCTTCGTTGCGACGGGGTCGCTGGTCTGCCCAAGCATCTGGCCGACGACATCGCCCGGCACCGACCTGACCAGCAGGAACACGACCAGCGAGGCGAGCAGAACCGTGACGATCGAGGCAGCCAGCCGTTTTGCGAGATAAGCGCCCATCGGACTCCGCGGCGTTCAGGAAGCGAGAAGGCCGGCGCGTGTCGGAAACACGCGCCGGCGCGACGAGCGAGCGCCAGGCGCCGCGAGCGGATGGCCTCAGGAAAGCCAGGCGCGGGCGAGGCCGTAATACCAGCCGGTCGGGTGCTGGTCGTAGTTCTGCACACGCTCGCCGCGGACCACGACGTGGTCGGCCGAGAACAGCATGATCGTCGGGACGCTCTCGGCCATCACCTGCTGGAAACGGTCATAGATCGCGCGGCGCTTGGCGGGATCGTTTTCCGCGCGGCCTTCATCGAGCAGCTTGCTCGCCTCGTCGTTCTTCCAGTTACGGAAGTCGGCGCCTTCCGGCGCCTTGTGGAAATGCCGGTAGAACAGCAGATTCGGGTCCGGCACGGTCGCCCAGTCGTTGAAGGTGAAGCCCATCTGCTTGGACTGGAAGTTCTTGACCCAGACGCCGAGCTCGACGCGCTGGATCGAGAGCTTGATGCCGATCTTGCCAAGCTGCTCGCGCAGGATCACGCTCGCCGCGTCCATCCAGTCATAGCCGATGATCGAGGTCAGGGTCAGCTCGAAGCCATCGGGATGGCCCGCATCGGCGAGCAGCTTCTTGGCCGTGGCAATGTCGACCTTCTGGTTCGCGAGCTTGTCTAGGGGCGCGCCCCAACTGTCCTGCATGCCGGCGACCATGGTGCCGATGACCTTGCCGAGCCCGCCGATGGAGGCGCGCATGATCTCGTCCTTGTCGACCGCGAGCGCGATGGCGCGGCGCACACGCTCGTCGTCGAGCGGCTTGAGCTCGGCGCCGAGATCGATTGCCTTCTGGTTGAAGGACGGCTTGCGCTCCACCACCAGCCCGGCCACGCCCTCGACCTGCTTGACGTCCTGCGGGCGGCTCAAAGTCGCGATGTCGATGCGCTTGTTGCGCAGGCCGACGAGCAGGCTGGCGGAATTCGGGACGAAGACGAAATTGATGCGATCGAGATAGGGAACGCCCGGTTCCCAATAGTCGGGATGGCGCACCAGCGTGGCGTTGCTGTTGGGCTTGAACTCGGCGAGCTTGAAGGGTCCGGTGCCGACGCTCGTCTGGTTCAGCTTGGTCTTGGCGTCGGCCGCAACGAAATAGCCGGCCGGAACCACGCCGCCATATTTGTTACCGAGCGTCATCGGCAGCGCCGCATTCGGGGCCGAGATGGTGATCTTCACCGTTGCGTCGTCTACGGCGTCGATCGCGGTGATCATCGCGAAATCGCCGGCGCCGGGCGAGCCGTTTTTCGGATCGCGGATATAGTTGTAGCTATAGACGACGTCCTTGGCCGTCATCGGTTCGCCGGTGTGGAACTTCACGCCTTTTCGCAGGCGCATCGTGTAGACGAGCCGGTCGGACGAGAGATCGAAGCCTTCGGCCAGAAGCGGCATGGCGGTTCCATCCGGGCTCTCGTAGAACAGCCCCTGATAGATCAGCACTGTCAGGCGGATGCGGGCGTCGGCGGCCTGGTGGAAGGGGTCGAGGCCGGGTGGCTCGACCAGCAGACCCATGTTCAGCGTGCCGCCCGTCTTGGCGCCGGTCGGCTTGGGCCCGTAGAGCTCGGCCGCCGAGACCGGGCCGACCATGGCCGCCATGGCTGCGAAGCCGCCGAGCAGCATCAGGCTGCGCCGGTCTATCCCGGCCAGGAAATCGGAATGCGACATCGTTGTTTTCCCCTCGCTGGGCTCCGGTTCGGATCCCGAGGGATCCTGGGATGGCCGGGCGCCCGTTGGCCGGTCTCCCATCGATATCTCAGTCGCGATAGGCCACCACGAGCTCGATCTCGACGGCGGCATCGCGCGGCAGTTCGGCGACGCCAACGGCTGAGCGCGCATGGCGTCCCGCCTCGCCGAGGATCTCGCCGAGTAGGTCGGAGGCAGCGTCCAGCACCTTGGGCTGGTCGTTGAAGCCGGGCGCCGAGGCGACGAAACCTGTGACCTTGAGAACTTGCTCGATCCGGTCGAGGCTGCCGAGCGCCTGCTTGAGGCAAGCCAGCCCCTGCAGGATGCAAATCCGGGCCTCGCCGCGCGCGGTTTCGAGCGAGACCGCAGCGCCCGCCTTGCCCTTGACCCTGACTTCGCCATCGACCTTCGGCAGCTGGCCGGCGACATAGGCGACGCCGCGATGCAGCGTGACCGGCACGTAGTTGAAGGAGGGGGAGGCGGCTTCCGGCAGTTCAATGCCGAGTTCGGCGAGACGCTGATCAATCATGGTTCTGCTCCGCAGCATCGAGGAGATCGTCGGCCACCGCGCCGAGATCGTAGCGGGGTGCGAACCCCGTCTCCGCCATGAAGCGGCGGCCATCCATCAGAGGCAGCAGCAGGGCGGGCTCAATCGGGTCCAGCGTGACCGCGGTCGACGGCCTGCGGGTGCGGGCCGTCGCGATGATGTCGCTGATGCGAGCCTCGAAGCCCTTGATGTTATAGGCCGAGCGGAGCGGCCCGGCATGCCGCAGCGCCGCGGCCGTTGCGGCGGCGGCATCCACCACATGCATCAGGTCGACGGCATGATCGTGGAACGTCACGCTGGTCGGCCGACCGTCGCGCGCCGCCGTGAAGATTTCCGAGATCGCGCTCGCGGCGCCCTGGTACCAGAGGCCGGGCCCGAGGATCAGGGGCAGGCGCATGCTGACGATCTCGACGCCGTGGCGACGGATCATGAAGTCGGAGAGCGCTTCGGCCAGTTGCTTGGTGACGCCGTAGACGGTGGTCGGGCCCGCGGGCGCGTCCTCGTCGACATGGCTCGTCGGGTAGGCGGAAGCCGGGCCGTAGACCACCGCCGAGCCGGTCCAGACGATGCGCTTGACGCCCGCACGGCAGGCGGCGTCGAGAAAGCGGCGATGGCCGGTGAGGTTGATCTCGAAGGCGATGTCCGTCTCGGCCTCGCCGGCACGCATCAGCCCCTGCTTGCCGACGCCGTGCGCCACGCAGGACACTGCTTTTTCGGGCCTGAAGCGGGCGAATGCGGCATCGAGCGCATCCGGATCTGTGATCGAGCCTTCGAAGACGTCGTAGCGCCCGGCAATGTCGGCGAGCCGATCCTCTGCCATGGCCGGCCCGAATACCACGGGGCGATCACCCGCATGAACGAGAGCCCGCACGATGTGGGAGCCGACGAAGCCGAGGCCGCCGGCGACGAAGATCGACTTGGTTCCGGGAGCGGCCGCGTCAACGAACGGCATGACGCTCGACCCCGTCCCAATCAACCTCGATCCCGAGCCCCGGTGCATCGGAGACCGCCAAGAAACCGTCGACCGGTTTGGGTGGGTTGCGCAGGATCGCATCGCGCAGCGGGTTCTTGCCGAGATCGTATTCGACGAGCGTCGGGCGCGGGACGTTATGCGCATGCGGATAGACGGGCAGCGACGCGACGAAATGTATCGCCGCGGCAAGGCCCACAGCCGTGCCCCAGACATGCGGCGAGAGCCGCAGATGCTCCATCATCGCGAGTTGGGCGATCTGCCGTCCCTGCCAGAAACCGCCGCAGAGCGAGAGATCGGGCTGGACGATATCGACCGCGCGGCGGTCGATCAGTCGCTTGAACTCGAAGGCGGTGTAGAGCGCCTCACCCGTTGCGATCGGCACCGGGCTCCAGCGCTGCAGCAACTCATAGCCGGCGAGGTCCTGCGGCGCGAGCGGCTCCTCGACCCAGCCGATGCCGTGCGGCACGAGGCGGCCGATGCTCTCGCGTGCGAGGTCGAGCGTGTAGTTGGAGTTGATGTCGACCAGAATCTCGACATCCGGCCCGAGGATGCGGCGCGCCGCGGCGACGCGCTGCTCGTCGCTAGTCGGCGAGATGCCGATCTTGATCTTGATCGTGCGATGGCCGGCCTTGGCCATGGCCTCGATCTGCGGCTCGAAATCGCGCTCGCTATTCGTGGTGAGATAGCCGCCGGAGGCGTAGATCGGCACACGCACAGCATTGATGCCGCCGATCAGCCGCGCCACGGGCTGGCCGAGCAGCTTGCCCGCAGCGTCCTTCGCCGCGATGTCGATGCCGGAGATCGACCACATCAGCGCGCCCTGGACGCCGAAATGGTAATGCTTGGCGATGATCTGCGTAAAGACGTGCTCGACATCGAGCACATTGGTCCCGACCAGATATCCCTTCAGCAGCGGCAGCATCGCCTGGTTGACCGTGGGAAGCCCCCAGCACTCGCCAATGCCTTCGGTGCCATCCGTCAGCTTCAGGCGGACCAGCGTCGTCGCTCGCGTCGCACCGATGGCTTTCGCCATCCCGTAGGCTTGGTCGGCCGGCAACTGCACCTGAACCGGAATGAAAGATATGTCGGCGATATCCATGGCCATCTCGATCCGACTATAATCCAATGCTGATCAATTTAAGCCAATCTTGGACCAATTATCCGAAGAGCGCAACTGCCAACCTGCCGGGACCGGTGGTTGACGGAAGTCAAAGCGAACGCTTGGTCGCGCCGTAGCTTGATCTAAGAAGAGTGCCTTGCGCGCGGCGTGCGATCAGCCAATGCGTACCGGTAGCTCGCATGCCGCTAGACTATTTTGGGGAGGGCCTCGAACAGCGAAGCATCTGAGGTGGAGCACTACGCGTGCTCGCCTGCGCGCGCCCGAAGGTCCTCAACCCTAACCCCCGCC
>SEEM01000221.1 GCA_004144595.1 Hyphomicrobiales bacterium
CCCCCGTTACGCTGCCGCAGGCCTGGCAGCGTGATTTCGAGGCGCGGGACGGCTCGCACTACCGGCTGCTGATCTCCGTGCCGGAAGGCCCCGCTCCGGCGCGGGGTTTTCCCGTTCTCGTACTGGTCGACGGTCATGCCCTGTTCCCGGTGGCTGCGACGGCCGCCCGGTTGCAGGCGCAACGCCCCGAAGCGACCAGCGTCGGGCCTGCCGTCTTGATCGGGATCGGCTATCCCGACGGGCGACCTTTCGATGCCGAACGGCGCCAGCGCGATCTCCTGCCCGTTCCCGGCGGGGCGGACCGCTTCCTCGACATGATCGTCGACGATGTGCTGCCGGCCGTCGCAGAGATCGCGCCGCTCGACCCGGACAGGCGCGCGCTCACCGGTCATTCCTATGGCGGGCTGTTCGTGCTGCATGCGCTGTTCACCCGGCCCGGCCTGTTCGAATCCTTCGTCGCCGGCAGCCCCTCGATCTGGTGGCAGGATCGCGCCATCCTCGTGAGCGAGGAAGTCTTCCGCAGTGGCAGCTCTGGCCCTGCCGGACGATTGCTGATCACGGTCGGCGGCCATGAACAGGCGCCCGCCCTTGCCGTCACCCAACAGCGGGCCGAACGGCTCGCGCGGGCGCGGATGCGCGACAACGCCGCCGAGATGGCGGAACGCCTGACGGCCTCAGGCCGCGTTATCTGCGACTTCACCGAATTCCCCGGCGAGAACCATGTCTCGGTGATCCCATCGATGCTCTCGCGCGCGATCGCCTTCGCGCTCGCCGGCACGGCGCAGAACACGGCGGCAGCGGCATGATGCTCGACAGACGCGCGCTGATACTGGCCGGATTGAGCCTGACGGCCCTGCCGGCCCTGGCCGCTACCCCGGTCGTCGCGACCGACGTGCTCGGCCGCACCGTCAGGCTCTCGGCGCCGGCAAAGCGCATCGTGCTGGCGCAGGGCCGCCAGCTCAACGCGCTCGGCCTGATCCATCCCGATCCGGTCAGCATCCTCGCCGGCTGGGGCAGCGATCTCGAACGGCAGAATCCGGACGGAATCGCACGCTACCGGGCGCGTTTTCCGGCGATCGACGCGCTGCCGCTCGTCGGCGACGGCGGCACGGCTGCCGGCTTCTCGCTGGAGCAGGCGATCGCACTCGGCCCCGATCTCGTCGTGCTCAGCAAATCGCTCGCCGGCACGCGCCGCGGCCCCGGCGATCTCGTCGAAAAGCTGGAAACGGCCGGCATTCCCGTTGCCGTCGTCGATTTCTACCTGGAGCCGCTGCGCGACACCGTGCCCAGCCTGAGGACGCTCGGCATCCTGATCGGCCAGGAGGAACAGGCCGAGCGATTGATCGCCTTCTACGAGGAGCGGATGAGCCGGGTGGCGAGCCGCGTCGCGGATGCGAAGCGTCCCTCCGTCTTCATCCATGCCCATGCCGGCGGCTACGATTGCTGCATGACGGCCGGACAGGGCACGTTCAACGCCTTCATCGATGCCGCCGGCGGGCGCAATATCGCCGCCGCGATGCTGCAGGGCGCGACCGGGCAGATCGGGCTGGAACAGCTCATCGGCGCAGACCCGGACGTCTATATCGCGACCGGCGGCACGCATCTCGCCAAGCTCGGCGGGCTCGTGCTCGGCCTTGGCGTCAGCGAGACCGACGCCACCGCGAGCTTCAGCAAGCTCCTCGGTACGCCGTCCCTGAAGATGCTCAGCGCCATCGAGAAGCGTCGTGCCTTCGGCTTCTGGCACCTGTTCAACGACACCCCGCTGCATGTCGTCGCGATCGAGGTTCTCGCGAAATGGCTCCATCCGGAGCGCTTCGCCGAGATCGACCCGGCCGCGACGCTCGCTGAAGGCGCCCGTTTCTCGGCGATCCCGCTCGACGGGACGCTCTGGATCGCGGCGCCCCCCAAGCCCTGACGGAGATCGGCATGCTGGCCACCTCGACCCGGATCGCGCTCGCCAACCCGGCCGGCGTCCTGAAGCCGCTCTGCGACCATCTCGTCGAGCACGAGGCCGTCATCACCGAGCAGGGCGGGACGACCCTCATCGCGCTCGAGGGCAGCAGCGCACGGATCGAGCTCACGACAGCCGCGCTCGATGTCCATGTCGAGGCGCCGGACCTGGCGACGCTTCTGGGCATGAAGCGCACGATCGCCAGCCATGTCATCGAGTTCGCCCCGAAGGACGCCGCGCCCGAGATGCGCTGGACCGGCGACGGCACCGGCCCCGCCCTGCCGCCCGAATTCCGCATCCTGACCGTGACCGGCGTCGAGCGGATCACGCCGCACATGGCCCGCATCCGCTTCACGGGTGAAAACCTCGCGCGCTACGACCATATCGACGCGCTGCATGTGCGGCTGTTCATCCCGCCGGTCGGCGTGAGCGAGCCGAGCTGGCCGATGGTCGGCGATGACGGTTTGCTGCTGCCTTCACCGGCCGAGACCCGGCCGCTGGTGCGGAAATACACGATCCGCGAGATCGACGTCGCCAGCGGCACGCTCGCACTCGATTTCGTGCTGCACGAGGATGCCGGGCCTGGCTCGGCCTTTGCCTTCCGGGCCCAAGCCGGAGACCGGATCGGCATGGCAGGTCCCGGCGGGCGCGGTCTCAAACCGGCCGAGCGCTATGTCTTCCTCGCCGACGAAACCGGGCTACCGGCCGTGGCGCGGATGCTGGAGAACCTGCCGGCGAACGCCGTGGGCCAGGTCTTCATCGAGATTGCCGATGCCGGCGAGCAACAGCCCCTGAGCCATCCGGTCGGCATGAAGCTGACCTGGCTGCATCGTGGCAGCGCGGCGCCGGGCAGCCTGCCTCTCTTGCAGGATGCCTTCGCGACGATCGACTGGCCGGCGGACGGCCCCTCGACCTATCTCTGGTCGGCGTCCGAGCATGCCGCGTTCAAGGCGATCCGGGCAGCGTCACGCGGCAAGCTGCGCCCGGAGCGCGACCAGAACCTCGTCGTCAGCTACTGGCGCGCCGGCGCCTCCGACGAGGAGCATGTCGCAGCGAAGAAGGCGGAAGCTGCGAAGGGCTGATCAGCCCTCGCGCACCGCCACGATGAAGAGGCGCGGGAAGCGCAGCAGCACCTTATAGGGCTTCAGGCCGGTGCTCTTGAACCATTCGGCGATCGCTTCGAGATTGGCGAGCGCATGGACATAAGTCGTCTGCCAGATATCGACGCGGCAGCCGGCATCTACCAGCCAGCTCCGATAGTCGCCGAAGGAGCCGATCGTCGCGCGCTCGGCCTTGGCATTCGCGAGCTTCTCCGCCCAGGGGCCATCGGCCGCAACCTCGCGCATCGCGACATGCGAGGGCTCGTTGAGATTGTTCGGCATCTGCACGGCCAGGCAGCCGCCTGGCGTCAGCGAACCTGCCAGTCGCGGGAATAGCGCGGCGTGGTCGGGCAGCCATTGCAGGAGGGCATTGGCGAAGATCACGTCGTAGCCCGCCGCATCGGACCATGTGTTCACGTCACCGAGGATGAAGGAGAGATCAGGCAGGCGCTTGCGTGCCTTCTCCAGCATGTCCGGCGAGGAATCGAGGCCTTGATTGACCGCGTCGGGGAAGCGGGCGGCAACCAGCTCCGTGCTGTTGCCGGGGCCGCAGCCGAGATCGATGCAGCGCTTCGGGTCGCTCAGCGGCACGCGGGCGAGGAGATCGGCAGGCGGGCGCGTCCGCTCGTCCTCGAAACGCAGATACTGCGCGGCGTCCCAATCCGGCTTGGCGTTCATCGCTCGCTCCTGTGGCGCAGCGCCGCCTTGCGAAGCAGCACAGTCCGGCTCTTCTAGCGCGAAACGGCAGCGTCTGCAGGCTTGCGTGCCAGAAGGGCGAAGCGGGTCGAGGAGGCGAGCCGGATTGCGTCGTGCAGGGGAGCGGCGCGCTGCTGCTCGCGCACGACCTGAATGTAATCCGCCGGGACGATGTCGGTGAAACCGGCAGCAGTCAGCATCGCCTCGAGGCGCGGCCGGCTCAGGCCGTCCTTGAAATAGAAGCGGCTGGTGATCGAGGCATGGGTGTCGGCGTCGATCTGGTGGACGGCCGCGCCGCGCTTCTCGCGCAGCCAGGTGCCGAAGCGGTTGACCAGCGCCTGCCAGCGCGTGCGATTGACCCAGTCGCCGTCGATGATCAGCAACCGGCCGCCGGGACGCAGGACGCGGAACCATTCGCTGAGCGCGGCTTCCGGGTCGGTCAGTGTCCAGACGAGATGGCGGGTGATCGCCGCGTCATAGCTCGCGTCTTCATCGA
>SEEM01000222.1 GCA_004144595.1 Hyphomicrobiales bacterium
GCATGTTCGCCGGTCGAGATCTTTTCCAGGATACCGCCGACCGCACGCTCGGGCCGTGTCGCCGGGCCCAAAGTTTGTAGGATGTCCCAGGCATCCTTGTTGTGTTGAATCCAGGCCCAGGCGGCCGCCCGCCCGAAGGAGACCGAGACGCTTTGCGTCGTTAACCGCTTCATCAGGTCCGGACGCTTCTTGATGAGCTCCGCGATGGCATGAAGGGATTTCGGTGCCTCTGCCTCCGATATGATCCTCTTGTTGTAGATGATCAACGCCGGGTCGCAGGCTACCGTGTAGACGCCGGGCGCATTCTGGGCCCATGCCGGCAAGCTCGGGGCTTCTGGCGAGGCATAGGGCTTGGCCCCGGATTTCTGCACGAACTCGTGCCAGCCATCGACGCCGCCGGAGAGGATCATGTCGGCCGTGCGGCCTCCCGTCGCCGTCTCGGCATAGTAGCGCTCGAAGGTTTCCGACCCCAGGTCGACGATCTTCACGTTCGTCCAGGGATAGCGGGCCTTGAAGCCCTGCAGGACCTTGGCCCAATTCGTCAGCTGGAGGTTACTGTAGATCAGGGTATCGGGCTCGCTCCGCGATCCCTCGAGCAGTGCCGCGTAGTCGGCAGGATAACCAGCAGGAATCTGCGACTGCGCCCAGGCGGGATTTCCCGCCAAAACTATTGCGGCCGCAGCGCTGCCGGCGCGCAAAAATTCGCGTTTGTTCATGGCAATCTCCTTTGTCGGCCGGACGCTACTGCTTGGGCTTGAACAAGGCCGCCCAGCGGTCCTGGAACGCCTGTCGTTTCGTCAAGTAATCCTCGTCGAGGACCTCGCGCGCGATTGCGGACTCGCTGCCGAGCGCCGTCACGACGTCCTGATAGGTGACGCCCTTGATCTTCGATCGATCGACATCGTCGCGATAAGGTGTGGCGCCGCCCATGCCGACGGTGGTCTGGCCCTCGGCGGTGAGGAGGTAGTCCAGCATCAGCTTGGCCGCGACAGGGGATTTCGCATCCTTCACCACCGCCATCAGCCGCGGGATTATCGGCGTGCCGTCGGTGATGTAGCTCCAGCCGACGATCGCCGAGAAGGCGGGCTGCCTCATCCGGTCGAACAGCGCAGCACCGGACACGAAGAAGCCGATGGAGTATTCGCCCGTCGCGACCTTCTCGATGATCGGACCCACGGTGCGCTCGGGACGCGTCGCCGGCCCGAGCTTGGCGAGGACATCCCAGCCGTCGGCCTTATTATGCGTGAGCCAGGCCCAGTTCGCCGCGCGGGCAAACGGCGCCACGGCCTGCGAGGTCGAGATCTTGCCGGCAAGCGTCGGCTTAGCGACCACGAGATCCGCCAGCGCCTGGAGGCTCTTCGGTCCGTCCTTGCCGAGCAGTGGCTTATTGTAGATCATAACGGCCGGGTCGGCCGAATAGGTGTAGACGCCTTTCGCAGGCTTGCTCCAGTCGGGCATCGCCGCCCCTTGCGGGGAATCGTATTCGAGCACCCGGCCCTTCTTGGTGATGTCGAGCCAGTTGTCGCCGCCACCGGCAACGATCAGGTCCGCAGTCCGGACGCCGGACGCGCTGTCGACATAATAGCGCTCGAAGACCGACGAGCCGAGATCAACGATACTGACGGCGACGTCGGGATGCAGGCGCTTGAAACCCTTCAGCGTCGCGTCCCACTGGACTGACGACAGGTTGGTATAGACATAAAGCTCCTTCTCGGGGCCCTGCCGCTCCTGCGCCTGAGACAGAGAGTTCAAGCCGAGGACCGCCGCACAGGCGATGCCGACGATACATTTCATATTTCCATCCCTCCGATTTTTGTAAGGGCTTACATTCGCGGCTTCTTTCCGTCAATCCGTATTTCCATGAGGCCTAATCGCCGCGTAGGGTTTCTATTGAAATAAAAATGAAATCGCTTACACGGTGAGTTTCACTTCTGCAGGAGCTTGGGTTTGGAACCGCGACGCAACACCATCCGCGCGTGCATGGAGGCTGACCGCAAGGCGATGGGCCTGCATATGCGCTTCGCCGCGCCGCCGGTGATCGAGCTTTGCGCCGACCAGGGGCTCGACTTCGTCTATCTCGACATCGAGAACGGGTCGTTCGAGCTGCGCGAGATCGAGGATTCCTGCCGTTCCGCAGAGATCGCGGGGCTTACGACCATCGCGCGCGTGCCGCGCTGCGACCCTTGGCTGATCGGCCAGGTCCTAAATCTCGGAGTGCAGGGCATCATCGTTCCGCATGTCTCGACCGCGTCGGAGGCCGAGGCTGCCGTGCAAGCCTGTTTCTACCCGCCGCTTGGCGAGCGCGGTTACATCGCCGGGGCCAGGGCGAACCGCTACAGCTCTTCGCAGGCGGATTTCCGAGACTATTACGCCGCCGCCAATGCGCAGATCACCCTGACCGTCCAGCTCGAGGATGCTGAAGCACTGCGCAACTGCGCTGCGATCGCGGCCGTGCCGGGCATCACCTATTTCACGGTCGGCAAGCAGGATCTCGCGCTCAGCATGGGCCGGGAGCGGCAACCGACGGGGTTTGATCCGGAGGTGCTGGCGGCCGCCGGGCAGATCGAGGCGGCCGTGCGTGCGGCCGGCGGCAAGATGAAGGACGATGTCATGATGATCGGCCGCCTCGCGGAGTTCGTCCGGCACGGTATTAGGGCAATGGCGGAGAAGTAGGATGAGCACAGCGCAGGATGAGGCGATCGCCCGGCTTCGTGAGGTCGATAGCGGTCAGGTCAGCGACGCCATGGAAGAAGCCGGCCTGCCCAGGAGCGTCCTTCTTTCGTTCCGCCGGTTCGGCGCCGGCATGCGTCCGATGGTCGGCCCAGCCTTCACCATGTGGCAGGTCCGCAAGCCGGCAGGAACGCCGCGCGAGGAGCGGCGAGTGCGCCAGCTCGACGTCTCCAGCAAACTGGCCCAGCCGGGAGATGTTGTTGTCATCGCCACCGGGGCCACTCACGACGTGGCGACATGGGGCGAAAATCACGCATTGAGATGTCGCCACGTCGTGAGTGGCCCCGGTGGCGATGACAACAACATCTCCCGGCTGGGCCAGTTTGCTGGAGACGTCGAGCTGGCG
>SEEM01000223.1 GCA_004144595.1 Hyphomicrobiales bacterium
GAGGTCGTTGGTCAGTTCCGTGCCGTCGACGATGATCTGGCCCTTCTGGTGCTCCTCAAGCCGGTTGATGCAGCGGATCATCGTCGACTTGCCCGAGCCGGACGGGCCGCAGATGACCAGCTTCTCGCCGCGAGAGACCTTCAGGTTGATGTCGCGCAGCACGTGGAACTCGCCGTACCACTTGTTCACGCCGATCATCTCGACCGCCGTCTCGGTGTTCAGCGAGGTCTGCTTCAGCGCCGCGGGGCGCGCATCATCGCTCGTGGGCCAGGCGGCCTGCCGCATCGGTGAAGTCATCGATACCCTCGAAATCGCGTCTCTAGCGCGTTTCGAAGGAGGATAGTCGCGGAGGGCGGCTAAGCAATTCGAGCTAAGGCATAACTCGATGCCGCATTGTTATGGTCTTAGCGCGCTTCCATCAGGCAGTCGATGAAATCGCGCACGAGCTGCGATTTCGGCTTGTCCGGCGGGAGGATGAGGAGGCTGCGGCTCTGCACGGGCGGTTCGAATGGGCGCAGCACGATTTGGCTCTGGTCATGGCCGGCCACCGCGTAGGGGCTGACCAGCCCGACGCCGACGCCCTGCGCCACCAGCGCGCAGACCGTCGCGGCATAGATCGTCTCGACCACGACGCGGGGCGGCGGCGCCCCGGCTTCCGACATGATCATGTCGAAGCGCTGGCGGGCGCGGTCCTCCGGCACATAGGCGACGAAATCGACGCCTGACAGATCGTGCGGGCCGATCATCTCGCGTTCGGCGAGGGGGTGTCCAACCGCCATGGCGCAGAGCGCGCGCGGCTGGACGAAGGCCTGGTGCACGACCCCGGTGACGTCGATTTCATCGGCCGCCAGGCCGACATCGTAGATGCCGGAGGCGACACCGTCCCTGACGTCCCGGGAGGGCAGGACCATCAGCGTGACCGTGGCGTCCGGGCGCAGGTTGCGGAAGCGCAGCACGGCATTCGGCACGATCGAGGAGCTCAGTGCCGACAGCGTCGCGACCCGGAGCTGGCCAGCCCCGTAATCGCGGATCCGGGCTGCTCCGGCACGCAGCCGGTCCATTCCGCGGAAATTGGCCTCGACCTCTCCGAAAAATGTACGACCTTCTGGGGTCGGTACGATGCGATTGCGCACGCGATCGAACAGGGCGAAGCCCAGCGATTTTTCGAGTTCCGCGATCAGGCGGCTCACACCGGGTTGGGTGACCCCGAGAATCTCGGCTGCGCGCGAGACCGTTCCCGCTTTCATGACGGCAGCGAAGACTTCGATCTGACGGCTGTTCAAGTTCGACCCGCCCTGTTCATTCCAGTCAATTAAACGGTGCCGCTTGTTGCCCACAAGAGGAGAGCACAAATGACGTTGTGGAACTGAAATCGCCCGCGATCGTCCGGGTGTGATGCGCCAATGGACTTGTATGGGATTTTCCTTGTCAAGGTCGCAGACGTCCTATCGCCTCCGAGAGGTTGTTCGTGTTCGCGGGCGGTGAACGTCAGGCCGACGAGCGTTGTCGGTGACGGCGGGTGCAGTTGCTGGCGTGCAACGATCCGAGGGGAACTCGCCATTTTGGCGCGGTTCGGCGCCACAAACTTGTATTCGGCCGATCCAGGAGGATCGCGACCATGATGCAGTCATACGCATCGACGGCGAAGTTCCGAGGTGACGGGCCCATTCTAAGCCACGGCGCAAAAGGCCAAGTCCACTATCGGGTTGCCACCACCTCGGCTCGTCATCCGCGGCCGGCCTAAACCTACCGCGGTTCTCTGATCCTGTTACGGATCAGAGATCTCATGCAGCGCGCAGCGCCAGACCTTCCGGCACAACGCCACTGGTGGCTAGCCGCCAAAGCGTGATGAGCAGCTTGCGGGCCAAGGCCACGACCATCGTCTTACGCGTGCCACCACGAGCGTCCGCTGTCCGCTTCCTGTACCAAACGGCCAACGGACCGTTCGGTTGGTGGACCAGGTGGCCCCACGCCAGCTGGATCATCGCGCGGCGCACGCGGGCATTGCCTCCCTTGGCAAGCCCTCGCTCACGGCGCTTCTGACCGCTTTCGTCAGGAGCGCCGGTCAACCCGGCGTAGCGCGCGACCGCCTTGCGATCTCTGAGAGGGCGCAAGAACACCTCCTGCACCAGCATATCGGCGCTTTCCACGCCAACGCCGACAACCTGTCTCAGCTGCCGCACCATGGTGCCGCGGTCCGTGTCGCTTGATTGTTCGAGATGGGCCCCGCGGACGTTTTCAATCTCCTTGATCTGTTGTTTGAGGCTCTCCAGGCGGGCAAATGCCCGTTTCATTTCTGCTATCGAGTTGACTGGCACTGCAGTGCCTTCTGGAGTTCGCAGGGTTTCGAGCCGTTCCGCTGCTCGCCGGAGAGTGACCTTGAATCCGCGAATCCCCAGGCGCGCGAGGTTGCTCTTGATCCGGTTCACGATGCGCGTGCACTCGCTTACGAGCGTTTCCCGCTCCCGGCTTGGTCGGCGAGCATCCTCGTCCTCCTGCGATGGGATCGACGCCATGCTGCAGTGGTTCGGCTCGCCGCGTAGCCATCCGACGAAGGCGCGCTTGAGCAATTCGGTATCCAGCCGGTCTGTCTTTGCGCGGCGATGCTCCCGAGAAACAGGGACGCTGGAGGCATGGATGACATAAGCTTCAACAGTTCTGGCCTGCAACCAACGGGCGAGCCAGAAGCCGTCACGTCCCGCTTCGAAAGCGACGGCGATCCGCTGGATCGGGCACCCGTTTCGCACGGCTTCCAGACGCCAGCGATGCAGCAATTGCAGCAGGCCGTCCTGATCAACGGGCAATTTCTTAAGGGGCTGGCGCTCCAGCCCTGGGACGAGTCCGGCGACCAACCAACTCGCCTGCCCCATCTCGACTACGGCGACCAAAGTCGCGCCTTGATCAAATGGGATCAAACATCTGCTCGCATTGATGCTGTGTGCCATGAGGTTGCTCCATCGCTGACTGCGGCAACGATGGTACCGGCCTCGTTGCGCTGCCCATAGCTTCTAAGCCGCTCTCGCGGCAGGGCGCTGCGGCGCGGTCGTCGCTGAGATTTCGC
>SEEM01000078.1 GCA_004144595.1 Hyphomicrobiales bacterium
TTGACGAGGTCGTCCTGCACGCCCTGGATGAAGCAGGCATGCGGCTGCGGGTGCTCGTAGCTCGACTTCGACTTCACCAGCTTGCCGGTCTTGAAGTCGACGTAGAAATGGCCCTGGCTTGGGCCGTCGATGCCATAGGCCCAGTGCAGGCCGGTGTTGAACCATTGCGGCGAATTCGGCGCGACGCGCTGGGTGGCGAGCATGAAGCGCAGCTCGTCATGGAAGGCGGCGGCGTCCTCCTCGGAGGTGAAATAGCCGCCCTTCCAGCCCCAATAGGTCCAGCAGCCGGCGAGGCGGTCGAAAACCTGCTTCGACGAGATCTCGGAGCCGTAGCGCTCGCCCTCGGGCAGCTCGGCCAGGGCGGCCTCGTCGGCGATGGAGCGCCAGAGGAAGGAGGGAACGTCGTTCTCCTCGACCTTCTTCATATGCGCCGGCACACCGGCCTTTCGGAAATATTTCTGTGCGAGCACGTCGCTGGCGACCTGCGACCAGGCCTCGGGAACCTCGATGCCTTCGAGCCGGAAGACGACGGAGCCGTCTGGGTTCTTGATCTCGCTAATGGCAGATCGGAACGGAATCGCGGCGTAGGGGGACTGTCCGGCGGAGGTATAGCGGCGCTCAATGCGCATGATCTTCGTCCCTTGATCTGCCGCGGGCCCGCTTTGCAAGCCACGCGCGGCCGGTTGATCACCGGCTCCTGATATCAGCCCAACTCGGTTTGATGCCCTGTGGGATCTCCGCGGTGTCTCCCCGCCGATGGTCCCGGACGCGCCCAAAATGCCCGCGCAAATCCGTTCGCTTCCGCTGTCGATGGCGGATGCGGCGGCAGGCCCGGAACACACTGGGAAACTAGGGTTTCGCTGTCATCCAGAGGGGGTGCCGCCGGCCGTCATGCGATGTTCAAAATCTAGTGCAGATGCCCATCGGACGTCAAGGAATAGTGCCCTGCAATCCCTGTGGACACGACATCTGGTAGAGATATGTGAGTTACGGGGATAAGTTGCAAGGTCCCGCTAAGCCTTGGAAATCACCGAGGAATCATACCCGCATCGGCAAGTTTGCCACAGTGCGGGAGGAAGCATAGTTCATAAAATCCCCGCTATTCACGGTTGACGAGGGATGAATCCGGTGCGTCCAGGCCCTTGCTATGAGCGCCACTCTCACAGGCGCCCGGAAGTCGCTGATCTCGGACGATTTCCCGAGGAATGCCGCCAGCGCGGGCCCGTTCGAATCGCGGCCGAATCGTGGCGGGCGACTCACCCCCCGATCGACCGATCCGCTTAAATTGACGTTAGGACGGGCCGGTTACGATGGCTGCAGCGTGATCGATCCGGGACGCCCCATGCGCCGCTATGCCTTCTGCATGCTCCCGCTGGCCCTGGCCGGCTGCAACGACAGCGAACCGCTCGCGCCGGCCTTCACGGGAGAGTGGGCTTCGCGGGCGCGCGGCTGCGGCGGAGCGCCGCGAATCACCATCAACAAGACCGGTATCTCGGCTCCGGGCATGCCTGTGGACGGGCTGACTTTCACAAAGGCGGCGGTCTCCGGCGCCACGGCGCATGTCGTGATGGAGCTGAGCGCAGGCGCGCGGCTCATGGCGGGCGGGCGCGAACCCAAGAAGCCGCGCGATCGTGACGATCCGCGCAGTATGGAGATCCTGGCGACGCTGATCGCGTCCGGCCGGCTGGTCAATGCGACCAACGTGATGTTCCGGGACAAGCAGACCCGCCAGCTCCGGGCCGCCGATCCCGATATCCTGGCCCTCATGAGCCTGACGCGCTGCGACCGGGGCTGACCATCGCGTAGCTTGAGCCCGGTCGGCTTACCGCGGGCTGGACAGCCGGCGGCGCGGGAGCCATAAGTCGCGCGATTGTTTTGCATCGCGCGCACGGACTGATGACGATGAAGCCTTGGCTGCTGCAGATTTTCACCTGGTGGAACGGCCAGACCATCGGCACCCGCTTCCACACCTGGCGCCATGGCGAGCGGGTGGGCGAGGACGAGTTCGGCAATGTCTACTACCGCACGGCGGGTGGGGTGAAGGACAAGGCGCTCGGTTTCCAGCGGCGCTGGGTGATCTACAACGGCGATGCGGAAGCCTCCAAGGTGCCACCGGGCTGGAACGGCTGGCTGCACCATACCGTGGATGTCGCGCCCTCCGAGGAGAGCTACCAGCCGCGGGAGTGGCAGCAGCCGCACCAGCAGAACTGGACCGGCACGGCGCTGGCCTATCGCCCGCAGGGCTCGACCCTCGCCGAGGGCGAGCGTCCGGCCGCGACCGGTGACTACCAGGCCTGGACGCCCGGCCGCTGAGCGAGGCCGGCAAGGCCTGCTTGCAGATACCAAGCCGCTCCTTTCGAGCGGCTTTTTTGTTGCCAGCCGGGACATCCGCGGCCGCGCCCCAAGGTTTCAGGGGGTACGCCCTTTTTCCGCTGCCTTTGCCGTGTTACTGCGCGCCATCGCGGTCCCTCCGCGCCGTCGAAGAGATTCGCGCACGCATGCCGTCGTATTTCCGTTTCCCGATCCTGGCAGGCTTCGCCTCGAGCGCACTAGCGATGTTGGCGGCTACCGGGCCGGCACAGGCCGACCGCATCCGCAACCCGACTGCGGTCTTCGCCGGGCTCGACAAGATCACCGGCCGCATCATCTCCTTCGAGGTGGCGATCGACGAGACCGTGCAGTTCGGCGCGCTGCAACTCACGCCACGCGTCTGCTGGACGCGCCCGCCGACCGAGGCACCGCAGACCGACGCGTTCGTCGAGGTCGACGAGGTCACGGTCAAGAACGAGTACCGGCGCATCTTCACGGGCTGGATGTATGCGGCGAGCCCCGGCCTGCACGGCGTCGAGCATGCGATCTACGATGCCTGGCTGACCGACTGCAAAGGCGGTACCGAGCTCGTCGTCGATCCGAAGGAGCCGGAGGCTGCGCCGGTCGAGGATACCCGCCGGCCACGCACACCTGCGCGCGACCCCAATCTGCCACCGCCTGGACAGCGACCCGGTCAGCCGCCGCCGGGCGGGCGCATCGACGTCGAGCCGCCGCGCGGCGTGCCGGTGCAGCCGCAGCGGCCGAGCCAGCGCTTCTTCCCGACCAATCCCATCCCCGGCCGCGACCCGTATATGGGCGGCAATTGACCCGGTAGGCTAAGGGAAGACGCTCAGAGCGAGGCCAGCGCCTCGTGACCGCTGAGCGACGCGGCGACGGGCGAGGCCTGCCAGTCGCCAGGGTGCCGCAACGCTTCGTCGAGCAGGCCGCGATAGCTGTCGCGCGGGATTTCGACCGTGCCGAACTGTGCGAGATGGCCGGTCTGGAACTGGGTGTCCAATAGTCGGTAGCCGCCGCGCCTGAGGCGGGCGACGAGATGGACAAGCGCGACCTTCGAGGCGTCGGTCTCGCGGTGGAACATGCTCTCGCCGAAAAAGGCGCCGCCAAGCGACAGCCCGTAGAGCCCGCCGACCAGCCTGTCCTCGCGCCAGCACTCTATGGTGTGGACATGGCCGAGCGCGAAGAGTTCGCCGAAGATCTCGCGGATGCGCTGGTTGATCCAGGTCTCGGCCCGGTCCGGCTTCGCCTCGGCGCAGGCCGCGATGACAGCATCGAAGGCGGTGTCGACCCGGACCTCGAAACGATCCGAGCGCACGGTGCGGGCAAGCCGCGACGAGAGATGGAAACGGTCGAGCGGGATGACGCCGCGCAATTCAGGCTCGACCCAGAACAGGCCGGGATCGTTGGCGCTCTCCGCCATCGGGAAAATGCCGGCGGCATAGGCGCGCAGCATGATCTCCGGCGTGATCTCGGGGGTGCGGACGGGCACGGAACGAGCCTTCATGACCGGATGGGAGCGTGAGCTGCGCTGCAAGTCAACGGGACGGACGGAGCCTGCTGCGGGACAATGCCGTCATTCCGGACAAGCCGCTTAGCGGCGCCGACCCGGAATCCATCCTAAGGCGGCGCGTTATGATGGATCCCGGGCCAAGCCCGGGATGACGGCGCGTTTCCGTGAAAAACCGGCTTACCGGCGGCACAGTAAGCGCCGTGGCTTCAGACACAGCCTGAAACCATGGCCGCAAGAGGCTGACGGATCAGCCTTCCGTGGGTTCGGCGCCCGGTGCTGCGTCGGTCGGCTCACCGTCCTCGTCACCTTCGCCGTCGTCATTGATGCACTCGACCGAGACGACCTTCTCGTCCTTGGCGGTGTTGAACACCGTCACGCCCTGTGTCGAGCGCCCGGCGATGCGGATGCGGTTGTCCGGCCCCGCATCGACCGGCACGCGGATCAACTGGCCGCCATCGGTGACGAGCATGAGCTGGTCGGAGTCGAGCGCCGGGAAGGAGGCGACGAGCTTGCCGTTGCGGTCGTTGACGACCATGGCGACGATGCCCTTGCCGCCGCGCCCGGTCACCCGGTACTCGAAGGACGAGGTGCGCTTGCCGTAACCACGCTCCGAGATGGTCAGGATGAACTGCTCGGCGAGTTGCATTTCCAGGCGCTTGGCCCCGAGTTCGACCTCGCCGGCGGCTTCCTCGCCATCAGCGACGGGCTCTGCCGCCTCCTCGCCTTCGCCGGTCAGCGCACGTCGCTGGGCGGCGGCGTCCTTGAGATAGGTCGCCCGCTCCTCGGGAGTGGCATCGAGATGGTGCAGGATCGCCATCGAGATGACGACGTCATCCTTGGCGAGGTTTATGCCACGCACGCCGGTCGAGTCGCGGCCCTTGAAGACGCGCACCTCCGGCACGGCGAAGCGGATGCACTGGCCCAGTGCCGTGGTCAGCAGAACGTCGTTGCCCTCGGTGCAGATCTGGACGTCGACGATATGGTCGCCCTCGTCGAGCTTCATCGCGATCTTGCCGGCGCGGTTGACGTTGACGAAGTCGGAGAGCTTGTTGCGGCGCACGCCGCCCGAGGCTGTCGCGAACATCACGTCGAGCGTTTCCCAGCTCGCCTCGTCTTCCGGCAGCGGCATGATCGTGGTGATGCGCTCCTTCGCTTCGAGCGGCAGCATGTTGACCAGCGCCTTGCCGCGCGCGTTCGGCGCCGAGAGCGGCAGGCGCCAGACCTTCTCCTTGTAGACCTGCCCTTCGGAGGAGAAGAACAGCACCGGAGTGTGCGTCGAGGCGACGAACAGCCGGGCGACGAAATCCTCGTCCTTGGTCGCCATGCCGGAGCGGCCCTTGCCGCCGCGGCGCTGCGCCCGGTAGGTCGAGAGCGGCACGCGCTTGATGTACCCGCCATGGCTGACCGTGACGACCATGTCCTCGCGGGCGATCAGATCCTCGTCGTCGAGGTCGGAGCCCCAGTCCTGGATCTCGGTGCGGCGCGGCGTGGCGAAGGCATTCCTGACTTCTGCGAGCTCGGCCTTGACGATCGACTGGATGCGGGCGCGCGAGCGCAGGATATCGAGATAATCCGCGATCTCCTTGGCGAGCTTTTCCAGCTCGTCGCCGATCTCGTCGCGGCCGAGGGCGGTGAGGCGCGACAGGCGCAGCTCGAGGATCGCCTTGGCCTGCGCATCCGAGAGCCGGTAGGTCCCGTCCGGATTGATCGGATGGCGCGGATCGTCGACCAGCGCGATCAGCGGCGCGATATCCTCGGCCGGCCAGTCGCGCGCCATCAGCGATTCATGCGCAGCTGCCGGGGTCGGCGCGGTGCGGATCAGGCGAATGACCTCGTCGATATTGGCGACGGCGGTGGCGAGGCCGCAGAGCACATGGGCGCGCTCGCGGGCCTTGTTGAGGAGGTAGCGTGTGCGCCGCGACACGACCAGCTCGCGGAACTCGACGAAGGCCGAGATGAAGTCCTTGAGGTTCAGAACCTCCGGGCGGCCGCCGTTCAGCGCGACCATGTTGGCGCCGAAAGAGGTCTGCAGCGGGGTGAAACGGTAGAGCTGGTTCAGCACGACATCGGCGACGGCGTCGCGCTTGATCTCGATGACGACGCGCACGCCCTCGCGGCTGGATTCGTCGCGCAGGTCGGAGATGCCCTCGATGCGCTTCTCGCGCACGAGATCGGCGATCTTCTCGACCATCGTCGCCTTGTTCACCTGATAGGGAATCTCGGTGACGACGATCGCCTCGCGCTCCTTGCGCATCTCCTCGATATGCGTCTTCGAACGCATCACGATCGAGCCGCGGCCAGTGTGATAGGCGGAGTGGATGCCGCTGCGGCCCATGATCGAGGCGCCGGTCGGGAAGTCCGGGCCGGGGACGATCTCGATCAGGTCGTCGATCGAAATCTCGGGATCGTCGATATAGGCGACGCAGGCGTCGATGACCTCGCCGAGGTTATGCGGCGGGATGTTGGTGGCCATGCCGACCGCGATGCCGCCGGCGCCGTTGACGAGGAGGTTGGGATAGCGCGCCGGCAGGACCGTCGGCTCGCGCTCCTTGCCGTCGTAGTTCGGCTGGAAATCGACGGTATCGAGGTCGAGGTCTTCCAGCAGCGGCATCGCCGCCTTGTCGAGTCGCGCCTCGGTGTAGCGATCGGCGGCGGCGCTGTCGCCGTCCATCGAGCCGAAATTGCCCTGGCCGTCGATCAGCGGCAGGCGCAGCGAGAAGTCCTGCGCCATACGCACCAGCGCGTCATAGACCGCGAGATTGCCGTGCGGATGGTACTTACCCATCGTGTCGCCGACGATGCGGGCGCATTTGGTATAGGGCCGCTCGGGCACGTTCTTGTTCTCGTGCATCGAGAACAGGATGCGGCGGTGGACCGGCTTCAAGCCGTCACGGACATCGGGCAGAGCGCGGCTCACGATCACGCTCATGGCGTAATCGAGGTAGCTCTTCTTCATCTCGTCGGTGATCGCGATCGGCTTGATGTCGCCGCCGAAGTCCGGGGCTCCGTCGCGCTTGTCGTCGGTATCGTCGCTCAAGGGGAAATGTCCCGATTCCTGCTGGCTTTTCAGCCTTCTGGCTAGCCGATTCCGGCCGGAGAAGCCAGCAAAAGCGGGCGCTGTCCAAGCAAAAATTCCGCCAATGAATTCAGTATCTTATGGACAGTTTTCGGATGGCTTCCGGCGCGCCGCCATATTCCGGCCTTCCTTGGTGCGTGACGGCGGGCTTTGCGCATGCTGATGTGGCGCCATGTTCGTCGAATTCGCCACTGCCGCGCTCGTCACCATGCTGGTGACGCTTGATCCGCCGGGCCTCGCGCCGATCTTCCTGTCGCTGACGCGCGGGATGTCGGAGGGCGAGCGCAAGCAGGTCGCGATCCGCGCCTCGATCATCGCCTTCTGCATCATGGCCTTCTTCGCCGTGGCGGGCGACATCGTGCTGAAGGCGCTCGGCGTCTCGCTGCCGGCCTTCCGCATCGCGGGCGGGCTTTTGCTGTTCTGGATCGCCTTCGAGATGGTGTTCGAGCGCCGGACCGAGCGCAAGCAGCAGACGGCCGAGACCGCGATCACGCAGGATCACATCCGCAATGTCGCGGCCTTTCCGCTGGCGATCCCGCTGATGGCGGGGCCCGGCGCATTGACCGCGATGATCCTGCTTGCTGGTCGCGCCCACGGCGACCCGCTGCTGCTCATCACGCTGGCGGTGATCTGCGGGCTGGTGGTGCTGTCTTGCCTGCTGGTGTTCCTGACCGCGACGCCGATCGCCAAGCTCCTCGGCGTCACCGGGAATATTGTGCTGACGCGCCTGCTCGGTGTGATCCTGGCGGCGCTGGCGGTGCAGTTCGTGATCGACGGGATCAAGGCTGCGGCACAAGCGGGGTAGGCACGTCTGCGAGACTCAAGCAGAACGGCGGCAAAGCCTGATAGCTGGACTCATCATTAGAATGATTCTAAACAAAGAGCCTCGTGCCTTCGGTGAGTGTCGCGATGCCCGCCTCATTTTCAATGTTCCGGCCTGCGCGCCGCCGGTTCGACGACCTGACTTCGCAAGAGGTCCTGTCCCTCGCGATTCTCGCCGAGGAAGAGGATGGCCGCATCTATGCCGCGTATGCTGCTAATCTGAGGACGGACTATCCCGCTTCGGCGGCGATGTTCGACGCCATGGCAGCCGAGGAGAACCAGCATCGCGGCGCCTTGCTGGATCTGTACGTCCGCCGGTTCGGCTCCACGATCATTCCCATTCGAAGGGAGCACGTCGAAGGGTTTTACCAGCGCAAGCCGCTTTGGCTGGTCAAGGCTCTGCCGCTGGAACGGGTCCGTGCCGAAGCAGCCGACATGGAGCACCAGGCGCAAACCTTCTATCTCCTCGCGGCGTCACGCAGCACCGATGCGGAGACGCGCAAGCTGCTCGGAGATCTCGCCGCCTCGGAAGCGCAGCACGAGCGCAAGGCCTTGTCGCTCGAAGGGCAACTCGCGGTCGGCGAGCCCGGACAGTCGGAACAGGATCATGCCAAGCGGCAATTCGTGCTGACATGGGTTCAGCCGGGTCTGGCAGGGCTGATGGATGGTTCGGTTTCGACGCTGGCGCCGATCTTCGCGACGGCATTCGCGACGCAGAACCCCTGGACGACGTTCCTGATCGGCCTGTCGGCCTCGATCGGTGCGGGCATCTCGATGGGCTTTACCGAAGCCGCCCATGATGACGGCAAGCTGTCGGGGCGCGGCTCGCCCTGGAAGCGCGGACTCGCCTCCGGCGTCATGACGACGATCGGCGGCCTCGGACATGCTCTTCCCTACCTCATCCCGCATTTCTGGACCGCGACGGCGATCGCGCTATGCGTTGTTTTCGTCGAACTCTGGGTGATCGTCTGGATCCAGCATCGATTTATGGAAACGCCCATCGGCCGGGCGATGGTCCAGATCATCCTCGGTGGGCTTCTCGTCCTGGCCACCGGCATTCTCATAGGCGGCGCGTGAATGAACGAGGATCGCATGACGCAAGATCGCGACGGCTACGACGCCGCCAGCATCGTCTTTCACTGGCTGACCGCCGCCTTGGTCCTGCTGCTGTGGGGCATGGCCCAGAGCGAGGACCTGATCCCGCGCGAATGGCGGCATGGGATGTGGTCGATCCATATCACCGCAGGTGCGGCGCTCGTGCTGGTCTATCTGGCCCGTATGCTGTGGCGCCTGTCGGCAGCGCGCCGTCCGGATTCGATCAACCCAGGGCTTCTGCGCTGGGTCGAGCAGGCCGCGCACGCGCTTCTTTACGCGCTGCTCGCGGCCACGCTCGCCATGGGCATCGTCAACGTCGCGGCGAGAGGCTGGGACCTGTTTGGATTGATCCAGATAACGGGCTTCGCAGCCGATGACCGCGCTCTGCGACGCTCCATCAACGGCTGGCACGAACTGGCCGCCAATGCCTTGCTCTGCCTCGTCGCGGTCCATGCCGCGGCCGCCTTGTATCATCAATTCGTCGGCCGCGAACCGGTGCTCGCGCGCATGTGGTGGTCCCGGCGACGGAAGCACTGAGCCTTAGCATCAGGCGGCACAGCCGATCGCGAGACGGGGCCGGCGTCGCCTGGCTTATTTCTGCAGGAACGCCCGGATCGCGCCTTCGGCCTGCTTCATCGACATCACGCCGTCGAGATGGCCTCGGCTACCGTCGATGGTGGCGTGGGTGATGTCGCGCCCGGCCGCCTTCGCCGCCTTCACCGTCGTCGCGACCATGTCCGGCGTGAAGACGAGGTCCTTCGGCTGGGTGATCAGCAGCATCGGCGCCTTGATCTTCGCCATGCCGTCGGCAAGCGAGGTTCCTCCGGCCGCGAAGAGTTGGTTCGCTTTGACGAGATAGAGGAAGTGGTTGGCGTCGGAGACTTTCGCGCGGGCCATGCCGGCATTGTCGAGCACGCTCTGGACCTGGAACTTGTTGGCGAGCGCCTTGCCGGGGTCGTCGCCTTCCTTGGCCGGGCGGCGGCCGAAGGTCGCGTTGGCCCAGTCCTGATGATTGGCCTGCAGCGTCACCGCGGTCAGTGCCTTGGCGAGGCCGGCGAGCGGGGGCGTCTTACCGTAGTAGTCGCCATTGTTCCAGTTGGGGTCGACGAGGACCGGCGCGGCCCAGACGTCGAGCCAGGCGATCAGCATCGCATCGGCTTCGCCGGCGCCGATCACCGGCATGGCCTTGGCGACCATCTCGGGATGGCTCGCCGCCCATTCGAATGTCTGGAGCGAGCCCATCGAGGGGCCGGCCACCAACGCGAGTTTCTGGATGCCGAGGCTTTCGACCAGCGCTTTCTGGACCTCGACAAAGTCGCGCACCGTCACGATCGGGAAGTCCAGCCCATAGGGCTTGCCGGTTTCGGGATTGGTCGAGGCCGGACCGGTCGTCGTGGTGTTCGGGTCGCCGGTGTTGAGATTGACCAGGGTATCGGAGGACAGGACGAAATATTTGTTGGTGTCGATCGCCTTGCCCGGGCCGATGATCGCGTCCCAATAGCCCGGCGCCGCGTCGGCAGCCGCGTATTTACCGGCGGCATGCGAGTTGCCGGAGAAGAAATGGCAGATCAGCACGGCGTTTGATTTGTCCGCGTTGAGCGTGCCGTAGCTCTCCCAGCCGACCCGGACATTCCTGAGCGTGCGCCCGCTCTGGGTGGTGAAGCTCGCGAGCTCGAAGACCTTCTTCTCGACCGTCGGTTCCTGTGCTTCGGCCATGCCCGCCGTCATCCATCCTGCAAGGACGAGCGCGCCCACGATCCACATCTTCATCGCCGCATCCTTCCCGCCGCCGCAACGTTCGGCCGCATCAGAGCGGATTTCGGCGGAACGCGAAAGGGTCGGGGATCAGCGTGTGAACTGCGTCGGAACGAGCGAGGCACCCGACGGGCTCAGGATGGCTTCAGGCTCGAGATCGAAGGCCGGCGCATCGACAGGCCCCTTGAGCAGGAAGGGTAGCTTGAGGGCGCCGTTCACGGAGGCGAGCAGCGCGGTCATGTCGAGGGTGCGCGTGCGCAGCGCGGCGCTGCCGGCAATGTTGAAACGGTAGTTCGCGCCGTTCATCTGCGCCTCTGTCAGGGCGAGCAGGCCGCCGGCGATCCCGGCGTAGGCGCTGATGGTCTCGTAGGGTGTCCTGCCCTGCCGCCAGTCGCGCAGCGCCTGGACCGGGCTGCGCTCGGCGCGGCGAAGCAACTCGCCGAAGGCGATGCCGCCGATCTCGCCCTGCCGTGCCGCCAGATTGATGCGGCCGGTGAACGACCCGATCAGTTCGTCGAAGGTGCGGCCGACGCCGTCCAGCACGAGCTGGAGGGTGCCGGTGCCGCTCAGTCGCGCCAGTTGCGGCAGGTCGGATGAGGCCTGGCCGATATTCACCTTGTCGAGCCCGGCCTGGAGCTTGATGTCGACGCCGGCCGGGGTGGCCATCGCGAGCAGCCGGCTCTTGACGCTGCCGCCATAGGCGCTGGCGCGGAGCAGACCGGTCTCGAAGCGCCCCTTCTTGACGAGCAGATAGGTCGCGACATCGTTCAGCCTGGCACCCTTAAGGCGGGCGGCGTCGACGGAGATCCGCAGGTCTATGTCGCGCGCTGTCCAGACATCGAGGTCGAAGGGGGTCGCGTCCGCGGCATCGACCGACGGGATCGGCAGGCGATCGACGATGCGGCCGAGATCGAGCGTGGCGCCGGCGAGCGTGCCCGACAGGGCGAAGCGCCCGCCGGTCTCCGCGAGCTTGATCGCGCCGTCGAGGCGCTCGCCATCAAGGTTGACGGTGACGCCGCCGAAGGAGACCTCGCGTGGCTTCACCTGGATATCGGCCGAGACGGCGACGGCACCGAGCGCCGATCCCAGGCGCGATTCCTCGCCGAACCAGCCGAGCAGCTTCGGCAGCGAAGGCGTCGAAAGCACGAGGGGGCCGCTGATCACCGGTTCGCCAGGGCCGGAGCGGCTGCCTTCGAAGCGCAGCTTCAGAAGGGAGGAGGTCGCAGACAGGGCTGCCTTGGCGTTGCCGCCGACCATCGGCCAGAGCAGGCTCACCTCGGTGGGGACGCCGCGCCAGTTGAGCGAACCGGACAGGGCAAGCGGTTCGTTAAGGCCGCGTTCGTCGATGACGAGATCGAGGTTGCGCACGACGCTCTGGATCGCACCGTTCGCGCGCAGGAAGACGGAGCCCGCGCTGATGACGATCTTACTCTGGCTCTGCAGCCGCTCGATTTCGGCGAGTGCGGGGCTGAGCCATTCGGTGACGCCGTCGCTTCCGGCGGGAACGGCGACGTCGATCCGGGGCGCGATCAGATCGACCCGGTCGAAGCTGAGCCGTCCGCCCAGGAGCGGCAGAAGGCGCAGATGCGCCCTGACCCGTACGGCCTCGCCGGCGAGCGCGCCATCGCGCTGGGTGAAGGCGACCTGGGACAGGCTGATGCGCGGCAGGGGCAGCAGGGCGATCTCGGCCCGCTCGACCGCCTTGACGACGAAACCGGTCCGCTCCTCGATGGCCTTGATCGCGCTGCGCTGGACGCGCCCGAGCGCGACGTCCCAGGACTGCGAACCGAGCAGGCCGATGGCGACGACGAGTCCGAATGCGATGATCGCAGCGCGTCTGGTCATGGACTTCCGAATCGGCACCGGGCCGAAAGTCAGCCAGCCCCCTGGCGGGACAGGGTTTAGGCCGATGCGGCGGGCTTGTCGAGCTTGGAGAGCCGGCTATCCCGCGCGATCCGAGCCGGTTTTCGCCAGAACGAAGGCCGGATAGAGGCCGGCGAGGATAATCAGGAGAGCCGCGAGCGCCCCATCCTCGAAGACGCCGCGCGAGGCATGGCCGTAGACGACGGTCGCCAGCGTGTCGATGTTGAGCGGCCGCAGCAGCAGCGTCGCCGGCAATTCCTTGAGGCAGTCGACGAAGACCAGCAGCGCTGCGGCGGCGATCGCCGGGCGCGCCAGCGGCCAATGAATGCGCCTGAGCACCTCCGGGCCGGCGGCGCCGAGCGCGCGGGCGGCATCGTCGATCCGCGGCGAGACGCGCGAAAGCCCGCTCTCGACGCCGGAGACCCCGATGGCGAGGAAGCGCACGGTATAGGCGATGACCAGCGCCGCCCCGGAACCGATCAGGATCAGGCCCGGCTTGAGGCCGAACAGGGCGGATGCGGCATCGGCCAGCAGGTTGTCGAAGGCGGCGAGCGG
This sequence comes from Hyphomicrobiales bacterium, assembly GCA_004144595.1. GTDB lineage: Bacteria > Pseudomonadota > Alphaproteobacteria > Rhizobiales > Beijerinckiaceae > Allobosea. The sequence goes on from SEEM01000078.1 coordinate 13,005, forward strand.
GATCAGCAGACCAAGCGCCAGCACGGTGCCGGGCACGGCGTAGCCCAGGCTGGCGATGCGGGCGAGGGGCTTCAGCCAGGCTTCGCGGCCGCTTCGGCTCGCGGTCGCGATCCCGAGTCCCAGCGCCACCACCAGTACCGACGCAAGCCCCGACAGCAGCAGCGCGTTGCCGAGGAGGCGCAGCAGCGCCGTGTCGAACTGCGCCAGCAGGCCGCGCTGTAGAATCTCGGTGAGCAGATAGCCGATGGGCAAGGCGGCGCCGAACAGAACGGGCAGGGCGCAGGCGAGGGCGGCCAGAGCGGCGCTGCGCCCCTGCAGCGGCCGGCGCGTCACCGGGCGGGGCTGGCGCACCGGCAGGGCGAAGCGCCTCTGCCCGCGCAGCTTCCTCTCGATCAGGATCAGGGCGAAGACGATCAGCAGCATGACGCAGGCGATCTGGGCGGCGCCCGGGAGCGAGCCGCGATTGACCCA
>SEEM01000224.1 GCA_004144595.1 Hyphomicrobiales bacterium
ACCAGCCGGTTGAGCTGATCGATCTGGTCGAGCAGGACCTTGGCCGAAGCGGCGCTTTCCTCGGCCAGCGCGGCGTTCTGCTGGGTGATCTCGTCCATGTGGCTGACGGTCTGGCTCATCTCGTCGATGCCGTTGGCCTGCTCGCTGGAGGCCGACGCGATCTCCTCGACCGTGCTGGAAACCTTCGCCGAGGCGGCGACGATCCGGTCGAGCGTCTCGCCTGCCTGGCGAACGAGCTTGACGCCCTCGGCGACCTCCGCGTCCGAAGACGAGATCAGGCCGGTGATGTCCTTGGCGGCGCCTGCCGAGCGCTGGGCTAAAGCCCGGACCTCGGCCGCGACGACGGCGAAACCGCGCCCGGCATCGCCGGCGCGGGCCGCCTCCACCGCGGCGTTGAGCGCGAGCAGATTGGTCTGGAAGGCGATGCCGTCGATCACGTCGGTGATCTCCGAGATGCGCTTCGAGGCGCCCTCGATCCGCGCCATCGCATCGACCGCGTCGCGGACGATGTCGCCGCCGGTGCGCGCGACATTGGCGGCTTCGTCGGCCAGCGAAACGGATTCGCGCGAGGCCTGGGTCGAGGTCTTGACCGAGGCCGCGAGCTGCTCGGTGGTTGCCGCGCTTTCCTCCAGGGCGGAAGCCTGCTGTTCGGTGCGCATCGAGAGGTCCTGCGCGCCGGTGCTGATCTCCTGCGAGGAGGAGGAGATCGCGGCCGAGGTCGCCTTGATCGTGCCGACCATCTCCTGGAGGCGGGCCATGGCGCCGTTGAAATGGTCGCGGATCTCGGCGTATTCGGCCGGGATCTCGGCGCTCATGCGATAGGTCAGGTCGCCGTCGGCGAGGGCCGCCATGCTCTGGCTGACGCAGGCGATGGCCTGGTCGCGCTCGGCCGCCTTGGCCTGCTCGATGGCGCGGGCCTCGGCTTCGGCCTTCAGGCGCGCTTCCTCGGAAGCTTCGAGATAGACGGTGATGGCGTAATCCATGTCGAGCATCGCGGCCTTGACGATGGCGCCGATCTCGGCCGAGCGCTCGGCCACGCCAGGCATGCGCCGGCCCAGCGCATTCTTCGGCCAGCGCGCTTCGAGCACACCGGCGAGCAGCTTCTCGAGGATCAGGGCATAGCCCCCGATATACCAGCGCGGCTCCAGGCCGATGCGGGCATGAACCTTGCCGACCTGGGTGACGGCGCCGACGTAGTTCTCGTCGAACGTGCCGGTGGCGATACCACCCCAATGCCTGGCCTGGCGCTGCTTGGCGCCCTCGATATGCTGCTCGTTGCTGAAGAACGCCTTCGTTTCCGGGAAGGCCCGCAATTGCGCGTAGAAGGCGTCGAGCGCGCCCGGAACGGACGAACCCAGGGCATCGCCGACATCGCGGATGCGCGCCTGCGCCTCCGGGCCGAGCTGCATGAAGGCAAGCCGCTTGCCGAGATGATCCATTGCCGACATCAGGAGGTCCCCAGCCTCGGGCGGAAACCGCTTCCGCCGGAAGCCGCACCATGGGCGATCAGGGTTAAAAACCTATGAGGGAATGTCTTGATCTGGGTCAATTTCCACAAGGCCGGGCTGTATTAATCCCGGACTTGGGCTCGAAACGGGCGTGTGGCGAATTCGAAAATCCAGCAATGAATGCTTCTCAGCCCGCTTCATGCCGCTCCAGGAAACCCTCGACGGAAAGATTGCGGAAATCGTCGAGAGCGGTGCGCAGCCGCGCGTGCTCCCAATCCCACCAGGCGAGGTTCTGCAATCGATCCGCGATATCCTCGGGGAAGCGGCGCCGCACCGGCCTCGCCGGATTGCCGGCGACGATGGTGTAGGGCGCCACATCCTTGGTGACGACCGCGCCTCCCGCGACCACCGCCCCGGTGCCGATGTTGCGGCCGGCGAGGACAATCGCGCCATGGCCGATCCAGACATCGTGGCCGATCGTCACGGCATGCGCGCGGCGCCAGTCGAAAAAAGCCTCGTCATCCTCGGCATCGTCGAAATATGCGGCGGCGCGATAGGTGAAATGCGACTGGCTGGCCCGGTGCATCGGATGGTTGCCGGGGTTGATCCGGGTCATCGCCGCAACCGAGCAGAATTTGCCGATTGTCGTGTAAATGACATTCGCGTCGTTCACGACATAGGAGTAGTCACCCATCGTCGACTCGGCGAAGCTGGTGCGCGCGCCGATCGCGGTGTAGCGGCCGAGCGTCGCCTGCCTCACCTGGGCAGTCGGGTCGATCAGCGGTTCAAGTCCCAGTTTCTTCGCGGCCATGACCTCATCCTCTTCCGATATCGCGACCCCCGCCGCAGAGGCGGGCGTACTCGTTCTGGTGGTCGGCCCTTCCGGCGCAGGGAAGGACACGCTGATGGACGCGGCACGGGCGGAGATCTCGCGCGATCTGCGTTATCGCTTCGCACGCCGCCTGATCACCCGGCCGGCGATGGCCGGGGCCGAGGACCATGATTCCTGCGACGAGGCCGGCTTCCGCGCGATCGAGGCCGATGGCGGCCTCGCGCTGAGCTGGCGGGCACATGGGCTGAGCTACGGCATTCCGGCTGCCGAGCTTGCCGGCATCGGCGCGGGCGCGGTGGTGATCGTCAATGTCTCGCGCGCTGCCATCGCGGTGGCCGAGCTGCTGGCGGAGCGGGTCGTGGTGCTGAACATCACCGCGCCCGTCGCGGTGCTGGCGCAGCGGCTCGCGGCGCGTGGGCGCGAGAGCGAGGCCGATATCGCGGCCCGCCTGAAGCGCGAGGCGCCGCTGACGGCGGAGCGCGCCGAGATCGTCACGATCCTGAACGACCGCAGCGTCGCCGAGGCAGCGCAGGAACTGCTGGCCGTCCTGCGTGCGCTCGGGCGGCATGGCTCCTAACCGAAAGCGTAGGAGTCGAGCAGGCGGAAGCGGCCGGCGCGCTCGTCCTGCTTGAACAGCGCGAAGCGATCGATCCTGACCGGTCCGGCCGGGATCGCCGTCGCGTAAGCGGTTTCAAGCGCCTGCTTCACGGGGACCGCGTGCTCAGCCGGCAGGGAGCCGGTCAGCGTCATGTG
>SEEM01000225.1 GCA_004144595.1 Hyphomicrobiales bacterium
TCGAAGCTGGAGGAGAGGTTCATCATCTTGCGCGGCACGAAGGTGGTGCCGTCCCAGACGGGCCTGACGACCATCTTGTTGACGCCGACGATCGCGACTTCCGGATAGTTGATCACCGGCGTCGTCGCGATGCCGCCGAGCGCGCCGAGCGACGTGATGGTGATGGTCGAGCCGGTCAGTTCGTCACGCGTCGCCGTCCCGTCGCGGCCGCGCTCGGCCAGGCGGGCGAGCTCGATGCCGCAGCCCCAGAGATCGCGCGCCTCGGCATGCTTGACCACGGGCACGATCAGCCCGGTCGGCGTCTGCGTGGCGATGCCGATATTGATCGCGGCATGCTGGCGCACGATGCCGGCATCGTCGTCATAGAGCGCGTTCAGCGCCGGCTGCTGGCTAAGCGCCTTGACCATGGCGCGCATCAGGAAGGGTAAAAGCGTCAGCTTCGGCCGCTCCGGCGTCGGCTTCTTGTTCAGCGTCGCGCGCAGATCCTCCAGCGGGGAGACGTTGATTTCCTCGACGATGGTGATGTGAGGGATGCGCGACTTCGACAGCGCCATCTTCTCGGCGATGCGACGGCGCAGGCCGACGATCTTGACCTCGGTGACGGCGTTCTGCTCGACGAGGCCACCGCCACGGGTGGGCTCCGGGCCGCGCAGCAGGAAGGCGTCGATATCCTGATGCGTGACCCGCCCGGCCGGGCCCGTGCCCTGGACCTGACGCAGATCGACCCCGGCCTCGCGTGCCTTCAGGCGCACGGCCGGCGAGGCGAGCGGCTTCTCGCCCGGCGCGCGGCGCTGAATGGGGGCGGCGTCGGCACGCGCCGGTTTTGGCGGCGGCGGAGGCGGTGCAACCGGCTTGGCCGGAGCGGAAGGCGCCACGGGCTTTTCGGCCTTGGGCGCCGGAGCGACATCGGCAGTTGCCGGCTTCTCGGCAGGCGCTTCCGCGGCATGTCCCTCGGCCGCGCCACCCTCCCCCGCCACCTTCAGCTTTACGATCACCGAGCCGATCGCGACGGTGTCGCCGACCTCGGCGCCAACCCAGGTCACTTCGCCATCGGTCGGCGCCGGGATCTCGACCGTCGCCTTGTCGGTCATCACGGCGGCGAGCAGGTCGTCCTCGCGGACGATGTCGCCGACCTTGACGTGCCACTCGACGAGTTCGGCTTCCGCGATGCCCTCGCCGACATCCGGCAGCTTGATGATGCGCTCGGCCATCAGCGTGCCTCCATGATAGCTAGCAGCGCCTGTCCGAGGCGGGTGGGGCCGGGGAAATAGTCCCATTCCTGCGCATGCGGATAGGGCGTGTCCCAACCGGTGACGCGCATCACCGGCGCCTCCAGATGGTAGAAGCAATGCTCCTGCACCAAGGCTGAGCGTCGCCTCGTGCAGCACGATGCAGCGTCCGGTCTTCCGGACCGAGGCGAGGATCGCTTCGAGATCGAGCGGGACGAGCGTGCGCAGGTCGATGACCTCCGCGTCGACGCCGGTGTCCTCGGCGGCTGCCAGCGCGACATGGACCATGGTGCCATAGGCCAGGATGGTGACGGCCGAGCCTTCGCGCCGCGTCACCGCCTTGCCGAGCGGCACGGTGTAATGGCCTTCCGGCACCTCGGCGAGCTCGTGCTTCGACCAGGGCGTGACCGGCCGGTCGTGATGGCCGTCGAAGGGGCCGTTATAGAGCCGCTTCGGCTCAAGGAAGATCACCGGGTCGGGGTCCTCGATCGCGGCGATCAGCAGGCCCTTGGCGTCGTAGGGGTTGGACGGGACGATCGTCTTCAGGCCGGAGACATGGGTGAAGAGCGCTTCCGGGCTCTGGCTATGGGTCTGGCCGCCGAAGATGCCGCCGCCGGTGGGCATGCGGATCACCAGGGGGCAGGTGAAATCGCCGGCCGAGCGGTAGCGCAGGCGGGCGGCTTCCGAGACGATCTGGTCGTAGGCCGGATACATGTAATCGGCGAACTGGATCTCGATGCAGGGCTTCAGGCCATAGGAGGCCATGCCGATCGCCGTGCCGACGATGCCGGCCTCGCTGATCGGCGCGTCGAAGCAACGGGACATCCCGTATTTCTGCTGCAAACCGTGGGTGCAGCGGAAGACGCCGCCGAAGAAGCCGACATCCTCGCCGAAGACCACGACATCGTCGTCGCGGCCCATGGAAACGTCCATGGCAGAGCGGATCGCCTCGATCATCGTCATGCGGGGCATCAGCGCAGGCCTCCGACGGAGGAAGCGGCCCATCCGTCATTGCGAGGAGCGAAGCGACGAAGCAATCCAAGGGAGCGTCGAGCGCTGCCGCCCCTGGATTGCTTCGCTTCGCTCGCAATGACGGTGGGGCTCGTCGGGCGATCAATCATCTTCACACCCCGATCTGCTGGCGCTGGCGGCGCAGATGCGGCGGCAGCTCGGCATAGACGTCCTCGAAGATGTCGCGCGCCGAGGGCTTGCCGCCGGAATGCAGGGTGCCGAAGCTCTCGGCCTCCTTCTGCGCGGCGATGACGGTGGCGAGGATCTCGGCCTCCGCCTGCTTGTGGCGCTCTTCCGACCAGGCGCCCACCGCAATCAAATGCTGCTTCAATCGCATCAGCGGGTCGCCGAGCGGCCAGTCGTCGGATTCATGCTTGGGCCGATAGGCAGAGGGGTCGTCCGAGGTGGAATGGGCGCCGGCGCGATAGGTGACGTATTCGACCAGCGTCGGCCCGAGATTGCGGCGCGCGCGCTCGACCGCCCATTGCGCCACCGCATAGACCGCGAGGTAGTCGTTGCCGTCGACGCGCAGCGCCGGGATGCCGAAGCCGAGGCCCCTCGCGGCAAAGGTGCCGGAGCCGCCGCGCGCGATGCCCTGGAAGGTCGAGATCGCCCACTGGTTGTTGACGACGTTGAGCACGACCGGGGCCTTGTAGGTCGAGGCGAAGACCAGCGCGGCATGGAAATCCGATTCCGCCGTCGAGCCGTCGCCGATCCAGGCGGCGGCGATGCGGGTGTCGTTCTTGATCGCCGAGGCCATCGCCCAGCCGACCGCCTGCACGTACTGCGTCGCGAGATTCCCGGAGATCGAGAAGAAACCGTGCTCCTTGGAAGAGTACATCACCGGCAATTGCCGGCCCTTCATCGGGTCGCGCTCGTTCGAGTAGATCTGGTTCATCATGTCGACGAGCGGATAGTCGTTCGCGATCAGCAGGCCGGCCTGGCGATAGGTCGGGAAGTTCATGTCGCCGGGCTGGAGCGCGATGCGGAAGGCGCAGCTCACCGCCTCCTCGCCGGTGTGCTGCATGTAGAACGATGTCTTGCCCTGGCGCTGCGCCATCTGCATGCGCCCGTCGAAGGTGCGCAGCGTCATCATGTGACGCAGGCCCCGGACCAGGTCGTCATGCGAGAGATCGGGCACCCAGGGGCCGACCGCCTCGCCCTCGCGGTCGAGCACGCGGATGATCGAATAGGCGAGGTCGCGGATGTCCTTGGGGTCGACATCGACCGGCGGGCGCGCGACCGAGCCCGCCTTCGGGATCACGACATGGGAGAAGTCCGGCTTCTCGCCGGGGCGGCTCGCCGGCTTGGGCACATGGAACTGCAATGGCTGGGTTGCTGCCGGCGCCTGGCCTGCCTTGTCGCTGCTCATGAGCGCCTCCATCCCTGACGCCGCCAGCATTCCGCCTTCGCGCGCATCCCGCAAGCGCTCGTGGCGCTCTTCAGAGATGCGGGCCAAGGCGCACGGCCGGCAGCCGATCGTTCCCCTTGCAACCAACGCTAGCGATGTCGGTTCGGAGGTTCATTCCGAATTTGCCGGAAACGGCGAAATCAGGCAGAAGAAATTGCCGCCATCTACTTCATTTTCAGAATGATCATCCGATGAACAAAAAGAGCCAGAACGGTCCTGCTCTCGATCTGATCGATCGCAAGATTCTCGCTGCGTTGCGGGATGACGGGCGCCTGACCACGCAGGCGCTGGCCGAGAAGGTCGGCCTCTCGCCCTCCCCCTGCTGGACGCGGGTGAAGCGGCTGGAGGAATCCGGCGCGATCGAGAAATATGTCGCGCTGCTCGACCACAAGGCGCTCGGCTACAACAACATCGTGTTCGTCGAGATCACGCTCGACAAGCACGACGATCAGGTGCTCGACCAGTGCGGCGAGGCGCTGAGCCGCGCGCCGGAGGTGGTCGAGGCGCATCTGGTCACCGGCGAATACGACTATCTCGCCAAGGTCGTGGTCAGCGGCACCGACCATTACGAGCGCTTCCTGCGCGGCACGATCTACCG
>SEEM01000226.1 GCA_004144595.1 Hyphomicrobiales bacterium
GCACGCTAGCTCTCCATGAAGGCGTCGAGTGGCCGCCCGTCATGCATGAGGTAGTCGATGATCGACAAACCGGCAATGAACTTGGTTTCCTTGCCATAGGATCGCGGCTCGAAGCCTTGGTAGACGAGATCCATTCGCGCCGCTGCGAAAGCCTCGTCCTGCTGATAGCCGCCGGCGCCGCCGCCGGCCAGATAGGCCTGCCCATCTACGGCGCGGACGAGCGATATTAGGAGATCAGTCGCCCTGCCTTCACCGGACAGGCTGGATTGTCGTACGAAGCGCGTTTCCATACCCAGATAATGTGCGATCGCCTGGATCGCGGCGATGTTGAAGGTCGCCAGATTGTTATTGGGCGAGACAATCAAAGGTTCGAGCAGCGCCATCGCATGGTGGTAATGCGCCGCTTTGCGGTAATTGGCATCGAGGGTCCGCAGCAGCTTCGCTCGCCAAGGCTGGCCGTCGTCGATCGCGATGGCGTTGATCGGCGTACCGAGGGTCGCGCGCTTCAATGGGCAGGTGACCCAGCGCGCCTCCTCCTGAATGTTCACCTGCACCCTGTTGCACCAGGAGCCCATACCTCCGGAGCCAGCGCGCGGATAATCGACGGCATCGAGGAAGATGAACACATCAGCCCGACGGATTTTGTCGAAATAGCCCATCCAGGGGAAGAAATTCGGCTGGTGGATCGCGACGAGCATTGGAACCGCCGTCGTTACAGCCGCGTGTCGAAGAAGGATTTCAGGCGCCGGAACCACCAGAGCCCGCCTGCGATCAGCACACCCGAAAACACCGCAAGATAGATCAGCATCCAGATGGGCGGGAAGCTGCCGACGAGCAGAGGTGCACGATAGCACTCGGCAAGCACGTAGAACGGGTTGAAGATCAGGATCGTACGGATCGCAGCCGGGTAAGCTGTCAGTGGGTAAAAGATCGGAGACGCAAAAAGCAGGATGGTGAGCACGCTCGGCAACGCAATCGCTGTATCGCGCACAAAGACGTTGAGTGCCGAAAGGAATAGGCCGAGGCCCGATACGAACAAGAGCTGCAGCGCGATGACGACCGGAACGGCGATGACAGCCCAGCTCAGCCCCTCGCCCGAGACCAGCTTGAGGACCACGACCATGCTGAGGCCCACGCTCAGCGGTACCAGCCCGAGCATGGCGCCGACCACCGGCAGGAGCTCCGATTTGAAGGCGATGTTCTTGACGATGCCTGAATTGCTTGTGACCGAGGTCGTTGCCGAACTCAGCCCTTCGCTGATGCCGAGCCACGGTCCGTAGCCGCTGATCAGCCAGATGACAAAGGGCAGGGTCCCATCGCGCCCGGGCAGCCGGCCTGGAAACACGAAGGTGAAGACGAAGACGAAGATTCCCATCAGCATGAGGGGTGCAAGCACGGCCCAGATCAGGCCGAGCGCCGAGCCGAGAAAACGGTCGCCCAGCGCCATGCGGAAGAGGCTGAGCACCATGCCGAGATCGCGCCGGTCGAACCCAGCGAGCGTCATGAGGTTTCTCCCAGCGGTTTTGAGGTGATAACGGGCGGGTAATAAAGCAGGGGCACGCCGCCGAACTGCCCTTCTTCGTCGACGACTTCCACGACTCGGTGCACCGCGTCGATCGGTCCCTCGGCATCGTGCAGGGCAAGGTCGAAGCGGTAGAGCCCGGCTCCGAGGATCATCGGATCGAGAGTGACCGAAAGTGTAAAGGGTCCGCCGGCCGGCAGCGCCTGACCTGCTTCGGAGAGGCGTCTGCTGAGAATGCGGCGCCCATCCACCCTAAGGACCGAGAGGGTCGCGTCCGCCGCTCCGACGATCAGGTCGAGCCGGCCTGAGACGGTGAGGCTCAAAGGAATGAAGGCGCGCGCGCTCGCCGTCAGAACAGCGCCGTCCTGCGCGAGCGAGATGCTGTCGAGGCGCCCGCGCTCCGGGGAGCGGGGGATCGGCTCTCCGTTGCCAAATTTCGCTGTGAGCTCGGCTTCCTCCGCCTGTTCCACGGCGCGCTCATAGGCAGCGGTCACCTCCTCGGCCGGACCGTCCATGACGAGCTGGCCTTGGTCGAGCCAGAGGCAGCGGTCGCAGATCTCGTCGATGACTGCGAGGGCGTGGCTGACGACGATGACGATGCGCCCTTGTGCAGTGATCTCTTTCATCCGCCGGCTCGCCTTCTCGGCGAAGAAGACGTCGCCGACGGACAGGGTTTCGTCGATGATCAGGACGTCGGGCTCGATGAAGGCTCCCATGGAGAAGGCCAGGCGCGCCTTCATGCCGGACGAATAGGTGCGCACAGGCCGATCGATGAATTCGCCGAGCTCCGAGAAGGCGATGACCTCCTCGACATGAGCGTCGATCTCGGCGCGGCTTTTCCCGTGCACCGCCCCGTCGAGATAGATGTTCTCGCGCCCGCTGACCTCGTCGCGCAGAACCGCGCCGATGGTGAGCATGGCATGGACGTCGCCTTCGATCGCGATCGAGCCTGCCGTCTGATCGGTGATTCCGGCGAGCATGGACAACAGAGTGGTCTTCCCGGCGCCGTTGCGGCCGATGATGCCGACGCGCTCGCCCTGGTGAATGTCGAAGGACACGTCCTGCAGCGCGCGGACCTCCCGCTGCGTCGCCTGCCGCCGCTCTGTCCGCAGGGCGTCGCGCAGAGAGACCGGTCCGCTGCCCATCTCGGACAGTGCGAAGGTCTTGACCAGATTCCGGACACGGATGGAGGCGCTCATCCCTGGCTGGCTCCCGGGGCCGTCACGGTCCAGGCGAGGGGCAGGGACATCCCCTGTTCGCTGTCCCCTGTGACGTCAAGTGCAAGGCCGTTGCCGTTGAGCCAAGTCAAGCCGTCGAGCAGGATACGGCGGCGCGCCTCGTCCGGGTCGGGCGCGGAGAGATGGAGGCTGATCTGGTAGGAGCCGGGATCGAGCGGAAGCGCCGGGAAGCTCAGATCCAGTGCGTGGCGGCCTACCCGGCTGCCGATGGGGACGGGTTTGCGCGTCATCAGCGCGGTTTCCCAGCCGAAACCCGGCTGCAGG
>SEEM01000227.1 GCA_004144595.1 Hyphomicrobiales bacterium
CGCGATCGACGCTCCGCCCAACGGAAGCGCGGCCCGCAGTTTTCAAGAACGCCGGCAAGCGGAGCGCCACGGGGCGTGCGGATGGTGGCTCAATCCATCCGCGCCGCATCCTGGCTCAATGGAAGCGGCCGATACCCCGCGCCTCGCGGCGCTCCGCTGCCCCTCGTTATCGACCAACGCCCGCGCGCGAGCCGGGCGACTGAAGGCCTATGGGCGTTTGCGCCGGCGCGCGATGCAGGAGCGGATCATGGCGAGGTTGGGTTGGCAGACGCCGGAGCAGGCGCAGTGGCAGGCGGATTACGAGGCCCGGCGGGCGCGGCAATATCGCAGCCTGGTGGACCGGTTGGAGATCTGGGCGTTCTGCCCGCGCAAGGGCTGCCAGCGGCAGATGAGCTGCGGCAGCGAGCGGCCGTCGCTTTGCCTCAGCGCCTTCTTCGTGACGATGCCCGACGATCTCAAGAACTATGTCCGGCTCGTGATCACGGCCCGGAGCGGCGGCGCAAGCCCGGCGGAGGCCCATCGGACCGCTTGCGAGCGCATGATGGCGGTCGACGGCCGCACGCCCTTCGACGGGCTCTGAGACGAGACATCAGGCCGCGACGGCGACCCGCGTGTCGAGCTTGCGGATGGCGCTGCTGAGCTCCGGCTCGTCGACGATGTCGGCGGCGTCGGCGAGCGTGAACCAGTGCAGGTCGCGCTGGTGCTGCTCGGCCCAGCTGTCGAGCTGCTGCTCGACCTCGAGCAGGTAGAGCTTCACCTCGCAGAGCGCGAAATGGTCGTTCATCCGCTTCCAGTAGGTATAGCGCCCGGCCGGCTTCTCGCTGACGCGGCCGACGACGCCGGCCTCCTCATAGGCTTCGCGCGCAGCGGCGTCGCGGTCCTTGAGGCCCTTGATCGGCCAGCCCTTGGGCACGATCCAGCGCCGCGTCGTGCGCGAGGTGACGAGCAGGATTTCGGTCGAGCCGTCGGCGGCGTGACGGATCGGCATGGCGGCGATCTGCGACCGCTTCTCCCCCGGTTTCCGATTGGCCTTCTTCATCGACGCTGGAGATCCTTTCTCGGCTGCACATTCGTCCTGCTTCGAATCACAGATGTACGCCGGAACGAATAAATATTGCATCGATCCGAAAAAATGGAAGAGGCGTTCCGCGGAATCGCATCAGGCCTTCGATTCGCGCACGCCCTCCGACTTTGCCAGGCGCAGGAGCAGCCAGCCGCAGACGCCGGAGATGAGCGAGCCGGCGAGCACGCCGATCTTGGTCTGGTCCTGGAGTTCGGCGGAGGCGGGGAAGGCGAGCAGGCCGATGAACAGGCTCATGGTGAAGCCGATGCCGCAGAGCAGCGCGATGCCGTAGAACTGCGCCCAGGAGGCGCGGGCCGGCAGGTCGGCGAGCCCGGCGCGGATCGCCAGCCAGCCGAAGCCGAACACGCCGATCTGCTTGCCGAGGAACAGCCCGAGCATGATGCCGAGCGGCACGGCCTGACCGAGCGTCGCCAGTCCGAGCCCGGCGAAGGAGACGCCGGCATTGGCGAAGCCGAAGATCGGAATGATCAGGAAGGCGACCCACGGGTGCAGCGCATGCTCCAGCCGGTGCAGCGGCGAGGAGGCGCTGTCGGGCTTCGCCGGCGAAGGCGTGAGCGGGATGGTGAGCGCCAGCGCGACGCCGGCCAAGGTGGCATGCACGCCGGATTTCAGGGTGAAGTACCAGAGCGCCGCGCCGAGCAGGAGATAGGGCGCGAGCCTGAGGACGCCGAGCCGGTTCAGCGCGACGAGCGCGACCAGCGTCGCAGCGGCGAGGCCGAGATAAAGGCCGGACAGGTCGGCGGTGTAGAAGATCGCGATGATGATGACCGCGCCGAGATCGTCGAGGATCGCGAGCGCCGTCAGGAAGATCTTGAGCGAGGCCGGCACGCGCGAGCCCAGCAGCGAGAGCACGCCAAGCGCGAAGGCGATGTCGGTCGCGGCGGGGATCGCCCAGCCGCGCAGCGTCTCGGGCGAGCCGAGATTGAAGCCGACATAGACCAGCGCCGGCGCGATCATGCCGCCGAGCGCGGCGAAGCCGGGCAGCGCCCGGCGGGCCCAGCTCGAAAGCTGCCCGTCCAGCATCTCGCGCTTGATCTCGAGGCCGACGAGCAGGAAGAACACCGCCATCAGCGCGTCGTTGATCCAGTGCAGGACCGACAGCCCGAGCACATAGCTCTTCAGCACGCCGAAATAGAGCGGCGCCGCCGGCGAGTTGGCGACGACGAGGGCGAGCGCCGCGACGACCATCAGGACGATGCCGCCCGCCGCTTCGCCATGCAGGAAGTCCCGCAGCACGGAAAGGGGTTTCGTCCGGGTGGCGGGGGCGGCCATCAAGCTCTCCTTCGTCGATCAGACTGGGAGAGATACGACAGACGGCCGTCGATGACCAAGCTTGCCGATGCCGCAGCCCGGATTCAGAGCTTCTTGCCGTCCCTGTCAAACTGCTTGAGGAAGGCGGTCAGGTCCTTGATTTCCTTCTCGCCCTTGATGCCGGCGAAGATCATCTTGGTGCCGGGGATCTTGGCCTTGGGGTCCTTGATGTACTCGGCGAAGGTCGCCTCGTCCCAGGTCAGGCCGGAATTCTTGTTGGCGGCCGAGTAGCTGTAGCCCTCGACGGCGCCGGAATGCCGGCCGATCAGGCCGTTGAGCTCGGGGCCGACAAGGTTGCGCGCGCCCTCGCCGAGCTGGTGGCAGGCCCGGCATTTGGCGAAGGAGCGCTCGCCGGCGGAAATGTCCTGTGCCGCGGCAGGCAGGGCGAGGACGGGAAGGAGGAGAGCAAGGCTGAAGAGAACGGCTCGCATGATCATGTCTTTCGACTTGGAGGCATTCTCAGCTTAGCGCCGAGTCGTCAGCCGGCGGCATGAGCCATTTCGCCGCGCGTCGAGTTGTTCAGAGTTCGCCGATCCACTCCGCGACGGTGGCGGTAAAGGCATCCGGACGCGAGATCGGGAAGAGATGCCCGCCGGTTTCCATGATCGCCCGGCGGTCGAAGGCGAGCAGCGCGTCGAGGCGCTCGCGCGCGACGATCCGGGCATGCTCGCTCACCGGCGCGGATGCGAGGGCCGCGTCGTAGATATGCCAGTTCGCCTCGATCCAGCGCGGCTGATAGCCGGCCAACACCGAAACGGCGGCATAGGCGTGGGGATCGGTCGCCAGCACGGCGCGGCGCGCGCCGAAGACAGCGTTGATATAGCGCCCGGATTTCAGCCAGCTCGCGCTCAGGATCAGGCCGTCGAGCCGGCCGGGCGCCTGCTTGGCGATGGCCTGCGCGATGCAGCCGCCGGTCGAATGGCCGAGCACGACGGCCCGGGAGACGCCGGCTGCATCGAGGACGGCAAGGCTGTCCTGCGCCAGCAGGTCGATCGAGCATGGCGCCTCGCCGCGCGTGCTGGCGCCGATGCCGCGCTGGTCGAAGCGGATGACCTGGAAGGAGCGCGAGAGCGTCGCGGCGATCTCGCTCCAGAAGGCGGCGCTGCCGCTCAAACCGCTGACGAGCAGCAGAGGCTGGCCGTGACCTTCCTTGAAGGCGTGGAGGACCGCGCCGTCCGGGGTCTCGATCGTGAAATTGCTGATGTCGGTGGTAGCCGTCATGCGTCACCTCGCGGAGGGAGATGCCGAATGCCGCGCAGCTGGCGCGTGGTAGTGTCCATGGCCCCGTCCTCCCTGGAGTAGTGGGTCGCCCGCCCTGATCGCTCGGTCTTGATTTGGCCGATCTGATCGATTCATGGCAGGATGGCGCATCGGACCTGCCCCCGCCATGGCTTGAGCGCTGGGGGCGCAATGTTCTTGACGCAGATCAAATAGACCAAAGGCTAATTGGCCTGCGTTTGGTGCATATCCTTGCGCGTGACGTGCCCCTGCCTCGTGCGCTCTACCGAGAACGCTGTGGCCGGTCAGCTGCGGCGGTTCGCCGCTCCAGGGTCGCTCTCCCACGTTGCCACCGACATGGTCGGCAGGTCGAAGTAATCGCGCGTCGTGGCGTAGCCATGTCCGCCCATCCGGCCGATGGCGTCGAGCGCGGTCGGGTCGACATAGAGTTTCTGCGGATCGATCGTATCGGCGCGGAAGTGGGCGTAGACGACCTCGCCGAGAATGATCTCGCGCGAATTGCCGATGCCGAGCGTGGTATGGTGCCGGCACTCGAAGGCAGCCGGCGCTTGGCCGATCCACGGGCATGG
>SEEM01000019.1 GCA_004144595.1 Hyphomicrobiales bacterium
AAGATTTTTCCAAGCCGTTCATGATTGCGCCGTTGCTCGGATCGGCGCATCCCGGCGGCGGGACACGCCTCCCCGACGAGGTGCGCCCATCTGTAAGGATGGAGACATCGATGGCGAATACCGTACCGAGCACGCGCCCGCGCGTGCCTAATTTCTCGTCCGGCCCCTGCGCCAAGCGCCCCGGCTGGGCCGTCAAGAACCTCTCCGACGCCCCGCTCGGCCGCTCGCACCGCGCCAAAATCGGCAAGGACAAGCTGAAAGCGGCGATCGACCTGACGCGCGAGGTGCTGCAGGTTCCGGCTGGCTACCGCATCGGCATCGTGCCGGCCTCCGACACCGGCGCCGTCGAGATGGCGCTCTGGTCTTTGTTGGGCGCCCGCGGCGTCGACATGGTCAGCTGGGAAAGTTTTGGCGCCGGCTGGGTCACCGATGTCGTCAAGCAGCTCAAGCTCACTGACGTCCGCACGTTTGATGCGCCCTATGGCGAATTGCCGAACCTCAGGAAGGTCGACACGAAGAACCGCGACGTCGTCTTCACCTGGAACGGCACCACCTCGGGCGTACGCGTTGTCGACGCCAGCTGGATCGCCGACGATCGCGAGGGGCTGACCATCTGCGACGCCACCTCCGCCGCCTTCGCCCAGCGCCTCGACTGGCCAAAGCTCGATGTCGTCACCTTCTCCTGGCAGAAGGTGCTCGGCGGCGAGGCCGCGCATGGCATGATCGTGCTCTCGCCCCGCGCCGTCGCCCGGCTCGAAAGCTACAAGCCGGCCTGGCCGCTGCCGAAGATCTTCCGCATGACCTCCGGCGGCAAGCTGATCGAGGGCATCTTCACCGGCGAGACCATCAACACCCCCTCCATGCTCGCGGTCGAGGATTATATCGACGCGCTGGAATGGGCCCGGAAAGTCGGCGGGCTCGACGGGCTGGTGAAGCGCGCCGACGGCAATGCCCGCGTCATCGCCAAGTTCGTGCGCGATAACGACTGGATCGACTTCCTCGCCGTGAAGCCGAAGACGCGCTCCAACACCTCAGTCTGCCTGAAGTTCACCGACCCGGCCGTGACCGCCCTGCCGGCGGACGCGCAGACGGCCTTCGCCAAGCAGGTGGTCTCGATCATCGAGAAGGCCGGCGCCGGCTACGATCTCGGCCATTACCGCGACGCCCCTCCCGGCCTGCGCATCTGGTGCGGCGCGACCGTCCAGTCGCGCGACGTCAAGGCGCTGCTGCCCTGGATCGCCTATGCCTTTGCGGAAGCGAAGGCGGGTCTGGGCAAGAAGGCGGCCTGACCGGGCCGTCATGGTCGGGCTTGACCCGACCATCTCTCTCAAGAAGAGGCGCTGCCCTGCGCCTCCGCGTCCCGAGATGGCCGGGTCAAGCCCGGCCATGACGCTCTTTCCCCATTTACGCGCCAGACCGCTCCCCGTGTAGCGCCGCGCCAGCCGGAGCCTCCCATGTCCGCCCCCAAAGTTCTGATTTCCGACGCCCTCTCCCCCGCCGCCGTGCAGATCTTCAGGGATCGCGGCATCGACGTGACCTTCGATCCCAACCTCGGCAAGGACAAGGACAAGCTCGCCGCCGTCATCGGCGATTATGACGGCCTCGCCATCCGCTCGGCCACCAAGGCCACCGCCAAGCTGCTGGAGCAGGCCAAAAACCTCAAGGTCATCGGCCGCGCCGGCATCGGCGTCGACAATGTCGAAATCCCTGCCGCGACCGCGCGCGGCGTGATCGTGATGAACACGCCCTTCGGCAACTCGATCACCACCGCCGAACACGCCATCGCCATGATGTTCGCGCTCGCCCGCCAGATCCCGGCGGCCGATACCTCGACCCAGGCCGGCAAGTGGGAGAAGAACCGCTTCATGGGCGTCGAGATCACCGCCAAGACGCTGGGCCTGATCGGCGCCGGCAATATCGGCTCGATCGTCGCCGAACGCGCCATCGGCCTGAAGATGCGCGTCATCGCCTATGACCCCTATCTCTCGGCCGAACGCGCGGTCGCGCTCGGCGTCGAGAAGGTCGAGCTGGACGAGCTTCTGAAGCGCGCCGACTTCATCACGCTGCACGTGCCGATGACCGAGAAGACGAAGAACATCCTATTGGCCGAGAACCTCGCCAAGACGAAGAAGGGCGTCCGCATCATCAACTGTGCCCGCGGCGGCCTCGTCGACGAGCAGGCGCTGGCCGATCTCATCAAGTCCGGCCATGTCGCGGGCGCGGCCTTCGACGTGTTCTCGGTCGAGCCGGCCGAGCAGAACCCACTCTTCGGATTGGAGAACGTCGTCTGCACGCCGCATCTCGGCGCCTCCACCAACGAGGCGCAGGAGAATGTCGCGCTGCAGGTCGCCGAGCAAATGAGCGACTACCTGCTCAAGGGCGCAATCACCAACGCGGTCAACTTCCCCTCGATCACGGCGGAGGAAGCCCCGCGCGTAAAACCCTTCGTCGATCTCGCCGAGAAGCTCGGCTCCTTCCTCGGCCAGCTCACCGAGGCGCCGGTCAAGGGTATTCGCATCGAGTACGAAGGTGCGGTCGCGAGCCTGAACCTGAAGGCCATATCGGCGGCCGCCATCACGGGCGTGCTCCGGCCCTTCCTGCCCGAAATCAACATGGTCAATTCGGCCATGGTGGCGAAGGAGAAGGGCATCGTCGTCGAGGAGCTGACCCGCGAGGTCGCCGGCAATCTCGAAAGCGTCATCCGCATCGTCGTCGAGGCCGAGGACATGCCGCGCCACGCCTCGGGCACGGTGTTCCAGGACGGCAAGCCGCGCATCGTCGAGATCCGCGACATCGCGGTCGATGCCGAGTTCGCGCCGCACATGCTCTATGTCCGCAATGCCGACAAGCCGGGCTTCATCGGCCAGTTCGGCTCGCTGCTCGGCCAGGCCGGCGTCAATGTCGCGACCTTCGCGCTCGGCCGCGACAAGCCCGGCGGCGACGCGATCTGCTACGTTTCGGTCGACGAGCCGATCTCGGACGAGTTGCTCGACAGGATCCACGAGATCCCGATGGTCAAGCGCGCCCGGCGCCTGCGGTTCTGATCGGCCGCTCCGGCGCCCCAGCACCGCCGCAATTCTCGTCCCCTGTGGTGCCCTGCCACAGGGGATTTTCATGTCTGCCCGCCTTTGCCTAGCCGCCTTTGCCCTCGCCTGCCTGACGGCCGTTCCCGCATTCGCCGACTGGGATCGCGCCAAGCTCGACAAGGGGATCGAGGGCATCGAGCAGGCCGCCAAGGGCAGGCTCGGCGTGGCGTTGATGGACCTGCGCGACCGCAAGCTCTGGTCGCATCGCGGCTCCGAGACGTTTCCGATGCAGAGCGTCTTCAAGCTGCCGCTGGCGGTCGCCGTGCTGCAACAGGTCGAGGCAGGGACATTCAAGCTCGACCAGCCGATCACCGTCACCCGCAAGGATTTCTCGCTCTTCCACAGCCCGCTCGCGAAGGCCTTCAAGGGCGAGCGCAACGATTATCCGCTGCGCGAATTGATCCGGCTCGCAGCCGGGGAGAGCGACAACACCGCAGCCGACCTCCTGATGCGCGAGATCGGCGGGCCGCAGGTGGTGACGAAGATGCTGCGCGACGGCGGCATCCAGGGGATGTCCGTCGACCGCTACGAGCGCCAGTTCCAGCCGGAGATATACGGGCTCAAGGGTTTCGGCTGGGACCAGGTCGTGGACGAAAAGGCCTTCCGCGCCGAGCTCAAGGCGATGCGGCCACGCCTGCGCATCGCCGCCCTGTCGAACGCGCTCAAGGACAAGCGCGATGCTTCCACGCCCGAGGCCAGCGCACAATTCCTCGAGGCCTTCGCAAAGGGCAACTGGCTGCGCGACCCCGCGCATGCCGCCTTGCTGACGCGGATCATCACCGAAACCAAGGTCGGCGCCGACCGCATCAAGGCCGGCCTGCCGGAGGGCTCCCGCCTCGCTCACCGCACCGGCGCCGGTCTCACCACGGACGGGATCAACCACGCCACCAACGATATCGGCATCGCGACGCTGCCGGACGGCCGGCGCTTTGTCATCGTGACCTATCTCGCGGGCTCCCGCGCCGATGCGAAGGAGCGGGAAGCGGCGCTGGCGGAGGTCGCGCGGCTCGCGGTCTCGGCCCTGCGCTGACAGGCGTCGCGAGCATCTGCGCGTCATGCTCGCCTTGTGGCGAGCCTCCACGTCTTGAACACGGCGTTCGACCAGCGAGGACGTGGATGGTCGGGACCAGCCCGACCATGACGGGCAGGATCGCCCGTCTGTGTCAGAGCCTGCTCGAAAATTCGTCAGGGCGTGTCGAGACTGGGGTTTTTCGAGCACGGAGCGGAGCGTACGTCACGTACGTGAGCACCCAAGCGCAGGAAAACGCCTGTTGCAGACCGACCTGACGAATTTGCAGACGGGCTCTACCGCCCCAGCCGCTCGGCGATGAAGATGCCGCCAAGCACCAGCACCAGCGCGAGCCCGTGATAGAGCCCGAAGGGCTCGCCGATGATCAGCACGGCCAGGATCGGTGCGAAGACCGGCACGAGATTGACGAAGACGCCGGCCCGGCCGGGCCCGATCAGCTCGATCGCCCGCATGAAGGAAAGCTGCGAGACGATCGACGGGAAGATCACCGTGAAGGCGAGGATCAGCCAGCCCTGAGGCGTCGGGATATAGGAACGGCCGAGCGCGATCTCGGTCGCGAGCAGCGGCAGTGACGCGATGCAGGCACAGCCGGCCATCGCCGTGAAGAAGACGAGGCCCGGCACCGCCGGCCGCTTGCGCACGCCGACGGTGAAGCCGGCATAGAGCACGCAGGCCGCGATCATCAGCAGGTCGCCCGGCACGAAGCGGAAGGCGGTGAGGACGTGGATATCGCCCCGGCTCGCCGTGACCGCAACACCGAGCAGCGTCACCGCGACGCCGATCCCCTGCATCAGCGTGATCCGTGTCTTGTAGGCCAGGAAGGCGCCTATCAGCACGAAGACCGGGATCGAGCCCTGCAGAATGCCGATATTGATCGCGCTGGTCGAATAGGCCGCGAGATACATCAGCGTGTTGAAGCCGGTGAAGCCGAGCGCGCCGAGCAAGGCGATGAGCCGCCAATGCGCGCACAGAACCGGCCAGTGGGCGCGCAACTGGTCGCGCAACAGCCAGGGCATGATCGCGCAGACCGCGACCCAGCGCAGCGAGGTCAGCATCATCGGCGAGATGTTGTCGACGGCGAGCCGGCTCGCCACGGCGTTGCAGCCCCACATCAAGGTGGTCAACACCATCAGCAGGTAGGCATTGCTCCAGGCGCGTTGCAGCCAGGTCTGGGTAGGGTGCACGTTTCCGCCCTGTTGCGAGAAAGGGCTCATGCAATACCCTTGCGTGTACCCGGCTCATATGAGATCGGGCGCAAGCCTGCCCGTCGCCCTGCGCATCCCTGCGGAACATCTCGATGATCGAAACCAGTGCCCGCCCGCTCCGCCTGCTCTTCGTGGACGGCAATATGCGCGACACCCGCGAGGGGCTGCGCCAGTCCTATGGCATGACCTATGGCGAGGCCTATGCCGCCGAGATCGCGGCGATCACGCCAGGCATCGTCTCCGACATCTGCCTGCCCGCCGACGAGGGTGCGAACCTCCCCGACGGAGAGGGGCTCGAATCCTATGACGGCATCTTCCTGACCGGCTCGGCCCTGCATATCTACGACATCGCGCCGCCGGTGACCCGGCAGATCGACCTGATGCGCGCGATCTATGCCAGCGGCACCCCCTGCTTCGGCTCCTGCTGGGGCGTCCAGGTCGGCTCGGTCGCGGCCGGCGGCACCGTCACCGCCAATCCGAAGGGCCGCGAGACCGGCTTCGCCCGCAGGATCACCCCGACTGAAGCCGGCCGCAACCACGCCCTTCTCGCCAGCCGGCCGGCCTCCTTCGACGCGCCGGCGATCCACCTCGACACCATCGCGCTGCCGGCGCATGGCACGACCATCCTCGCCTCCAACGCCTTCAGCCAGGTCCAGGCCGCCGAGATCAAGCATAATGGCGGCACCTTCTGGGGTGTGCAGTACCATCCCGAATTCTCGTTGAAGCAGATCGTCGCGATCCTCGACCGCCGGGTGCCGCTGCTGATCAAGGAGGGGTTCCGCAAGGACGAGGCTTCCGCGAAAGCCTGGCTCGACGACATGCTGGCGCTCGATGCCGAGCCGGAGCGGCAGGACCTCGCCTGGGCGCATGGCCTCGACCGCGAGGTGCTCGATCCCGAACGCCGCGTCACCGAGCTCCGCAACTTCATGGAGCATCGCGTCAAGCCGCATGCCAGCACGCGCGGACGCGCCTGAACGCCCTGACGAGACCTCTCCTGCGAATGCAGGACGCTTCGAACGCTCCCGAGACCTATCCGCATTCCGGCCCAATTCCGCCTTGGGCACGCCGAATTCGGCAGTCCCTATCACGGCGACGTGATTGCGATCTGGAGGGGATGATTTCGATGCGAAGCCATATTGCCGCCGCCCTGATTCTGGCACCCGGCCTCGCCGCCGCGGCCGAAACCGAATTGTCGAGCCGGATCGACCGCGTCACGGTCTTCCCGGACGGGGCCGTGGTGACGCGGCTCGGCAAGGCGGACCTACTGCAGGGCGTCTCGCAGATCGTGCTGCGCGGCCTGCCGGCGACCATCGACCCCGCTTCGATCCGCGTCGAGGGCAAAGGTGACGGCACCTTCTCGGTCGGCGCGGTCGATGTCCGCGTGACGCCGGGTGACGCCAGGCCCGTGCTCGACATGGTGCTGGAGGAGAAGCTCAAGACGCTGCGCGACGAGAAGGAGAAGCTCTCGGGCCAGATCGGCGCAATCGAATCCAAGCGCGCCACGATCGAGCGCTTCGCGCAGGTCGGCCCCGACAAGCTCGGTCCCGACGGCAAGGCGCTGCCGGTCGCCGACTGGCCGGCGGTGTTCGAGGCGATCGGCACCGCGCTGGTCAAGGTCCAGGACGAATTGCGCGGCACCCGCAGCCGCCTCGCCGATGTCGAGGGGGAGATTGCCGCGCTGGAGCGCGCCCGCCCGCAGGCCGGCCGCCCCGGCGCGCCGAAACGCGATGTCGCGATTTCCGTCGAGGCGCCGCAGCCCGTCGCGGCCGAGTTCACCGTGACCTATCGCGTCACGGGTGCGAACTGGACCCCGACCTACGAAGCGCGCCTGACCACGACCGGCGAGAAGCCTGAAATTGCCCTGACGCGCCGCGCCGAAATCCGCCAGCGCAGCGGCGAGGCCTGGGATGACGTCGCGCTGACGCTGTCGACCACGCGCTCGACCGGGGGCACCCGCGCGCCGGAGCTGACGCCGATGCAGGTCGCCTTCTTCGAGCCGCCGGTGGTCTACGAAAGCCGCGCGCGCGTCGGCGCCAATGCGCCTGCCCCGATGGCCGCCCGCGCCAAGGCGGAGACGGAGGCAGCGGCGGACGCTGTGGCCAAGCAAACGCAGCGCTCCGCCACACCGAAGCCAGCCGAAATCCAGGTCGCGGCGATCGAGGCCGGCGCCTATCAGGCGAATTTCCAGGTGCCCGGCCGTGCCTCGATCCCGCAGGATGGCAGCTCCAAGACGGTGACGCTGACCCAGCGCAAGGCGGAAGCGACGCTTTCCGCCCGCACCGTGCCGGAGTTGGAACAGAAGGCTTATCTCGAGGCCGGCTTCACCCATGACGAGGAAGCGCCGTTGCTGGCGGGCCGCGTCGCGCTGCATCGCGACGGCACCTATGTCGGCATGGGCCAGTTCAGGCTCGTCGCGCCCGGCGACAAGGTCGAACTCGGCTTCGGCGCCGACGACCGGATCAAGGTCTCCTTCGCCCCGGTGAAGCGCCGCGAGAACGACCCGAGCTGGCTCGGCCAAACCCGCACCGACCTGCGCGAATTCCGCACGGTGGTGACGAGCTTGCACGCCAAACCCGTCAAGATCACCGTGCTGGAGCGCATCCCGTTCTCGGAGAGCAGCGGGATCACGGTCGAGACCATCGCCGCCCAGACCACGCCGCCGACCGAGAAGCAGGTCGGCGACCGTCGCGGCGTCGCCGGCTGGACCTTCGATCTCGTCCCCGGCGCGGAGAAGGAGATCAAGCTCGCCTACCGCATCAAATGGCCGGGCGACCGCGAGCTGTCCTACGAGGAGCAGCCGCTGCCGGGGAAGTGAACAACCAGAACGCCTGCCAACCGGTCGGACAAGCCTCCGCGCACGTCAAGCTCGCCCTTGTGGCGAGCATCCACGTCTTGAACACGGCGCTCGACCAGCGAAGACGTGGATGGTCGGGACAAGCCCCGACCCTTACGGCCTCGCCGCCTCAGAGCATCAGCCCCATCTCGATCTCGCGCTTGCGGCCGAGATCGTTCATCCAGGTCCGGAACTGGGGTTGCGCTTCGATCTGGTGGGCATAGTGCCGCCGCAGCGCCTGCGTCAGTCGGCCGCCACGGCCGAGTTGCTCGTCGGCGAAACCGATCATCACCGAGTTCGGCCAGGCCTGCGGCCGGATCTCGCGCAGGCGGGCGAACAGCGCGTCCTCGTCCTCCGCCGCGTCGGCCTGCGCCATCAGGGTCATCATCGCCGCCGTCGAGCGCGAGATGCCCATATGGCAATGCACCAGCAGATGACCCTTCACGCGGCCCGTCGCGGTCTCGCGCAGGCCCTCGCCAAAACGGATGATCTCGCCGACATGCTGCGGCGTCGGCATGACCTGCCCTGGCCGGGCATCGATGATGTCGTGGAAGCGCAGCGTCACGCGATGATGCTCGCCGTAGGTCCCGAACGCATCGATCTCGGCGCGGTCGGGATCGATCACCGAGAGCACATGCGTCACCTCGCGGGCGCTGTTGCCGGGCAATTCCTCGATGCCGCAGATCGTCAGGGTCGAGATCGAAAGGGTCTTCATGGCAATCCTCCCTGTGCAACAGCCCGTCATGCTCGGGCTAGACCCGAGCATCTTTTACAGATGGAGGCTCCCGAGCCTCATTCGGCCTGAGGTTCTCGGGTCAAGCCCGAGAACGACGCCTGATCTACCGGCTGCCGCTCAAGCGGCAGCCTTGGCCTGCCCGAGTTCCTGATCGACGACGCCGACCCAGTAGCGCACACCATCCGGGATGATCGCATCGTTGAAATCGTAGAGCGGCGTATGCAGGCCGACGAAGGAGCCGTCCGGATTGACGCCGTTGCCGATGCGCATGAAGGCGCCCGGTCGCACCAGCATCATCTCCGCGAAATCCTCGCCGCCCGTGCCCGGCCGCATCTGGCCGTTGACCTTCTCGGCGCCCGCAGCCCCCGTCGCCGCCGCGACGCCGACCGCGACCTGCTCGGCCTCGTTCACCAGCGGGCTGGTGCCGCGATGGTAATGGGCCTCGGCCTTGCAGCCCCAGGCTTGCGCCGTCGCAGCCGCAAGCTCGCCGATGCGGCGCTCGACGAGGTCGCGCACCTCCAGCGAATAGGTCCGCGCCGTACCGCCCAGGACGAGCTCGGAGGGGATGACGTTGGAGGCGTCGGCATCGCCGCCATGGATATAGCCGACGCTGATCACCGCCGTGTCGAGCGGGGCGACGTTGCGGCCGATGATGCCCTGCAGGCCGAGCACGAAATGCGCCTGGGCATAGGTGATGTCGGTCGAGCGATGCGGCTGCGAGCCGCCATGGCCGCCGACGCCGTGGAAGGTGACCTTCCAGGAATCCGCCGCCGCCAGGAACGGACCGACGGCGATGCCGAAGGTGCCGGGTTCCATGCCGGGCGTGTTGTGCAGGCCGTAGATCGCGTCGCAGGGGAAGCGCTCGAACAGCCCGTCGGCGAGCATGGCATTGGCCCCGCCACGGCCTTCCTCGGCCGGCTGGAAGATCAGGTTGACGGTGCCCTCGAAATCGCGGTTTTCGGCGAGGTATCGCCCGGCTGCGAGCAGCATGGTGGTGTGGCCGTCATGGCCGCAGGCATGCATCCGGCCCGGATTTTTCGAGGAGTAGGGCAGGTTCGTCGTCTCATCGAGCGCCAGGCAATCCATGTCGGCGCGCAGGCCGACGGCCCGGCCGGGCCTGTTGCCGTGGATCACACCGACGACGCCGGTCTTGCCGACATTCTCGGTGACCTCGACGCCCCATTCCCGCAGCTTGTCGGCGACGAGCTTGGCGGTACGGACCTCTTCGAGGCCGAGTTCGGGATGGGCATGGATGTCGCGGCGGATCGCGGTGAAGGCGGCGTGGTGCTGGTCGAGCCAGGCGTCGAGCTTCGTCATGGTCGGTGAAATCCCCTCTTCTTGCGGCCCGCGGCAGCGTGGCCCCTCCATCGCCGCCCGCAAGTCGCACCCTAGCCCTTACGCCCGATTGTGGCAGCATCACTGCGCAGATGCTGCAAGGCCGCCATGCTCCGGCAGTTTATCCCCTCGGATTGCGACCTGATGCCCAATCAAGGCCCTCATCATGAGGACTTGGACGTGGGAAACGAGCTACCGACCCGCCGGAAAACTTGACCTGCGGGCCGTGTTGGCCCATGAGGGCTTGCAAGGACCTGCCCCGAAACCCCGGCCTTGCGCCGGGGTTTTGCATTTGCGCGGGCCGCTTGCACAGGGCAACGCGGTAACAGCAGGGACACCTCGCTCATGGCGAATGTTGTGGTGGTCGGCGCCCAGTGGGGCGACGAGGGCAAGGGCAAGATCGTCGACTGGCTTTCCAGCCAGGCCGATGTCGTCGTCAGGTTCCAGGGCGGCCATAATGCCGGCCACACCCTGGTCATCGACGGCGTCGTCTACAAGCTCTCGCTGCTGCCTTCCGGCATCGTCCGCCCCGGCAAGCTCTCGGTCATCGGCAACGGCGTCGTGGTCGACCCCTGGCACCTCGTCGAGGAGATCGGCAAGCTGCGCGCGCAAGGGGTGGCGATCACCCCGGACAACCTGCGCATCGCCGACAACGCGACGCTGATCCTGCCGCTGCACCGCGAGCTCGACCATTTCCGCGAGACCTCGAATGCCGGCATGAAGATCGGCACGACCAAGCGCGGCATCGGCCCGGCCTATGAGGACAAGGTCGGCCGCCGCGCCATCCGGGTCATCGACCTGAAGGACGACGCCCTGCTCGAAGCCAAGATCGAGCGCCTGCTCGCCCATCACAACGCCTTGCGCCGTGGCCTGGGCATCGGCGAGGTCGACGGCAAGGAGCTGCTCGGCCAGCTCAAGGCCATCGCGCCCGAAGTGCTCCCCTATGCGACCTCGGTCTGGACCCTGCTCGACGCCGAGCGCCGCGCCGGCAAGCGCATCCTGTTCGAGGGCGCGCAGGGCGCGCTGCTCGATGTCGACCACGGCACCTATCCCTTCGTGACCTCCTCGAACATCGTCGCCGGCCAGGCCGCGACCGGTTCAGGCATGGGCCCCTCGGCCGTCGGCTACGTGCTGGGTATCGCCAAGGCCTACACCACCCGCGTCGGCGAAGGCCCCTTCCCGACCGAACTCTTCGACGAGATCGGCGAGCTGATCGGCACCAAGGGCAAGGAATTCGGCGTCGTCACCGGGCGCAAGCGCCGCTGCGGCTGGTTCGACGCCTGCCTGGTGCGCCAGACGGTCAAGACCTCCGGCATCGACGGCATCGCGCTGACCAAGCTCGACATTCTCGACGGCTTCGAGGAGATCAAGGTCTGCGTCGGCTACAGGCTCGACGGCCAGGTCCTCGAGCATCTGCCGGCCGGCCAGAACGATCAGGCCCGCGTCGAGCCGATCTACGAGACCATCGAAGGCTGGGAAGGCTCCACGGCCAATGCCCGCTCCTGGGCCGATCTGCCGGCGCAGGCGATCAAGTATGTCCGCCGCATCGAGGAGCTGATCGGCGCCACCGTCGCCGTGCTCTCCACCAGCCCCGAGCGCGACGATACGATCCTCGTCCATAACCCCTTCGAGGGTTGACGCGGCGCACCAACAGCGACAAGTGAGGCCAATGGCCGACTTCTATCCGATCCTGGCGCGTGCGGTCGCCGGGCTGCCCGAAACCTCCCCGGAGGCCCGGCGCGCCATCTACGACCGGGCGCGGACGGCGCTCGTCGCGCAGTTGCGCGGCCTCGACCCGCCGCTGAGCGAGGCCGAGATCATGCGCGAGCGCCTGTCGCTCGACGAGGCGGTCGCCCGGATCGAGGCGGATTACGACGACGCCCCCGCTCCACCGCCGGCATCGGACGGCCCGGTCATCCGCACCGTCGAGAACCCGACTCTGCCGATTCGGCCGCCGACGCCGAAGAAGGCGCCGGAATTCGCGCCGCTCCCCCCGGCCGCCGGACAGGATGACGGCGAACCGCTGCCCGAGCCGGCCGAGCCGCAGGCGGCCCGCCCGCGGGTTCAGCCGCCGCGCGAGCGGCGGGTGAAGCCCGGCCATATCCGTTCCGCCGTCGTCGGCGGCGTCGTGGCGGTCGCGGTCGCGGCCATCGCGGCCACCGCCATCTACGTCCACAAGCTGCGGCCGCAGGACACGCCGCGCCCGAGCAGCGAAGCCGCGCAGGGGACCCCAGCCTCCCAGCCCGACAATGCCGGCAAGATCTCAGAGCGGGCCGGCGACCCGGGCACGCCCCAGCAGAACCGCCCCACCGGCAACCAGCAGGGCAGCGCGCCCGGTATCCCCGTGCCGCAGCCCGGGGGAGAGATCGCGGTCGCCCAGCGCGCCGTCCTGTTCATCGAGGTGCCCGAGACCCCGCAGCAGCCGCAGACCCGAACCGGCCGCGTGTTCTGGCGCCTCGACAGCGAGAGCGCCGGCCAGGGCCGGCCGATCGAGACGATCGTGCGCGCGACGGTCGAGATCCCCGATGAAGGGCTGAGCCTCGACTTCACCATCCGCCGCAACACCGATTCGGCCTTCCCGGCCTCGCATATCATCGGCCTGCGCTTCACCAGCACCGGCGACCCGGCGACCCAGACCGTCAAGGAAGTCGGCGTTCCCCAGTTCAAGAGCGAGGAAGGCGAGCGCGGCGCGCCGCTCTCGGCGATCAACTCGGCGCTCGGCGACAATCTCTTCGTGGCCGCCCTGTCGAACGTGCCGGTCGAGGTCGAGCGCAATGTCGACCTCATCCTGAACCGGAGCTGGATCGACGTGCCCGTGCGCTTCGCCTCGGGCCGGCGCGGCATCATCACCTTCGAAAAGGGCGTCTCCGGCAGCCAGACGCTCGCCGACGCCTTCGGCCGCTGGCGGTAGGGTTCGCGCCCGACACAGGATTTCCCAGAGACGCGCGGATAGCGCGGGGAACCCTCTCCCGGCGGGAGAGGGCAGGGTGAGGGGTAGGCCGCTCACCGTGATTGCCGCGAGGTGGTTGCTGCGCAGCGGTGAGGCCGTAGCTGGCTGGTCCAGGGGCCGACACCTCACCCCTGCCCCTCTCCTTACAGGAGAGGGCATCCCGCGCTCTTCAACTCTTCCGCTCGGCCGCAAACCGCGCCGCTGCCCGGAGCGTATCCGCCTCCGCGCCGAAGCCCGCCAGAGCCTCGACCGCCTCACCGCTCAGCCTGTCGCGCTCGCGCTTGGCGCCGTCGAGCCCGAGCGCGCCCACCAGCGTCCCCTTGCCCTTGTCCGCGTCCTTGGCCGTCGCCTTGCCCATCTGCTCGGCATCCGATTCGAGATCGAGGATGTCGTCGGCGATCTGGAACGTCGCGCCCAAAGCCCGGCCATAGCGCCCGAACGCGGCCAGCGCGGGCGCATCCGCGCCGCCGAGCCGGGCGCCGATCTCGACGCTCGCCGCGAGCAGCGCCCCGGTCTTCATCGCCTGGAGCCGGCGGATATCGGCTTCCGAAAGCGTCCCGCGCACCGCCGCGAAGCGCCCTTCGGCGGCCAGGTCCAGCATCTGGCCGCCGACCATGCCGCCAAGGCCGGAGGCCCGCGCCAGGCTTGTCACGAGCGCCGCCCTGACCGCGCCGGATTCATGCGTCGCCTCGTCGGCAAGCACTTCGAAGGCCAGCGTCAGCAGGGCATCGCCTGCCAGGATCGCCGTCGCCTCGTCGAAAGCCTTGTGGACGGTCGGCCGGCCCCGGCGCAGGTCGTCGTCGTCCATCGCCGGCAGGTCGTCATGCACCAGCGAATAGCAATGCAGCAGTTCCACGGCGGCGCCTGCACGCCTGGCCTGTTCCACGGAAGCGCCGAAGAACCTCGCCGTCTCGACCGTCAGGAACGGCCGCAGGCGCTTGCCGCCCCCCAGCGCGCCATGCCGCATCGCAGCGACGAGACGCGGCGGGCGCGCCAGCTCGCCACCAGCCGGAACATCGGACAGGAGGCCCTCCAGCAGCGTCTCGATCGCGGCCGCATTCTGCGCCAACCGGGCATCGAGATCGCCGGGATCGACCGGAGAGGGGACGGAACTCATGCGCAGGTCTCGCGTTCGCTGCCGGAAGGGGGGCCTTGCCGGACGTTCGTCGCATCGTCAAGCTGCGGCGCCTTGGGCCTGGGCCATGATGGCCGGGCCGATCGAGCGGCAGTGGGGGTGAAGCAAGGTGCTGGGTAGGATTCTCGGCCTGTGCTTCCGGATCGCCATCGGGCTGCTCATCGCCCTCGCGGCAGCGATCGTCCTCTATCGCTTCGTGCCCGTGCCCTCGACGCTGATGCTCGGCCGCTGGCTGGTGCTCAAGCCCGTCGAGCGCGACTGGGTGCCGCTCGACCAGATTTCCCCGCATCTCGTCCGGGCCGTGATCGCCTCGGAGGACCAGCGCTTCTGCAGTCACAGCGGCATCGACTGGGTCGAGTTCAACAAGGTCATGGAGAATGAGGACGGCCCGAGCCGCGGTGCCTCGACCCTGACCATGCAGACCGCCAAGAACGTCTTTCTCTGGCCCGGCCGCTCCTATGTCCGCAAGGGCCTGGAGATCCCGCTCGCCATGGCGATCGATCTCGCCTGGGGCAAGCCGCGGGTCATCGAGGTCTATCTCAACGTCGCCGAATGGGGCGAAGGCCTGTTCGGCGCCGAAGCGGCGGCGCAGCGCTACTTCCGGAAGTCCGCCGCAAAGCTGACGCCCGCCGAGGCGGCCCGGCTCGCCGGCGCCCTGCCCAATCCGCTGCTGCGCAACCCGGCCAAGCCGAATCGGGCGCTGCAATCCGCCGCCGGCCGCAGCCTGCGCCAGCTCGGACAGCTCGGAGCGCTGGGCGATTGCGCCGTGCCCGGCTGATCCGGCCCGAGCCGGCGAAGAAATCCGGATTCAGTACTAGCCATCCGTACCCTGACGGTGTAAGGCCAACGCCTCATGAGATTGATCCGTCGCCGTGGCGGATGCGTGGCCTTGGGGCCAGCGTCCGGGCGGTGGCATGATGGAGAAGTACAATGGCCGTTCCGAAGAGAAAGACGTCGCCGTCCAAGCGTGGCATGCGCCGCTCGGCCGACGCCCTGAAGCAGCCCACCTATATCGAGGACAAGAACTCGGGTGAGCTGCGCCGTCCCCACCATGTCGACCTGAAGAGCGGCATGTATCGCGGCCGTCAGGTGCTGAAGGTCAAGACCGAAGCCTGAGGCTTTGGTTCATGGCGCCGGCAGCGATGCCGGATTGCCGATGAACGCTTGAAACCGGCCGCAAGGCCGGTTTTTCTTTGTCTTCAGCGCCGGGTTTTCGCGAGCCCTTGCCGTCATGGTCGGGCTTGTCCCGACCATCCAAGCCTTCCTGCGTCGAGAACCGTGTTCAAGACGTGGATGCTCGCCACAAGGACGAGCATGGCGAACTGGATCCGCGTCGTGTGCCCAGGTCTGCAACTCGCCCCGGAATCGGGGGGGGCCCGTCGCGGCAGACAGCTTTCAGCCACGCGCCCCTTGCAGGCGGATCTTCCCGGCCGGAGCGGCAAGCCGTGCCGCGGCCCGGTAGCAGCCTGCCGCCGCTTGCGGGCTTGCCCGCCCGCGCCGGGCGAAGGGGCCGATCTCCGCCCGCGCCGCAGCCGCCTGCAGCAGCACGAGCGCCGATGCGTTGGCCTCTGTCGCATTCCGTTCGGTCCAGCTTCCGGCTTCCGCCATGTATCACTCCGGCACACGCAACTTGTGACGGAGTCGTCAGTGCAAAGAATCAACCAGCCTTAACGCCGCGTTAATCAGGAATACCGCATCGTTTCGAAGCACTTCCCACCACATGGACAGGGCGCCGAAGCACCGGAACGGGGCCGCGCGACCGTCCGATCGAGGCCGACCGATGCCCTCCCCGTCGATCTTCAGCTTCCAGAACGGCAGCACGGTTGATCCCCGCAGCATCCTCTCCTCGATCGGCGAAGTGGTCTATGGCTGGGACATCCAGAGCGACACGCTGAGCTGGGGCCCGAACGCCGCCGAAGTCCTCGGCGCGATTCCCGAACAGGCGATGCAGCGCGGCCTCGCCTTCGCCGGCCTGGTCGAGCCCGGCAGCGGGCCCAGCCGCTACGACGCCATCTTCTGCTCCAGCGAGCACGACAAGGGCGACGGCGTCATCTACCGCACCCGCTACGCCATCGATCTCGCCGGCCGCAAGATGTGGGCCGAGGATACCGGGCGCTGGTTCGCCGGCAGCGACGGCTATCCGGCGAGCGCGCGCGGCGTACTCAGGCTCGAACGCGCCGCACGGCCCGACGAGCTCGAGCAGTTCGGCAGCGAGCTCTGCGACCGTCCCGCCCTGGTCGAGCGAATCGGCATGGCCCTGCAGGAACATCTCCCGGCGGAGCGGCCCGTCGTGGTCCTCGTCGCCGCGATCGACGAACTCGCTCGCCTCAACGACGATTTCGGCCATGAGGCGACCGACGAGATCATCAGCACCGTCCATGAGCGCCTGCGCTCGGTGACGCGTCGGCGCGACCATCTCGTCCGTTACGCCGGCAACAGCTTCGCGGTTCTGCTCGTCGGCTGCCCGCCCGAGCAGGTCGAGCCCGCCGCCCGCCGCTTCATCAAGGTCGTCGCAAAATCGGCCATCGAGACCAGCCGCGGCATCGCGCTGGTGCGTCTGCGGATCGGCGCCGCCAGCGCCCCCGAGCTCGGCAGCCATGGCGGCGCGCTGCTGGCCGCCGCCGAAGGCGCCCTCGCAAGTGCCCGGGCCGGCGCCGTCGACAGCGCCGTCATGGCCAAGCCGCAGCAGCGGCGCAGCCCCGGCCCCGAGCAGACCGGCTTCGACGTCCAGGCCATCGCAGCCCTGAACGATCGCCGCGTCCGCCTGGCCCTGCAGCCTGTCGTCCGGACGGCGTCGCGCGAGGTCGCCTTCCACGAGGCGCTGCTGCGCGTCGGCCAGGGCGATACCGGCCTCTACTTCGCCTCGGCCGAGCTGGTCCCCATGCTGGAGCGCCGCGGCCTTGTCCGGCTGTTCGACCAGCGCGTGCTGGAACTGGCGATCGAGATGCTCGGCGCCGATCCGAACCTCAACCTCTCGGTCAACGTCTCTCCGCGCTCCCTGAACGACCCCGAATGGTTCGACGCCTTCGTCGCCTGCACCAGTGCCGCGCGAAGCAAGGCCACGCGCCTGATCGTCGAGATCACGGAAACGGCGACGATCGAGAATCCCGGCCGCATCGCCAAGTTGCTGGGCCGCATCAAGGAACAGGGCGCCCGCATCGCCATCGACGATTTCGGCGCCGGGCACACCTCGCTCAAGCACCTGCGCGCCTTTCCGATCGACATCCTCAAGATCGACGGCGCCTTCACCCAGAACCTGCGCCGCTCCACCGACGACCGCTTCTATGTCCGCACCCTGGTCGATCTCGCCGGCCATCTCGGCGTCGAGACGGTGGCAGAATGGGTCGATGACGAGATGCAGGCGAGCATGCTGCGCGACTGGGGCGTCACCTATCTGCAGG
The DNA here is from genome assembly GCA_004144595.1 of Hyphomicrobiales bacterium. Classification (GTDB taxonomy): domain Bacteria; phylum Pseudomonadota; class Alphaproteobacteria; order Rhizobiales; family Beijerinckiaceae; genus Allobosea. The sequence continues at coordinate 17,712 of SEEM01000019.1, forward strand.
GCCATCTCGTCGGGCGGGCGGAGGTCGCCGAGCCGTTGCAGCTCGCACAGCGCCGGCTGGCGGCGGGGTGAGGCAGAGCCTTTCAAACCCGATCCTGAGCGGGGGTTTATGACCGCTCCCGACCCTAAGCGGGCATTGAATTGTCGGCAAAAGCGGCGCGGATGATTTGCATGATTGGGTGCTCCGTCACAAACCAGTCACGGGCGATGAACCGCACGAACATCTCGGGCTCAGCCGGTGCCTTCACCTTTTCGATTGTAGCAGACCCGACGCGCAAGACGGCCTCAAGAGCCACTTCATCCCAAACATAGAGCGCCCCGCTTTTGATGCAGCAATGGTGCGGGCCAATGGCGATGGCTCTGAGGCCACGAGTCGCTGCCTGCGCGATGACATCCTCGACCTTGAGTCCGAGCACTTGCGTGACGGTCTGGAGAGGCAGATAGCCGACTGCCTTTTCAGGGCCGACTAGCGCTAGGCTTTCAAGAACGTAAGAGGGAACGTCGGCCACCATCGTCGGTAGCGTAAGCGGACCGAGTTAATGACCGCTGTCGACCCTAAGCAGACATTCCCGACATCGGCCATCTGCCAATAAAAAACCGCGCCCTCGTTCCCCGGGAGCGCGGTTCGAAATCGTCAGGCTGACCTCAGCGCGAGCGCGACAGCTTGTCGAGGCGCTCGCGCATCTCGTTGAGCTCGCGCTTGAGATCGCCGATGTCGCCGCTGGCGGCTTCCGCCGCAGGCTTCGCGCCGGCCGCAGCCTCCTGCTTGGCTTGCGCCGCCGCGGTGAAGGGGTTGAACAGCCGGAACGCGTCCTGGAAGATCTGCATGTTCGCCCGCGTCTGCGCCTGGATGGCGTCGAGCGGGTTGCCGCCGAAGGGCGTTCCACCGAAGGCCTTGCTCATCTGCTCGCGGAACTTGCTCTGCTCCTGCGTGAGGTTCTCCATCGAGAACTCCAGGTAACGCGGCACCAGCGCCTGCATGCTGTCGCCATAGAAGCGGATGAGCTGACGCAGGAACGCGATGGGGAGGAGATTCTGCCCGTCCTTGGCCTCCTCGTCGAAGATGATCTGCGCCAGCACCGAGCGGGTGATGTCTTCGCCCGACTTCGCGTCATAGACGACGAAATCCTCGCCCCCGCGCACGAGGCCGGCAAGATCCTCCAAGGTGACGTAAGAGCTGGTGCCCGTGTGGTAGAGACGCCGATTGGCGTATTTCTTGATGACGGTCGGTTCTTTGTCGCTGGCCATCGGTCCTACTTGACGTTGATCCGCGGCCGCCGGTGGTGCCGGCGTGCTCGGCGAAACGGTCTCCCATGACCCGACGATAGCCTGTCGGTGCTGCACCGCAAGCTCTTTGAGCGGGCGCTGCAAAAATCCGCCGAAGCCCCTGCAACCACGGCAATACGCCCGCCCTTACGTCACTCCGCCCGCGATGCTGCGTCGATTTCGCCCCTTGCCCGTCTTGACGGCGCCGCAACAGGCTTCGAAGGTGGCGGGGAACGGTGGCGCCGGCGGGAGCGGGGCAGCCGCAACAACAAAGCGAGGAACCCTCTCATGGCAGATTCGGATATCGTGATCGTCGGTGCGGCCCGCACCGCGGTCGGCGCCTTCAACGGCGCTTTTGCCAACACTCCCGCCCACGAACTCGGCGCCGCCGCGATCAAGGAAGCGCTGCGCCGCGCCAAGGTCGAGGCTGCTGAGGTCGACGAGGTGGTGCTGGGCCAGGTGCTTGCCGCCGGCCAGGGCCAGAACCCGGCCCGCCAGGCCGCCATGGCCGCCGGCATCCCGCAGGAGAAGACCGCCTGGGGCCTGAACCAGCTCTGCGGCTCCGGCCTGCGCACCGTCGCGATCGGCCTGCAGCAGATCGCCAATGGCGATGCCGACATCATCGTCGCCGGCGGCATGGAATCGATGTCGCTCGCCCCGCACGCGGCCTACATGCGTGCCGGCACCAAGATGGGCGACGTCAAGTTCATCGACACCATGATCAAGGACGGCCTCTGGGACGCCTTCCACGGCTACCACATGGGCACGACCGCCGAGAACGTCGCGACCAAGTACCAGATCAGCCGCGAGGAGCAGGACCGCTTCGCCGTCGGCTCGCAGAACAAGGCGGAGGCCGCCCAGAAGGCCGGCAAGTTCAAGGACGAGATCGTTCCCTTCACCATCTCGACGCGCAAGGGCGATATCGTCGTCGACAGCGACGAGTATCCGCGCCATGGCGCCACTGTGGAGGCCATGGCCAAGCTGCGCCCCGCCTTCTCGAAGGACGGCACGGTGACCGCCGGCAACGCGTCGGGCCTCAATGACGGCGCCGCCGCGCTCGTCATCATGACCGCCAAGGAAGCGGCCCGCCGCGGCCTGACCCCGCTGGCCCGCATCGCCTCCTGGGCGACGGCCGGCGTCGATCCGCAGATCATGGGCACCGGGCCGATCCCCTCGACCCGCAAGGCGCTCGAGAAGGCCGGCTGGAAGGTCGGCGATCTCGATCTGGTCGAGGCCAACGAGGCCTTCGCGGCGCAGGCTCTGGCGGTCAACAAGGACCTCGGCTGGAACCCGGACATCGTCAACGTCAATGGCGGCGCGATCGCGATCGGCCATCCGATCGGCGCGTCCGGCGCCCGCGTGCTGGTGACGCTGCTGCACGAGATGGCCAAGCGCGACGCCAAGAAGGGCCTCGCCACGCTCTGCATCGGCGGCGGCATGGGCGTCGCCATGGCCGTGGAGCGCTGAGACCGGCGCCTCTCGCTCCCATGGCGAAGCGCACGACGCTCTACCGCTATCTCACCGGCCCCGATGACGCCTCCTTCTGTCATCGGGTTTCGGAAGCGCTGAGCCTCGGCTGGTCCCTCTACGGCCAGCCCACCCTGACCTTCGACGCGGTCAAGGGCCGCGTGGTCTGTGGCCAGGCCCTCATCAAGGACGTGGACGCGGAATACGCGCCCACGCTCGAACTGTCTGAACAATAACGGCGAAACGCCGCAGTGATAATCTGAAAGGGAGAATGGCCTATGGCGAAGGTGGCATTGGTTACGGGCGGTTCGCGCGGCATCGGCGCGGCGATCTCGAAGGGTCTGAAGGCGGCTGGCTACAGCGTCGCGGCAAGCTATGCCGGCAATGAGGAGGCGGCCGCCAAGTTCACCGCCGAAACCGGCATCAAGACCTATAAATGGGACGTCTCGGACTATGATGCCTGCGTCGCCGGCATCGCCAAGGTCGAGGCCGATCTCGGGCCGGTCGACGTGCTCGTCAACAATGCCGGCATCACCCGCGACGGCATGTTCCACAAGATGACCCGGGAACAGTGGGACGCGGTGATCGGCACCAACCTGAACTCGCTGTTCAACATGACCCGCCCGGTCTGGGAGGGCATGCGCGCCCGCAAGTTCGGCCGCGTCATCTGCATCTCCTCGATCAACGGCCAGAAGGGCCAGATGGGCCAGGTCAACTATTCGGCCGCCAAGGCCGGCGATATCGGCTTCGTCAAGGCTCTGGCCCAGGAGGGCGCGCGCGCCGGCATCACCGTCAACGCGATCTGCCCCGGCTATATCGCGACCGAGATGGTCAAGGCGATCGACCCGGCCGTGATCGAGAAGTCGATCCTGCCGCATATCCCGGTCGGCCGGCTCGGCGAGCCCGAGGAGATCGCGCGGGCCGTGGTGTTCCTCGCCAGCGACGATGCCGGCTTCATCACCGGCTCGACAATCTCCGCCAATGGCGGCCAGTACATGGCCTGATCGGCTGACGGCCTGACTCGTGCAGGCAACGGAAATGGAAAGACCCCGGAATCGCCTCGCGGCCGCTTCCGGGGTCTTTTTCGTTTGAGTGATGAGGCGACTTTACGCCTTCAGCCCTGCCGGCCGCCCCTCGGCAGCAGGAAGGTCAGCAGGCCGAAGACCGGCAGCCAGGCGCAGATCTTGAACACCTCGATGATGCCGATCTTGTCGGCGAGCAGGCCAATGCCGGCCGCCGCAACGCCGCCGAGCCCGAAGGACAGGCCGTAGAACAGCCCGCCGACCAGGCCGACCCGGTGCGGCACGAGGTCGATCGCGTAGATCAGGATCGCCGAGAAGGCGCTCGACATGATGAAGCTGACGACGATGCTGAGCACGCCGGTCCAGAACAGATCAGCATGGGGCAGCATCAGCGCAAAGGGCAGCGAGCCCAGGATCGACAGCCAGATCACCCGGTCGCGGCCGATCCGGTCGCCGATCATGCCGCCGACGATGACGCCGATCGCCCCGACCACGAGATAGAGGAACAGCATGATCTGCGAGAGCTGGATCTCGATGCCGAAGCGCTCGATCAGATAGAAGGTGTAATAGGAGGTGAAGGCCGCCGTGTAGCCGTTCTTCGAGATCAGCAGCATGACCAGCACCGCCATCGCCAGCAGCACGCGCCCATGCGGCAGGCCGTGGCTCGCGCTTTCCTCGACATGGGCCGAGGACGATTTCTGCTCGCGCCGCATCGCGGAATAGCGCGAGCCGAGCCAGCCCATCACCAGCATCGCCACCAGCACGACGCCGGAGAACCAGGACAGGCTCGCCTGACCGCGGGGCATCACCACCGCAGCCGCCAGCAGCGGGCCGACGGAGTAGCCGATATGGCCGCCGACCTGGAACACGCCCTGCGCCAGACCCTGGCGGCCGGCCGCGGCATGGCGCGCCATCCGCGTCGCCTCCGGGTGGAACACCGCCGAGCCCAGGCCGATCAGCCCTGCCGCGAGCAGGACCATCGCATAGCTATGGGCGAAGGAGAGCATCAGCAGGCCAGCCAGCGTCGAGCACATGCCGGCGACCATCGCATAGGGCCAGGGCTTCCGGTCGGTGACGAAGCCGAGGATCGGCTGCAGCAGCGACGACGTCACCTGGAAGGCGAGCGTGATCAGGCCGATCTGCACGAAATCGAGCTGATAGTTCTCCTTGAACAGCGGATAGAGCGCCGGGATCATCGACTGGACGAGATCGTTCAGCAGATGCGCGACGCTGAGCGCCGCCAGAACCGGCATCAGCGGGCGGCGAGCGACGGGTTGCAGCGGGATCGTGGTCATAAAGCAGGCAATGAGCCTGCTTTTACCTGCGGTCAACGGGGCCGTGAGCATGACGCCCATGGCTGCGAGGCTGGGTTGCGGTGCAGCATCATGCCGTCATGCTCGGGCTTGACCCGAGCATCTCGTGCCGGAGGAGACTCCCGCGCCTCCCTATCCTGAGATTCTCGGGTCAAGCCCGAGAATGACGCCGAGCGGAACGGAAGCCCCCATCGGCAAGCCCAACGAAACCTGCTATCGCCGCGCGATCTTCACATCAGGCCTCGTCATGACCGCCCGCACCGCGACCCTCATCGGCTTTTGCGCCATCCTGCTCTGGTCGACGCTGGCGGTGTTCACGGCGATGTCGGGCCGTGTCCCGCCGTTCCAGCTCGTGGTCATGACCTTCCTCATCGGCGGCCTGTTGATCCTCGCGATCACGGCGCTGCGCGGACAGCTCTCGCGCATCCGCCCGTCGCCGACCTCCTTTGCGCTCGGCCTCTATGGCCTGTTCGGTGACACCGCGCTCTACTATGCCGCCGTGAAGACCGCCCCGCCGGCCGAGGCGAACCTGATCCATTATCTCTGGCCGCTGTTGATCGTGCTTTTCGCCGCCCTGCTGCCGGGCGGCGGCCTCAAGCCCCGCCACGTTGTCGGCGCGCTGGTCGGGCTGGTGGCGACCGGCCTCCTCGTCTCGGGCGGGCTTGGAAGCGGCGGCGGGCTCGCGCTCGGCCATGTGCTGGCGGCGCTCGGCGCGCTTGTCTGGGCGAGCTATTCGGTGGCCTCGCGCCGCTTCGCCAATGTGCCCTCGGAAAGCCTGTGCGTGACCATGCTGGGCTGCGCGATTCCGGCGCTGGCCTGCCATGTCGCGTTCGAGACCACGCTCTGGACGCTGACAGCGGTGGAATGGGGCGGCGTGCTTGGCCTCGGTCTCGGCTCGATCGGGCTTGCCTTCGTCGTCTGGGACATCGGCATGAAGCAGGGCGATGTCGCCTTGCTCGGCGTCGCCTCTTATGCCGCGCCAGTGCTCTCGACGCTGGTCCTGGTGCTGTTTGGCTATGCGCCCGCGAGTTGGCTGCTGGCGGCGTCCTGCGCGCTCATCGTCGTCGGGGCGCTGGTGGCGAGCGGCGGCGGCCGGAAAGCCTAGAGACGGAGCGTCATTCTCGGGCTTGACCCGAGAATCTCATGACGAGAAGGCGCACATTTCCGAGATGCTCGGGTCAAGCCCGAGCATTACGGCGAAAGCGGCGGCCCCGCTTAATTCCGCCTGAGCAGCCGCTCCAGATAATCCAGCTCTTCCGTCGGCCGCAAGGGATCGCCGAGCCGCTTGCGCAGCTCCTCCAGGATGCGCCGCGCCCGCTGGGTCGCGCTCTCGTCGGCGCCGGGCACCTTGACGCGGCCATCGGCCCAGTCGCGCTGGCGCTGCGGCCGGCCGAGCGGGTCCTCGCTGCCGCGTTGCTGCGCCGAGGGCCGGCCCTGCGGGCGGCCGTCCGGCTCGCCAGAGGCCTGCCCCTCGCCTTCGCCCTCGCCGGGCTGGCCCTGCTGCATCTGCTGGGCGAGATTCTGGCCGCCCTTGCGCAAAGCTTCGAGTGCACGGCCCTGCGCATCGAGCGCGCCTTCGCCCTGTCCCTGGCCGAGCTGGCCTTCCGCCTCGCGCATGGCGTCCTCGGCCTCACCGAGTTCGCCGCTCTGGGGCGCGCCCATGCCGCGCATCCGGCGCTGGAGATCCTGCAGGCGCTCGCGCAGGGCCTGCTGACGCTGCGACAGGCCCTGTCCCTGTCCCTGGCCGTTCTGGCCCTGCGTGCCCTCGCCGCCTTCGCCGTCCTCACCCTGCTCGCCGGGCTGCTGCCCCGGCTGCTGGCCGCGCTGTCCCTGTTGGCCACGCTGCCCCTGCTGGCCCTGCTGGCGCTGTCCGGGCCGCGCCTGCTGCTGGCCGGGGCGCTGGCCGCGCTGTGTCTGGCCCTGCCCCTGCTGGCGGCGCTGCTCGTTCTGATAGGTCTCGTCGCGCAGCTCCTGCTGCTCGCGCGTCATCCGGTCGAGATCGCCGAGCGCCTGGTTCATCTCGCGCTGGCGCGGGTCCTGCTGACCGGGGCGCGCCATCTGGAGATTGTTGAGCATCCGGTTGAGCTCTTCCATCAGGCGCTGCGCCTCGGCCATGTCGCCGCGCTTCGAGAGTTCCTCGATGCGGTCGAGCATGTTCTGCAGGTCGCGCGGCGTCACCGTGCGGAAATTCTCCGGCAGGCGGGCCTGATCGCGGTCGCCGTTCTGCTGTTGCTGGCGCATCATCTGCTCGGCGAGCTGGCGCATGAAATTGTCCATCGCGCGGCGCATCTCGTCGGTGAGCTTCTTGATCTCCTCCTCGGAGGCACCGCGCTCGAGCGCCTGCTGCAGGTTCTCCTGCGCCTGCCGCAGCGCCCGCTCGGCATCGGACATGTCGCCGTCCTCGAGCTGGAGCGCCATCGCCCACATCAGCTCGGAAACCTCGCGCAAGGCGTCGTCGCCGCCGGCGCGGCGCAGGCGCTCAGTCAGCATGCGCATGCCCAGATAAACACCGGGCTCCTTCATGAAGAGACCGGGCTCGATCATCAGCGCATCCATGGCGAGCTGCACCTTGGAGCGGTCCTCGACATCCATGACGAGCTTGCGGCGCTGCTCGACCAGCGCCTTGGCCAGCGGCTTGGTGAAGGTTCGCTGCGGCAGCACGACCTCGAGCGGCTCGCTGCGGCCCTCCTGCCCGGCCTCGTCCTTGGCGATCAGGACCATCCTGACCTTGGCGCCGGCCCAGGGATGGGCCGAGAAATCGACCGTGCTCTTGTTCTCATCCTCGCCCGAGGCTGAGGACGGCACCGCGAGATTCTGCTTCGGCGGATCGACGAGCGAGCGCCCGCCCTTGGCCACGTCCGGACGCGAGACATTCACCTCGATCGAGGCGACGCCGTAATCGTCCTTGGCCTTGTAGGTGATGGCGAGCCCGCCAGACTGCGCGCCGGTGACCGGCTTCGGCGGATCGGTGAAAGCGATGGTCGGCGGCTGGTCGGGGACGGAGGTGATGTTGAGGGTGGTGCCGGGCGCGCCGCTGCCGGTGAGCTTCAGCGTGCCGTTGCCGGCGAGCGTGAAGCGCTTCTCAAGGACCGCCTGCTGCGGGCTGACCGGTTGAGCGGGCTTGGCCTGCCCATCCTTGCCTTCGCCCTCCTTGGCCTCCGGCTTGATCAGGTCGAGCCTGCCGGTCGTGGCGACGTCCATATTGGTCTTGCCGGCGATGCGCACCACGATGACCGATTTCTCGGGCGCACTGAGATTGGGGCTCGCCAGTTTGGCGAAATCGATCAGGATCGGCGGCAGCCGCGTATAGGCGGGCGGATCGATCCAGGCGTCGATCCGGGTCGAGGCGGCGATCGCGGAAGGACCCTTCCAGTCGAAGGCGGCGGAGAGGCGCTGCGTGACCTCGGGGCCGGCGACGAAGAAGCCGGTGATGGCGGCGAGCAACGGCACGGCGCGCAGCGCCCGCCGGTCGTGGCCTGCCATGCGCGGCTGCGGGTGCTGGACGCGCAAAGCCGCGACCTGCCGGCTCTGGCGCTCGACATGCAGCTTCCACAAGGCCTGCGAGACCGGATCGGCCGAGCCGATCGCGAGACTGTCCTCCAGCGACGAGGCCGGGCGATGGCCGTCGACCACGGAGCGGTCGAGCCGCGCCAGCGCATCGCGATGCGTCGGCAGGACGAGGCGGGCGACATGCCAGAGACTGGCGGCGAAGGAGCCGACGAAGGCAAGCACGCCGACGATCCGCCCGTACCAGGGCAGATGCGTCCACAGGCCGAACCAGGAGACGGCAAGGAAGGCGAGGATGATGCCCAGCGGCAGCCACAGCCGCGGCCACACCCACTCCCAACCGAGCGAGACGCGCGAAGCCAGCGCGAGACGACTGAGCCGCTGCCGGATGCCGTCGATCGTATCGGGCGCCTTGCGGCGCTCTGCCTCGCTCATGCCATCGCTCCGGGCAGCCCCCATTCCTGTCTGAACTCGCCTGACTGAAGGAGGCTAGCACGGGAATGTGGCATTGCCAGCGCGAAGAGCCGCCAACGCACAACGCTCCGCCTTTCGTGAACGGACGCATGCCGTCATGCCCGGGGCGTGTTCGCGGAAAAGCCTCAGCGTCATGGTCGGGCTCGTCCCGACCACCCACGCCTTCATCGATGCAATGCGGTGTTCAAGACGTGGATGCTCGCCACAAGGGCGAGCATGACGGCCGATATCAGGCGAACCAGCCCGGCAGCCTGTCCGTACCGATGAGTTCCTCATAGCTTTGGCGCGGCCGCGTCACGGCGTACTGGTCGCCCTTGACCATGACCTCGGCGACCAGCAGGCGCTGGTTATAGGTCGAGGACATCGAGGCGCCGTAGGCACCGGCCGTCATGAAGGCGATGAGATCGTTCTGCCGGAGCTTCGGCAGGTTGCGCCCGGTGGTGAAGGTGTCCCCCGATTCGCAAATCGGCCCGACCACGTCATATGCCAGTTCAGCATCGCCGATCTCGGGCTCGGTCACCGGCCAGATCTCGTGATAGGCCTCGTACATCGCCGGCCGGACGAGGTCGTTCATCGCCGCGTCGACGATGAGGAACTGCTTGGTCGGGCGCGGGTTGAGATGCAGCACCCGCGTCAGCAGGACGCCGGCATTGCCGACGATCAGGCGACCGGGCTCGAAGCCCAGTTCGACATCGAGCCCCTTGGTCACCTTGGCGACCATCGCGGCATAGGCATCGATCAGGCCCGGCCCGTGATCGAAGGTCCGGGGGATGTCGTAGGGAATGCCGAGCCCGCCGCCGAGATCGAGCCGGTCGACCCGGTGGCCCTCGCCCTTCAGGTCGCCGACCAACGCGACCATCTTGGAATAGGCCGCCTCGAAGGCGTCGATCTCGCGGATCTGGCTGCCGATATGCACGGCGAGGCCCATGATCCGCACGCCCTGCATATTGGCGGCCCGTGCATAGAGCCGGCCGACCTCCTCGAAGGAGACGCCGAACTTGTTCTCGGACGAGCCGGTCGTGATCTTGGCATGGCCGCCGGCGCCGATATCGGGGTTGACCCGGAACACCGCCTCCTGCCGCTTGCCGAGCGAGGACGCGACCTTCGAGAGCAGGTCGAGCTCGCTCTCGCTCTCGATATTGACCTGATAAAGCCCGGCCTCGACCGCGAAGCGCAATTCCTGCTCGCTCTTGCCGACGCCGGAGAACACGATCTTCTCGGGCGGAATGCCGGCGGCCAGCGCCTTGCGCACCTCGCCTTCGGAGACGGTATCGATGCCGGCGCCGAGCGCGCCCAGCGTCTTCAGCACGCCGAGATTGCCGTTCGCCTTCATGGCGTAGAAGACATGGGCCTTGCCGGCCGGCGCAGTCGTCTTCATCGCCGCCTCGAACAGCTTGTAGTGCCGTTCGATCGTCGCACTCGAATAGACATAGACAGGCGTGCCGACCTCGGCCGCTATGCGCTGGAGATCGACGCCCTCGGCATGAAGCGAGCCGTCGCGATAGGCGAAATGATGCATGGGATGAGCTCGCAGTCAGGGAAAGGCGGGTCCGCAGGCGTCATTCTCGGGGGAAACGAAGCGGAGAACTCCGCCAATCTCCTCCAAGCGATGCTCGGGGCAAGCCCGAGGCATGACGGCCCTTGTATAGGACCGGCGGCCGTTACATCAGCGGATCGAGGACGAAGGGCTTGTCCGGCACGGTGATCGCCTTGTTGGACTTGGCCGGCTTAGCCAGAACGGAGGCCGAACCCAACGAGGCGGGATCGTTCTCCTTGGCCCCGATCTGGTCGTCCGGCAGGTCGATGGCACCGGCCGCGCTGGGCGGCGCCTCGAGCGGCCCCTTGCGTCCGCAGGCGCCGAGCGCAAGGGCCAGGAGGCCGACGACCAGCAAGGTGCGGCCAAGTTTCAGGCGGGAATCAAGCACGAAAACGAACCCTCGGGCGAAACGTGGCGGGACCTTAGCGGAGGATGCGGCCCAGCGCGAGACTCTCCGCGAAGTCATTCTCGGGCAAGCGCAGCGCCGACCCGAGAATCTCCTGCAGGAGATGCTCGGGTCAAGCCCGAGCATGACGCCTATTTGGAGAGCTGCTTCAGCCAGCGCCTTGCCTGCTTGCGGACATTGGCCGGAGCCGTGCCGCCATAGCTGACGCGGCTCTTCACCGACTGGTCGACGCCGAGCACGGCGAAGACGGCATCGGTGATCTGCGGCTCGACGGCCTGCATCTCGGCGAGCGAGAGCTTCTCCAGCCCGACCTTCTTCTCCGAGGCGATGCCGACGAGCCGGCCGGTGACATGATGGGCATCGCGGAACGGCATCTTCAGCACCCGCACCAGCCAGTCGGCAAGATCTGTCGCTGTGGCATAGCCGAGGCCGGCGGCCTTCTTCATCACCTTGAGGTCGGGCTGCATGTCGCGCACCATGCCGGCGGTCGCGGCGAGGCACAGCGACAGCGTCTGCAGCGCGTCGAACGTGCCTTCCTTGTCCTCCTGCATGTCCTTCGAATAGGTCAGCGGCAGGCCCTTCATCATCGTCAGCAGCCCTTGGAGCGCACCGAAGACGCGCCCCGCCTTGCCGCGCACCAGCTCGGCCGCATCGGGGTTGCGCTTCTGCGGCATGATCGACGAGCCCGTCGAGAAGGCGTCCGAGAGTCGCACGAAGCCGAACTGCGGCGTCGACCACAGCACGATCTCCTCGGCGAAGCGCGAGAGATGCATCGCGCAGATCGAGGCGGCCGAGAGCGTCTCCAGCACGAAATCGCGATCCGAGACTGAATCGAGCGAGTTCGCCGTCGGCCGGTCGAAGCCGAGCGCCTTCGCCGTCATGTGCCGGTCGATCGGGAAGGAGGTGCCGGCGAGCGCGGCCGCGCCGAGCGGACATTCGTTGAGCCGGGCGCGGGCGTCGCGGATGCGGCTGCGGTCGCGGCCGAGCATCTCGACATAGGCGAGCAGGTGATGGCCGAAGGTGACCGGCTGCGCCGATTGCAGATGAGTGAAGCCCGGCATGACGGCGCCGGCATAGGTGTCGGCCTTCTCGGCCATTGCGAGCTGGAGATCGGCCATCTGGCCGTCGATCTCGTCAAGCGTATCACGCACCCACAGCCGCATGTCGGTCGCGACCTGGTCGTTGCGCGAGCGGGCGGTGTGCAGGCGGCCGGCGGCAAGGCCGATCTTGTCCTTGAGATTGGATTCGACGTTCATGTGGACGTCTTCGAGCGCCCGCGAGAACGTGAAGGCGCCGCTTTCGATCTCGCCTTCGACCTTTTTCAGGCCGGCGATGATCGTCGCGACATCCTCCTTGGTCAGAATGCCGGTCTCGGCCAGCATGGCCGCATGCGCCAGCGAGCCGCGGATGTCCTGGCGCCAGAGCTTCTGGTCGAAATCGATGGAGGCATTGATTTCCTCCATGATGGCGTCGGGACCTGTGGCGAAACGCCCACCCCACATGCGATTGCTCACGACGGTCTTTCCTGCTTTTGAGGACGCATAATGACGTCTGGAAAAAAGATCGGACTGGCCCTCGGGGTCGTGGCGGCGCTCGGCCTCGCTGGCGTAGCGGCCTTCTACTCCGTCCGGGGCGATGCCGGCAACGGATCATGCAGCGCTGCGAGCGCAGCAGCCGCGCGCATGACGCCGCTGGTCAGGGGCGAGGTCGCGGCCGTCGAGCTGCGCCCGCGTCCCCAGCCGGCGCCGCAGCTCGCCTTCACCGGGCCGGATGGTCAGCCGATGACGCTGGCGGCGCTGAACGGCAAGACCTTGCTGGTCAATCTCTGGGCGACCTGGTGCGCGCCCTGCCTGAAGGAAATGCCGGCGCTCGACACGCTCCAGAAGGAGATGGGCGGGCCGGATTTTGCGGTCGTGGCCATCAATATCGACACGCGCAATCTCGACAAGCCGAAGGCCTGGCTCACTGAGAACAGGATCACCGCCCTGCCCTTCTATGGCGATCCGCAGGCCGCGACCTTCCAGGTCCTGCGCGCCGCGCACAAGGTCGAGGGCATGCCGGTCAGCCTGATCGTCGACAAGGCCGGCTGCGAGCTCGGCATCATCCAGGGCCCGGCCGACTGGGCGAGCGCCGATTCGAAGGCGCTGATGAGCGCGGCGATGGGGCGCTGACGGCGGCGAAACATGCCCGAGCCTTCATCCTGAGGGCTCGAATATCGGTCTCCCGATTTGGCTTCGGCCGTCCACGAGGCTATTGGCTGCGCCATGACCTATACGATCGGCCTTGCCACCACCTTCCACGACCCTGCCATCGCGATCATCGGGCCCGATGGCGAGGTTCTCTTCGCGGAATCCACCGAGCGCTACCTGCAATACAAGCGCGCGCCGAACTGCGAGCCGGATTCGGCGCCGCGGATGGAAGGGCTGCTGAAGCGCTACATCCCCAAGGGCGCAGAGGTTAGCATCGCCACGAGCTGGGGCGAGGATTTCACCGGCTTCCTCGACCAGATGGCGCGCGCCGGCTCCTTCACGCTGGATGCGCTGCTCAAGCTCTCGCCCGAGCTCAACCGCTCGCTGGTGCCGGAGCGCACCGAGCGGGCGCTGATCGCCTCGCTGCATCTCGGCCAGCAGCGTGCCGGCATGGGCGTGCTGCTCGGGCTCGACCGCGCCTATGGCAAGGCCGATGTCACCGGCCTCAAGCGCTGGGGCCACCATCTCAGCCACGCGGCCTATGCCTGCTGGTCGTCGCCCTTCGACAATGCCGCCTGCCTCGTCGTCGACGGCATGGGCGAGACCGGCGCCTCGGCGATCTTCGCGCTGGAGAACGGCAAGCTGCGCGAGGTGAAGCGCCATCGCGGGCGGGAATCGATCGGCTTCTATTTCGGGCTCGTCACCGACCTCGCCGGCTTCGACCAGGCCAAGGGCGAGGAATGGAAGATCATGGGGCTCGCGCCCTATGGCAAGACAGACCCGGAGCTGATGGCGCTGCTGCGCAAGCTCTATCAGATAGAGGGACACAAGCTCTCCTTCGCCAAGGCCGATGTCGTGCAGGCGGTCGCCGCCGAGATCCTGGCGAAGCGCCCGACTGAGGCGCTCGACCAGGGCTGGGCCGATCTCGCCCGCTGCGGGCAGGACGTCTTCGCCGAGATGATGGAAGCTTTGCTGGCTGAGGCCGCTGCGCTCGTCCCAAGCGAAAACCTCGTCATGGCCGGCGGCTGCGCGCTGAACTCCTCGTTCAACGGCAAGATCGCCGGGCGCCACGGCTTCAGGACCGTGTTCGTGCCCTCCGCCCCGGCCGATGACGGCAACGCCATCGGCGCCGCATGGCTTAGCCATGCCGAGGCCAATCCGGACTGGCGCGCACCGAAGGGGCCGCTTACGCCCTATCTCGGCTCGACCGTCTCGACCGAACCCTTCCAGCGCATGCAGGCCTGGGAGCCACGCCTGCGCAAGCTTTCCCCCGACGAGATCGCGCCGGTCACGGCAAAACTCCTCACCGAGGGCAAGCTGATCGGCTGGGTGCAGGGCCGCGCCGAGTTCGGGCCGCGCGCGCTCGGCAATCGCTCGATCATCGCCGATCCGCGCCCGGCCGATGCCAAGGATATACTCAACGCCAAGGTGAAATACCGCGAGGCCTTCCGCCCCTTCGCCCCCTCGATCCTGTCCGAGCATGCCGCCGACTGGTTCGAGAACTATCAGGACGCGCCCTATATGGAGCGCACGCTGGTCTGGAAGGAAGCAGTCCGAGACCGCGTCCCGGCCGTCGTCCATGAGGACGCAACCGGCCGGCTGCAAAGCGTCACGGCCGAGCGCAACCCGCGCTATCACGCGCTGATATCGGCCTTCCATGACCTGACGGGCGTGCCGGTGATCCTCAACACCTCCTTCAACATCATGGGCAAGCCGATCCTCCACACGGCCGAGGACGCGATCCTGATGTTCTACACGAGCGGTCTCGACGCGCTGGTGATCGAGGACTGGCTGCTGGTGAAGTAGCGGGGAGCGGACCGACCCGCCCCATTGATCGGTCGGATCACGCGAAATCGCTGGTCTGAGTCCGGTTTGCGGTCATTCTTCCGGCCCATCGGAAGGAGACGAGCCCATGCTGCAATTGCGCCCGAACTGCGAATGCTGCGACCGCGACCTGCCGCCGCAATCGCGCGACGCCCTGATCTGCACCTTCGAATGCACGTTTTGCGCCGATTGCGCGGAGAGGCGCTTTGCAGGCACCTGCCCGAACTGCAGCGGAGACCTCGTGCGCCGCCCGATCAGGCCGGAGCGGATGCTGGAGAAATACCCGGCATCGACCGGGCGCGTCCGCAAGCCCCACCCGCAATGCGCGGCGGCTTGAGATCGAGGCGCAGATTGGCGCGCAGAGGTAGCGCATGCTAGCCAGAGCGGCATGACGACTGACCAGCCGCAATTCTGGATCGTCGCCGGGCCCAACGGGGTCGGCAAGACGACCTATGCCTTCCGTCACATCAAGGCCGTCTCAGGCAGCACGCGTTTCGTCAATCTCGACGAGATCGCGCGCGGCCTCTCCCCGCTCGATCCGTCGGCGGGGCAACAGCGCGCCGGCCGGGTCGCACTCGAACTGACGCGCTCACTGATTGGCGAGAAGCGTTCCTTCTCGATCGAGACGACGCTCTCCGGCAAGACGCATCTGCGGACGATCGCAGCGGCGCGAGCGGCCGGCTTCGTCGTCAACCTGTTGTATTTCCTGGTCGCCAGCCCGGAAATCTCGCTAGCCCGCATCGCGCGGCGCGTCAGCGAAGGCGGCCACGATGTCGCGGAAGCCGATGTTCGCCACCGCTTCAGCCGTTCAATTGAAAACCTGCCGACCTATGTCGATGCAGTCGATCAATGGCGCGTCTTCAACAACGCCACTTTGCGCCCCAAAGCGGTGGCCGAGGGGCGGCGAGGCTGCATCTCGCTGACTGAGCGCGAGGGCGACCTGCCGAAAGCGCTATGGGCGGCGCTTGAAACGCTGCCGCCCTGCGCCGAAGGCTGAGTTCAGCTCGCCTGCTTCACCGCGATGCCCTTCTCTTCGAAGAGCGCCTGCAACTCGCCGGCCTGGAACATCTCGCGGGTGATGTCGCAGCCGCCGACGAACTCGCCCTTGACGTAGAGCTGCGGGATCGTCGGCCAGTTCGAGAAGGCCTTGATGCCCTCGCGGATTTCCTGGTCCTCAAGCACGTTCACGCCCTTGTAGGGCACGCCGATATAGCCGAGGATCTGCGCGACCTGGCCGGAGAAGCCGCACATGGGGAATTGCGGCGTGCCCTTCATGAAGAGCACCACGTCGTTGTTCTTCACTTCCGCTTCGATGCGGGCATTGACGTCGGACATCGTCTCGTCTCCTGAAGCGGGTTCAAGGCCCGCCGGATAGCGTTGTTCTAATCTTGGGGAACGCTGGTCGTCAGCGCAAGGGCGTGCAACACGCCGCCCATATTCCCCTGGAGCGCGGCATAGACCATCTGGTGCTGCTGAACCCGGGTCTTGCCCTTGAACGCGTCCGAAACAACGGTCGCGGCATAGTGGTCGCCGTCGCCGGCCAGGTCCTTGATCTCGATCGCCGCGTCAGGCAGCGCCGCCTTGATCATGCGCTCGATCTCGTGGGCATCCATCGCCATCGCTAATTCCTCAAATCCGGATCGCTGCGCGTCATTGCGAGGAGCGAAGCGACGAAGCAATCCAGGAGGACGTAGAACTCTACGAGACTGGATTGCTTCGCTAACCCTCGCAATGACGATTGCGTCTGTGGAAACCGATCAAGCCGCCTTGCCGGCCATGTAGGACGGCAGCCAGTCTTCATGAATCTTGCGGAGATCGGCGATAACCAGTGCCGGCTCGCCCGGAAGGGCAAGCGCCGCGCCGCCTGTGCGGCCGATGGCGAGCGCCGGCACGCCGGCCGCCTTCGCCGCCGTGATCACGCCATCGGCCTCGGCCGCCGGGACGGTGAGGACATAGCGCGCCTGATCCTCGCCGAACAGCACGGCATGGGCCGAGCCAGCCGGCAGCGTTTCGATGGTCGCGCCGATGCCCTTGGCCATCGCCATTTCGGCGAGCGCGACGGCCAGACCACCATCCGAAAGATCATGGCAGGTCGACACCTTGCCCGACGCGATCAGCCCGCGCACGAAATCGCCGTTGCGGCGCTCGGTCGCGAGATCGACCGGCGGCGGGGCGCCCTCCTCGCGGCCGCAGATTGTCGCGAGATAGGCGCTCCGGCCGAGCCAGCCGGCGGTCTCGCCGATCATGATGATCGTTTCGCCCTCGGCCTTGAAGGCGACGGTCGCATGCTTGGTCACATCGGCCATGACGCCCACGGCGCCGATGGTCGGGGTCGGCAGGATCGAGACGCCGTTGGTCTCGTTGTAGAGCGAGACGTTGCCGGAGACGACCGGGAAGTCGAGCGCCTTGCAGGCCTCGCCGATGCCTTTGATGCAGCCGACGAGCTGGCCCATCACTTCCGGCTTCTCGGGATTGCCGAAGTTCAGGTTGTCGGTCACGGCGAGGGGGGTCGCGCCGGTCGCGGTCAGGTTGCGCCAGGCCTCCGCCACAGCCTGCTTGCCACCCTCGAACGGATCGGCCTCGCAATAGCGCGGCGTCACGTCGGCCGTCATGGCAAGGCCCCGCGGCCCGTCCTCGATGCGGATCACGCCGGCATCGCCGCCCGGCGTCACCGCCGAATTGCCGAGGATCAGCGTGTCATACTGCTCCCAGATCCAGCGCTTGGAAGAAAGGTCCGGCGAGCCGATCAGTTTCTTCAAGGCTTCGGCATTGCCGCAGGGCGGCGTCACGGACTCGGCCGCGATGCGCTGCTGCGGCGGGGTCTCGACCCAAGGGCGGTCGTACTCCGGAGCCTCGTCGCCCAGTTCCTTGATCGGCAGGTCGGCCATGACCTCGCCCTGATGCTTGACGACGAAGCGCAGCGTATCGGTGGTGTGGCCGATGACGGCAAAGTCCAGGCCCCATTTCTTGAAGATCGCCTCGGCGGCGTCCTCATGGCCCGGCTTGATCACCATGAGCATGCGCTCCTGGCTCTCCGACAGCATCATCTCATAGGCGCTCATGCCCTCCTCGCGGCAGGGCACCTTGTCGAGGTCGAGTTCGACGCCGAGATCGCCCTTGGCGCCCATCTCGACGGCCGAGCAGGTCAGGCCGGCGGCGCCCATGTCCTGGATCGCATCGACATGGCCCGCGGCCATGATCTCGAGGCAGGCTTCGAGCAGCAGCTTCTCGGCGAAGGGGTCGCCGACCTGCACGGTCGGGCGCTTCTCCTCGGACTTGTCGTCGAATTCGGCCGAGGCCATGGTCGCGCCGTGGATGCCGTCGCGGCCGGTCTTCGAGCCGAGATAGACGATCGCCTTACCGACGCCGGAGGCCTTGGCATAGAAAATCTCGTCGGCCTGGGCGATGCCGACCGCCATGGCGTTGACGAGGATGTTGCCGTCATAGCGCGTATGGAAGCCGGTCGCGCCGCCGACATTCGGCACGCCGAAGGAATTGCCGTAGCCACCGATGCCGGCGACGACGCCGGAAACCAGATGGCGGGTCCTGGGATGCGCCGGATCGCCGAAGCGCAGCGCGTCGAGCACCGCGATCGGGCGGGCACCCATGGTGAAGACGTCGCGCAGGATGCCGCCGACACCCGTCGTCGCGCCCTGATAGGGCTCGATGAAGGACGGGTGGTTGTGGCTCTCCATCTTGAAGACGATGGCCGTGCCCTCGCCGATATCGATGACGCCGGCATTCTCGCCCGGGCCCTGGATCACCCAGGGCGCCTTGGTCGGCAGCGTCTTCAGATGAATCTTGGAGGATTTGTAGGAGCAATGCTCGTTCCACATCGCCGAGACGATGCCGAGTTCGGTGATCGTCGGCTCGCGGCCGATCAGATGCAGGAAGCGCTGGTACTCGTCCGGCTTCAGGCCGTGCTCGGCGACGAGCTGCGGGGTGATCTTGATGTCGTTCGGAATCACGGGCTCAGGGTTCCTGGCGGTCCGGCGATAGGGGTTGGCAGGGGCATAGCCTGCCTCGGCGCGCGAGACAACATTCCCCGGTGCGTGCGGCCCTCTCAGCGCTGTATGGCGGCCAGTGCAGCCCTCAATGGCGCCGGAATTGGCACCGGCTTCTGGCTCGCACGCTCGACATAGACATGGGTGAAGCGACCCTGCGCCGCCGCCTGCGCGCCGCCCTGCCGAAAGATGCCGATCCGGTAGGTCACCGAGCTGGTGCCGAGCCGCTCGACCGCGATTCCAGCCTCCACCGTCTCGGGAAAGGCGACACTCTCGAAATAGGTGCAGCCGGTCTCGACCACGAGCCCGACGATCGTGCTGCCGGCGAGGTCGAGGAAGCCGCCCTCGATCAGCCAGGCATTCACCGCCGTGTCGAACCAGCCATAATAGACGACGTTGTTGACGTGCCCGAAGACATCATTGTCATGCCAGCGCGTCGGGATGGCGCGGAAGACGCGGAAATCGGCGCGGGAGAGACGGGATTGGCGCTCGCTCATATCCGGCAAATTCTCCCACCGTCATGCTCGCCCTTGTGGCGGGCATCCACGTCTTGAACACCGCTCTCGCCGAAGGAAGACGTGGATGGTCGGGACAAGCCCGACCATGACGGTGCGGGCATCTCCATGCTCATCCCTGGCCTCCCGGCTTCTCGCCGGCTTTGATCTCCGGCACGCCCAGCGCATCGGCCAGGCGAGCCTTGGCCGAACCGGGCTTCAATGGCTTCTGCTGGCTCTCGTGCGGCGCCCAGCCGGACACCCAGACGAATTCGAAGGTCGCAGGCAGGCGTCCGTCCGGATCGGCGAAGCGCTCGGCATAGAGCGCAGCCGCGCGCAGCAATGTCTCACGCCGCGATGGCGTCTTGCGACGGGCGGCGAGCGCATTGGCCCAGCCCATGGCACGCAGGTCGCGGAACAAGCCGAAGGCGTCGCGATAGCGCACCGTCACGATCTCGCTGTCGACGACGGGCAATGCGAAACCGGCGCGTTGCAGCAGCCCGCCGAGATCGCGCAGATCGGCGAAGGGGGCGACGCGCGGGCTGACCCCGCCCATGGTCTCGCTCTCGGCTTCGAGCAGAACCTGCCGGAGTTCATGCAAGGTCCGCCCGCCGAGCAGGCAGCCCATGAACAGACCATCGGGCCTGAGCGCCCGCTTGATCTGGATCAGCGCACCCGGCAGGTCGTTGACCCCGTGCAGCGCCAAAAGCGAGACGGCGAGATCGAGCGAGCCGGCAGCGAAAGGCAGGCTTTCGAGATCGCCGATGAGATCGGCCTGCGCCCCTTCGGCTTCCGCCATGCGCAGAAGCCGCCCGACCCGGCCGGCGAGCACAGGCGCGACCACGGGCAAGGCCGTACCGAGATCGGCCGCGACCGCGAATTCGCGCAGCACCGCGCCGAGCCTGTCCCCGAGATCATCCGCCGCACGCTGCAGCAGGAAATCCGGATAGTCGCCTGCGAGCGCGCGCTTCAGCCGCGAACGGCCAAGCGTGCGTTCGAAGACGAGGCTCTGGTCACTCAACTCTTCACCGTCAGCAAGATAGGAGCCCTCATCCTTCAAGGCGCCTGTCCTAATCGGAATGACGCCTCAGGACGAGGACTGAGTTGACGATTGTATGCGCGCCTCAGCGCTCCAGCAGCTTCTCGATCTCGGCGCGCAGTTGCGGGCCGAGATCGCTGCGGTCGAGCGCATAGGCGACGTTCGCCGCGAGGAAGCCGATCTTTGAGCCGGCATCGTAGATCTCGCCGTCGAAGCGCACCGCGTAGAACGGCTCCAGATGCGACAGCGCGATCATCGAGTCGGTGAGCTGAATCTCGCCGCCCGCACCTTTTTCCTGGTTGGCGAGCAGATTGAAGATCGTCGGCTGCAGGATGTAGCGGCCACTGACATGGAGGTTGGACGGCGCGGTCCCCTTCGGCGGCTTCTCGACCATGCCGGTGATCTTCGAGATCTTGGCCTTGGCGTCCTGGACGGCGACGATGCCGTACTGATGGGTCTGGTCGTCCGGCACGGGCGCAACCGCGATATGGTTTCCGCCGTGCTGGTCATAGGCATCGATCATCTCGGCGAGGCAGCCCTTGCCATGGCTGTAATGCAGCATGTCCGGCAGGAGCAGCGCGAAGGGCTCGTCGCCAACGAGTTCGCGCGCGCACCAGACGGCATGTCCGAGGCCGAGCGGTGCCTGCTGGCGCGTGAAGCTGGTCGCGCCGGCGGCCGGCAGGTCATGCCTCAGCGCCTCCAGTTCCTTCGTTTTATTGCGCTTGGCCAGCGTGTCGTCGAGCTCGTAGGCCATGTCGAAATGGTCCTCGATCACCGCCTTGTTGCGGCCGGTGACGAAGATAAAGTGCTCGATGCCGGCAGCGCGGGCCTCATCAACGACATGCTGCACGACCGGACGGTCGACGATGGTCAGCATCTCCTTCGGGATCGCCTTGGTGGCGGGCAGGAAGCGGGTGCCGAGACCAGCGACGGGAAGAACGGCCTTGCGGATGCGTTTCGTCATGCAAAATCCATTGGCGCGGGCGCCTTTGCCGAAGCCAGGCGATGGTGAGGACGGCCGCACAACAGTCAGGGTTGCCGGCCATCAGGCGATATTAGCTGACATGCCTTGAGAAGCCGTCAACGGTTTTCCGATAGGTAAGTTCCTGACGACGACGAGGCGAGAGAGACGATGGCGATATTGGTTTCCGGCGGCGCCGGCTATATCGGCAGCCATATGGTCCTGGAATTGCTGGATCGCGGCGAGAAGGTCGTGGTGCTCGACAATCTCTCGACCGGCTTCTGGTGGGCGGTGCCACCGGAGGCGATCTTCGTCCAGGGCGATATCGGCAACCAGGAACTGGTCGAGGGCCTGATCGGCGAATACGAGATCACCGAGATCGCGCATTTCGCCGCCCGGATCGTGGTTCCGGAATCCGTCACCGACCCTCTCGGCTATTATTTCAACAATACCGTGAAGACGCGCGCCCTGATCGAGAGCGCTGCGCGCAAGGGCGTGAAGCACGTCATCTTCTCCTCCACCGCCGCCGTCTATGGCGAGCCGCCGGTCTCGCCGGTGCCGGAGGAGGTCGCGCTGAACCCGATCAACCCCTATGGCCGCTCGAAGCTGATGAGCGAATGGATGTTGCAGGACGCCGCCAAGGCGCATGGCTTCACCTATATCGCGCTGCGCTATTTCAACGTCGCCGGCGCCGATCCGAAGGGCCGCTCCGGCCAGTCCTCGCCGAATGCCACGCATCTGATCAAGGTTGCGAGCCAGGCCGCGCTCGGCCAGCGCGACGGCCTCACGGTGTTCGGTACAGATTATGCCACGCCGGACGGCACCTGCGTGCGCGACTATATCCATGTCACGGACCTTGCCCGCGCCCATCTGGCCGCGCTCGACCACCTGCGAAGCGGCGGGACCAGCCTGACGCTGAACTGCGGTTATGGCCGCGGCTATTCGGTGAAGGAGGTCGTTGAGGTCGTGAAGAAGGTATCGGGCGTCGATTTCGCCGTGACTCTGGCAGAGCGCCGGCCGGGCGACCCGGCCTCGCTCATCGCCCGCGCCGACCGCATCCGCACCGAACTCGGCTGGCAGCCGGAGCATGACGATCTCGAGGAAATCGTCGGCCAGGCGCTCGCCTGGGAAGAGCATCTCAGGACGAAGAACGCCTCGGCCTGAGAAAGCGGGATACCCAAACCCGTCATTGCGAGCGCAGTGAAGCAATCCAGAGGCGGCAGAGTTCCTACGTATCCCTGGATTGCTTCGGCGCTTCGCTCCTCGCAATGACGGTGCGGCCCGCTCACCCCACCCTTAGGACGCAGCCTCCTCTTCGGCCGGCTCGCGCACGTCGAGTACCGTCAGGCGCTTCACGTCGCCGGAGCGCGTCGTCCAGTCGATCGAACGCTCGGCCGCCATGCCGATCAGCGCGACGCCGATCGGCGTCATCACCGAGATGCGGTTCTTCTCGATATCGGCATGCTCGGGCCAGACCAGCGTGATGGTGCTCTCCCGCTTGGTTGTCTCGTCGCGATAGACGATCTGGCTGCCGATCCGGACGTGATCGGCCGATACCCGGCTTCCCGGCAGGATGCGGGCACGGTCGAGCTCATGGGTCAGCTCGGCGGCGAGATCCGGCATGGTGTTGGCCGCGCCGGCCGCGATGCGGCTCAGCATGGCATGGTCCGCGGCCGTGACGGTGATGGCGGGACGCTTGGCAGTCATGGGAACAGTCTTTCATGGAAAGGGCGAGCGCCCGCTGGCGGATACAAAACCGCATGGCGCAAAAGGTCTGACTCGCAGGAAAATTGGGGAGATGAAGCGCCCCCGAACCGGCGGCGCGACGCGCGACAGGCCCGGGGCTAGAAGCCCGCGATGAGGTTGCCCGAGCGGTGCAGACCGCGGCGGAAAGGGGACGCGCTATTCATCCGGCGAGAATCTGACAATCGCGGGAGCTTGTCAAATCACGAAGACGTCCTGCCGTCGCGGGCCACGATCTCACCGCTTCCCGCGCCATAGCGTCGCTGACCGGCCCCAACGCCACCCTGCTGGCCTTCTCTTAACCCTTGGTTAATCTTGTTGGGGCGCTGTGAAGATGTTTCCATCCAGCATTCGCCGGGAGTGTCCATGCGCCTGTCCGTCATCGCAGCCTCAGTCCTGATCAGCCTGGCACCGGCGCTGGCCCAGACCACCGGCTCGATCAACGTCTCCGGCGCCCATGCCCGCAGCAATGCGCAGGCGACCCCGGCGAGCGCCTCCTTCGCCGTCTTCGTGCAGCGGCTGTGGCCGCAGGCTCAAGCCCGCGGCATCTCGCGTACGACCTTCGATCTCGCCTTCCGCGGCGTGACGCCGGACCCGTCCATCGTCGCGCTGACGAAGAAACAGTCCGAATTCAGCGCCCCGATCTGGAACTATCTGGAGAATGCCGTCGGCGGTTCGCGCATCCAGCGCGGGCGCGAGGCCGCGGCCGAGAACGCCTCCGTCCTCGCCCAGGTCGAAACCCGCTATGGCGTGCCCGAGGAAATCGTCCTCGGCGTGTGGGGCATGGAGACCAATTACGGCTCGTTCAAGGGCGGTAAGGACGTCATCCGCTCGCTCGCGACGCTCGCCTCGATCCGCTATCGCGGCGACTTCTTCCGCGACGAATTGCTGACCGCGCTTGAGCTGATCGAGAAGGGCCATGTCGAGCGCAGCGAGCTGAAGGGCTCCTGGGCCGGCGCCATGGGCCATACCCAGTTCATGCCGTCGAGCTACATGAAATACGCCGTCGACTGGACCGGAGACGGCCATGCCGACATCTGGACCTCTTCGAGCGACGCCATCGCCTCCACCGCCAACTACCTCAAGGGCTATGGCTGGGTGCCGGGCCTGCCATGGGGCATGGAGGTGACGTTGCCCCAGGGCTTCGACCACCGCCTGGACAAGGCGAGCTTCTCCGCCTTCGCGTCCGCCGGCATCCGCCGCGCCGATGGCGGCCGCCTGCCCTCCTCCGGCGAAGGCCGCCTGTTCTATCCGGCCGGCCATACCGGCCCGGTGATGCTGCTCACCGCGAATTTCGACGTGATCAAGAAATACAACTCGTCGGACGCCTATGCGATGGCCGTCGGCCATCTCGGAGACCGCATCGCCGGCCGCGCCGCGATCCAGGGAAGCTGGCCGACCAAGGCCCCGCGCCTCGACATGGCCGCGACCCGCGATCTCCAGAACCGCCTGAAGGCTATCGGCCTCTACAACCATGACGCCGATGGCCGCATCGGCACCGGCACTCGCGAGGCCGTCAGGCGCTACCAGATCAGCGCCGGCGAAATCGCCGACGGCTATCCCACACCTGCCCTTTTGACCAAGCTGCGCGGGAAACGCTGACTCCGGATCGCTCCCGGCCTATAATGTAAACCGAAGGGAACGACCGGATCGGTCTATGCGCCTGCGCTCGCTCGCCATGGTTCTGGCTGCCGCCTGCCTGCTTCTCCTGACGGGCGGGCCGACCTCCCTCGCCCAACAGCAGCCGCGCCAACAACCACAGCAGCGCAGCCTGTTCCAGATGTTCTGGCAAATACCTGGACCGCCGCGCACCGCGACGCCGCAGCCGCGCCAGCGCGTCGCCCCGGCCGTCCGTCGCCGCGAGGCGCCTGTCGTGGTTCGCGACGATCCCGTCATCCCCAAGGTCGATGTCAGCAGCCACATTGTCGTCATGGGCGATTCCCTCGCCAATCTCCTGGCGAACGGGCTCGACGACGCCCTCAACGACCGCCCCGATATCGAGGTGCTCCACCGCGCCAAGCCCGATTCCGGGCTGGTGCGGAGCGATTTCTACGACTGGCCGAAGACGGTCTCCGAGCTGCTCGCCGGCGATCCTAAGATCAGCATCGGCGTGATCCTGCTCGGCCTCAACGATCGCCAGCCACTGCGCGAGGGCGAGACCGTCCATGAGCCATTGAGCCCGCGCTGGCTCGAACTCTATCGCGACCGGATCGACGCCATCGCCACTGCGTTCGCCACCCGGCGGGTGCCCCTGATCTGGGTCGGGGCGCCACCGATGCAGAACGGTCGGCTCTCGGCCGATCTCGTCACCTTCAACGACCTCTACCGCCAGCGTGTCGAGAAGGCCGGCGGGCAATATGTCGATCTCTGGGGCGGCTTCGTCGATGCCGAGAACCGCTATGCCGCGACCGGCCCGGACGTCTCCGGTCAGCCGGTGAGGCTGCGCCTCGGCGACGGCATCCATTTCACCGCAGCCGGCGCCCGCAAGGCCGCGCATTTCGTCGATCTCGTCATCCGCCGCATGATCGAGACCGCCCCCCAGAACAGCGTTATCGCCCTGCCCGTCTCGCCCGAGACCGGCGCCCCCACGGCTCTGGAACTCCAGCCCGGCGGCATCGAGCGCCTGATCGACCAGATGGTCGCGGGCGTGCCCACCATCGGCCTGCCCGCCGCCCTGCAGGCAAGGCCGTTGGCCGGGCCGATACAGCCGCTCACCGGCCAGGCCGTGCCCTCCGAGCAGCCGCTGCTCGCCTCGATCACCGAGGCGCGCGGGCGCGGCGACGCCGCCCTCCAGCTCGAACGCGTCTTCGGCCAGGGCATCGCGCCCGACCCGGTCTCGGGCCGGCTCGACGACTACCGCTGGCCGCGCTGAACGGCCGTCACCCCGCCATCAACCGGTCGAAGATCGGATTGGGATCGTCGGCCTCGACCAGCTTCTTGCCGGTGATCACCCAGATCCGCGTTGCCACCGCCCGCACGAAGGCGCGGTCATGGCTGACCAGCAGGCAGGCTGTCTCGTGCTTGATCAGCTCGCCCTCCAGCATGTCCTGGCCCTCGATATCGAGATGGTTGGTCGGCTCGTCCAGCAGGTAGAAATTGGGTTCGATCAGGCGCAGCAGCAGCATCGCAAGTCGCGCACGTTGCCCGCCCGAGAGCCGTGCCGTCGGCGCGGTCTGGGCCTCGCTGGCGATCCCTGCGCCGGCAAGCACGGTGCGCGCCGTCTGGTCGCCGAGATCGCTCGACCGTTTCACGGCATCCCAGGGCGTGCGCCAGGCGTCGAGCTGCGAGAGCGACTGGTCGGAATAGCCGGTTTTAAGGGTCGCCGCGCCGCGGATCTCCGGGTCGGAACCGTCCAGTGCCGCCTGCAGGCGCGCGACGAAACGCGTCTTGCCGCTGCCATTGGCACCGAGCAGCGCGATCCGGTCGCCCTTTTCGACCCAGAGCGGCCCGGTGCGGAACAGCAGGCGCCCATCCGGCGTGGCGACCGACGTTTCCTTGATAGAGACCAGCGCCTTGGCATGCGTGCCGCTGCTGGCGAGGCGGATCGTGCCGGCCGAGCGCTCCTTGTGCCCGGGCCGCGCCTGCTCCTCCAGCTTGTCGGCACGCTCCGACAATTGCTTGGTCTTGACCACCAGCAGGTCCGAGCCGGAATTGATGCCGATGTTTTTCAGCTTCGCCGCTTGCTGTCTGAGCGCCTTCACCTTGCGCATCTCGTTCTCGAACTGCCGGTCCCGCGCCGCGTCGCGCTCCTCCAGCGCCTGCAAGGCGCGAGAGTAGGGCAAGGCGAAATCGGCGCTCTCTGCCGGGCGCAGGAACAGGGTGCGCGTGCTGACATCGTCGAGGAAGGCGCGATCATGGCTCGCCGCGACCACGGCGCAATCGCGCGGCAGGTTGGCCAGGAAGCGCTCCAGCAGGCCGATGCGTTCGAGATCGAGATGGTTGGTCGGCTCGTCCAGCAACAGCAGGTCGGGCTCGGTCACGACGGCGCGGGCCAGCAGCATGCTGCGCTGCCAGCCGCCGGAGAGGCTGCCCACAGCGCGGCTGCGCAGGCTCTCCTCGACCATGAGATCGTCAAGCAGCACGTCGACGCGCCAGCTCTCGGTCTGCGCCGCCTCTGGATCGAGCGCGTCCAGCACGGCATCGTAGAGGCTCAGCCCCAGCAGTCGTTCGGGCGGGTCCTGCGGCGCAAAGGCGGTGACGAGCCCGCGCGACCGGGTCAGCGTGCCACCGCTCGCCTCCTCGCTGCCGGCCAGAATGCGCAGGAGCGAGGACTTGCCGCGCCCGTTGGCGGCGACGAGCCCGAGACGGTCCCCCTTGGCGATGGCGAGGTCGAGGCCGGCAAACAAAGGCGCGCTGCGAGCGAGCGAGAAGTCTTTCAGGGTGATCAGGGACATCGGTATCTCATGAAGTCAGGCATGCGCGCAGGAGCGCGCCGAGAAAGGCTGACGATGAGACGGCGATGCGCTCCCGGTCAGCCCCGCGAAATGAAGCGCGGGGCGCAGACAGGTCCGCGGGTGCGGCAATGGAAGCGGCGGCGCGGCGCCTGCTTCCCCCTCAGGTTCGATTCCATGGTGGCGATCATAGCGGCGGCCGCGGCGATGAACAGAGTCTCGGCGTCATGAGGGGCCCGAGCGCGGCGCGGATCACGGAACCGCCACGCATCCGCAGGATTGATGGTGAGTGAAGGAGGCGTAGCGATGCCCAGATTCGTCACGATCGGCTATGGCGACCGGGCCGGCTATGACCGTACCGCCCCCGAAATCCACGACGCTGCCCATGCCAGGATGCCGCGCTCATCGCGCGTGGTGCCGTCATGGGCACGGCTGGGAGCCCGATGCAGGTGCGCAATCCGGATGCCACCGGGATCAGCACGACGCAAGGTCCGTTCATGGCGTCAGGCCTGCCCATCGCCGGCTTCGCGATCATCGAGGCCGCGGATATGGCAGAAGCGGTCGATCTCGTCTCGCGCGTGCCTTGCGCCGTAGCGCATGGCGTCGTCGAAATCTGGCCGCTGGAAGAGCCGGAACAGTCCTAATCCCGGCTCAGCCCGGTACCCTCACATCGGCAGGATCGTCGCGCCCATCAATTCCTTGTCGATGGCATGAGCCGCCTGGCGGCCCTCGCGGATCGCCCAGACGACGAGCGACTGGCCGCGGCGCATGTCGCCGGCGACGAAGACCTTGCCGACGCTGGTCTTGTAGTCGCTGTCATTGGCGACGACGTTGGCGCGCTTGTCCACCGCGGCGCCGGACTGCGCGATCATGCCCTCGATCAGCGATCCCGCGAAGCCGATGGCCAGGAAGCAGAGATCGGCCTGGAGCACGAATTCGCTGCCGGGAATGGGCTTGCGCTTCTCGTCGACGCGGGCGCATTTCACGCCGGTGAGCCGCCCGTTGCGGCCTTCCAAGCCCAGCGTCGCCGCCTGGAACTCGCGCTCGGCGCCCTCGGCCTGCGAGGACGAGGTGCGGAACTTGGTCGGCCAATACGGCCAGACGGTCAGCTTGTCCTCCAGCTCCGGCGCCATCGGCCGGATGTCGAGCTGCGTCACCGAGAGCGCGCCCTGCCGGAAGGCCGTGCCGACGCAGTCCGAGGCCGTATCGCCGCCGCCGACCACCACGACATGCTTGCCGGCCGCGCTGATCGGCGCCTCGTTTGAGACATCCTCGCCGCCGACGCGCTTGTTCTGCTGGGTCAGGTAAGGCATCGCGTAGTGGACGCCGGCGAGATTGGTGTCGGGTAGGCCCGGATCGCGCGGCGCTTCCGCACCGCCGGTCATCAGCACCGCGTCATGCTCGGCCATCAGCGTGGCGAAGGGCAGATTGACGCCGATATTGGCGTTGTAGTGGAAGGTCACCCCTTCCGCCTCCATCTGCTTCACCCGGCGGTCGATATGCTTCTTCTCCATCTTGAAGTCGGGGATGCCATAGCGCAGCAGGCCGCCGGCCTTGGCCTCCCGCTCGTAGAGATGGACGTCGTGCCCGACGCGGGCGAGCTGCTGCGCCGCAGCCATTCCGGCAGGGCCCGAACCGACGATGGCGATGCGC
The DNA here is from genome assembly GCA_004144595.1 of Hyphomicrobiales bacterium. Classification (GTDB taxonomy): domain Bacteria; phylum Pseudomonadota; class Alphaproteobacteria; order Rhizobiales; family Beijerinckiaceae; genus Allobosea. The sequence continues at coordinate 47,001 of SEEM01000019.1, forward strand.
TTGCCTGTGCGCTTGGCCGGGATTTCCGGCGCGATCCAGCCCTCTTGCCAGCCCTTGTCGGCGATCGCCTGCTCGATCGTCTTGATCGTCACGGGCATGTTCTCGAGGTTGAGCGTGCAGGCTTCCTCGCAGGGCGCCGGGCAGATGCGGCCGGTGAACTCCGGGAAGTTGTTGGTGGAATGGAGGTTGCGCAGAGCATCCTCCCAGCCGCCGGAATAGACCAGCTCGTTCCAGTCCGGGATCTGGTTATGGACCGGGCAGCCGGTCGGCCCGTGGCAGAACGGAATGCCGCAATCCATGCAGCGCGCCGCCTGCTTCTTGACGTCGCGCTCCTCCAGGGGAAGCGTGAACTCGCGGAAGTGGCGAATGCGGTCGCCGGCGAGCTGATACTTCTGCTCCTGCCGGTCGAATTCGAGAAAGCCCGTGACCTTGCCCATGCCGTTTCTCTCGCCGTGTGCGCGGGGCGTCCCCGTGCGCGTGCCATAACCTGATCGAGGTGCCGGAGCCCGGAAGCCCCGGCGGGTGGCGTTCGCCTATTCCGCAGCCTGCAAGGTGCGGGCCTGTTCCATTTCGCGCAGCGCGCGACGGTACTCGACCGGCATCACCTTAACGAACTTGGTGCGGTAATCCGCCCAGTTGTCGAGGATGGTGCGGGCGCGCTCCGAGCCGGTGTAGTCGACATGGTTCGTCAGCATCTGCATCAGGCGCTCCTCGTCGTGGCCCGACATGTTGGTCATGTCGATGCGGCCCTTGTGCTCGAGATCGCCGCCATGATGGTGCAGCCGCTCCATCAGGTCCTCTTCCTCCTCGACCGGTTCGAGATCGACCATCGAGAGATTGCAGCGCGACTTGAAGGTGCCGTCCTCGTCCAGCACATAGGCGATGCCGCCCGACATGCCGGCCGCGAAATTGCGCCCGGTCTGGCCGATCACCGCCACGACGCCGCCGGTCATGTATTCGCAGCCATGGTCGCCGGTACCTTCCACCACCGCGATGGCGCCGGAATTGCGCACCGCGAAGCGCTCGCCCGCGACGCCCCTGAAATAGGCCTCGCCCGCGATCGCGCCGTAGAGCACGGTGTTGCCGACGATGATCGAGCGCTCGGCCACGGCCTTCGTCGCCGGGTCGGGCTTCACGATCACCTTGCCGCCCGAAAGTCCCTTGGCGACATAGTCGTTGGCCTGGCCGGTAAGCTCGATGGTGACGCCTGCCGCGAGGAAGGCGGCGAAGCTCTGGCCCGAGGTGCCCTTGAGCTTCACAGTGATGGTGTCTTCCGGCAGGCCGGCATGGCCGTATTTCTTGGCGACGGCGCCCGAGAGCATCGCGCCGGTGCTGCGGTCGACATTGCCGACCGGCTTCTCGATCACGACCGGCGTGCCGGTCTCGATCGCATCCGCCGCCTCGGCGAGAAGCTGGCGGTCGAGCACGGTGTCGATCGGGTGCTTCTGCAACTCGACATGGCGGATCGCGATGCCCGGCAGGTCGACCTTGTGGAACAGCCTGGTGAAGTCGAGTCCGTTAGCCTTCCAGTGTTCGATCGCGTCGCGCTTGTCGAGCAGGTCCGAGCGGCCGACGATCTCCTCGATCTTGGTGAAGCCCATCTCCGCCATGAGCCGGCGGACATCCTCGGCCACGAAGAAGAAGTAGTTCACGACATGCTCGGGCAGGCCCTTGAAGCGCTTGCGCAACACCGGGTCCTGCGTCGCGACGCCGACCGGGCAGGTGTTGAGATGGCACTTGCGCATCATGATGCAGCCGGCCGCGATCAGCGGCGCGGTCGAGAAGCCGAACTCGTCGGCGCCGAGCAGCGCGCCGATGACGACGTCGCGGCCGGTGCGCAGACCACCGTCGACCTGCAGGGCGACGCGCCCGCGCAGATGGTTCAGCACCAGCGTCTGCTGCGTCTCGGCCAGCCCGATCTCCCAGGGCGAGCCGGCATGCTTCAGCGAGGTCAGCGGGCTCGCGCCCGTGCCGCCCTCGAAGCCGGAGATGGTGATGTGGTCGGCGCGCGACTTGGCGACGCCCGCCGCAACCGTCCCGACGCCGATCTCGGAGACGAGCTTCACCGAGACATCGGCCGCCGGGTTGACGTTCTTCAGGTCGAAGATCAGCTGGGCGAGATCCTCGATCGAATAGATGTCGTGATGCGGCGGCGGTGAGATCAGGCCGACGCCCGGCGTCGAATGCCGGGTCCGGGCGATCTTGGCATCGACCTTGTGGCCGGGAAGCTGGCCGCCCTCGCCGGGCTTGGCGCCCTGCGCCACCTTGATCTGCATCACGTCGGCATTGACGAGGTATTCGGTGGTGACGCCGAAGCGGCCGGACGCGATCTGCTTGATCGCCGAGCGCTTCGAGCGGCCGTCCGGCATCGGCCGGAAGCGGATCGGCTCCTCGCCGCCCTCGCCGGTGTTCGACTTGCCGCCGATCTGATTCATCGCGAGCGCGATCGTCTCATGCGCCTCGCGCGAGATCGAGCCGAAGGACATCGCGCCGGTGGCGAAGCGCTTCACGATCTCGGTCGCGGGCTCGACGCTCTCCAGCGGCACGGGCGCGCGACCATTATCCGTGGCCATCTTCACCTTGAACAGGCCGCGGATGGTACTGAGCCGCTGCGCGTCGTCGTTCACCTGGGCGGCGAACTCCTCGTATCGGTCCTGCGCATTGAGGCGCACGGCGTGCTGGAGCGACGCGACGACGTCCGGCTTCCAGACATGGTCCTCGCCGCGGACGCGGTACATGTACTCGCCGCCGATATCGAGGCTGTCGCGATAGAGCGGCGAGTCGCCGAAGGCGTCGCGATGCCGGCGCAGGCTCTCCTCGGCGATCTCGTCGAGGCCCACGCCTTCGATCGCCGTACCGGTCCCGAAGAAGAATTTCTCCACGAAATCGGTCTTGAGGCCGACCGCGTCGAAGATCTGCGCGCCGCAATAGGACTGGTAGGTCGAGATGCCCATCTTGGACATCACCTTGAGCACGCCCTTGCCGACCGACTTGATGTAGCGCTTCACCACCTCTTCGGCATCAACCTCCTCGGGGAAGGCGCCCTGCGCATGCTGGTCGAGCAAGGTGTCGAAGGCGAGATAGGGGTTGATCGCCTCGGCACCGTAGCCGGCGAGGCAGCAGAAATGGTGGATCTCGCGCGGCTCGCCGGATTCGACGACGAGGCCGACCGAGGTGCGCAGGCCCTTGCGGATCAGGTGGTGGTGCACCGCCGCCGTCGCCAGCAGCGCCGGGATCGGGATGCGGTCGGAGCCCACCTGGCGGTCCGACAGGATGATGATGTTGTAGCCGCCATGAACCGCAGCCTCGGCGCGCTCGCAGAGCCGCTCGACCGCGCCGTCCATGCCGGCCGCGCCCTCGCGCGCCGGATAGGTGAAGTCGATCGTCTTGGTGTCGAAGCGATCCTCGTAATGGCCGATGCAGCGGATCTTCTCGAGATCGTCATTGGTCAGGATCGGTGTGCGGACCTCCAGGCGCTTGCGCCGCGAGGTGCCCTCCAGATCGAGGATGTTCGGACGCGGCCCGATGAAGGAGAGCAGGCTCATCACCAGCTCCTCGCGGATCGGGTCGATCGGCGGGTTCGTCACCTGCGCGAAGTTCTGCTTGAAATAAGTATAGAGCAGCTTCGACTTGAGCGAGAGCGCCGAGATCGGCGTATCCGTGCCCATCGAGCCCACGGCTTCCTGCCCGGTCACCGCCATCGGCGCCATCAGCAGGCGGACATCCTCGGTGGTATAGCCGAAGGCCTGCTGGCGATCGAGCAGCGGCACGTCGGTGCGTGAGGCCCGCGCCTCGACCGGCGGCAAATCCTCCAGCACGATCTGGGTGCGCTTCAGCCAGTCCTTGTAGGGATTGGCGAGGCAGAGCGAGGTCTTGATCTCGTCATCGCCGATGATGCGGCCCTGTTCGAGATCGATCAGCAGCATCTTGCCGGGCTGGAGACGCCACTTCTCGACGATCTTCTCCTCGGGGATCGGTAGGACGCCGAATTCGGAGGCGAGGACCACGAGCCCGTCATCGGTGACGAGATAGCGCGCCGGACGCAGGCCGTTGCGGTCGAGCGTAGCCCCGATCTGGCGGCCGTCGGTGAAGGCGATCGCGGCCGGCCCGTCCCAGGGCTCCATCAGCGCGGCATGATACTCGTAGAAGGCGCGCCGCTCCTCGTTCATCAGCGGGTTGCCGTTCCACGCTTCCGGCACCAGCATCATCATGGCATGGGCCAGTGAGTAGCCGCCCTGAACCAGGAATTCGAGCGCGTTGTCGAAGCAGGCGGTGTCCGACTGGCCCTCATACGAGATCGGCCAGAGCTTCGAGATATCAGAGCCGAACAGATCGGAATCGACGCTCGCCTGCCGCGCCGCCATCCAGTTGACGTTGCCGCGCAGCGTGTTGATCTCGCCGTTATGCGCGACCATCCGGTAGGGATGGGCCAGGCGCCAGGACGGGAAGGTGTTGGTGGCGAAGCGCTGGTGGACCAGCGCGAGCGCGCTGATGAAGCGCTCGTCCTGCAGATCCTTGAAGTAGGAGCCGAGCTGGTTCACCAGCACCATGCCCTTGTAGACGATCGTGCGGCAGGACATCGAGACGGGGTAATACTCCGCCGTCTTGCGCTCCTGGTGCTTGTAGACCTTGTTCGAGACCGACTTGCGGAGGACATAGACCTGCCGCTCGAACTCGTCCTCGTCGGTGATGTCGTCGGGGCGGCCGACGAAGAGCTGGCGATGCACCGGCTCGGTCGCGAGCACGGCATGGCCGAGATCGCTGTTGTCGACCGGCACGTCGCGCCAGCCGAGGAAGACCAGCCCCTCCTCCTCCACGGTCTGCGAGATGACCTCCTCGCACAGCGCCCGCGCCGCGGGATCGCGCGGCATGAAGAACTGGCCGATGGCGTAATGACCGGGCTCCGGCAGGGTCATGCCGAGCCGGGCGGTTTCCTCGCGGAAGAACTGGTCGGGGATCTGGACGAGGATGCCGCAGCCGTCGCCGAGCTTCGGATCGGCCCCGACCGCGCCGCGATGGTCGATATTATGCAGGATCTGCAGGCCCTGCTGGACGATCGAGTGGCTCTTGCGGTTCTTCATGTCGGCGATGAAGCCGACGCCGCAGGAATCCTTTTCGTTACTGGGATCGTACAGGCCCTGACGCATCGGCATCGCCGGATCGCGCACGGCCGGAAAACGCTCGAATGCCCCTGCGCCGCTCGACTTGCTGGTCACGCTCATCGTCAAACCCCGCTTCCCAGAACCCGCGAGCTTGCGCCGGCGGGAGACCCGTCAGTCCATGATCCCGACCGCTGCTGCCCTCAGTGCCGACCGGAGGTCGGCAGCAAGGATGAGGCCAAGGCGATCCGGCCGTCGTCTTCTTCGAGGCTTTGCTTGCGCATTGTCTCCACCGCGCCCGCGTCCTCCGCAGGCGCCTCGGGCGTGGCTCGCCCGTTCGCGCCTGTCTTCAGGCCGTCGTTTTACGGACGGCGCGCGTACGATTGGCTTTGGCGTTGGTAGCCCGGCCCTTCGTCATGCTCGCCTCCGTTGCGACGGCGCGACCTTGAGCTAGAGTAGCTTTTGGTCGGCGCGGTGAAAAATGGGACAGCAACACTGTCCTATTGCGATGAACTTGCCAGAATTCCAATCTGCGCACAAGCGCCGATTTCGCGCCGCAGCGAAATTTTATTGCAAAATCAAATTCGCGCCAGACATTTCCGGAACGAAAGCCAGACTCAGGCAGCCCGGTTCTTGTTTTTGGGCCTCACCGCCCCTCCGCGTCATTGCGAGCGCAGCGAGGCAATCCAGGAGGACCAGATGAGACGTTCAGCCCAGTCCCACTGGATTGCTTCGTCGCTTTGCTCCTCGCAATGACGCCCCACCCCCGGCGCAGCGCGCAAGCCCCCTCTTCGTCCTTGTCGCTTGGCAGCAAAGCGCCCTCAGCCTAACCCTCACACCATGGATTTCTTCAGCGACAACACCGCCGCCGCCAGCCCCCGCGTCATAGCCGCGCTCGCCGCCGCCAATGCCGGCGCCGCCTCGCCCTATGGCAAGGACGACTGGACGCGCCGCGTCGAGGAGCGCTTCGCCGCGATCTTCGAGCGCGAGGTCGCGGTCTTCCTCGTGCTGACCGGCACGGCGGCGAACGCGCTGGCGCTGGCCAGCATCGTCAAGCCCTGGGGCGCGATCCTCACCCATGAGGAGGCCCATGTCGTCGAGGACGAATGCGGCGCGCCGGAATTCTTCACCAATGGCGCCAAGCTGGTCGACCTGCCTGGCATCGGCGCCAAGCTGACGCCGGAAACGGTGACGAAGGCGCTGTCGCATCTGCGCGCCGGCGATTTCCATCAGGTCCAGGCGCAGGCGCTGACGATCACCCAGGCGACCGAATGCGGCACGATCTATACGCCGGCCGAGGTGCGCGCGCTGAAGGAGGCCGTGACGCCGCGTGGGTTGAAGCTGCACATGGACGGCGCCCGCTTCGCCAATGCGCTGGTCACGCTCGGCTGCACGCCGGCCGAGATCACCTGGAAGGCCGGCGTCGACGTCCTCTCCTTCGGCGGCACCAAGAATGGCGCGCTCGCGGCCGAGGCCGTGATCTTCTTCGACCCGGCCGAAGCCGAGGAAATGAAATGGCGCCGCAAGCGTGCCGGCCAGACGCTCTCCAAGGGCCGCGTCCTCGGCGCCCAGTTCGAGGGCCTGCTCGCCGACGAGCATTGGCTCGACCTCGCCCGCCATGCCAATGCCCGCGCCAAACGTCTGGCGGATTCGGTCAGCCAGGGCAGCGAGGCCCGTCTGGCTTGGCCCTGCCAGGCGAACGAGGTCTTCCTGGTCCTGCCGCCCGCCGTGCAGGAACGTTTGAAGGCTGCCGGCATCGGGTATTACGACTGGTCGGCCCGCTCGCTGCCCCCGGAAGCGCCGCTCAAGGACGGCGAGGTCGTCGGCCGCTTCGTCATGTCCTTTGCGACGGAAGCGGAAGACGTCGAGAGCCTCATCACAGTGATCGCGGGTTGAATGGGCGCATTTGCGCCCCGTTTCCAGCCGCATACCTGCCGCAATCCCTAACAAGACTAAGTGCCGAGCAGTCAGTCGTTAAGGGAATTTGGCATGGCAGATCGTTCGACCGCACCGGGGCGCACCGCGCTGATGGGCCTGGTCGTGGCCGGCGCGATGGCCGGCATGACGGGCGCCGCCAGCGCCCAGTTCTATTATGACGATGACGGGTATGACCCCTACCCGGTCTATGGCTACGGCTATCGTTATGATTACGGCTACGCCCCGCGCCGGCCGGTCGCCGTTCCGCGCGGGCCGGCTGCCGTCTCTGCTTATTCGGTGAATGGCATCGCCGCCCGCCGTTACGGGCTCGTTCGGATCGAGCGCACGCTCCGGCGCGACGACACCTATATCGTCGACGGCATCACGCAGGGTGGCCAGCGCCAGCGCCTGATCCTCGACGCCTATCTCGGCGAGCTGATCCGCCGCATTCCCCTGCGCGGCCAACCGGCAGCCCCCAGCGTCGCCCGCGCCGACCCGCGCGAGGAACACGCTCCCCCGCGTCAGCGTCTCGTGCCGCAACCGCCGGAACGGCCGGCCGAACTGAAGCCACCGGCTGAGGCCAGCGCCCCGGCAACGACCGTTGTGCCTTCGCCGGCTGCGCCGCCTGCGCCCGAGCCCGCCGCGCCGGTCGAGAAGCGGCCGGCCGAGGCGAGCGCACCCGCGACGACCTCCCCGCCATCCCCTGCTG
>SEEM01000228.1 GCA_004144595.1 Hyphomicrobiales bacterium
CTGGACGGTAGCCCGAATTCCGTCGGCAGTTCCAAGGGCAATCGCGTCTCCCGCCAAAACTCGATGCGCGACGCCACCGAGATCGAGGTGAGCATCTTCCTTGACGGCGACGAAAACATGGGCGCCCGGGCGAAAATAGGCACTGGTCCCTGCAACCATCGCCGTCATTTCACCTACGGCCTCGGTTCGGTTGATCATCAGATTGAGGACTTTGACGGGGCCGTTTTCCAATCGACTGACGATCTTCAACTCGCCGCTGTACTGAACTGGCTTCAAAGGTCGGGACAGATCGATCGTCGCTGAGGTCGTGTCCAGAAAGAGGCCTTCGCCTTCTATGACGACCTGATGGCGATCGTAGCCAGTATGGTCCGAGAAGGCCAAGGCGGAGGGGATTGCCGTTTGAGCAAGGCGCCAAACCAGTCCATCCCATCCGGTTGCGGGATCGCCGTCGATGCGAGCCTCCGCAACGATATCGGTTGAACCCAATCCGTTCTTCCACGGCTCGATCGCGTACGAAGAGCGCGGAAGGTAGCGCAAGTTAGTCATTTTCGAAGACCCTCCAAGGGTCAGTTTGGAACTGAGGATTCCCAAATAGATCGCGCGACCTGATCGATCGCGGCGGCACCCGGTTCGTCTTTCGACGTAAAACGGCAGATTCGACCAGGAAGCCGTCAAGCTATCGCGTCGCGCCTGTGCTGGTTGACGCGTGGCACAGCAGCGAGCAGCGCAGCGGTATAGGGATGCTGTGGCGCCTCCAGAATATCCTCGGTCCGGCCTTGCTCGACGAGCTTGCCGTTCTTCATCACGCAGATCCGGTCGGCGATGTAGGAGACGACCGAGAGGTCGTGCGTGATGAACAGATACGCAAGCCCGAACTCATCGCGCAGGTCTGCGAGCAGGTTGAGGATCGACGCCTGCACCGACACGTCGAGCGCCGAGACGGCCTCGTCGCAAACGATGAACTTCGGCTTCGTTGCTAGCGCGCGGGCGATGCCGACGCGCTGCTTCTCGCCGCCGCTCATCTGGTGCGGGTAGCGTTCTGAATACCGGCTGCCAAGCCGCACCAAGTCGAGCAGCTCGTCGACGCGCCTGTCGCGCTCGGCCCCGCTGAGGCCGATCTGCGCCAGTGGCCGCCCAACGATCTCGCGCACGCTCTTGCGCGGGTTGAGCGAGGAGTCCGGGTTCTGGAAGATGATCTGGGCGTTGCGCAGCAAGGTGCGCTTGCGGCTGCGCGAGGCGGAGAGAAGCGTCTGCCCCTCGATGCGGACCTCGCCGCCCGTCGGAGATATCAGATCGATCATGCAGCGCCCGAGCGTCGTCTTGCCGGAGCCGCTTTCGCCGACCAGGCCGACGATCTCACCCTCGCGGATCGTCAGCGAGACATGGTCCACGGCGTTCACGATCCGCGGCCTATACGCGATCTCGGGCTGCCAGCCGTTCCAGCGCAGAGTCAGCGCGTCGAAGACACCGCCACTGCGGAACTCCCGCTCGACATCGATGGCGTCGACGATGATCGGGGCATCAGAGGCAGGGGGAGCGCGGCGCGCGACCTGCTTGCCCGCTTCGGCGCGCCACGGTGTGTCGGCAAGTTCGGCCGAGCGCCAGCAGCGGTTCCGCGTGCCGTTCTCCACCGTATGAAGCTCCTGGATTTCGCCCGAACAGCGCGGCTGCGCGAAATGGCAGCGCGGCGCAAAGATGCAGCCGGTGACCTGAGCGCGCGTGTCGGGCAGGCGCCCCGGAATCGGTTGCAGGCGCTGCCGCTCTACCGACAGGGACGGCAGCGAGGCGAGCAGGCCCTTGGTATAGGGGTGACGTGGCTGGGAAAGCACGATCTCGGTCGGGCCCTGCTCAACGACGCGGCCCGCATAAAGCACGCAGATGTCGTCGCAGATGCGCGAGACCACGCCGAGATTATGGCTGATGAACAGGATCGACAATTGGCGCGTGCGACGCAGGTCCTCCAGTAGGTCGAGAATCTGCGCCTCGATCGTCACGTCGAGCGCCGTAGTGGGCTCGTCGAGGATGAGAAGGTCGGGATCGCAACCGAGCGCGCTCGCGATCAGCGCGCGCTGCTTCATGCCGCCGGAGAGCTGGTGGGGATAGCTCGCCGCCATGCGCGCGGGGTCGGCGATGCCGACTTCCGCCAGCAGCCGCAGCGTCTCGGCTTCCGCCTGCGCCTCGTCCATGCCGCGATGCATCATCAGCGGCTCGGCGATCTGCTTGCCGACGCGGATGGCGGGGTTGAGGGTGGTGAAGGGGTCCTGGAAGACCAAGCTGACCTTGCCGCCGCGCAACTGCCGGCGCTCCTCGGCGGTGGCGGCGTAGAGATCGCGGCCGCCGACCAGAACCTTGCCCGCGTCGATCGCAGCGCCCTTGTCGAGCAGGCCTAGCACGGCGAGCGCCGCGGTGCTCTTGCCGGAGCCCGACTCGCCGACGACACCCAGCACCCGGCCACGCTCGACCTTCATGCTGACATCGTGCAGGACGCGGACGCGACCGCCATCGCCCTCGAAGCTGACCGAGAGGCCTTCGACGCTCAGTGCAAGATCGGTCATTACCGCCTCCGGGACAGGCGCGGGTCGAGCGCCTCGCGCAGGCCATCGCCGAACAGGTTGATCGCGATGACGGTGATGCAGAGCGCGGCGCCCGCGGAGCAGACTATCCAGGGCGCCTGGTTGATGAAGGGCCGGGCCTCGGCGATCATCAGGCCCCAGTCGGAGGCCGGCGGCTGGACGCCGAGCCCGAGGAAGCTCAGGGCGGCGGCGAGCAGCATCGCGAAGGTCACCCGCAGCGCGGCCTCTACGATGATGGGCGCCCAGGCGTTGGGCAGGATCTCGCTGAACAGGATGTACCAGCCACTTTCGACGCGGGCCCGGGCCGCCTGGATGTATTCCTCGCCGGTGACTTCGAGGGTAATGCTGCGGGTTAGCCGGGTGATGATCGGGATGTAGACGAAGCCCACGGCGAGCACGGTCTTCCACAGGCTGGGAGACGTCACCGAGAG
>SEEM01000229.1 GCA_004144595.1 Hyphomicrobiales bacterium
CTGTTCGGCTCCTGTCGCTACATCATCGAGGACCATCTGCCGCGCTACGGCGTCGAGACGACGCTGGTCGAGGGCACCGATCTCGAGGCCTGGCGCAAGGCGGTGCGCCCCAACACGAAGTTGTTCTTCCTGGAATCGCCGTCGAACCCGACGCTTGAAGTGCTCGACATCGCGGCGATCGCCAAGGTGGCGAAGGAAGCCGGTGCCAGGCTCGTCGTCGACAATGTCTTCGCCACGCCGCTCTACCAGCGCCCCCTCGAACTCGGCGCCGATATCGTCGTCTATTCAGCGACCAAGCATATCGATGGCCAGGGCCGCTGCCTCGGCGGGCTGATCCTTGGCTCGAAGGCGTTGATCGAGGCCGATATCCAGAACTACCTGCGCCAGACCGGCCCGATCCTTTCGCCCTTCAACGCCTGGGTGATGCTGAAGGCACTGGAGACGCTGCCGCTGCGCGTCGCCAGGCAGGCGCAGAACGCGACGGCGGTGGCCGACTGGTTGGCGGCACAGAGCAAGCCGACGAAGGTGATCTTCCCCGGCCACCAGAACCATCCGCAGGCCGAGATCATCAAGCGTCAGATGAGCGGTCCTTCGACGATGATCGCCTTCGAGGTTCCCGGCGGCAAGGCCGGCGCCTATCGCCTGCTCGACGCCTGCAAGCTGATCCGGATCTCGAACAATCTCGGCGACGCCAAGAGCCTGATCGTCCATCCGGCGACGACGACGCATCAGCGCTTCACGCCGGAAGTCCGCGCGGCGATGGGCGTCAGCGACGGGCTCATCCGCCTTTCGATCGGGCTCGAGCACCATGACGACCTGATCGCCGACCTGGAGCAGGCGCTGGCCAAGGTGTGATCGACTGCCGTTTTCCGTCATGGTCGGGCTTGTCCCGACCATCCACGTCTTCGCTGATCGAACGCGTGCGTAAGACGTGGATGCTCGCCACAAGGGCGAGCATGACGGCAGAGCCCTTCGCACCAGTGGTCATCGCCGCCCGCCCCTGCTAAAGCGGGGCCGTTTCCCGCTACAGCCCTGAGAGGCCAGCATGCGTTCGGGCGAAGTGAAGCGCCGCACCAACGAGACCGATATCGCGGTCTCGCTCCTGATCGACGGCACCGGCAAGGCCGAGATCGCCACCGGCGTCGGCTTCTTCGACCATATGCTCGACCTTTTCGCCCGCCATTCGCTGATCGATCTCGCGGTCAAGGTGAAAGGCGACACGCATATCGACGACCATCACTCGGTCGAGGATGCCGGCATCGCCATGGGCGAGGCGCTGAAGCAGGCGCTCGGCACCAAGAAGGGCATCCGCCGCTATGCCGACGTGCACCTGCCGATGGACGAGACGCTGACCCGCGTCGCCGTCGACGTTTCCGGACGGCCGTTCCTGGTCTTCCGGACCGAATTCAAGGCGCAGAAGATCGGCAGCTTCGATACCGAACTGGTGCGCGAATTCTTCCAGGCCTTCGCGATCAATGCCGGCATCACGCTGCATGTCGAGACGCTTTATGGCGACAACGCCCACCATATCGCCGAAAGCTGCTTCAAGGGGCTGGCGCGGGCGCTGCGGCAGGCGCTCGCTGTCGATCCGCGCGAGGGCGACCGCGTTCCCTCGACCAAGGGCGCGCTGTAGGAGGTCCGAATGCCGTTCTACACCGTCATGACGCCGCCGCCGGTTGGTGGCGACCGGCGCGAGGAGATCGAGCAGGCTCGGCTCGTCCCCGAGCATTTCGCCTGGGGCGCCTTCCTGCTCACCGGCCTCTGGCTGCTCGGCAAGCGGCTTTGGCTGGCGACGCTGCTGTTCGTGCTGGTCTGGGGTGCGCTGATCTGGCTGAACAGCCGCTTCGGCCTGCATGCCAGCGCGCTCTCGCTGATCTACTGGTCGATCGCGCTGTTTCTCGGCGTCGAGGGCAACAACCTCGTCGTCCGCAAGCTGACCCGCCAAGGCTGGCGGCTCGCCGATGTCGTGGAGGCCCGCAACCTGCCCGAGGCCGAGCGCCGCTATTTCGAGCGAGCACTGGCCAGCGAAGCAACGCTGCCACGCGTCGAGGCCACACCGGCCACGACCCCGGCGCGGCCGAGCGGCCCGCTGCCGATCATCGGGCTGTTCCCGGAGGCCCAGGGCCGATGAGCCAAAGCGTCGCGATCATCGATTACGGCTCGGGCAACCTGCACTCGGCCGCGAAAGCCTTCGAGCGGGCCGCGACTGAGGCCGGCATTCCCTCCACCATCCACGTCACCAGCGACACCGACGTGGTGCGCGCGGCCGACCGCATCGTGCTGCCGGGCGTCGGCGCCTTCGCCGATTGCAGGCGCGGGCTCGATGCCGTGCCCGGCATGGTCGAGACGCTGGAAGAGGTCGTGCGGGGCAAGGGCCGGCCTTTCCTCGGCATCTGCGTCGGCATGCAGCTCCTCGCCACGCGCGGGCTGGAGTATACGACCACGCAGGGTCTCGGCTGGATTCCCGGCGACGTCACGCTGATCAAGCCGACGGACGACGCCCTCAAGATCCCGCATATGGGCTGGAATACCCTGCACAAGCAGGACGAGCATCCCCTGCTCGACGGCATCGAGACCGGACCGCAAGGTCTGCACGCTTATTTCGTCCATTCCTATGCGCTGGCGGCTGCGCGGCCGCAGGACGTGCTCGCCCTGACCGAGCATGGCGGGCCGGTTACCGCGATGGTCGCGCATGGCAACGTCGCCGGCACGCAGTTCCACCCCGAGAAGAGCCAGAAGCTGGGGCTGAAGCTGATCACGAATTTCCTGAGCTGGGCACCATGATCCTCTTTCCCGCGATCGACCTGAAGGAAGGCCGCTGCGTAAGGCTGAGGCAGGGCGACATGGCGCAGGCCACGGTCTTCAACGACAATCCGGCCGCGCAGGCCGCCGATTTCGAGCGCCAAGGCTTCGCATGGCTGCATGTCGTCGATCTCGACGGCGCCTTCGCCGGCAAGCCGATGAACGCGGCCGGATCGTCGTTGAAGAC
>SEEM01000230.1 GCA_004144595.1 Hyphomicrobiales bacterium
CCGAGCCCAAGCAATGCGGCGACGAAAGGCGTCATCACCTCCACGGTCTTGAACGAGAACAGGCCGGGGATGCCCAGCGTCGGGAAGACCAGCGCGAGGTTGAACCAAAGCAGCAGTTGCAGCAGCGCCGGCACGGCCCGGAAGAACCAGATATAGCCGATGGCGGTCTTCGACAGCACGGGATTGGCCGAGAGCCGCATCACAGCGAAGACGACGCCCAGCGTGATGCCCAGCACCATCGCCAGGACCGCCATGACGATGGTGTTGACGAGCCCGTTCAGGATGACCGGGACGGTCAGGAATTCGGCGACGTAGTCCCACTCGATCTGGCCGACGGCGAAGGCGCGCACGATCGCGGCGAGTGCGATGCAGACGATCGCCGCGCCGATGATCCGGCCGAAATGCCGGCGCGGAACGATGATGAGGTTTTCGGTTTCGGCGGTCATCTGGCCTCGGTGGCTTGAGGTCGTCGGTTGAAGGCGGTGACGTTCGTAAGCAAAAGACTTGCCGCCGCCTCAGGCAGCCTCTGGAGCCATCAGCAGAATCTTGCCGACATGGAAGCCGCTTTCCATGTCGCGATAGGCAGCGGCGTGAGACGCACCGCGACGAAGGCGGCGGCCGATAGGCATCGCCCAGCCGGACAATGAGCGGTCATCAGAGTTCCCCATTTTTTGACGGCTGGCGAAGTCTCAGTTCGCGAGGAACAGGCGTGTTCGGCAGCCGAGCGCCTTTTTGGCGCTGGGCGATCTTAGCGGGCATGTCCGGGAACGGAGCGGGCGCGCGCTATGATATATCTCCGCCCTCTATTCGGTGCGCTTATATGCGCCGGGAGCGTGTAAGCCAGGGCGTTCTCCGCCTGGTTTACCAGCGGAGATCGAACGATGAATCCCGTCGAACCATGGGCTTCCGGCTAAGCCGGACACGCGTGTATCGCGACGCCATAAGGCCGCCTCGATCGGGCGCTCGGCTGGAGGCAATGGTCGGTGATCAGCGTGCAGCCCGAAGTCCGGAACTCGACCATCTGCCTCGCGTTCCAAGCCGACGCAGCAGATGATCGCGAGAGCGGTCTTATGCTCATCGCGTGGGATGATTAGGTCAGTGGGCGATCTCGGGGACACAGGCACAGCATGATGCGCAATTTCATGGCGGCGACGACGGTGCTGGTGGCCGTGCTGATTTCTCTGCCCGCCAGCGCCCAGTTCGATGCGACCCCCGGCAATGGCCCACTCTATCCCGGCGGCCCGCGGCAGGGGCTCGGACCGCCTTCGATCACGGACAATGTGCCGGATCTCCGGCTCCATTCGAGCCAGAGCGGGATTCCGGGCGCCGGTCCGCCTGTCGGCGCCGGCGCGAACAGCCCGCGCTTCTACGAGCCCAGCCCATCATCGGGCCGGTCCTATCGCAGGACGGAGCGGACGAGCGGGCTTGGGCGTCATTGCCGGACGCCGGCACGGCAATGCACCCTCGCGCGGCCCGCCTCCCTCGGCGACGACTGCTCGTGCCGTTTGCCGAAAGCCGGGCGCAGGCAAGGCTACGTCGTTCGCTGATCGCCTTCCGCCGACCCGCGCCTCCGGTCCCGCAGACGCGACGAATACGAGATCATGCACATTTTATCGGCCAAACAGGAACTTCGCCGCGCCTTCAAGCGGATCGAACATGAATTGCCCGCCCGGGTCGCTGCGAGCCTGCGATGGCTGCGTCATCCCGCGTCCCGGCTGATCCGCATTCCCGCCGGCATCGCCCTGATCGTCGGGGGGATCTTCTCGTTCCTGCCCCTGCTGGGCGCCTGGATGCTGCCGCTCGGCCTGCTGCTGCTCGCCGCCGACGTGCCGTTCCTGCAACGGCCGATGGCGCGCTTCGCGCTGTGGTGCCTGGGCCTGCTCGATCGCTTTCGGGCTCGTCGGAAGCGAGACTGAAAGCGGCCTGGCATCATGCCTCCACCAGCGCGGGAGGAGGCGACGCCGCCCGTTCCTTGACCAGCCGGGCGATGCCGGCGAAGTCGAGCTTGCCGGAGCCGAGCACCGGTACGGCCGGCACCACCACGACCTCGGCCGGGATCATCAGGTCGGACGCGCCACTGCCCTTGGCGAAGGCCTGGAAGGCGGCGCGTGTCGCGTCCTTCTGCTGCGTTACCAGCACCAGCCGCTCGCCCTTGCGGGCATCGGGGAGGCTGGCGACGCCGGACAGCACGCCCGGCCAGCATTCGGCCGCGAGCGCCTCGACCGCGGCGAGCGAGACCATCTCGCCGGCGATCTTGGCGAAGCGCTTGGCCCGGCCCTTGATGGTGACGAAGCCGTCCTTGTCGATCGCGACGATATCGCCGGTATCGTGCCAGCCCTCGGGCGGCGGTTCGAGCAAACCGGGATTCTCCGATTTGAGATAGCCCAGCATGATGTTGGGGCCGCGGACATGCAAACGCCCGCCTTCTTCCACACCCGGCATCGGTTCGAGCTTGGCTTCCATGCCCGGCATGATCCGGCCGACCGTGCCGAAGCGGTTGAACATCGGCGTGTTCAGCGCCAGCACCGGCGCGGTCTCGGTGACGCCATAGCCTTCGAGGATGCGCAGGCCGAATTTCTCGGCATAGGTGCGTCGCGTCGTGTCCTTCACCGGCTCGGCGCCGGCCACGATGTAGCGTAGCGAGCGCAGATCGTAGGGATGAGCGGCGCGGGCATAGCCGGTCAGGAAGGTGTCCGTGCCGAACAGGATCGTCGCGTTCGAGCCATAGACCAGCTCAGGCACCATCCGGTAGTGCAGCGGCGAGGGATAAAGATAGACCGGCACGCCTGAGACCAGCGGCAGGATCAATCCCGCCGTCAGGCCGAAGGAGTGGAAGACCGGCAGAACGTTGAAGACCTTGTCGCGCCGGCCGAAATCGATGCGGGCTGCCGCCTGTGCCGCATTCGCCAGCATGTTGGAATGGCTGAGCACGACGCCCTTGGGCGCGCCCTCCGAGCCCGAAGTGAACAGGATCGC
>SEEM01000231.1 GCA_004144595.1 Hyphomicrobiales bacterium
CCATAGACGCCGACATCCTCGCCGAACAGGAAGACGCGCTCGTCGGCCTCCATCGCCTGGCCCAGCGCCTCGCGCACGGCCTCGGCATAGGAAAGCTCGCGGATCTCGCTCACGGCTTCGAGCGTGTCAGAGGGCATAGACGTCACGGGTCAGGTCTTTCGGATCGGGGTCCGGGCAGGTGCGGGCGAATTCGACGGCTGAGTCGATGTCGCGCTGAGCGTCCTCTTCCAGCTTCATCAGCGCGGCCGCATCGAAGCGGTCATGCGCCTTGAGCTCATCCTCGAGCCGCCGGATCGGGTCCTGGTTGCGCCAGTCCTCGATCTCTTCCTTCGTGCGGTAGAGATTGCGGTCGCTCTTGGAGTGGCCGCGCCAGCGATAGGTCTTGCACTCGATCAGGGACGGACCCTCGCCCGAGCGGGCCCGTGCAATCGCGACCTTCGCGACGGCCGCGACGCCGGCGAGATCATTGCCGTCGAGGCAATGGCCGGGCATGCCGTAGGCGCTCGCGCGGTCGGCGACGTTCGCTACCGCCATGGCGCGGCCGATATCCATCGACATGCCGTATTTGTTGTTCTCGCAGACGAAGACGACGGGCAGCTTCCAGATCGAGGCCATGTTCAGGGCCTCGTGGAAGGCGCCCTCGTTCGAGGCGCCGTCGCCGAAGAAGACCATGCAGACACGGCCGTTCTTCTGCGCCTTGATGCTCATGCCGACGCCGACCGCGATCGGCAGGCCGCCGCCGACGATGCCGTTGGCGCCGAGATTGCCGCCCTCGACATCGGCGATATGCATCGAGCCGCCGCGGCCCTTGCAGTAGCCGGTCTCCTTGCCGAAGAACTCGGCGAACATCAGCCTCGGCTCGGCGCCGCGGGCAATGCAGTGACCATGGCCGCGATGGGTCGAGAGGATGTAGTCGTGGGCTTCGAGCGGCAGCGTCGTGCCGACCGCGCTCGCCTCCTGGCCGATCGAGAGATGCATCGTGCCGTGGATCAGGCCGCGCATATAGCTCGCCTCGGCCGCCTCCTCGAACTTGCGGATCAGATGCATGCGGGTCAGCGCCTGCGCCACCGTCGCGTCGTCGAGGGCGGCGAGTTCCGGCCGCTGGTTCGGCTTCTGGTCAGCGCTCATGCCTGGGCTCCTGCGGTCAGCGCGGCGATCATCGCGTCCTGGGCGCGGCGCACCTCGACGATCTTCAATCGCTCGTCGGGGGTGGCGTCGGCCAGCGTGATCAGCTCGCCCTTGCGGACGGGCCGCGTCATGGTCGCGCCCTGGGCGAGACCGATCGGCAAAGCTTTGCGAGACTGCGCATCCGCGCGGGAGAGGGCGAAGCCGCGATAGCCGTATTCGCCGATCGCATCGAGCGTCTCTCCGGCGGCGAGGTCGCGCTTGGCGACGCAGCCGACCTCGGAAGTCGGCACCGGCAGCGGGCGCATATGGCTCTGGTTGAAGATCGTGGCGGCGGCGGCCGAGAGCGGCACTTCCAGGCTCGTCAGGTGATAGGGCCGGAAGAAAGAATAGTAGGGGCCGGGGCCGAGATGCAGGTCGCTCATCCGCTCGCGGACGCGGGGATGGCGCATCTCGGCGATGGCGAAGACGCCGGGCGCGACGCCCTTTGCCACCGAGAAATCGACGACGCCCTTCTGCGAGAGCAGGCCGCCCTCTTCCTTCGGGCAGAAATAATTCTGCAGCTCGTCCTTCGGCGCGGCCGGGCCGTGCATGCCGGGGATATCAGGCACGAAACCGCAGGCATTGGCGATGGCGACCATCTCGACCATCGTCTTCGAGCCGTCGACGAATTCGACGAGCATGCGCGGGTTCATGTTCCGGCGCTTCGCTTCCTCAACATAATCGGCCGGGACGGCGTCGATGCGGAACGGATTGTTCTTGCCCTTGCCGGCGGCGACGACGGGATAGCCCATGGCGCGGACGAAATTGATCAGCTCCATCGCGGCGGCGGGCTCGTCGCCGGCGCCGAGCGTGTAGACCACGCCCGCCCTGGCGGCCTCGACCGCGAGATAGGAGCCGATGGTGATATCGGCCTCGACATTCATCATCACGATATGCTTGCGCGCGGCGATGGCGGTCAGCGCGACGCGCGAACCGGCCTCGGGATTGCCGGTCGCGTCGATGATGACGTCGACATGGGGCGAGCGGCAGATCAGGTCGAGCGAGGTCGTGGCGGCGATGCGGCCTTTGCGACGGGCGCCATCGAGCCCGGCCTGGTCGGTGACGTTATCGACCTCGCCCTTGCGCCCGGCGAGCGTGGCGGCCTCCGCGACCCGGTCCGGCGCGATATCGGCGATCGCGGCGATCTCGATGCCGGTCATCTGGGAGATCTGGACGACGATGTCGGTGCCCATCTGGCCTGCGCCGATCAGGCCGACGCGGACCGGCTTTCCCGCCTTGGCGCGCAATTCGAGAGCCTCGGCCAGGGACAGGCCGGCGGCGGGCGCGCCCAAGGGCGGCTGCGGCTGGATCGCGGCCATCGTCGCTATCTCTCCCTAAGACATATGTTCTTTGATTGGAACAAAAGGACATGTCTTTCGTCCTGTCAAGCGCACAGATGTTCAAATGGGTTGCCTGGACCGCGCGATGCGGTGATGCTGGCCGCGCCGGAGCACCCCCGGCAGGGAGCGCCCGTGGAAGACGCATTCGGAGCAGGACAGATCCATGGCGAGATGCCGGTGGCGGAGGCGAAGGTCCGGGCTGCCTGGCTCTATTATGTCGAGGGGCTGACCCAGGAGCAGATCGCCGAAGCGCTGGGCCTGAGCCGGATCAAGGTGATCCGCATGCTGGCGGCGGCGCGCAGCGAAGGGCTGGTCAAGATCAGGATCGATGCGCGTTCGGCCCGGCAGGCCGGGCTGGAACGCGGCCTCGTCACCGCCTTCGGCCTGAAGGAAGCGGTGGTGGTACCGGCGGCGCGCGATGCCGCCAGCGTCTCCGCGCTCGTCGGCTATGCCGC
>SEEM01000232.1 GCA_004144595.1 Hyphomicrobiales bacterium
GCATCGTAGGCGGCGATGTCGATCGGCTCGAAGGAGAAACCATTGCGGGCGGTGAGCCGGTCGAGGCGCGCCTGCTTCAAGGCTGGGTCGTAATAGGGAGTCAGGTTGTCGATGCCGAAAACCTGCACGCCTGCGTCCAGCAGGGACTGCGTGACGTGGAAGCCGACGAAGCCGGCTGCGCCGGTCAGCAGCACGCGTTGGAACGGAGAGGCTAGGTCCACTTGATATCCCTGCTGAAACCGGCCGCGGCGCTTCATGCCGTGCCGATATCGCCTTGCTTCGCCGGCTCGGCGAGCCGGCTTGTCCTTTAGCGCGTTTGGGCCGCGGCGAAAGCGAGATTCTCGGCAAGCAGTGCGTCCGCCGCCTCCGGGGTGGGCGCCTCGACATAGACACGCAGCTCCGGGGCGTTGCCCGAGGCCCGGAAGTGAACCGTCGCGCCGTTGCCCAGCGTCAGGCGCAGGCCGTCGCGCCGGTCGCGCGCCGCGACGGCGCCATGGGCCGCGAACGCCGCATCGCGGAAGCCGGCATCCTCGGCGTCGATCCTGGCGATCAGGGCCGCGGTCTTGTCCTGCGCGACATTCTGCAGCCGGTTGGACAGGGCGATGGCGAAGCGCGCTTCCGCCGCGAGTGCGCTCAACGGCTTGGCCTCGCTTTTGGCCAGCGCCAGCGTCGCCAGGATGGGCAGCAGAGCGTCGCGCGTCGGCAGGGCGGAAAGGCGGCGCACGCCATGCGTCACCTCCGAACCCAGCAGCACGCCACCATTGGCCTCGAACCCGACGACGATACGGGCGCCCTCGGTCTTTGCCTGCTCCATGCCGGCGATGACATAGGGCGAGCCGACGCGTGTGCGGACGACCTTTTCGAAAAGGCCGAGGCGCTCGAGAGCCGAGTTAGAGGTCACGGGGGTGACGATCGCATCGGCTCCGAGAAAGCGCGCCGTGAGGGCGCCGACGAGGTCGCCCCGCAGGAAGCGGCCGGCTTCGTCGGCGACGAGCGGGCGATCGGCGTCGCCATCGGTCGAAACGATCGCGTCGAGCGTCTGGCTACCGGCCCATTGCCGGGCAAGCTCTTCATCCTCCGGCCGGAGCGCTTCGGTATCGACGGGGATGAAGCGGTCGCTGCGTCCCAGCGGAACAGGCTGGGCTCCGAGTGCGGCCAGCGCGTCGCTGATCACGTCGCGCCCGACGGAGGAATGCTGGTAGACGCCGATTGTCATGCCTTCCAAGGCATGGTTCCCGAAGAAGGTGGTGTAACGTGCGCGATAATCGATGACGGCTTCGCTGCGCGCCGGCGCGGCAGTGAGCGTGGGAGCGGATGCCAGGGCAAGCTTCGCATGCCACGCCATGATGCGCTCCTCGTCCGCTTTGTCGATCTCGCCGGTGGCGCGGTAGAATTTCAGCCCGTTGCGGTCATCGGGGATATGGCTGCCGGTCACCATGATCGCCGGCATGCCGCGATTCATCGCGGCCAGCGCCAGCGCGGGCGTCGGCAAGGCCCCGCAATCCACCGGCACGAGCCCGGCATCGGCGATGGCTTGTGCAGACTGCGCCGCGATGAGCGGGCTCGATGAACGCAGGTCCTGCCCGATCAGGACCTCGCCCTGCGGCCCGGCTGCGCCATCCTCCCGCAGCATGGCGCAGAAGGCGCGGACATGAGCGTAGGTGGCCAGACCAGCCAATTCCGTAACAAGGCCACGAAGGCCGGACGTGCCGAATTTGAGGCTTGTCGTCATGGGAAGTCCTCGAGCGAGGTCAGGGCAACTGGCAAGTTTAGAGGCGGTCCGCGCGAACGGGGTATCTTGCGGTCCAGCAGATGTCATGCATGAAAGAGTTCCTGACCAGATGAGATTGCGCCTGCGGGGATGGCCGGTAATCGAAACCGGGGTTTAGGAATCTGGCAACCCCGATCCGAGCATGCGATGAGTGGCAGATCATGCTCTCCGACTAACGACGAATGGCGTGGATCAACAGGAAGACACCGGCTGGATCGATGTTGAGCTGTCCCTGCGTCGGAAAAAGCAGTCACTCCGGCGTCATGACAAGTAAATTCAAGAAGATCGCTGGTCAAAGCGGTGCCTATCCCGCCCTGTAGGGCGCTTTGACCAGGTCCGCCCTCGCCGCGTTGCTCATACTGCCGTATCGGCTTCACGGTCCACTGGCGCGACGACGCCACGGCCGACATCGGCATAGGTGAATCCCTTGGCTCGGACCTGTTCGGCGCGATAGACGTTTCGCAGATCGATCAGGACGGGGGCGGCCATCGCCGCCTTGACCCGGTCGAGATCGAGCGCGCGGAAGATGTTCCATTCGGTCACGATCACCGCCGCATCCGCGCCGCTCACGCATTCATAGGCGTCGCCGCAATAGGTCACGCCCGCCGGCAGCACCGCCTTCGCCTGCTCCATCCCTTCAGGGTCGAAGGCGCGGATCATGGCTCCGCCATCCTGCAGGGCCGTGATCACCGCAATCGACGGCGCGTCGCGCATGTCGTCGGTATTCGGCTTGAAGGTCAGGCCCAGCACCGCGATCGTCTTGCCCCGTACCGCGCCGCCGCAGGCCGCGATCACCTTGCGGCCCATCGCCCGCTTGCGCTGCTCGTTCACCGCGGCCACCGTCTCGACGATGCGCGACGGCGTGCCGTGATCCTGCGCCGTCTTGATCAGGGCCAGCGTATCCTTCGGGAAGCAGGAGCCGCCATAGCCCGGCCCGGCATGCAGGAACTTGCCGCCGATGCGGTTGTCGAGACCCATGCCGCGGGCGACGTCCTGGACGTTGGCCCCGACCTGCTCGCACAGGTCGGCGATCTCGTTGATGAAGGTGATCTTCGTCGCCAGGAAGGCGTTCGCCGCGTATTTCGTCAGTTCCGCCGTGCGCCGCCCGGTGTTCAGGATCGGCGCGTTGTTGAGGTAGAGCGGCCGGTAGATATCGGCCATCACCGCCTGCGCC
>SEEM01000020.1 GCA_004144595.1 Hyphomicrobiales bacterium
GCCGCCCCCCGCAGCACAACCTCCCACCACGCAACCACAGGCGGGGCAGCAGCAGCAGCCATCGCGACCGCAACGCCCGCCCCCGTCAGGCACATCGGGATCGCAGGTGGCGTTGAACACCGAACCACCGCAGCAACAGGCGCCGATGCGTCCCCCTGCGACCGAGCCCGTCAAGCCGCCTCCGGCCGTCGAGGTCAAGCCGCCTGAACCGCCGCCCGTCGCCGTCGTCATTCCGACGCCTCCAGCCAGCCAGAGCGTCTCGCCGCCGCAGGTCGCCGCCATGGTTCCGGAGCCCGAGCCGCGCACTCCGGCCGAGCGGATCGAGCGCTATGTCCGCGACTATGACGGCGGCTCCTGCTTCTTCCTCTGGCCGCTGGAGATCGGCGACCGCAAGGCGACGCTGGAGGGATTTGGCAGCGCGTCGGCGCCCTTCGTCGCCTTCGACGGCGCCTTCAAGGCTGCGCAGGGTTTCGAGGCCCAGATTCACCTGCGGCCGATGACCGAGGCGCAGTGTCCGATGGTCGATTTCCTGCGCCGGCCCGGCATCGGTATCGACCGCAGCCCGCGCGTCCAGATCGGCGCCTTCAACATGAAGAGCGGCGAGATCCTCAACGGCTCGGTCGAGGCCGGCGGCGGCCAGAATCTCGACGTCGTCCTGATCGGCGACGATGGCCTCGTCTACAACCTCGCCAGCTTCGCGAAGCGCGAGGGCGGCAAGGTCACATTCAACCTCAAGCTCGAATCGACCGGCGGCGCCGCTCGCCCGCAGACAGTGCTCGCGCTCGTCACCAAGGAGGCCTTGCCGGCGCTGTCGGGCCCCAATCCTTCACCGGCATCGGAGTTCTTCGCCAATCTCAAACTCGACCTTGCTCGCCAGACCGGCAAGCTCGGCCTGGGGATCAAATATTTCCGGATCGAGTGAGGCAACGGCCCCTCCCGTCTCCCGTTGCGGCAGAAGGTGGCTCAGCGAAGCCGAGACGGATAAGGGGTTGCACGACCTTCTCGTCATGCGAGCGAAGCGAAGCAATCCAGGAGCGGCAGCGCTCTACGTCCCCCTGGATCGCTTCTTCGCTCCGCTTTTCGCAATGACGGATAGCGCAGCGCGACCCATCATCCGGCGCTTCGCGGCACCGTCTCCCGCAAGGGAAGATGGACGATCCCGCTCAGTCCTCGCGATACAGAACGCCCCACTCGTCCTGCCAGATTCCAGCTCTGTCCTCGACCACGATCGGCGCCTGGATTTCGTTGGCGAGGCGGATCGCAGTGCGGAAGGCGTCTTTCGCCGGCAGTTCGTCGCTGACGAAATCATTGACCAACTGCCCGCCGGAGAGGTCGGCCGGGCATAGCACATGCCCGAAGGCTTCTCCGCCGCGCTCCGACAGCTTGAGCGTGATCGCATCGGTCGGCGGTTCGTCGACCTGCTCGAAACGGTTGGCCGGCATTAGCTTTCTCCTTTCGCTGCTCCTGGGAGCGGATCGGCGCGGGCAGATTCGCACGCGTCATTTCTTCGGTGGCGGCCGGGCGATGCCCCCGCCTCCGCCGGGCCTGACCGCGCTGTAGCGGTCGAGCCTGATCTTGATCATGTCGTTGAACTTCTTGTGGACTTCGGAGACAGAGAGCACCTTGGTCTCGCCGCCGGCATCGGAATAGAAGATCGGGCGGTTCGCCTGGGCCGGCCGCGGCAACAGCTCCGCCGCCTTGACGCCCGGCGTCTCTTCCATCGTCTCGATGAAGGTCTGCGCCGCGTCGGGACCGAGGAAATGGATCAGGTAGATTTCGCCCCCGGTAAGGTGGCGGCCCAGCGCCCGCTCCAGCCTCAGCGTATCGCGCTTCAACATCTCGGCCGCCAGCAGCGCCGAGATATAGGGCTCGCGCCGCATGTCGAGGATGCGCTGACGCTGGGACCCGTCGGTCACGACGAATTGCCGCCCGGACCGGCCGATCAGCTTCACGTCGGCGGCGAGTCCGTGCTTGGTCCCAAACTCGTAGATCACGCCCAGCCAGGTCTGCTCGATGAACTGGTAGAGCCCGGTCGCCGAGGAGGTCTGCGCCTTCACCGCCGTCGAGAACGACGATTCCTTGTCGGCCACGGCCATCAGCAGGGTCGGGTCCGCGCCCACGACCTTGCTCGCGCGCACGATCAGGTCGACGAGATGGCGGCGGATCTTGATCGGCCCGAAAGCCAGGATCTGGTCGGGATCGCCGCTGGAAATCTGCGGCGGTGGCTGGGGCGCGCCGCTCGGCGAGACCGGTCCCGGCGGTGGCCCGCTCTGCATCTTCGGCGGCACCAGCAGGATGTTCGAGGGCAATTGCAGCTGGTTGACCGGCATCTGCTGGGCCGGCGCGTCGTCCTGCGGCTTGATCGCCGCCAGCGACGGATCATTGTCGAGGGCGAACTGGGCGGCCTGCCGCGCGCCCTCCAGATCCTGCTCCACCGAGGACAGGATCAGCGAGGGCCGTGCCGGTGCATCCTTCAACGCCGGCGCCTCGAAGGCCGCGATCTCGATGCCCCGCTCGGGCTGCGGCCGCTCCTGCTGCTGCAGCCGGGCATAGGCGAGGCCAAGCACGCCAGCCGTCAGACAAGCCACGCCAGCCGCCACGACCGCAATCGCCCTGCGTCCGGAAGCGGTCTTCTTTGGCCGCGCATCAACCAGGCCGGCCGCATCCGCAGGCTTCGCCGGAAGCGCTTGCGGAGCTGTCGCCGAAGCGGCCGCCCGAGGCGAAACCGGCTGCGCGGCGGAAACGGAAGGCTGGACCGGAGCACCGCGTGCCGGCTCAACCGGCCGCCTTCGCGAGGGAGCGGAAGCCAACGGCGCCGGAGCAGGCGATGGCGCCGGCGGTGGTGCGGGAGCCGCAGGCACCGCTGCCGCCTCCGGCTTTCCTGTCACCGCGCTCCGCAACCTCTCCAGCCAGCCGGCATCTCCCTTCCCCGCAAGCGTCGTCAGGTCATCGGCAAGACGCTGAGCCATCACTTGCGGCACGCTCGCCTCGCGCGCAATCATGCTGACGGCGGCCTTGCCGGGTTGCTCCGACACCACCTTCAGCGCGTAGAACCAGAGCTGGAGCGGGGTGCGCCGGCTTTCCAGCGGCGTCCCGGCCGCCGGATGGATCATGTAGTTGCAATGCTGGCAGGCGAAGCCGCGCAACTTCGGGCGCGGCTCGAACTGCGCCGGCCGGCCGCAGGCGGGGCAGGTCATGCTCGTCCCGCCATGGCGCAGGCGCATCAACGCGGCGAGGCAAGCCTCCTCCGGAAACAGCGCCTGGAATTGACGGAAGCGCTCGCTCATTCCGCTGGCCCGCGCTCCATCGCCCCCTGCCGCAACGTTATTCCTCGGAGGGGCGCTTCACAATCGTCACGCACGCAGCAGCCCAAGGCGCGCGACATCCTTCAGATGCATCGCGACCTCCTCCGCCGTCGCCCGCTCCGGTAGGGCGGGAATGGTGATGCCGGCGCTGCGGGTTTCGTCGAGGAAGGCGTTCATCGCCTCGAGCAGCATGCGCTGGTCGCGCGAGCCGTCGAGCAGGCTGATGAATTTGCGCACGACGACGCCGTCGAGCTGGACGGTGCGATGGCGCAGGTCCGTGACCTCGGCGGAAGTCGAGGCCTGCCAGCGCGCGATCTCGCTGGCCGCCGGCTTCTCGCTGATCGCAGTCGTCAGCGGCGGCGCTTCCAGCCGGATGTCGAGCAACCCCGCCTTGAAGATCGCGATCAGCGCTTCGTCGAGCCTCGCGATCTCGTGCGCCCGGTCCGGCCCCAGCTCGGGCGCCGCGCCGTGGCAGGACTGTTCGACCAGTTCCTCCCAGGCGATGCTCGCCGGCCAGAGCGTGCTGAGGATCACGAGCGCGGCCTTGCAGAGCGGCAGGTCCACCGCGAGTTGCACGCCCTCGTCGAAGCTGAAACGCTGGACACCCGGCTTCTCATCGGCTTTGGCCGGCGCTTGCCGCACATTGGCGGCGAGATGATAGGGCTTGAGCGAGCCCGGCCGCACGCCACGCCTCAGCGGGATATCAGCCCGGCACAGCAGCGTCTCGCGAAAGGCCCGGCCGATCAGCAGGTCGAGCGTCTGCTCGCGCAGCGCCATCTGCTCCAGCGGCATCCTGTCGAGCATCTGCTGGGCCGGCCCCTTGGCGGCGCCGTAGAGGTTGGGAAACGATGCCTCGGCCAGGAACTGCAGGCCACGGCCCTCGGCGACCGAGAGCACCTCGTGCAGCGCGAAGGCGCGCGCGCCGGGGTTGAGGTCGTCGTGATAGAGGACGTTGTCGGGGACTTCGTCGATCTGCTTCAGCCGTTGCCGCAGCGCCGCGCCGTGGAAGCTGTCCGGGTCGCTGGCTTCGGCGATCTCCTTCAGGGCGGCGCGCGCGACCCTGACCCGCTCGCGCGGCTCCTCGATATCCTTGACCGCGAAGAGCATCACGTCGCGCGCGAGGTCGCGCAGACGGCATCCGGGCAGCGCGTTGTAGCTGACATAGGCGACGCCGTGCGGCGCCAGCAATTGCCCGAACAGCGCGATGATCCGCTCGCGCACCACATCCGGCACCCAGGAATAGACACCGTGGACGATGACGTAGTCGAAGATCCCGATCTCCTCCCCCAAAGCGAGGATATCGCGCTGCTCGAAGGCGAGATTGCTTAGGCCCAGCTCCGAAGCATTGGCGCTCGCCTGCCGGATCGAATCGCCGCTGAGATCGATGCCGAGGAAGCGGCTGCCGGGATATTGCGCCGCCATCGGGATGAGATTGCCGCCGCGCCCGCAGCCGAGTTCGAGCACGCGCATCGCCGTCGGCAGGGCCGGGTCCATGCCGTGGAAATGAGCGATGGTCGCCAGCCGCGAGGGATGGGTCTGCGAAAAGGAATGGCCGGGATAGGCCACGGCATCATAGGGATTGATGGCAGGATCGCTCGTCATGGCCGCTTCCGCCCCGCTCCGTCCGCATCATTCCAGCCGAAGCGCCGCCCGGACGCCTCATTCATTTGAAGGAGCGGGCCCCGAGAGTGCCCGTCCGGCGCGTGCGAAACAAACCCCGCCGATCCGACAATTAAGTCACACCGGAGCGATTATACTTGCGACAGCGCTACGACTGCTGAGGATAACGCAAGGCAGGAATTGAACAAATAGGCCTTCGGCTCCGCTCTTCTCCATGGTTTTTTCGTGTCGATTTGATGTTGCTTCAACCGCCCGGTTTCTGGAAATCTCCATCATATGACGGATGCCCGTTTGAATCGCGGGCGCCAGACAGGTCCAGCGAGTCGCTTTGCTCGCGCGCAGGAGAAGCAGCATGCGGATTCAAGCCCGGGCCTATGCGTATCTCGTCGCTGCATTGGCTGCGGTCTTCGTCACGTTCAGCCTCGGTGCCACGCCCGCTCTTGCGCAAAAGCGCTTCGCCTTCGTCGTCGGCAATGGCGAATATGCGAATGTCACCAAGCTGCCCAACGCACTGAACGACGCCAATGCGACCCGCACCATGCTGCAGGAAGCTGGCTTCGACATCACGCCGGCCCTCGACCTGTCTCTCGCCGGCCTGCGCAGCGCGCTCGACGTCTTCGTCGACAAGGTGCGCCGGGGTGGCCCTGACGCGACGGCGCTGGTCTATTACGCCGGTCATGCTGTCCAGCTCGACGGCGCCAACTACATCCTGCCGACCGACGTCCGCCCGCAGATCGCAACCCGGATCGCCGATCAATCGCTGTCGCTGAGCGATATCCTGAAGCGGCTCGACGGCGCCGGCGCCAAGTCCAAGATCGCGATCCTCGACGCCTGCCGCAATAACCCCTTTGCGGACCGCCCGACCGCCCGGGGTCTCGCCCTGCAGATCGTCGACGGCGCCAATGAAGGCATCAACAGCGAAGCCGGTCTTGCCCGCATCGACTCCAATAGCGGCACTTTCGTCGCCTTCGCGACTTCTCCGGGCTCTACCGCTGCGGACGGCACCGGCGCCAACAGCCCCTTCACCACGGCATTCCTGCGCGAGGCGCGCGAGCCGGGTCTCGCCGTCGAGCAGATTTTCCGGCGCATCCGCCTAGCCGTCTACGATTCCACCAACGGCACCCAGATCCCCTGGGATACCTCCTCGCTGATCACCGAGTTCAGCTTCTTCCAGCGCCCTGCCGGTGCGCCGGCGCCGCAGTCTACCACGGCCGGCAACGTGCCTCTGGCGGCCCGCCCGACCCTTGCCTCGCTGCGCGGCATGGCCCCGGCCGATGCCGCCCGCACCGCGATCGCCTGGGATCGCAGCGACATCTACGGCAACGCGCTCGCCTTGAATCCCGACGCCCAGGACGCACTGCGCCTGAACCGCATCCTCGCCCAGCGGACAGATGAGCGGGCCTGGTCCGAAGCCATCCTCGCCGGTGATGCCGAATCCCTAAAGCTCTACGCACGGCTCTATCCGGTATCGGATCACACCGCTGCGGCCTTGCGCCTGGCGGCGACTGCGCCGAGCCGCAACCGCGTCCAGGTCGCGCAGACCTGCCCGGTCTGCCCGGCCGTCCAGCAGCCCCGCTCGCGCCGGGCCGACTATACACCGCGCGGCGTCTCGCCGGCACGGTCCGGTATGCCGCGCCAGGCGCCCGTGACACCGCCCTACGCCCCCCCTCCGCAGGAACGGCAGGCTCAGGCGCCGGATGTGCCGATGCTCTACCCCGAGCGGCCGCGCTGGACGGGTTTCTATGCCGGCGGCTCGCTCGGCGGCGGCCGGCAAAGTGACCGCACGACCGTTGCTGGCCCGTTCGGCAGCCCGACCTTCACGCCAACGACAACGACGACCACTACCACGACGCTGCCAACGACCCCGTTCCCGACGACGGTCGTGACGACCACCACGACGACCGGCGCACCGACCCCCACCGCGAGCGCGATCAATCCTCTGGCCGTGCCGCGCAGCCTGTCGCCAGATGGCAGCGGCATGGTCGGCGGCGCGCAGTTCGGCTTCAACTATCAGATCGGCGCGGTCGTCATCGGCGCCGAGACCGACCTGTCCGCGACGCGGCTCGGCGGCAGCCAGACGACTTCCGCCAATCCCGGCGGGACCCGCTTCACCACGCGCGCCGAGAACGAGGTCTCGATGCTCGGAACAGTCCGCGCCCGCGCCGGCTTCGTGCTCGGCGATTTCATGATCTATGGCAGCGGTGGCTACGCCTACGGCCTTGTCGACCAGAAGGGCTCGATCACGCCCGACAATCCCGCTACCACCTCTGGCGCCACGGGCTCGCGTTCCGGCCTCGCTAGCGGCTGGGTGCTCGGCGGCGGCGTGGAATACGCGATCATGCCCGGCATGACGCTGAGGCTCGACTACGCGCATTACGACCTCGGCAATCAGAAGCTGACCCTGCAGGACTATACCGGGCTCGCCCCCACGCAATACGCGACCATGCGCGCTCGCACGGCCGGGGATATCGTCAAGGCCGGCTTCAATTTCGGGTTCTGAGACCGACGAGACGCCCGCTGCTGTGAACTGCGGGCCTCGTCAGGCCTGACGACAGTGCCATGCCCCCTTGACACCGGCAGGTGCGATGGGGAATTTGGCGCCCGATGCGGGTGTAGCTCAATGGTAGAGCAGCAGCCTTCCAAGCTGAATACCCGGGTTCGATTCCCGGTACCCGCTCCACCTTCCTCTGTCGCCCTGCTGCACAGGTTCCCCCGCTCATGCGCGCCCGGTCGAACCGCGTCTGCCGGCGGGATGCCGCAATCGTATGCCGCTACGGGGCACGCCCCTCCAGAGGCGCTATAACATGTCTGACGAATCGTGCGCCCGCCCCCCGCCCCGCTGCCCCCCACGGCTCCGGCTGGGGCGCCTGAACAGCGTCGTATGGAGCGCCTGCAGGATCGGTTGCGGTTTTCCCAGAAGGTAGCCCTGAGCTTCCGTGCAGCCTGCCCGATCCACCGCATCGAGCTGATCCGGTGTCTCGATGCCTTCCGCCGTGGTCGCCATGCCGAGTTCGGCAGCCAAGGCGGCAACCGCGGTGACGATGGCGGCGCTCTCGGAATGGGCCGTCATGTCGCTCACGAAAGAGCGGTCGATCTTGACCTTGTCGAGCGGAAACAGCCGCAGATGGCTCAGGCTGGAATAGCCAGTGCCGAAATCGTCGAGCACGATGCGGACACCGAGATCCTTCAGGCTCCTCAACGTTCCAAGATTGCGATTGTCGTTGGCGAGCAGCGCGGTCTCGGTGATCTCGAGTTCGAGCCGCGCCGGATCGAGCCCGGTCTCTGCGAGGATATCGCGCACGGTCGCGACAGCGTCGCCGAAGATCAATTGCACCGGCGAGAGGTTGACGGCGATGCGAAGATCGCCCGGCAGCTGAGCCGCATCCGTGCAGGCTTGCCGAATGACCCATTCGCCGAGATCGACGATCAGCCGCGTCTCCTCCGCCAGCGGCACGAAATCAGCCGGCCCGACCAGTCCCCGCTCCGGATGGTGCCAGCGCAGCAGCGCCTCGAAACCGCAGAGCTTGCTCGATTTAAGGTCGAAGATCGGCTGGTAGGCCAGTTCGAACTGCTGCTCTTCGATCGCCTTGCGGAGGTCCATTTCCAGGGCGAGGCGAGCGCGCAACTGCTCGTCCATCGCGGCCGTGAACACGCAGCAACCGCCGCGTCCCTGCGCCTTGGCCTGATAGAGCGCAAGATCAGCCTGCTTCAGCAGGAGGTCGGGATCGAAACCCGGCCCCTCGGCGACGGCGATGCCGATGCTTGCGGAAATCGAGATCGTCCGATCCTGGATGAAATAGGGCTGGCTCAGGACTTCGATGATGCGGGCACCCAGCGCCTCGGCCTGCTGCGGCTGCTCCTGGCCGAGACTGAGAACCGCGAACTCGTCCCCGCCCAGCCGGGCCACGCATTCGGTATCCCGCACGCAGGTCGCCAGCCGCTCCGCGACCAGGAGAAGCAGCAGGTCGCCGACGGGATGCCCGAGCGTGTCGTTGACGTCCTTGAAGCGATCGAGATCGAGGAAGAGCAGCGCTACCGGTGCAGGATCGTCCCCCTTCCGCAGCAGCGACTTGGCGATCTGGCCACGGAAGGAAAAGCGGTTCTGCAAGCTCGTCAGGTCGTCGTGATGCGCCAGGAAGCGAATACGGCTTTCCTGTTCGAGCAGGGCCGCATTCTGCTGCCGCGCCTCTTCAGCCGCTTCGTTCGCACGCATGTTGGCGACGGCGAGTTCCGTTAGCGCTGCCTTGAGCGCCGTGATGTCGGTGCGGATGCCGACGGTCCCGCCATCACGCATCTTTCTCTCGGTGATGAGAAGCCAGCGATCATCCGGCAGCAGGCGCTCGATCGAGCCGCTGCCCTGCCGGTGCCAGGCGGCGACATCCCGGACGAATTCATCGAGATCGCCGGTCGCCTGGGGGTATTGGCCGAGTTCGGCGCCCTTGCGGACGATCTCCTCGAAGGGCGCTCCGGCCGTCATGAAGGGCGCGCTCAGGGCATAGAGCTCGCGATAGCGCTGGTTGCACGTCACCAGCCGGTCATCCTCGTCCCACATCACGAAACCGTCGGACATGGCCTCGATTGCGTTGTCGAGGACGGAGGCGGCCCGCGCGCGCTCGGCATCGGCCTGCTCGCGTTGATGGATGGCCAGCAGGATCGCCGCGGCAAAGGCGCTCAGCAGCATCACGGCAAAGCCGGCCGCCGCCACCGTCCGGTCGCGGTCACGGCGCCAATCCGCAAGCACCACCGTGCTCTTCGCGCTCAGGACGACCCGGAGATCGCCGTAGAGCGAGGCCCTGACCACGTTGAGCGTGCTGGTATCGCTCGTCCTGTCTCCGATCATGAAGGCCTTGCCGCTCGCCGCCCGCTCGATCAGCGCAGAGGCGCGGGGCTTGCCGATCAGCAGCTCGTCATGCGGCAGCGTGGCGACGATCTGGCCGTTGGCGCGCTCAAGCGAAATCTGCGTGCCGGGGCCGACACCGGCCTCCCCCAGCAGCTTCATCAGGGTGTGCAGCGGCACTTCCGCAACGGGGATGATGCCGTGCCAGGCCGGAATCCGGCGCGCCATATAGAGCGCCCAGTCGCCGGTGACGGGGTTGCGCAGCGGGCCGATCAGGTTCGTCGGCATGCGCCAGACCATCGCGACGTCGAGCGGCAACGGATGACGCGCGCCGCTCGCCCTGGCGGAGGCCACGATGCTGCCATCCGGCCCGACCAGCAGCAGGTCGCGGAAAGCCATCGTCTGGAAATTCAGGCCGCGCAGCAGGCGGCTGGCGGCATCTCTTTGGCCGGGGCCGATCTGCGCGACGTCGAACAGGGTCGGAAAGCTCGCCAGCGCCCCGTCGACCTGCAGCAATTGCCGGTCGAGCGCATTCTCGACGGCTGCGGCCGCGCCTTCCAGGGATTGCTCGGCGGTGCGCCAGGCGGCCTCCTCCCTCTGGCGAACCAGATTGGAGGCGCCGAACGCGGCCACCGCCATGATGGCCGCCATCCCCGCTACCACCGTGAGTTTAAGGCGCTTGATCATTGATCCTCATCGAGCGGGCGGCAAGTCACGGCGTCCGGGCCTCGATGGCGTGAAGCGGCTTGAGATAGGTGTTCCAGGCCGAGACACAGCCTTGCCCGCAGCGCTCGAACCAGCGCGGCAGGACGACCTCGGCGAGAAGGCGCCGGCGCGTCGCGTCGTCGGACTGGGCCGGCACCACGGTCATCGGCCGCTCGGGCTTGCCTGCGCAGCTTGCCAAGCCGGCATTGCAGGCAAGGCCGGCTTGCGTATCGGCTTCCGTCTGCGACCAGATCCGCTCCTCGAGCCGGCCTACGCCCTGCCGGATGACGTCGCGCGCATCGGCGGGCAGCGCGTCCCAATAGGTCCCGTTGGCTCCAAAGATCGAGACGCCCCAGTTCAGCGCGAAAGCGTGAACCGCGACGGCCACGCGCGGCAGGCCGATCTCGTAGCCGCTCAGCGTGCCGGTGATCGCGCAGTCCGCCACCCCATCGCGCAAGGATACGGCAATGTCGGCAAAGGGCAGGATGATCGGCACGGCCCCCATCGCGGCCATCAGCTCCGATTGACCAACCGACGAGGTGCGCACTTTCCGGCCGGTCAGATCGTCGAGCCCCTTGAAAGGCTTGGTGCAGAACAGGACCTGGGCAGGCAGGGCATAGATTCCCAGAAGCTCGATATCGTAACGCTCGCGCATGACCTCACGCAGATGCGCCCGAAACGCCGAGACCGTGCGACGCAACGTCCCGACATCTGGGTTCAACACAGGCAGATCGACGGCGCTGAATTCCGGCTCCTCCCCCGCTATGGCGCTGAGCTGGGCCGTGCCGAACGACACCACGCCGAGCCGCAACAGCTGCAGCATTTCCTGATTGCGCAGACCACCGGTGTCGAGCGGCCGGATCGTTGCACTGATCCGTCCCTTCGACAGCGCATTGATCTCCGATAGCCAGAAGGGCTGCTCGATCTTGGTGTACTGGGTGATGCCGCCGAGACCGCCGATGATCTGAAGTTTGATCGGTTCTTCGGGACGCGGCTGGGCCTGAGCCGCGAAACCTGCGAAGGCGA
Source organism: Hyphomicrobiales bacterium (assembly GCA_004144595.1). Lineage (GTDB taxonomy): Bacteria > Pseudomonadota > Alphaproteobacteria > Rhizobiales > Beijerinckiaceae > Allobosea. Next base: position 11,494 of record SEEM01000020.1, read on the forward strand.
GCAGCGCGGCGACAACCGCAATCACGGGCTGCGCGCCCCGGCGCGGGCGAGAAGCGAGGGCGTCGTCGCAGGTCTTGGCCATCTCCCCCCCGGTTGTGGCGCCGTCCGATCAGCGCAATATTCATCCCCGGTGGTTAACCGCGGTTGAATCGGACGCCCGCACTCAAGCCAAAGGCGCATCTTTTCGCTGCATTCTGCACGCAAGCCGCGCGTTCAGTCGGAGGAAGCGGCTCGCGCCTGCCGATAAGGCCGAAACACCGGGCAGCGCCCGCTTTCGGAGGAGCGCGTCCAAGGGCCGGATGTCGCCGCGTGGGGGAAGCTTCTCAGATGTATACTTGAGAGTTATTCCAGATCCCGCCGCGGCTATATTGCAGATGCGAGATACCGCTGAATCCGTTCATAACAACGCCCCTGTAGGATTCTGCTGTTGCCGGGCAAGCGGAGCTTGCTATGCTCGGTAATATATCGCTCCCTCGGCAGGGGCATGACCGGTCCTCCAAAGCTTTTTCCGCCGCGCGCGTCAGGCGACAGCACGCGAGCACAGCGGACAAGGCCGTCGAGCCATAAGCCGGCAGAGCCTGGGATCGGGAGCGGCCGAGCGGCGGCAACGGTACGGGGTGGGGAGATGATGCGTCTGGGGGCGTTGGCGGCGCTTTGGATTTTCGCCTGTCAGGCATCGGCGACAGGCCAAGTGCTGCGCAAGGGCGAATTCCTGCAGGACTACATCACCTGCGAAGCCTGGATGGGGCGCGAGGCAGCAGACGCGGAGATGCATGGCCTGATCGGCCGCTGGGTGGTTGACTCCCTGCGACAGAGCTCGCCGTCGCGATTGTCGAAATATGGCGACGGTGAAGTCCTCGATGCCGTCGAACGGCAATGCCGGGCACAGCCCGAGAAGACGTTGACGGTCGCCACCTTCCTCGCCGGGCTTCGCTTGCCGGAATGACGCCGCTCACGGTCCCAAGCGCCGACCGGCGCAGGGCCTTGCCGCCGAAATCTCAGAATGAGGGCAGCACGCTGCCGCCGAAGCTGTCGGAGCGTCCGGCGAAATCCGTCCGGTTTTCGCGTGCATAGCCCGGCCCGCTCAGCCGCGCCGGGGCCGGGCCGGCATCAAGATAGCTGCGCTGCTGCGGCTGGATCGTCATGCTCCCGACCGCGGGCGGTTCTGAAAACGCGGCCGGCTCACGGGACGCGCAGCCGCCCAGCGCCGCAAGGAGGATCGTAGCCGGGCCGAGATGGAGAAGACGCATCGTTCCCTCGTCGAGACAGTGCGGACGGAAAGCGCCGATCTCTGGTGCGAGTCGCGCCGCTGAAGCCGCATTATCGGGATGGTGTCCGCAAATGTACACCGAGGCCCCGTTCGGCAGGCCCGCGCCCCGGACATGCCGTCGCGCCTGATCCGCCACCGCTGCCCACGCGGAAGCGGCCCTGTTCAGGCTCGCCCGCGGCGGCCGGGAGATGGCACGAATTCGAGCTGCTCTTCCGCGACCGCCCCGTCGGGCAATATGACGGCTTGCCAGCAGCGATTGCCGCAGCGGACGGACAGGCGCCAGCGGCCCTCGTCCTCCGCCTCGCCACGCTCGACCCGGCTGGTCACCAGTCCGCGACGCATCAATTCGCGCAATTCCGCCGCCGACCAGCCGAAGCGCTTTGCCAGCCGCGCGGCATCGAGCACGAAGGAGCCTTCCGCATCCCGGACAAAAGGAAGTTCGGGCATGGTCTCACCGGCGGTCATGACGTTTCGCTCCGCGGCGTCGATCGGTCGGTGTTCCTGTGCACCGAAGGCTGCCGGCATCCAGTGCATTGCCCTCCTTGCCGGGCAGGATGTGTTGGGTAGCCCCGACAAGATCGCCATAATGACCGCTGCGCTGCGACCAGAGCAAGCGCTGAGCGCCGCACCGCCGAGCCGAGGGCCCCCTCGGCATGAGCCTGAGGGTCATGGGGGCATCGCCGCTGATCACAGTGGCTCCGGCCCCTGGTCATTCCGGGTCCGCGCCCGCCCACCCGGAATGACAACGGCGGCGCCAGATAAAAAGGCGACCCCGGCGGTTGCCTACACCACCTAGCGCTCCTCGATCGCGAGCACCGCGAAGCTCGCGAGCCAGTGCTCGCCCATATAGTCGCCGGCGATATGCGGCAGCCCGGTTTCGAGATGCAGCCTCGCCGCATCGGCGATGACCGGGCGCCGCACATCCCACTCCGGCAAGTCAGCGGCGATTGCGCTCCAGCACCAGGCGCGGCTGAGATTGAGCCCGTCGAGATGCGCGATCTTCCCGTCGGTCCGGTCGGTCACGGTCGCCGGCTTGAACAGGATCGCCGGTTGCTGCTGCGCGATGCGCGGCAGGAAGCGCTCGAACCAGGGCAGGAACTGTTCCGCCGGCAACAGGCGGCGCATGCACTCCGCTTCGATCAGCGCCGAGGATTGGAAATCGTCACCGCTCGGCTCACCCCAGGCCGGGCAATCCTCGTCGTCGCCATACCAGCGCAGGGCTGTCTCGCGCAGCAGCATGAGGAATGCGCCGTCCCCGCTCGCATCCGCGTAATCCGCCGCCATCCGCAGGCCGAAGGCGGTATTGAAATGCGTGCCGACGCGCACCGGATAGGTCGCGATCGGCAGGAATTCCCGGAAGCGCTGGGCAAAGGCCTCTGCGAGCGGCGCCAGCGCCTTGCTCCAACGCTCATCACCGAGCCCCTTCAGCTCGGATGCGAGCTTCAGCAGCCAGCCCCAGCCATAGGGCCGCTTGAAGCCGCGCGCGGTGGGCTGGGCGAGATAGGCGCATTCGACCGCGATCTTCTCGGGGATGAGCTGCGCATCGAACAGCGCGACGATATCGGCCGCCGCCTCCATCTTGGGGTAGCGCCGCAGCAGCCGCGCCAGCATCCAGTAGCTGTGCACGCAGGAATGCCAGTCATAGCTGCCATAGAACACCGGATGCAGCTCGCTCGGCGTGCGCGCATCCTGCGGCCCGGCCAGCGTATGGTCCGGCTTGTTCGGATATTCGCGGCGGACATGGCCGAGCGCGATCCGGGCGAAGCGTTGGGCGATCTCTTCGGTGAGCGAGGGCGTGGTCATGGCGTGGCTTGTCTCCGATGCCGCGCAACCTACCAGCGATTCGGCCACGGCAAAGTGCCATGCGTCACTACGTTGCAACCCCGCCATCTCTTCTCGCCGGGTTCCTTCATCGCTTCGCTCTGGTCTAACAAGGCCGGCGCGCTCCACGCCGATTTCGATCGGCTCGGCAGCATCGCCAATTCATTCGCCCGAGGGGAAACGCCGTGGACCTGCCTGCCAACGCCTTCAAGGCCGCGCTGAAGCGCGGCGAGCTTCAGATCGGGCTGTGGAGCAGCCTGTGCAGCCCGATCGTCTCCGAGATCATCAGCCAGAGCGGCTTCGACTGGATTCTGGTCGATACCGAGCATTCGCCCAATGAACCGCCGGACGTTCTCGCCCAGTTGCAGGCGCTGAAGGGCGGCACCGCCACCCCGATCGTCCGCCCGGCCTGGAACGACGCGGTGCTGCTCAAGCGCCTGCTCGATATCGGCGTGCAGGCCGTGCTCGTGCCCTTCGTCCAGAACGCCGAGGAGGCGCGCAAGGCCGTCGCCGCCTGTCGCTATCCGCCCGCCGGCATCCGCGGCATCACGGTCAGCGGCCGCGGCAGCCATTACGGTCGCGTGCCGGATTATCTCAAGCGTGCCGATGGCGAGATCTGCGTTCTCGTGCAAGTCGAGACCGGCGAGGCTCTCGCCCGCATCGAGGAGATCGCCGCGGTCGATGGCGTCGACGGCGTCTTCATCGGCCCGGCCGATCTCTCGGCCTCGCTCGGCCACATCGGCAACCCCGGCCATCCCGAGGTTCAGGCCGCGATCCAGGATGCGGTGAAGCGTCTGACCGCAATCGGCAAGCCGGCCGGCATCCTGACGCCGTCGGAGCCCGATGCCCGCCGCTATATCGAATGGGGCTATCGCTTCGTCGCGGTCGGCTCAGATCTCGGCCTCATGACCAAGCATGCCGACGCGCTGGCCAAGGCTTTCGCCGGGCAGCGCTGACACGGTTCCCGCCGAATCCGCGCCGTCATGGTCGGGCGCGCCCCGACCATCCACGTCTTTGCTGGTCGAAGGTGGTGTTCAAGACATGGATGCTCGCCCCAAGGGCGAGCATGACGGTTGAGACCTCTCACTCGATCTTCACATTCGCCTTTTGCGCGACCTCGGCCCAGCGCTTGGTCTCGGAAGCAATATGGGCGGTGAACTGCTCCTGGCTCGACCCGACAGGATCCACGCCGAGCTTCTTGAGCTGCTCGATCACCGCAGCTTCGCGCATGATCGCCTGCGTCTCGCTTGAGAGCTTGGCGACGATCTCCTTCGGCACGCCGGACGGCGCGAAGAAGCCGTGCCAGGAGCTCGCATCGTAGCCTGGAATGAACTCGGCCAGCGCCGGCAGGTCCGGGGCGACCGCGAGCCGCTTCGGCGTCGCGGTGGCGAGTGCGCGGATCTTGCCTTCCTGCACATGCGGCCAGGCGATGGTGATGTTGTCGAAGGTGATCTGGATCTGGCCGCCGAGCAGGTCTTGCGTCACCTGCCCGCTCGACCGATAGGGCACATGCACCATGTCGGTCCCCGTCGAGACCTTGAACAGCTCCGCCGCCATATGCGTCGAGGTGCCCGCCCCCGACGAGCCGAACGAGTATTTGCCTGGGTTCTTCTTCAGGAGATCGATCAGCTCCGGCACGGTCTTCGCCGGCAGGTCGATATTGACCATCAGGATGTTCGGGACGCTCGCCACCTGCGAAATCGGCGCGAAGTCCTTGATGTGGTCGAAGGGCAGCTTGGCATAGACGGCCGGGTTGATCGCATGGCTCGACACCGTGCCCATGGTCAGCGTGTAGCCGTCGGCGGGCGCACGAGCCACGGCAGCGACGCCGGTATTGCCGCCGGCACCGGGCCGGTTCTCGACGATGAACTTGCCGCCGAGCCGCTGGCCCAGCCGGTCGGCGAGGACACGCCCGAGCAGGTCGGTGGTGCCCCCGGCCGCGAAGGGCACGACGATGGTGACGACCTTGCTGCCGGGATAGTCGCCCTGCGCGAAGGCGGGGCCTGCCGCAGCAAGGCAAGCGGCGGCGATAATGGTTCTGCGCGTGATGCTCATCGGTTCGTTTCCCCGTCGCGGACAATTCCGCCTGCACCTCATGACGGGCGCTTATCCCAAGCGATAACACAGGATCACGGAATTGAAATCTGAAATTTCAGATTGCCGGGCGAGGTGCTTTGTGCTGTTTGAAGGCATGGCGCATAAGCCGGCAGCCGCGGTGGAGCGGCTTCAGCGACGCGCCCCGGAAGGACCATGTTGCAGCCTGCCGTCGAACCCGTTGCGCCCGATCTGCTGCGTTCGCTGCGCGAGCATGTCCATGAGCGTCTGCGCCGCGCGATCGTCGCCGGCCGCTTCCGCAATGGCGAGCGCTTGAACGAGCGCCATCTCGCCGAGATGCTCGGCGTCAGCACCACCCCGGTAAAGGACGCGATCCGCAAGCTGGAGAGCGAAGGCCTCGTCCGCACCGAGGCGCGACGTGGCGTCTTCGTCGAGTTCTCGCCCCGGCAGGCGCTGGAGATGGCGCTCGGTCGCGCCGCGCTCGAAAGCGTGATGGCCCATGTCGCGGCCAACCGCTTGACCGAAGCTGGCGCGACCGAACTCGGCGGGCTGATCGCAGAGATGGAACAGGCGACCGAGGATGGCGATCTCGAAGACCTCGTCGCGCTGAACGAGGCCTATCATCGCGCCATCCACGGCATCTCCGGCTGCACCTATCTGGAACGTCGCCTCGACGGCCAGCGCATGTACGACCATGCCCAGCGCATCGCCCTGCATTCGCAAGCCGATGAGCGCCGCCGTGGCCTCCAGGAACATCGCGACATCTACGAGGCGCTCCTGGCGCGCGATCCCGCGCGCGCCGAACTCAGGATGCGCCGTCACATCGTCCGCTCGGCGAAGGCCCATGTCAGGCTGGTCTTCGGCGCGGATGCGGAGGGACTGGACTATGACGAATGACAAGGTCCGCCGCGCATTGCGCGGTATTTCCGGCGTGCACGTCACCGCCTGGAAGGCGGATGGCGAGGCCGACTGGGCGCTGACCGGCAAGATCGTCCGGCGCATCGCCGAGGCCGGCATCCACAACATCGTCTCGGCCGGCAATACCGGCGAATTCTACCCGATGACGACGGCCGAGGTCGAACGCTGCCACGCAACCGCAGCCGCAGCCGCCGCCGGCAAGGCGCTGGTCACGGCCGGCATAGGCCGCTCGCTGCGCGAGGCGGTTGCGACGGGCAAACTGGCGGCCAAGGCCGGCTGCGATGCCGCGATGGTGCATCACCCGCTCGACCCCTTCGCCGCCCCGCAATCCCAGGCCGACTACATCCTCGCCATCGCCGAGGCGCTGCCGATCCCGCTCGTCGCCTATATCCGCTCGGACGCGATCGGCGTGAAGGACCTGATCCGGGTCGCGACCCATCCCAACGTCGCCGGCGTGAAATTCGCCTCGAACAACATGATGCTGCTCGCCGATTGCGTGCGCGAGACGGAAGGTTCCTCCGCCAACTGGATCTGCGGCCTCGCCGAGGGCTGGGCCGCGCCCTTCCATGCGCTCGGCGCGCGCGGCTTCACCTCGGGCCTGATCAATGTCGCGCCGGAACGCTCGCTCGCCGTCTGGCGTGCGCTGGAGGCTGGCGATTACGAGGCGGCGCGCCGCGAGGTCGACGCCATCGCCGGCTTCGAGAAGCTGCGCACCAAATACGGCAACGGCGCCAATGTCACCGTGGTGAAGGAGGCGCTCGGCCTGCTCGGAACCGATGTCGGACCGGTCCGCCTCCCCGGCCTCCCGGAGCTGAACGAAGCCGAGCGTGCGGAATTGCGCGGCATCGTCTCGAGCTGGGGTAGCCAGCGGGCCGCGGCCGAGTGACTAGCCGTCATTCTCGGGCGGAGCGTAGCGCAGACCCGAGAATCTCATGACAAGATGACACTGGTTTCCGAGATGGTCGGGTCAAGCCCGACCATGACGTCAACAGCAATTAGAACGACAAGAATTCGAGGAAGCACCCATGTCCGCCCGCCCCCGCAAGACGCCCGAGACCCTGCGCAGCTGGCGCTGGTTCGGGGCGAGCGACCTGCGCTCCTTCGGGCATCGCTCGCGGGCGCTGCAGATGGGCTTCGGCCATGAGGAGTTCATGGGCAAGCCAGTCATCGGCATCATCAACACCTGGTCCGAGATCAATCCCTGCCACACCCATCTGCGCGACCGCGCCGAGGCGGTGAAGCGCGCGGTCTGGGCGGCCGGGGGCTTCCCCATCGAAATTCCGGTGATGTCGGTTTCCGAGCAATATCAGAAGCCTACGACCATGCTCTATCGCAACTTCCTGGCGATGGAGACCGAGGAATCGATCCGCTCCCACCCGCTCGACGGCGCCGTACTGCTCGGCGGCTGCGACAAGTCCACGCCGGCCCTGATCATGGGCGCCTGCAGCGCCGGCCTGCCCTTCATCTTCGTGCCGGCCGGGCCGATGCTGCGCGGCAACTGGGCCGGCAAGGTGCTGGGCTCCGGCGCCGACGTGTGGAAATACTGGGCCGAGAAGGAAGCCGGCAACATCACCGATGGCGACTGGAAGGACATGGAAAGCGGCATCGCCCGCTCCTATGGCACCTGCATGGTGATGGGTACCGCCGCGACGATGATGAGCCATGCCGAGGTGCTGGGCCTCACCCTGCCCGGCGCCTCCGCCATCCCCGCCGCGGACGCCGCTCATCCGCGCATGGCCGCCGCCGCCGGCAAGCGCATCGTCGAGATGGTCTGGGAGGACCTGACGCCCGACCAGATCCTGACCCGCAAGAGCTTCGAGAACGCGCTGACGGTGCATATGGCCGTTGCCGGCTCGACCAATGCGATCATCCATCTCGTCGCCATGGCCGGCCGCGCCGGGGTGCCGCTGACGCCCGATGATTTCGACGCCTTCTCGCGCAATGTCCCTGTTATCGCGAACCTGCGCCCCTCCGGCGATTTCCTGATGGAGGATTTCTTCTATGCCGGCGGCCTGCCAGCCCTGCTGAAGCAGCTCGAAACCAAGCTCCACACCGATGCAATGACCGTCACCGGCAAGCCGATCGCGGAGACGATCGCGCTCGCCAAGGTCTATGACGACAACGTCATCCGCCCGCTCGACAAGCCCGTATCGACCGCCAACGGCCTCGCCGTGCTCAAGGGCAACCTCGCGCCCGACGGCTGCGTCATCAAGCCCTCCGCCGCCGAGGCGCGCCTGCTCAGGCATTCCGGCCCGGCCTTGGTCTTCGAGCATTACGATGCGATGATGCAGGCGGTGAACGACGAAAACCTGGACGTCACCGCCGACCACATCATGGTGCTCAAGAATTGCGGCCCGGTCGGCGGCCCCGGCATGCCGGAATGGGGCATGCTGCCGATCCCCAAGAAGCTGCTGAAGCAGGGCGTGCGCGACATGCTGCGCATCTCGGATGCCCGCATGTCCGGCACCAGCTACGGCGCCTGTATCCTGCATGTCGCGCCCGAGGCCTATATCAAGGGACCGCTCGCCGCAGTGCAGACGGGAGACATCATCAACGTCGATGTCGAGGCGCGCAGCATCTCGGTCGATCTCACCGAGGAAGAGATCGCCGCCCGCCTCGCCGCGTGGACGCCGCCCGATCGCGACTATCCCCGCGGCTGGGGCAAGATGTCGGCCGCCCATATCCGCCAGGCCGACAAGGGCTGCGATTTCGACTATCTGGAAGGGACGGCGAAGGTGCCGGAGCCCGAGATCCACTGATGCAGGTTACCCGCGACATCGAGCACATCGCCGTCATCGGCGCAGGCCTGATCGGCAGCAGCTGGGCGGCGCTGGCCATGGGCCACGGCCTGAATGTCTCGGCTTACGATCCCGCTCCCGGCGCGGAGGAAAAGTTCCGCCATGCCGTCGAGCGGGCGCGAGCCCAGCTCGCCGAGCTCGGTTTGGCGAATACCGGGCAATATCGGTTCACTGATGATCTGGATGAGGCGCTGCAAGACGTTGATTTCGTTCAGGAGAACGGACCGGAGAACGAAGGCGCCAAGCGCGCTTTGCTCGCCCGGCTCGATGCGGCGCTGCCGCCGAACGTCATCATCGCAAGCAGCACCTCGGCCTTGCTGCGCAGTGCGATCGTCGCCGATTGCCGAAACAGGCGACGGGTGATCGTCGCCCATCCCTTCAATCCGCCGCATCTCGTGCCGCTGGTCGAGATCGTCGGCGAGGACGAGGCAGTCGTCGCAAAGGCCGCCGCCTTTTATCGCAGCCTCGACCGGCGCCCCGTCATCCTCCAGCGCGAGATGCCCGGCCATGTCGCCAACCGCTTGGCCTCCGCGCTCTATCGCGAGGCCGTCCATCTGGTCGAGGAGGGCGTCGCCAGCGTCGCCGAGATCGATGCCGCGCTCTGCAACGGCCCCGGCCTGCGTTGGGCTTTGATGGGGCCGCACATGACCTATCATCTCGGCGGCGGCGAAGGCGGCATCGCCGGCTATCTCGCCCATCTCGGGCCGAGCCAGGTCCGGCGCTGGCAGTCGCTCGGTACGCCCTCGCTGGACGAAAACGTCCAGCACAAGATCATCGAAGGCGTCGCCGAGGAAGCAGCGGGGCGCACGATCGCGCAGCTCGAGGAGCGGCGCGACGAAGGTCTCTTGGCGCTGCTGCGCGCCCGCAAGCTCGTCAGCGAATAGGCGTTAGAGCTCCGCGTCGAATGCGATGGCGTCGAACGCCGCCCTCACCCGGCCGAGCCCCAGCGCGGTGACATAGGCATAGGCCCGCTCGGACGACTGCGCGACGACGCCCCGGTCCGTGCCCTGGACGTTGATCTCCAGCGAGACGGAAGCACTTACGCTGGGCGTCGCCCGCATCGGCACAGGCAGGGTGAGACTCTGGCCGCTCGCCGCCGCCGCGGCCTGATAGGCGTCGATCAGCACCTGCCCGTCCTGCTTCTGGAAATAGCGCCGGCACAGCATCTGCTCGATGGTGAGCGGGCGTGCCGCCCAGCCGGTTGCGAGCGGCCCGCGTTCAAGCTTGATCCGCGCGAAACTGACCGCGCCGGCGCTCGGCGCGAGCTGGACCTGCAAAACGCCGGTATCGCCGACCGCCGGCGTCAGCGTCAGCGAGCGACGGCCCGTCCCCGCCGTGATCGTGCCCGATTGGCTGCCGATCGCGACCGCGAGGCTGCCGCCGCTGAGGTCCTCGATCGAGAGCGTCAAAGGCAGCCCCGCGAAGGCGGCAAGCCCCCATAGAGCCGGCTCGACCGGCTGCATGATGGCGCCCGACGTCAACGTGATGACGAAACCGCCGAGCGAGAGATCGGCACCGCCGGCCGCCGCCTTCCAGCGATCGAATCCGTAGATGCCGGGCGCCAGCGCACCGCCGGCGAAACCGCGCTGGTTGATCGCCATGTCGCCATTGACCAACAGGCTGGCGCCCGCCGCCCAAAGCGAGCCCGGCAAGGCGACGCCGCCCGAAGCTTGATCGATCGCCAGCGCCTCGTGCCAGGCGGAGCCGTCCGCGCTGACCTTGACCCGGAAATCGTCGTCGCCGGCGAGGCCGAACTCGGCCCGGCCCGACCAGTTGCTCTGGAACAACAGGCTCGCGGTGTCGCCGGCGGCGTTCTTGTTGATCTTCAGCCGGTGGTCGCTGCCGGCATGGTTGAACAGGCTCGCCTCCGAGGACACCGCAAGGCGGTTGGTCGTGTCGGCGGTCGCGTTCACGCCCCAAACTTCGGCGCCGAGGCTGCTCAGGGGGCTGTCGCGGCGCCATTCCGTGCCGGTCCAGAGATTGTGCTCGGCCTCGTCGATCACCCATGCTTGCCAGCCGGCGCGGGGCACGAGGAAGGTCCAGCCGCCATCCTCGAACAGCGCGACCTGATCGGTGCGTCCCGCGAAGGCGCCGCTGCCGCCGGCGGGCACGATATAGGCCGAGAGCACTGTCGGCGAAGCCGGCGGCGCGGTCTCGGTCCGGCTGTCGACGGTCAGATGGATCAATCCGTCGAGCCGCATCAGGGCGTCGTTATGGGTGACGTGCTTTTGCGCCTGTCCGGCGGCGAGCAGCGGCAGGGAAAGACGGGGCGTATCGGTCATGGGGCCTCGCGGAAGGGACACGCAGCGCTTTGCTGCCGCGAGGCGATGATGCGGCCGGTTGAGGTCTCCGGGGATAACTTGGCCTTTGCGTCAACCGAAGCGGCGGGGCCGCAAGCCGGCGTGGAACCAGTTGATGAGCGAGTAGATGTCGTGGACCGGCAGTCCGGTCGCCGCCTGCACATCGGCGGCGTAAGGCGGCATGTTCGTGCATTCCAGCACGATGGCGCCGACATCGGGGTGGCGGGCGACGAGTTCGAGCGCCGCCTGCACCACGTCCTGTCGGGCAAGGTCGACATCCATGTCGTCCTTCTCGGCCTTGATCAGGACGCGGAAGAACTCGCGCCCGTTCTCGGTGCCGGTGACGGGCGTGTCGAGCGGCACGCCGGCCGCCTCCAGATGCTTAGGCGTCAGCGAAGCCGCCGAGACCGTGACGACGCCGACGCGCTTGCCCGGTGGCAGCGTCGCCTGCACCCAGGGCACCTGCATCAGCGAAGAGGTTGCGACCGGCACGCCGACCGATGCCGCAAGCTCGCGCTGGAACAGCGAGAGGAAGCCGCAATTGGTGGTGATCGCCTCGGCGCCAAGCCGGACGAGATCGCGCGCCGCGTCGATGAAATCCGGCAGCAGCCCGGCCGCGCCCTTGAGCACCACCTTCTCGGGACTCGCCCCGCCGACGACGCGGTACAGCACCGGGAAGGGCCAGGTCGTGCCATTGCCCATATCGCCGGGAATCCGCGGAAACCGCGCCTCCAGCATCAGGATACCCAGGGGAACGCCGTAGATCGCCTTCCCGCCGCGCGCGATCCGCGCTGCCGAGGGCGCTGTGGAAACATCAGTCATCGTCTCTCCAATAGGCCGGTACGCAGGCATGCTAACCTGGCAATGAACGCTCCGTCACCGTATGGGATGACCATCCCTCAGACGATGAAAGGAAACTTCATCGACATCGGCTAAAACTCCTGTTGCTGCCATCGCTTCGTCGTTTTTGAATAGCCATAAGGTTGGCGCCCGCCCTGCTCTCGCGTGATCTCGCCGGCGCTGGTCCGTATCTTGCCTGCACGCATCGCCGTTCTTCCGGAGCCCGGTCTTGATTCTTTCGCTTGAAAAGCTTCGTCGCCTTGCCGTGTTCGCGGGTTGGGCGGCGCTGCTTACGATCCTGTTCTCGACGCTGTCGCCGCTGAATGCGCGGCCGCATCTTCCGCTGTTGGGAGCCGATGTCGAACGCTTCCTAGCTTATTTCGGTGCCGGCGCGACCTTCGCCTTCGCCTATCCGCGGCAGCGCTGGCTCGTATTGGCAGGCATCGTCGCGCTCGCCATCGGCCTCGAATGGCTGCAGACCCTCGAAGAGACCCGCCACGGCCTGCCGCATGATGCGATCGTGAAGATTGCCGGTGCCACGCTGGGCAGCATCCTCGCCGCCGCCTTCGACACGATGGCGCAACGCCTCCGCAAGCCGGCCTGATTCATCATGGGACATCGCCTCCCGGCGCCTGGCCGGTAGGCGCTCGAGATCCAGCGAAATAAGCCCTCATCCGCGCTATTCCGGCTCACATCGCCGCGGCATGCGCCTTGCCACTCTGCTCCCCATCATGGTCCGGCCGCGGCGCAATGTGCCGTAACGGAACATGCACCAGCCGGCTGGGGATAGAGATGAGCGTCAACGATATAAGCGGCCTGCCGCAAGCCCTGCCCGACAAACGTTCGGGGATCTGGCGCCTCTGGCTGAGTCCGCTGATGGCGGCAAGCGACGCGGTCGTGGTCGCAGCCCTCGTCTACGCGGTATCCTTCGCCTATCATCTCGGAACGGTCGGCGCGCCGGGCGTCGATCGCTCGACGCGCGAACTGGCAGCGGTGCTCGCCACCCTTTTCATCTTCGTCAATCTGATGCGTGGCCGTTACCAGATCGGGAACTATCTCTCGGCGCGGGGACAGATGGGCTCCGCCTTCGCCGTCTGGAACATCACCCTGGTCGCTTTCGTGGTCCTCGTGTTCCTTGCCAAGATCGCCGATCATTACTCGCGGGCGGTCATCGTCACCACCTATCTCTCCGGCATCCCGGTCATCGCGCTTTGCCGTTCGGCGGTCGTCAGGCTGGTCACGGCCGGCAGCCGCACGGGCCGCATCACCGCAGAGCGCGCCTTCCTCATCGGGCGGGAGGCGAACATCATGTCCTTCGTGTCGCGGCACAGACCCTGGCACATGGGCTTCGCGGTCACCGATGTCGCCTTCCTGAAATCGTCAGGCGAGACCGGATCGGCCGCCCTGACCGCCGATCTGGCAGCCGCCGTGGCGAATTGCCGGGCGAAGCGGCCGGATGCCGTCTTCATCGCCGTGCCCTGGGCCGAGCAGGAGACCATCTCCGCCTGCGTCGATGCCTTCATCAACCTGCCGGTCGCGATCCATCTCGCGCCCGAGCCGATCATGGAGCGGTTCAGCGGGACGCATGTCGTCCATACCGGCACCCTGTCGAGCCTGCGCCTGACGCGTCAGCCGCTCACGGCAGCCGAGATCGCGGTCAAGCGCGCCTTCGACATCGCCGCCGCCTCTTGCGGCATCATCCTGACCTTGCCGCTTCTGCTTCTGATCGCTGCGATGATCCGGCTCGATTCTCCAGGTCCAGTGCTCTTCCGCCAGCGACGCTACGGCTTCAACCAGCAGGCCTTCCGGATCTTCAAGTTCCGCACGATGACGTCGACCGATGACGGCCAGGTCGTCATCCAGGCGAAGCGCAACGATCCGCGGATCACGCGCCTCGGCCACCTGCTGCGGCGCTACAATCTCGACGAGCTGCCGCAGCTCCTGAACGTTCTCGCCGGCGACATGTCGCTCGTCGGGCCGCGTCCCCATGCGCTGGCGCATGACATCGAGTTCGAGCGCAAGATCGCCAATTATGCCCGCCGCCACAACGTCAAGCCCGGCATCACCGGCTGGGCCCAGGTCAACGGCCTGCGCGGCGAAACCGATACCGACGACAAGATGGCCAGGCGCGTCGCCTATGACCACTGGTATATCGACAACTGGTCGTTCTGGCTGGATATCACGATCCTGTTCCGGACCGTTCTGAGCCGGAAGGCCTTTTCCAACGCGCGCTGAGCTCTCGGCGATCAGCCCTGGCCGCGGCGCCGGGGCGGAAGCACGGAAGCGCGCGCCGGCCCGGCCCGGCTCAGGCTCTGTCTCAGAACGATGCAGGCAAACCGCAGGCCGGCTCTTGCCGCAGCGCCGAACCGGCGCAGTCGCGCCGGAACAGCGAGACGGAGCAGGCCCCGCCTCCGTCGGCCGAAGGCGAACGCGGCAAAGCTTCCCGGCAGGTTGATCCGCGTTGCGGAAATTCCCATCCCGGCACATTGCGCGCAGAACGGCGGGAAGCGCGTTTCCGGAAGATCGGTGACGATGACATCGGCATGAGCTGCCGCGATATGATCAAGGACGGCGCGGTCGACCGGGCCGGCGAAATCGGCGTCGCAGATACCGGCGATCCGGACAGCCGGCATCGCCGACGCGATACGCTCCCGCAGCGCGTAGACCGAGCGGCTGTCGCCGCCGAACAGGAAGATCCGGCGGTTCCGGTTGGCGCAGTCGTGCAGGAGATCGGCCATAACGCCGGCCTCGCCCGCCCCCTCGGGGACCATGCGACTGCCGAACTTGCCGTCAATGATGCTCGCCTGCACGGTAGCCCCGATACGGATATGTCTGGCGTCCACGGGCGACCGGGGCACAGCGCCTCGAAATACCCGCGGCGGCCGCGGATATTTGGTGCGATACGGTAAATTTTAGCGATAGTTACCGTTGCGTCAATGCGTTGCGTCGGCCGCTCCGCAGGGATCAGCCGGCACGAGCGGGCCGCTCGTTCCGCTCAGGCGAAATGACGCCAGACCGTACGGCCGAGCCAGAGGCTCCATCCGGCGACGATGGCCACGGCCAGCAGCGCCGCCCCGACGATAAGGGAACGCCCGATCAGGATGCTGACGAAGCTCTCCCTGATATCGGGCTTGTTGTCGTTCGCCGCCTGCAGCCGGCCGCCAAAGCTGGGAGCCTTAACAAGCGCTGGAATCTGTCGCACGCGCTCGGGCCGCATGAAACTCTTTCGTAAGGTTACGCAGGCGTTAAACACACAACCTTACTAATGATCGAATTCGCGACAAAATAAAAGCGCTAGATCCCAATTTCCCCGGCCGGGCCGCAAGCACATCTGCGGATCGTTAACCGCCGTACTGCATGTCGGAGACCTGCTCCATCCAGTCGACGACCTTGCCGTCCTGGACCTCCTGGATCGCGATATGTGTCATCGCCGTCGCCGGAGAGGCGCCATGCCAGTGCTTTTCCCCGGGCGGAAACCAGACGACGTCGCCGGGACGGATTTCTAGGATCGGCCCGCCCCAGCATTGCGCGCGACCGAGCCCGGCGGTGACGATCACCGTCTGCCCGAGCGGGTGCGTATGCCAGGCCGTGCGGGCGCCGGGCTCGAAGGTGACGCTGGCCCCCTGAACCCGCTCGGCTGCATGGGCATTGCAGAGGGGGTCGATGCGGACCGTTCCGGTGAACCAGTCCGAGGGGCCTTTTCCCGAGGGTCTTGATCCGGCACGCGTGATATCCAAGACACCTCTCCTCGCTTCGACTCAGGCTTTGGGAATGATGACGCCGCCGGCCCCGGGAATCCAGCGCGATGCGCCCTGGCCCTTGCGCCGGTCTCATCTCCTAATCGAGGCAGGCGTGGCCCGCGGCGAAGACGTCTACCGGTTCCGGGAAGGCGCCGGACAGCAACCGGGCATGCACGGGTAACGATCTTCGCCTGCGGTCACCAAACCGTCTGAGCGCTGTTGCGGGAGCGGCCCGCCTGACACCGGGACATCCGCTCGGACCGAGCGCAAATGGCTACCGCGGCCATCCGGCGCGGCTCCGGGCGGGGAAGACCGGCAGGGAAGCGGCGCGAGGCTTGAACCAGCCTCGCGAGATCAGGCCGCGGCCACCTTCGGCGCGTTATCGAGAGCGGCCTCGGGCTGGCGCGTCTCGCTCGTTGCCCGGGCGGCCGCCGGCAGGCGCACGATGAAGCAGGAGCCCTTGCCGAGTTCGCTCGTCACCGAAATGCTGCCGCCCATCAGCACGCAAAGCTTCTGGCTGATCGATAGTCCGAGGCCGGTCCCACCATATTGACCGGAGATTCCGGCGGTGGCCTGGCCGAAATTCTGGAAGAGCCGGGCGATGCCCTCCGGTGCGATACCGATGCCGGTATCGCGGACCTGGAATTCGATCCAGTCGCCGCCCGGCTTCGCCTCCCGCCGCACCGCCAGGGTCACCGTCCCGTTCGTGGTGAATTTGGCGGCGTTGCCGAGCAGGTTGAGGATGACCTGCCGGACCTTGGTGGGATCGGACTGCATCGCTCCGAGCTTGCCGATGCAGGCCAGCGAAAGCTTGCTGCCGTTATCCTCGACGAGATGCCTGGCCGTCGAGACGACGTCTGCCGCCAGCCAGTCGACATTGAAATTCGTGATCTTGAACTTGTCGCTCTCGGTCTCGATCCGCGACATGTCGAGCACGTCGGCGACAAGTGCCAGCAGATGCTTGCCTGCTGCGTTGATGCGCTGCAGGTCGGCGAGCTTGCTTTTGCTGCGGCCCTGGTCCTCGAAGCTCTCCAAGAGCATCTCGCTGTAACCGATCACGGCGTTGAGCGGGGTGCGCAGTTCATGGCTCATCTTGGCGACGAAGATCGACTTCAGATGCGTTGCCTCGTCGGCGGCTTCCTTGGCAGCCTGCAGGCGCTGCGCGGTTTCGCGGTGGCGCTCCGTCTCGCGCTCGATCTCGGAGCGCTTCGAGGTGATGCTGGCGTAATAAGCCGCCATCCAGGACATGTAGACCGCCGCGGCGAGGATCGAGATCCAGCCGACCTTCTGCAGCTTGTCGAGAGGAACATGGGTCGGAAAGCCGTAGACCATGTAGGCGGCAGAGAAGGTCAGGATGTTCGCGGCGAACAGGCCGAGCACCAGCAGCGGCCGGTCGTGCAGATAGAAGAAGCCGAGCAGCAGACTGATGATCAGCCAGGGCAGGAAGGGCGAGCTGACGCCACCGTAGTGGAAGGCTCCGAACAGCGCCGTGAAGGCAAGAAGCTCGACCGAGATCAACGCTGCCAGCTGCAGCCGCGCCGTCAGCTTCAGCACGAAGGGCAGCAGCCAGAACAGCCAAGTGGAAACGATGATGGTCCAGCAGGCGAGACCCGGATCGGGGTCGGTCAGGTACAGGAAGACGCCGATCGGCTGGCTCAGCAGGGGCCCGAACAGATGGGTGAAGACGAAGTTGCGGGCGAGGCCCTGCTCCGCGCGGTCGAATTTCGCCGCATCCGGGAGGAACCAGTCGATAAACTTCATCATCCTGTTGCGTGCCTTGATGTCGACACGGCGTGCCGAGCGTGCATTTCCACTTCGAGGATAGGAGGAGGTCGTTAACAATCAGCCTCAGCGTTATCTCATTGCAAGAGCAGAGATTCACGCTGCCTTAATGCCTTTCCGCCATTGACATTGCTTTCATGCGACGCGGGTTCGCATGATCGCTCCGGCCGGTTGTTTCCGCATTCTCCGCCTATTCTCTGGCATCCGGGATTCCATATCGATGGCACAAGGCGCAAACCGCCTCGGTACGATGTTGAGCGACCTCGTCGACTGGTTCATCCCGGCCGAGATAGCGCAGGATCGCCAGAAGCTGAAGCAAGTGCGGATGTTCCTCATCAGCCACATCTTCGGCCCCTTCATCGGCAATACCGTCCCGCTCGCGCTCTACATCTTCGATCGGGACCCGGGCTTTCCCGTCCTGGTGCTGGCGCTGTCGATCTCCGCCTTTTGGCTCTTCCCCTTCGTGCTCCGGGCGTGGGGGCACTACAATGTGCTGGCGCTGGCCTCGATCCAGAACCTGAATTTCTGCATCCTCTGGAGCTGTTATTTCTACGGCGGCGTCACCTCGCCCACCTTGCCCTGGGTCCTGACGATCCCTCTGCTGGCGCTGTTCTATATCGGCGAGGAGCCCAGGCTGCGCTCGATCGCGCTCAGCATGTTCGCTGCCAATTTCGCGGTTTTCGGAGCGATCTGGTTCCTCGGCGGCGGGGTGCCGAGCCGCCTGGATGTGGCGGCGCGGGAGGGGCTGGGCCTGGTCTCGACCATCGCCGCCTCGCTCTATGTCGCCATGATGGCTCTGTTCTACGCCCGCCTCCTCGCCTCGCAGACCGAGCTGGAGACCGCGATGCAGGGCCATCTCCAGACCGCGACCGAACTGCGCGAGGCCATCGAGGCGACCGAGCGCGCCGGCGCCGCCCGGACGGAGTTCCTCGCCAAGATGAGCCATGAGCTGCGCACCCCGCTGAACGCCGTCATCGGTTACAGCGAAATCCTGCTGGAGGAGGTCCGCGAGGAAGGCGACGAGGAGACCGCGGAAGACCTGAGCCGGATCCAGAGCTCCGGCCATCTGCTCCTGAAGCTGGTCAATGAAATCCTCGACCTCGCCAAGATCGAGGCCGGCAGGATGGAACTCCATCTGGAAACGATCGATCCGGCCGATCTCGTCGAGGCCGTCGCGGCAGATTTCCGGCTGCGCGCGCAGGACAACGGAACCGAGCTCGTCGTCGACGCCGCCATGGCCCCCGACCGTTTCGTCGCCGATCGCGCCAAGCTGCGGCAAATTCTGGCGGAACTGCTGGTCAATGCCATCAAGTTCACACGCAACGGCCGGATCGATCTGATCGCCGCGACATCCGCACGGGGCCATCTCACGGTAACGGTCCGAGATACCGGCGGCGGAATCGATCCCGAATTGCTGCCGGTGCTGTTCGAGCAGTTCATCGATGCCGGCGATGCGAACGGCAGCAAATATGGCGGCGCCCGCCTTGGCCTCGCCCTCTGCCAGAAGATCGCCAGGCTCTCCGGCGGCGAGATCGCCGTCGAAACCCGGCCCGGCATCGGCAGCAGCCTCACGCTCACCCTCCCGAACGCGCCGACTGACGCAGCACGCAGCTTCGCCTCCGCTCGCCCCGGCATAGCGTCCGGCGGGGATGCACGCTCCACCTCCACATCACGGTCGGCCATTGCCCATGCATAAGATCCTCCTCGTCGAAGACAACGAGATGAACCGGGACATGCTGACCCGTCGCCTGCAAAGGCAGGGGTTCACCGTGCTCTGCGCTCCCGACGGCCCGAGCGGCGTCGCCATGGCCAAGACCGAGGCACCCGACCTGATCCTCATGGACGTGGCGCTGGGCGATATGGACGGCTGGGAAGCGACGCAGCTGATCAAGGCCTCGCCCGCCACGGCGCGGATTCCCATCATCGCCCTGACGGCGCATGCGCTGGCCAGCGATCAGGCACGCAGCGCCGCGGTGGGCTGCTCGGATTTCGACACCAAGCCGGTCGACCTGCCGCGCTTGGTCGGCAAGATCCAGAACTGCCTCAGCCGGATCTGAACGCACCGCCCCGTGGGGCTGCTGGGCGCCAGCCGCTAAACGGTGGACAGGAAGGCCTGCCCTCCTCCGCTGCGGGCGCACCGGCTACTGGGTGTATCCGTCGCCCCCAGGCCCTGCCGCAGCTGCCTTTGCCGGTGATGTTCGCAGCAGCAGGCCGATGCGGCGCTAACCTTTTGTTAAGGCTAACGGACTATCAACGAGAGACCTCGTTGATCGAGGTCTCTCGCCGCCACAGGATCGACCCGATGCGCTTCCCTCTCGTTGCCGTGGCCGCCCTTGCCGGCCTCACAGGCACCATTGGTGCGGAAGCCGCCGATCTGATTCGGGGTCCGATCGCCACGCCTGCCCCCATATTCGAGGAGCCGGCCTTCAAGCGCTTCTTCCTGCATGCCGGCCCGGCCGGACTGTTCTATTCGGAAGGCGCCAAGATGCATGCCGCCGGCTTCCCGATCCCCGGCGCCGATGTCCGCGTGCCCAACGTCTATACCTTCGCGATCGAGGCCGGCTATCACTTCACGCCGAATTTCGCGATCGGCCTCGCCGCTGGATATCCGCCGCTGAACAAGGTCGAGGCGCGCGGCTCGCTCACCGGCCTGGGCACGCTCGGCAAGGTCGATGGCGGCCCGATGGCGCTGACCGCGCAATACCATTTCACCGGCCTTGGCCGCTTCCAGCCCTATATCGGTGCCGGCCCCGCCCTCATGGTCATCTTCAAGGACCATGACCACGCAGTGACCGGTCTCAAGACCGATCACGCCCTCGGCGTCACCGGCCAGGTCGGCTTCAACTACATGCTGGACGACAATTGGGGTTTCTTCGTCGACGTCAAGAAGGTGTACCTGCGCGCGAAGACGCAAGGATACATGGGCCCCGTCCCGATCAAGGCGACGGTCACGCTCGACCCGATGGTCGTGCACACCGGCGTGACCTACAAGTTCTAGGATAAGCGCGATCGCGCATCAGCGCCCCGCGCCGGCACCGGCCGACGCGGAGTATTTCGTTGACCGCGTCCGCACGGCCCGCAAGCTCGGAAGATCGGTCGCGGCACGAATGCCATCGATGCCGCGCCGCGGAACCTCCCGGGAGGCGGGCCGCATGGCGGCGGCACATCCGCCCCGCCCTGCAAACCCGAAACCTGTCTCAGAAGCTGACGGGGAAGCCTGCCGGATAGCCCGCGCCGTCGAGGGCGTCGAAGACGCCTTCGATCTCGGTGGCCGAGATCGGCTTTCCGAAGAAGAACCCTTGGACGAGTCCGATCCCGTTCGTCCTGACATGCTGGAGCTGCTCCTCGGTCTCGACGCCTTCGGCCGTGGTGGCGACGCCCAGCGTATGGGCGAGCTTGGCGATCGAGGCGACGATGGCGCGGGTGCCCTCGTCGGTCGGCAGCGAGCGGATGAAGGACTGGTCGACCTTGATCTTGTCGAACTCGAAGTCGCGCAGATAGCTCAGGCTGGAATAGCCGGTGCCGAAATCGTCCATGACGATGCGCACGCCGAGCTTGCGCAGCTGGCGCAGGGCGTCCAGCGTCTGGGGCGCGCTGAGCAGGATCAGGCTCTCGGTGATCTCGAGCTCGAGGCGCTGGGGCGCCAGGCCGGAGGCCGCGAGCGCGCTCATCACGATCGCGACGACGGAGCTGCGCTCGAACTGGATGGCGGACAGGTTGACCGCGACCTTGGCGTCGTTGGGCCAGGTCATCGCGGTGGCGCAGGCCTGACGCAGGACCCATTCGCCGATCTGGACGATGACCCCGGTCTCCTCGGCGATCGGGATGAACTCCGCCGGCGAGATGGCGCCGCGCTTGGGATGGTTCCAGCGCAGCAAGGCCTCGAAGCCGCTGATCGTGTGGTCTTTGAGCTCGACCACCGGCTGGTAGACGATGTTGAACTGCCCGCTCTTAAGCGCGACGCGCAGGTCGCGTTCGAGTTCGACGCGGCGTCGCGTGGCCTCGGCGAGTTCGGGATCGAACAGGCGAAAGCGATCGCCGCCGTCCTTCTTGGCGCGGTACATCGCAATATCGGCATGGCCGATCGTGGTCTCGGCCGGCTCGTGCATGCCGGCGGGCGCGGCGATGCCGATGCTGACGCCGACAGCGACCTCGTGGTTGTCGACAACCAGCGGCTCGGTCAGCTTGCGGATGATGCGTTCGGCCAGCGTTGCGGTCGGCTCATCGCCCGGCCCGCACGGATGGAGGACGAGGAACTCGTCGCCGCCGAAGCGGGCGAGCGCATCCTTGGGCGAGATGATCGCCTGGAGGCGCTCGGCCAGGCCGCGGAGAGCGAGGTCCCCGACGGCATGACCGAAGGTATCGTTGATGACCTTGAAGCGGTCGAGATCGAGGAAGAGGATATCGTACGGTGAACCGCCCGCGGCATGCGCATCGGACACCGCGGTGGCTGCCTCCAGGAAGGCCGCACGGTTCATCAGCTTGGTCAGCGAATCGTGGCGGGAGAGAAACTCGGCGCGCAGGGTGGACTGGCGCTTCTGCTCGACCTCGCGAGTGATGGTGGTGGTCGCTTCCGAAAGCGCGGCCGTACGTTCCCTGACGCGCTGTTCCATCGCATCGGCGGCACGCTTGCGGCTGACCTGCACGACGATGCGGGCGTGTGCCACCTCGAAATCGACGGGTTTGGTGATGTAATCGTCGGCACCGTACTGCAGGGCCTCGACGACATCGTCGGTGAGCGACTTGGCGGTGACCATGATCACCGGCAATTGCTGGGATGTCTTCGTCTTGCGGATCTCGCTGACGACAGCCAGGCCGCTGATGCCTGGCATCATCACGTCGAGCAGCACGAGGTCGAAGCTCTCGCGCGCCAGGATCTCCAGCGCGGCTTCGCCGCAATCGGCCTCGACGATTTCGTAGCCCCGCCGCTGCAGTCTGCGGCCCAGCACGATGCGGTTGTCGAGGACGTCATCGACGAGGAGGATACGTCCGGCAGAGGCCGGGCTAGCTCGCTCGTCCTCGATTGCCGTGCGGAACGGAATGCTGATGGCGCTCGCCTTCTGGCTCGGGCTCATGAAAATGTAGTCCTCAATCGGGCAGCGCTGTTTCTGACCGGAGCATGAGACGTAAAAGTTGAACGACTCTTACGGTGCGTCATGCTCCGGGGTTTGTTGATTCCGACAGATTCGTGCCGGCTTTTCGTCAGGCCACCGCCTTCAGCGCAGGACGGCCGGCATCCATCGTCGCGAGCGCGATTTCGGCCCTCACCTTGGCGGCGACGATGCGCTGCACCGCGTCGGTGACGTTCTGACGTGTGTGCTTCGCCATGACCTGCATGCGGAAGCGCGCAGCGCCCTTGCCGACGGCGGGATATTCGACGAGGTTGGCGAGCAGGCCCAGCTCGGGCAGTTCCCGGCTGACCAGGCGCGCGAGCCCCTCCGAGCCCATCTTCACCGCGACGATGGCCGAGGGATCGCCATAGTAGTCGAGCCCGGCTTCGCGGACCTGGCGCCGCAGCTCCAGGACATTGGCCATCAACTCGTCGCGCAGCACCCGGCCCTCATCGGTTTCGATGATCTCGAAGGCCTTGAGCACGATCGCGGCATTGACCGGCGACATCGCGTTCGAGAACGTCGTCGTCGGGCTGTAGAAGCGCAGGTATTCCTTGACCGGCCGCTCTTTGACCGCGACGAAGCCGCCATTCGAGGCGAAGGTCTTCGAGAACGAGCCCATGACGATATCGACCTTGCCGAGCATGTTCTGCGCGCCGATATGGCCGCGCCCGCCCGGTCCGAGCGCGCCAAGGTCATGGGCGACGTCGACCATCAGCGTGGCGTTGAACTCGTTGCAGAGCTCCTGCATCGCCGCGATGTCGGGCGTATCGGAGTCCATCGAGAACAGGCCTTCCGTCACCACCATGATGCCGTTCTCGGTATCGGTGGAGCGGATCTTCTCCAGCCAGCGCCGGCAATGGGCGAGGTCGAGATGGCGGAACAGGTAGATGTTGCGGGTCGCGGCGTTGGCGCCCTCCTGCAGGCAGGTATGCGCTAGCGCGTCCATGACGATGTGGTCGGAGGAACGCACCAGGCCGCGGATCACGCCATAGCCGGCGCCCCAGCCCGTCGGATAGAGCAGGCAGTCCTCCATCTGGAGGAATTCGGCGATCTTGCGCTCCAGAGCGACCGAATGCGTGGTGTTGCCGACGAGCGCGGCCGAGCCGGCGCTATGAACGCCGTAGCGTTCGATCGCCGCCAGTGCCGTCTCCTTGATGGCAGGGTGCGAGGACATGCTGAGATAGTCCTGCGAAGCGAAGTTCACGCCTTCCATGTTGATGCCACGATCGTCGGTGGCCAGAACTTCGGTGCGCGGGCCGAAATCGGTCGCACGGGAGAACGGCCAGAGGCCGTTCTGGCGCCGCAGATTCTGCCACTTGAAGAAATTGCCCACGCGCCGCTCCAGGTCGGCACCGCCCGGCACCCGGAAATCGCGCATGCTTCCCGTCAGCGCCGCACTCGGCAGCTTCTCGTCCGTGATCATTGTCTGAACCCCGAGCCTGTTGTTTGCTTGCGGCTTTATTCGCCGACTGCCCGGATGAATACACAGGAACGGATTAAATTTCGGTTCATCGCCCGGAAAATCATGATTTTCTTCTGTATTAACTATAGATTCCGCCGAATGGTTACTGAAATATAGACAGAATAGCGGGCCGATTGCTTGACGGTTTTTGCGCTATGCCAGCCGCCGGGAATGCAAGGCCTGGACGCTCCCACGCAAAAAGAGCAGTGCGCGCCCGCCGCGCGATTACTTTGCGGCAGCGTCAGCCGCGGCCAATGAAGCCAGCGCCCCCCAACGCTACGGAAGGGGTTTTGAATGGGCGCGGATCACAGGCTTCTGAGGCGCCTTGCAGACGCGGCCTTGCAACCGCAGGCAGGACTTCGCGCAACCAGATCCAAGCTGCCGATAAGGAAACCTTAACCATATTTGTGGCAGGAAAGAGCCAGTTAGGGATGCCGGATTGTCCGGCTCGTCCGCGATCTGAGGGCCAGTCGATATGCGTGGCTTCCGCCATTTCCTTCTCGCAGCAACGCTTCTGAGCGCGTCGTCCGGCGCGATGGCTGCCGACCTGCTGAGCACCCGCAAGGGTCCGCCCCCGATGATGATGCCTCCGGTCATGACCTGGACGGGCTTCTATGTCGGTGGCCAGGTTGGCTATAGCTCGGGCGTCGACACCACCAAGGAATTTCTCACCGCGACGATGGGCTATGTCGGCCTGAAGAACCGCTTCGATCCGGATGGCTTCGTCGGCGGCGCCCATGTCGGCGCGAACTATCAGTTCGGCGCGTTCGTCGCCGGTATCGAAGGCGATATCGAGTTCGGCAAGGTCAAGGGCGGCTTCACCGACCCGCCGGTCGCCCCCTTCAATCCCGGCGGCCGCGGCCAGACCGAGATCGACACGCAAGGCTCGCTGCGCCTGCGCCTCGGCTATGCGGTCGGACCGGCGCTGTTCTACGCCACCGGCGGCCTGGCCGTCGCCGACATCAAGAGCACCTACTGGAACTGGCCGGGCACCTCCGAAAGCTTCAGCAAGACGGCGACCGGCTATACGATCGGCGGCGGTATCGAATACGCCTTTACGCAGTCTCTGTCGGCCCGCGTCGAATACCGCTTCACCCAGTTCGAGCGTATCCAGAACGATTCGCAGCAGGCCTTTCCGGGCTTCAGCGGCACCCAGGAGCCGCGCTATCACACCGGCCGCGCCGGCGTGAGCTACCGCTTCTGACCATCGGCACCTGATCGATCAGCCGGAAAGGGCGGGGCCGCTTGCGGCTCCGCCCTTTCAGCATTCGCACCTCGCCATCGTTCAAATGAAGGAAGCCAGGCGGCTGCCTGACCTGCATCCATCGGCGGATGGCCAGAGACCGCTCTTCGTGGACAGCGTGGATCGCCGGCATTCTGCTGTCGGTTGCCGCCGCCATGGCTCTGCCCGCCGCGGCCCAGGCCAAGCAGCTCGCCTTCGTCATCGGCAACGACGCCTATCAGGAGATCTCGCCGCTCAGCGCCGGCGTCAACGACGCCCGGGCGATGAGCGATGCGCTGCAGCGCGCAGGCTTCGAGATCGAGCTGGTCGAGAACGGCACGCAACGCCAGATCAGCCGCGCCTTGGCCGCCATCGAGGGCCGAATCGTCCCCGGCGACACCGTACTCTTCCATTACTCCGGCCATGGCTTCGAGATCGACGGCCAGAACTGGCTGCTTCCGGTCGACGTGCCTGCCGCCCGCGAGGGCGAAGCCGGGCTCGTCAAGGACGCTGCCTTCAATGCTGCCGAGATCATCGACCGTCTGCGAGCGCGCGGCGCCGGCACCGTCGTCGCCATCCTCGACGCCTGCCGCAACAATCCCTTCGCCCGCCCCGGCACGCGCGCGCTCGTCGGTTCGCAGGGACTCGCCCGCATGGACGCCTCGAACGGCGTCTTCATCATGTTCTCGGCCGGCTCCAAGCAGCAGGCGCTGGACAAGCTTTCGCCGAGCGACGTGGCGACGACCTCGATCTTCGTCCGCAGCTTTTTGCCCCTGGTCGAGCGGACCGACCTCAGCCTGATCGACATCGCCAAGGAGACGCAGGCCAAGGTCCGCGACCTCGCCCGCAGTATCGGCCACGAGCAGATCCCGGCCTATTACGACGGCATCGTCGGCCGCGTGAACCTGACCGGGACGCTGCCGGCCGGCAAGCCCGGGATCATCGCCAAGCCGGATCAGGTCGCCGTCCCCCCGCCCCAGCTTGGCGCCGCCGAGGATGTATTCTGGCAATCGATCGAGGGCAGCACCCAGCCCGCCATGTTCGAGGCCTATCTGGCGCAGGTGCGCGGCAACACCTTCAGCGGCACCTATCGCAAGCTCGCCGAACTGCGCCTTGCCGCGTTGCGCGGCGGCGCGCCCTCTCCGCCGGTTCGCACAGAAACGGCACCGCCGAAGCCGCCCTCGGCCGCTTCATCCCCGCCCCAGTCCTCCAGTCCCGATCTGGCCGCCTGCGACCGAGCGGCCGCTGACAGCCGCGACAACGAGAAGCCCGCCGGCATCGAAGGCGCAGACCTGAGTGCGCGCAGCATCGTGGAGGCCGTTTTCGCCTGCGCACGGGCCGCCGACGCGGATGCAGCGCCCCGGCGGGTCTTCTACCAGCTCGCCCGCGCCCATGAGGCCAACGGCAATCGCATCGACGCGAGCCGCTTTTTGCAGAAGGCTGTCGATCTCGGCCACCCGCTCGCCCTCTATGTCCTCGCCGACAAACTCCTCTCGGGCCAGGACGGGCCGCGCGACGCCTCCCGCGCGCTCGCCCTGTTCTATCGCGCCGCCGATGCCGGCATCAGCGGCGCGGTGGTCCGGATCGGCCTGATCTATGCGAACGGACAAGGCACCGGGCGCGACCATGCCAAGGCCGTCGCTTTCTACAATCTCGCGCTCAAGCTCGACGAGCCGACGGTCTATCCGGAACTGGCCGCCGCCTATCTCGCCGGCCGTGGCGTCCTCAAGGACATCGACAAGGCCTGCCAATTGTTCAGGCAGGGAGCAGCGGCAGGAAATGCCGCCTCCATCGCCGGAGAGAAAGCCAACTGCGCCGGGCGGTAGTTCCACCGACCGCTGCGAATGAGACGCCGGCCCCGCGCGGGGCAGCCGATGCCGAAGGAAGCGCCCATGTCATCCGCACGTTCGCTCGCCCTGATCCTCGCCGCGCTTGCCGGCGGCACCCTCCCCCTCGCCGCCGCCCCGGCGCCCTTTCGCGTCGCGCAGGCACAGCTTTCGGCCGAGGATATCTTCTGGCAGAGCATCCAGAGCAGCAGCGACCCCGCCATGTACCAGGCCTATCTCGACCAGGTCGGCGCAGGCCGCTTTAACGGTGTCTACAAGGCGCTCGCCGAAATCCGGATCGCGAGCCTGAAGGGGGCGGCCCCTGCCCCCAAACCCGCCGACCAGGCGCCGGGCCGTGCTGTCGTCATCGGCAATGCCGATCCGACGGCTGGTTCTTCTCTCGACATGGAAGCCTGCGACCGCGCCGCAGCAGCAGCGGCGGACGTCGAAAAACCGGCAAGCGTAGCTGGTGTCACATTCACAGCGATCGATGCCGGCGCCGCCATCCGCGCTTGCCGCAAGGCGGTGGACACCGGCGGCGCCCCGCGGCGGGCCTATTTCCAGCTCGGCCGCGCCATCCAGAAAAGCGGAAACACCGCCGACGCCGTCACCTATCTGCGAAAGGCGGTCGAGCTCGGCCATGCCGGCGCGATGCACGACCTGGCGAGCATCCTGCGGCGCGGCACGGCCGGGGTGAAGCGCGATCCCGGTCTCGCCATGGCGCTCTATGAGCGCGCCGCCGGAACCGGCCTCGGCGAGTCGCTGGTCCAGCTCGGCGCGATGTATGCCGAAGGCAACGGCGTGCGGCGCGACTATGCCAAGGCGCGCGACTACTACCAGCGCGCCATCGACGCGAAGACGCCAGGTGCCTACACCAACATGGGCGTGCTCTATGCCAACGGTCACGGCGTCCCGCGTGACCGTACCAAGGCCTGCGAATACTGGCGCGAAGGCTCGACGCTTGGAGACGATGTCGCGGCAAAGAACCTGAGGCGCTCCTGCCGTATGCGATGATACCGAAAATTCAATAATATCATCCACTTGGATGATGTTTTCTCCAGCAGGAAGGCACAGCATTTCGGCCTTCACAGGAGAGATGCAGCCATGCAACGCCGTCATTTTCTGATCGCCCTCGCCGGGCTTGTTGCCGGAGGCACAAGCGCGACGCTGGTCACGCAAGCCGAAGCCGCGCCCTCGGCACTGTCCCTCGACCAAGCCTTGGCGGCGGTGCCTGAAACCGATGCCGAATTCTCATTGCTGGTCGGGCGCCTCACTCATCGCCGGCGTGCCGGAGGGTGGTGGCGTCAGCGGACCGCAGCTGCGCGCCGCTGGGGGCGTCGAGGCCGGCCCGGCAGGCGCTGAGGCAGGCGGTGAAGCGCCGGCGAACGCTAGCGCTTCACCAGCTCCACCCGGCGGTTCTGCGCGCGCCCCGCTTCGTCGGTATTCGAGGCGATCGGCTGGTCCATGCCCTTGCCGACGGCGTTGAGGCGCGTGCGGTCGATGCCGTGGCGCATCGCCAGATCGGCCACCACTGCGAAGGCGCGCGCATCGGAGAGCTTGAGGTTGTAGGCCGCCCCACCCTGCCCGTCGGTATGGCCGACGACGTCGAGCCTGAGCGCCGGGTTTCGCTTCAGCAATGCGGCGATCTGTTCGAGCTGCGGCTGCGATTCCGGCCTGATCTCGGCCTTGTCGAAATCGAACAGGATTCCGTAGAGGTTGATCCGGCCCTGGGCATCGAGATTGCGGCTCATCTCGTCGGCCTCGACGACCTTGATCATGCCGGTATCCATCTTGGTGGTCTCGATGACGCGCGCGATGACGACGCGGCCCCGGTTGGCATCGTCGGAGAAGGCCAGGCTGACATGGACCGTGCCGGCGGGCCGGCTCAGCTTCGCGTAGAGATAGCGGCCATTGCCGTTGCCGAAGAAGTTGCGGACGTAGTCGCCGAGCTGCAGCTTGGGCAGGTCGGTCCGGCCGTCGAGCGCCAGCCCCAGGAACAGGCCCGGATAGCCCTGGCCTTCGGTGAAGCAGGTTCCGGCCTCGGTCGAGCAGGTGAAGGCGATATCGAAGCCTTTTTCCTTGAGGCTCGCCTCATAGTTGCGCAGCGCCTCCAGGCTCGTCCGGCCGACCGGAAGCTTGTAGTACAGCGTCGTGATCTTGCCCTCGACAACGGTCCAGCCGGGGCCCTGCTGCTGCGTCTTGGTGCGCTCGGCGAAGGGACCGGTGATGATGCGGGCCTCGTCATAGGCGTCGACCTTGTAACCGACCTGCTTGGAATCGCCGTAGCGGCCGAGCAGCGGATGATCCTGCGCGGCGGCTGCGAGCGGCGCGAAGAGGAGCGCGCAAAGGAGCGTGAAGAGCTTCATCGAACGGGACATCGTTTTCATCTCCTTGCGGATCACAGATGGTCGGCGGCGGAGACCGGTGCACGGCTCGCAGCGTCTGCTTCGTAGAACGGCGGCAGGGTGCCGACCCCGGCCGCGCCGGCGAGCAGCCCGCCCGGAAAGATCTGCACGGCATTGCGCAGGTCGCCGACGGCGCTGTTGTAGAAGCGCCGGGCGGCGGCGATATTGGCCTCGACCTCGGCATAGCTGCGCTGGGCCTCCATCATAGGCCCCGACGAGGTCAGTGCGGGGTAGCTCTCGGCCACGGCGAACAGCCTGGTCATGTCGGCACCGAGCGAAGCCTCCGCCTTGAATTTCTCGGCGATGCGCCCGAAATCACGCTCGCCGATCTGCGGCAGCGCCTGTGTCCTGAGCGCTGTGATCTGGTCGAGCAGCGTCTTCTCATGCTCGAGAAAACGGCCCGCGATGATGAGCACGTTGGGAATCAGGTCGTGGCGCTGCTGAAGTTGCGCATCGATGCCACCCAACGTCTCCGCGACCTTGTTACGCCGCGTCACGATCGCCGCGTACCAGACATAGAGGACAATCCCCGCGGCTAGCACGAGCAGGATCAGGAACAGGGTCATGGCAGGCTCCCGGCTGGGTGCGAGTACGGAGTCGATAGCGTCTCGTGCGGCGCCCGCACCGCGACATGCATGTCGATCATCGCGTCGATGAGTGCGAAGACGCGGGCAAAATCGGCTTCGAGGCTGGCAAGCTGCTGAGCCGCGACATGGGTTTCGAGGCCGGGCGGCTCGAACAGCGCGCCGGGAATGATGGTCGGAAGCGCGAACACCATCCTGTCTTGGCTGATCAGAAAGAGCGGCGGCAGGAACGATTTTCCATCGGCGATCACCAACAGGCGCTCCATCACGGCAGGCGTCAGCACCGCCCGGCCCTCGACCTGATCGCTCGACCATGTCGCGTAGATCTCCTCGAAAACCGGGTCCTCGAGACGCAGCCTTTGCAGGCCGTTGCCGGGCTGCTCGGCGTCCCGGTCGCGCAGGATCGTCGTGCCGCGAAACGGAGTGGAGACGCCGATTTCGACATAGAGCCCCTGGAAGAGCGTCCGGTCGTTATCGTTCACCTTGCGGGTGAGAGTGATCTCGCTGATCGTAACCGGACGGCCGCGATACCGGCCGGCAAGGCCATCATCGGCATCGAGGTCGCTATAGGCGGGCAACAGGCCGAGCGTGACGGCGCGGCTGAGATCGGGCTTCGCCCCGACGCTGTGGGTCAGTTCACCATGGGCCGCCAGCAGGCGCGGAATCAGGCTCTCCTTGAAGGCCTTCCGATAGCGCCCTCCGGGGCCGCCGACCGCCCAGATCCAGGCCCCGCCCCCGCCGATCACCACGAAGATGACGAAAGCAACGAAGGGCGAGCCTTCCGACGAGCCGCCTCTCCCGATCATCAGCCAGTACAGCAGCAGAGCCGCAGCAAGGCCCAGCGGAACGAAGAGGATCGTCCGGCGCCGTGCTTCCGTCGCGAGCTTGCCGCGCAGGGCCTCCAGCAGGGCTACTTCTGCCGCTAACGGCGAAACCGGTTGCTGAGCCACCTCGGTGGAGGCCGAGAGCGTTGCAGTGGAAGCAGGCGGCTTCTTGTAATAGCTGCGGAAGAGAGCCCAGGCTCCCAGCACGAACAAGGCCGGCACGAGCAACGGCAGCGCCAGCGATGTCAGGATCGCGATTGCGATCAGTGGAAGCCCCACCAGAAACGACCAGCCAGAGCCCGAGCCGAGCTCGAAGATCAGGATGGCGAGCAGCGCGAGGCCGACAGGACCGGCGATCACGAAGAGCGCGACGCGTTGGACGATGCGCTTTGCCCGGCGCTGCTGGCGCGCGAGTGCGACCGCCGAGGACGGCCAGCCCTCTTCCGGCGGCGTTGCGGCAGGGCGGTCGGGCCGTTGCATCCAGCGCGTGTCCGTTTGGTTAAGCTCGCGCGATCACGCCCGAAACCCGCGCGGCTTACGTCCACCATTTGAGGGACCGGCCATAGGCGCCTGCCGATGCCATGCCGCACGACCCGCGTAGCGACCGATAAACGGTTTACGGCCCGGCTGAACTCAAGCAAGGGTATGGCAGCCGTTTCGAACGAGGATAGCACTCAGCCATGACGAGTGAGGCGCCGACGATCACGATCGATTTCCTGATCGGGATGCTCAAGCAGGTCATCGAGGAGAACCCCTCGCGCGATCGCGGGAAGACGATCGAGGCCGTCTGGGGACCAGAGACTCTGCTGGAGGATACCGGCTTCAACTCCTATGATTTCGTGGAGATCATCTTCAAACTGGAAGATCATTTCGGCATCGAGATCGATTACAACGCCAACAACGCCATCAACGACGTCAAGACGATCGGCGAGCTCTGCGACGAGATCGCCAAGCTGCTGGCCAAAAAGCAGGTGGCATGACCCGGATCGTCGTCTCGGGCCTCGGCATCGTCTCCCCGGCAGGCTGCGATACCGGTAGCTTCTGGCAGGCCTTGCTGGAGGGGCACGGATATTTTGGGGAAGCCTCGGCCCTGCCGGGCAAGGGCATCCGCGTGGCGGAAGTGCAGGGCCAGGGCTTCATGGAAGGGCTCGGCCTGTCGCCCTCGGCCTGCGACCGGAACGCACTCTTTGCCGTCGCAGCCGCGCGTCAGGCGCTGGCCGCCGCCGGCCTCCGTACAGGCCTGCCCCGCCCGGAGCGCGTCGGCGTCATCCTCGGCAACTCCGCCGGCGGGCAATGCAGCACCGACGACCAGTATGCAAGGCTCTATACCCAGAACAAGCGCCCGCATCCGATGACCGTGGCGAAGGTCATGGTGAGCTCTTCGGCAAGCTGGGTTTCGATGACGACGGGCGCGACCGGCCCTTGCTTCGTGACGTCGAGCGCTTGCGCCTCCTCCAGCCACGCCATCGGCACCGCCATGCAGTTTCTGCGCGCCGGGCTCGCCGACATCGTCATCGCCGGTGGTACCGAAGCTCCGCTCTCGGCCGGAACGCTGATCGCCTGGGACGCCATGAAGATCATGTCGCGGACCCTGTGTCGGCCTTTCTCCGCCGGGCGCGACGGACTCATACTCGGCGAAGGCGCCGGCATCATCGTTCTGGAAACCGAGGCACATGCACGCGGTCGCGGCCTCACCCCCATGATCGAGGCCGCCGGCTTCGGCTTCAGCTCCGACGCCGGCGATATCGTCGCGCCCAATGTCGACGGCATGACGCGGGCCATGACCCTCGCCCTTGAAGATGCCGGATTGGATCCCGGCGATATCGCCTATGTCAACGCCCACGGCACCGGCACACGCGCCAATGACCGGGCCGAAACCCAGGCCCTGAAGCGCCTGTTCGGCAAGCGGCCGGTGCCGCCGACCTCCTCGATCAAGGGCGTGACCGGCCATGCGCTCGGCGCCGCCGGCGCCTTCGAGGCGATCGCGACGATCATGGCGATCGAGAACGGCATCGCCCCGCCGACCGCCCATTTCGATGCGCCGGACCCCGAATGCGATCTCGACTGCGTGCCCAATCAGGGCCGGGCCATGCCGATCCCCGCCGCGATGTCGAACTCCTTCGCATTCGGCGGCCTCAATACGGCGCTGATCTTCAAGGCGCTGGAATAGCCCGCGCCCGGCCTGGCGACACGACTGATAGCGCGGTGGAATCAAAAGGCACCGCGCTTGCATCGATCGTGCCTTAGCTTGACAGCCTATGACCCGGATGTTTTGTTATTATGGCCTACATATCATAATAGCGGAATAAAGTGGCAATGAGAAAGTTCCTGGCTCTCGTGGGGATCGCGGCGTCGATCACGCTTTCATCCGTCTCGCCGGGCCAAGCCCAGCAGGCCGGCAGTATCGTCAATGTCGCGGTGATCGGCGAGCCCGCTTCGCTCGACCCCGGCATCAGCGGGACCGACCTCGTCGGGATGATCTCGCAGCATGTCTTCGAGACGCTGTTCACTTTCGACAGCAAGTGGAACGTCACGCCGCTCCTGGCCGAAGCGATGCCGACTGTCGCCGACGGCACCGTCTACAAGATCGCCCTGCGGCAGGGCATCAAGTTCCATAACGGTCGCGACATGACCGCCGAGGATGTCGTCGCCTCGCTGAAGCGCTGGATGGAAGTCGCCTCCCGCGGCAAGCAGACGGCGCTTTACGTCAAGTCGGTCGCCGCGACCGGGCCGAGCGAGGTCACCCTGACCCTCAGCCAGCCTTATGCGCCGCTGCTCTCGCTGCTCGCCTTCAACAATTCGGCCGCCGCGATCATGCCGGCCGAGGCTCTGGCGACGCCGCTCAAGGAGGTCATCGGCACCGGCCCCTACAAGCTCAAGGAGCACAAGCCGGACCAGTATGTTCAGCTCGTCCGCTTCGACGGCTACAAGCCGCGCAGCGAGAAGGCCGACGGCTTCGGTGGCGCCCGTGTCGCCAAGTTCGACGAAATTCGCTTCGTCCCGGTGCCGGACGCCAATACCCGCGTCGAGGCCGCCATCGCCGGCCAGTTCGACTATGTCGATTCCCTTCCCGTCGAAGCCTTCGCGCGGCTGGAGAAGGGCAAGGCCAGGCCCGCCCTGCTCAATAATTTCGGCTGGCCGATCTTCGTGATGAACAACAAGGAAGGTCCGCTCAAGAACGAAAAGATCCGCAAGGCGGTGCAGGCGGCGCTCAGCGAGACGGACATGCTGGCCGCAGGCTTCGGCGACCAGAAGTTCTACGCCGTCGACGGCGCGATGTACCCGGAAGGCTATGCCTGGCGCAGCGATGTCGGCGTCGCCGGCAACTACAACATCGCCGACGACAAGAAGGCCGCCGCACTGCTCAAGGAGGCCGGCTACAAGGGCGAGCCGATCCGCATCCTGACCAGCCGCCAGTACGAGTTCCACTATAAGATGGCGCAGGTCGCGCAGGTCTATCTCGAGCAGGCCGGCTTCAAGGTCGATCTCCAGGTCAGCGACTGGGCGACGATGATCCAGCGCAACAAGAAGCCTGAGCTCTGGGAAGTCTTCATCACCCACAGCCCGTTCCTGCCGGAACCCGCCCTGAACTTCATCATGTCCAAGACGGCCGGCGGCTGGTGGGACACGCCTGAAAAGGAAAAGGCGCTTGAGGCCTTCAACAGCGCGACCAGCCAGGATGCCCGCGTCAAGCACTGGGTCGCGTTGCAGAAGCTGATCTTCGAGCAGGCTCCCATCGTCAAGATCGGCAACTTCAGCGCGCTTTCGGCGGTCTCCCCTGGTCTTACGGGCTTCACCCCTTCGCCCTGGCCAGCCTTCTGGAACGTCGAGATCAAGCGTTAAGCCTGAAGCGCCGCGTCCTCCCGGGGGCGCGGCGCTTTCCTATCAGCCTCGAGCCTAAAAGCCTGCCATGCCCCGCGCCGCTCTCGCCCTCGATCCCGCAACGATCTCTGCCCGCATTGCCCCGCATGTCGCGGCCTGGAACAGCGAGACCTCGCCGGGGATGATGATCGCCGTCCTCTCCGGCGGAGAGGTCGTGCACGAGGCCGCCTATGGCATGGCCGATCTCGCCAACGGCATCC
The DNA here is from genome assembly GCA_004144595.1 of Hyphomicrobiales bacterium. GTDB lineage: Bacteria > Pseudomonadota > Alphaproteobacteria > Rhizobiales > Beijerinckiaceae > Allobosea. The sequence goes on from SEEM01000020.1 coordinate 46,537, forward strand.
CGCTCTCCAGCCGCTCGGTCGTGCGCATCGCCTCGCAGAGCAAGCAGTTCACCACCTGGCTGCTGCTGGCGCTGGAACGCGAGGGGCGTCTGTCGCTGCAGGACGACGTCCGCACCCATCTGCCCTGGCTGCCCGATTACGGCCGGACGATCACCCTGCATCATCTCGCCTCGAATACATCCGGCCTGCGCGACATCCTGGAGATGATGACGATCGGCGGCGTACCGATCCTCGCGCCCTCCTCGCGTCAATACGCGCGCAGCGTCGTCGGCCGGCAAAGCGAGCTCAATTTCGAGCCGGGCTACGATCTGCTCTACAGCAACAGCAATTTCCTGCTGCTCTCCGAAATCCTGGAAAAGGTCTCGGGGCTCAGCTTCAACGAACTCCTGAAGGAGCGCATCACCGGCCCGCTCGGCATGCACGACACGGCGCTGATGCCGCGCGACGACGTGATCCTGCCGCGGCTCGCCGGGCATCACCGGCGCGCGCCGGACGGCAACTGGCTGAAAGCCGCCTGGGGCATCGCCATCGGCGGCGAGGGCGGCATGGTCTCGACGCTGCACGACATGGTCATCTGGCAGCAGAACCTGCGCCAGCCGAAGATCGGCGACGCCGCGATGATCGCGCGCATGGAAAATGCCGGCGTGATGATCAACGGTGTCGCCTCGCCCTATGGTTACGGTCTGGTGCGCGATCACGGCGATCTCGGCGATGCTGTCGGCCACGGCGGGTGGATCGCGGGCGCGCGCTCGGAGTCGGTCCGCTTCAAGGAGGCCGATCTCGGCATCGTCCTTCTCGCCAACCACGACGATTGCGCGCCTTATGTGCTGGCTCGTTCGATCGCACGCGACCTGCTGGAGGCAGCCAATGAAGGCCCGAAAGAGCAGTTCGACCTTCCCGCCGGCACCTATCGCGACGAAGCCGGCGAGGACGTGTTCCAGATCGAGTTGCGCCAGGGTCAGCCTTATCTTGTGATGAACATGGGCGGCGCGCCACTACTGCCCGTAGGCAGCGGAAGCTGGCAGCCGCAGGCCTCGATCCCGGCCTTTGCGCTCAAAGCCGAGGCCGGCGGCGCCCTCTCGGCGACACGCTTCGGCCGGACCCGCCGCTTTATACCGATCCTGCCGACCGCGACCCCGATCGATCGCTTCGCGGGGAGAAGCTTCGCGGCGCAATCCGGCGCCTTCCGCGGAGAGACCGGCAAGGCCGGCTCGGAATTGCATCTCACCCTGTCATCGCCCGAGGGCAGCCAGCGCGTGAAGCTCATCCCCCACGGCGATGACTTCTTCTTCGCCCATCCCGTCAGCACCGAGGTCCATGACCAGTGGCGCGTCTGCCCGTGGGTGCTGCCCTGGCTCTTTACCGTCCGGATCACGAATGATCGCCTGATCATCAACAGCGACCGTACCAAGAGGCTCGTTCTGGAGAAAGGCTGAGCCCGATCGAAGAGGATGGAACCGGTCACGACACCCGCCACGGCCAGCGCGCATGCAACGCACTCGCAAAGGCCGGCGCCTGCTCTCGCCCGGATAGCCCACCTGGCCGAATCGGAGGCTGCAAGCGCGGATCCATTCCCCGCAGCGCATCGCGCGGCACAGGCAAACCTGCAGAAAAATCAGGACATTGGAAGGGTCGTGGTGGGCCGGGCCGGACAAATCTGCGAACACTTATACGATTGAAATATCTCTGTAATTTCCTCAGACAACTCTTCTGCGCAAGGGGCATGAGCCAGGTCTCCGACGCCCGCTGTCGCCATTAGGGCATACGGCTTCGTGACGAGCGTTGCCCGGGGGACACCCTTAGCTGCGCCTCTCAGTATGGCGTGGCCGCGCGCGCCTAGGGCTTATCCATCTTTGCTTGATCGAAATGCATCGGCCATCGACCGGGCTCGTCCCCTCGGCGCCATGAGCTGACCTTGGCCGGCCCATAGCCAGGCGGCGCATCGATCCACCGGCCGCTACGCTTCAGGAAATGGACGATGCCGCTGATTACCCGGCCGTCGTCATCACCCGGCCTGCCATGCGCATCCGTCGACAGATGTAGCTCAATCTGCGGGAATTTTGGGTCCGTGAGCCAGAAGCGATCCGCATTCACCCCAGGGTTTTCTCTTGGAAGACGGGAATCACGTCAAACCGGCGAAGCCAACCAGTTTATCGATCCGAGCCCTGAAACCTGATCGCTTTGAAGGCGCAATTGAAGCGCCCTTGCTTTTAGATGAGCCAATCTCGATGACAGAAAGCAAAATTATAATGAAACAAAGAATACTGTCCTAAATTGCAAACCGCAACTCTACGTCTTATAATCATAATCCGCGAGTAGTTATGTAATGCACCGATCTAAATTAATATTATTCCTTCGAACGGTGAAAAATAATGCATGTCGCGATGGTTCTTGGTTGCGGCGTTCTGCTGCTTATAATCTTTTTATTATTCGGAAAATTGTGGGGAGGGGCGGAGCCTGCCTATGGGCTAGCCGCCAAGGCGTTCTTACCCGTCTGGCTCGTTATCGCTTTGATGAATATGTGGATCGGCGTTACGAAGGCGGGCTACTCGGTTCGTGATGAATTTCCTATTTTCCTGGTCGTGTTGGCCGTGCCTGCATTGTTGGCCTGCCTCGCAATCTGGCGTTTCGCACGATGAGCGGCCCAGCGCAGAGCGGCTATTCGCTACTGCGCCGGCGCGATGGGCATCATGCACGCGTTAGTTATGCGGAACTCTTCTTCGACCTGGTCTATGTCTTCGCCGTCACGCAGCTCTCGCACGAGCTACTGCAGCACCTCACCGTCGTCGGTGCGGTTCAGACGCTGATCCTGTGGCTCGCGGTCTGGCTCGGGTGGCAATACACCTGCTGGGTCACAAACTGGTTCGACCCGGAGACGCCGCAGATCCGGAACCTGCTGTTTGTGGTGATGCTTGCAGGCCTGGTCATGGCGGCCGCAATTCCCGGCGCGTTCGGCGAGCGCGCCGTGGTGTTCGTTTCAGCCTATGTCACCATTCAAGTGGGGCGCACCGCCTATATCGTCTACCAGTTGGGGAGCGAGCATCCGCTTGCCGCAAACTACCGGCGGATGCTCGGTTGGCTCACCATCGCGGCGGTATTCTGGATATCAGGAACTCTTGCGGAAGGCTGGCTTCGCGCTGGCTTTTGGGTTTTTGCCTGTATTTGCGAATATGCCTCGCCGATGTTTGGTTTCGCGTTGCCCGGTCTCGGCCGATCCCGGACTAGCGACTGGACCATAGAAGGCGGACATCTGGCGGAGCGCTGTCAGCTATTCGTGATCGTTGCTCTCGGCGAAACGCTTCTCGCGACCGGCGCCACCTTCGGCACCGCGAAGGTGTGGGATGCAACGATGCTGTCGGCTCTGCTCGCCACATTTCTCGGGGCGCTGGCGATGTGGTGGCTGTATTTTGGCACGTCGAGCAGCGACGCGACCGACACAATCACGCATTCCGACGATGCGGGTCGCATCGGCGCCTACTTCCATTACGTCCATGCCGTACTCGTCGCGGGCATCATCGTGAGCGCTGTCGGGAACGATCTGATTTTGGCGCATCCTCACGACCCGGTGAAAATGGCTTATGCCGTAACGCTTGCCAGCGGCCCCGCGATCTACCTGCTCGGCAGCGCGATCTACAAAAAGATCGTCTATGGCGCTGTTCCATTCTCCCATATCGCGGGCGCCATGGCGCTGCTGCTTCTCATACCACTAAACGGCACGCTGGACCTACTGACCCTGGGCTGGCTCAGCACAGCCATCGTGCTTGGCGTGTCGTTCCGGGAAGCTCGATTGCTTCGTCGGCGCCGCGTGCCCGCCCGATCATAGGCCCCCGCTTTCAAGGCTCTGCCCGATCCGGGCCGCGCTCGTTGCAATGTTGAAAAGGAGGAGATGACCGATGTCTGAGCATAGCCTGAACGGTAAGGTTGCCATCATTGCAGGTGGCGGGAAAAACCTCGGCGCGTTGATTGCAAACCAGTTTGTCGACGCTGGCGCGCGTGGCATCCTCGTCCATTACAACAGCGAGGGTTCGAGGGCGGAGGCCGAAAAGACCGCATCCGCCTTGAAGGCCAAGGGCGCGGAGGTCATGCTATTCCAAGGCGACCTGGCCTCCCAGGCCACCAACATCAAAATGTTCGACCAAGCGAAGAACCAGTTCGGTGGTATCGACGTCGCCATCAACACGGCCGGCGTGGTGATCAAGAAGCCCTTCCTCGAGATCACCGAAGACGACTACGAAAAATCCATGAATGCCAATGCCAAGGCTGCACTGTTCTTCATGCAGCAGGCGGGTCGTACCCTGAACGAGCGAGGAAGCATCGTCACGATCGTTTCCTCGTTGTTGGCTGCATACACACCCTACTACGGCATCTATCCCAGCACGAAAGCGCCGGTCGAGCATTTCACCCGGGCTGCGTCGAAGGAATTCGGCGACCGCGGGATTTCAGTCAATGCGGTCGGCCCCGGACCGATGAACACACCCTTCTTCTTTGGTCAGGAAACCCCGGATTCGATCGCATACAACAAGGCAGGCGCTGCCCTAGGCAAGTATTCAAAGACCGGCCTCACCGACATCGAAGATATCGCGCCTCTGATCAAATTCCTGGTCACAGACGGGTGGTGGATCACCGGCCAGACCATTTTCGCCAATGGCGGCTACACGACGCGCTGATGCGATCGGCGCCCGGGACGAACGCTCCCGGGCCAACCCCCTTATTGCCAGCGGAGCAGGTCCATGGCTCGTACGGTACTGGTGCCCTATGAAGGCTGGACAAAGCAGTTCATCGCAGGGGAGTGGCGCGCCGGGCGTTCGGCAACGACCGTCATCGTCGACAAGAACCCATACGACGATTCTGAAATCGTCCGTATTAGAGGCGCCTCGGTCGACGATGTGGATGATGCCTACGCCGCAGCCGTGAAGGCACAGGTTGCATGGGCCGCCTTGATGCCACGTGAGCGCGCTGACGTCCTGATGAGGGCATCACAGGTGTTCAAGGAGCGGTTCGACGAAATTGTCGCACTCCTGGCGCGGGAAGCTGGTGCGACCTCATTCTGGGGCCGCCAGATATCCCGTCATGCGGCCATCTGCTGCAGCGAGGCCGCAGGCTACGCACAAAGGGCAGCCGGTGTGATTCTGCCATCCCTCCAACCGGGGCAGCAAAGTCAAGTTTATCGCAAACCCGTTGGCGTGCTCTCCCTGATTACCTCCTGGAATTCTCCAATCAATCTGACGCTACGCGCGCTCGCGCCGGCTCTTGCCCTCGGCAACGCCGTCGTTCTCAAACCCGCCAGCGAAACCCCAATTACAGGCGGGCTCTTTCACGCCAAGGTATTCGAGGAAGTCGGGCTGCCAAAGGGGCTGTTCAGCGTGCTTGTCGGAGCCAGCACCGAGATCGCTGAGAGGCTGACTGGCCATGATGATGCCGCAGCCATATCCTTCACGGGCTCCACCCGTATCGGTCGTTCCTTGGTTGCCCAGAACGCCAATAACGCCCGCATGAAACGGATCGGCCTGGAGTTGGGAGGCAACGCCCCACTGGTGGTTCTAGACGACGCCGATCTCGAACAGGCCGCCAAAGCCATCGTATTCGGGCGTTTCCTGCATCAAGGCCAGATCTGCATGAGCACCAACCGCGTGATTGTTGACGCCGCGGTGCACGATGCCCTCGTCGACAAGCTCGTGCCACTTATCAAAGCACTGCCATTCGGTGATCCAGCCAACCCCCAGACAGTCGTTGGCCCGTTGATGACAAAGAAGGCAGTTGAAGGGGTGATCGAGAAGATCGAGAAAGCGAAGTCTGAAGGCGCCCGCATGCTGATTGGCGGACAGGTTGCAGGAAACGTAGTTCCCCCTCATCTATTCGTCGATGTCATGCCGGAGCACGAGTTATCGAATGTAGAGATATTCGGACCCGTCCTGCCGATCATCAAAGTATCTGGCGACGCCGAGGCACTTGACTTGGCCAACAATACTGAATTCGGACTAGCCAGCGCCGTTTTCAGCCGCGACATACGTCGCGCCGAACGCTTTGCCAACGGAATCGTGGCAGGTATGACCAATATCAACGACCAGACGGTGCAAACCGATATCTACGGGCCGTTCGGAGGAGAGAAGAATTCTGGTTTTGGCCACTTCAATGGCGAATGGATCATCGAGGAATTCACGCGTCCACACTGGATCACCAAGCAAGTATTATCCCGCGATTACCCCTTCTAAAAGCCCGTTCATAATTCAAATTCAATTAGACCCCTGCAAATCATAGACTGAGCGCAGTACGTCGCTGGGCGATTTGCTCGGCTATATCTCGTTCCAAAACAGCCCTCGCGATCGGCCGCCTCAAACTATCTTATCAGCGTGATGCACGGCGGGTCGCTTCTCCGGCTGAATCATTTCGATAGCACTCAATTACCCATGCTATCTGGCTGCGCTTCCTCGCGTCGGTCAGGATGCATTTCCTCCCAAATATCTATTGCGGCTAGAAGTTCTGCAAACTCGGACTCTTCGGGACCATAACCGGCAGTTTGGGCGAAGACAACGTCCGTTTCCGCGTCTTTGGTTGCGGCGATCGTGCGGCGATC
>SEEM01000021.1 GCA_004144595.1 Hyphomicrobiales bacterium
GTGTCCGAAGGGATAGCCCATCTTGCCAGCTGCTTCCCAAACAGCCTTGAGTTCGGCCATCGACAGCACGCGCTCGCGGGGCGAATAGGCCAATTCCGGGCGACGCATTCCAGCGACGGGGCTTGCAGCAAGAAGCCCACGATCAACCGCCCAGTTGAACAGTTTCGTGACGTGCTTTCGAACCTCTCGCGCTGGGCCAATGCCTTGCTTCATCGCGATCTCATCGAGCAGCTCATGCGCCGTCGCCCGGTCTATCGTGTTGATCGGCTTCCCCCGCCATGCCGGAACGATAAGCGTGTTCAGCAGCCGCTCGGTGTCCCGCCACTTGACCGTATGGGCCTTGGAGTGAAGCTCGATGAAGCGCGCGCAGATCACCTCAAATGCCCGCTCGCCTTTTTGCCGGGCTTCATCCCGCTTTTTATCGGCGGGGTCATCGCCCCTGTCAGCAAGATCCAACGCTGCCCTCGCCTGCTCCCGAGCCTTTTTCAGATCGATCAATGGATAGGTGCCCAGGGTCATCCGGCGCAGCGCACCCCGGTTGCCACCTTGGCCCCGGCCCGCCACCCGATACATCACCGACCAGCTTTTCTTTCCCGCCTCGGTGATGCGCAGCGCAAGGCCGGGCGTCAGGCTGTCGAAAATTTCCAGCCGCTTGTCGGCTTCTGGGCCCAGCTTTTGAACTGCAACTTCCGTCAGCTTCTTCCTCACGGTCGCCTCTTGGGGTAATGTCGGGGTAACGGATTGGAGGGCTATTCCCCATTACGAGCCGATACCAGAGGAGACCGATATAGACCTCAACGCGATGAATTTAAAGGTGTATCGGATACGTGCCCAAACCTGTGGAGACCCACAGATACCGGTGGCTCGCTTCTTGGTAATGGAGAGGTCGAGAGTTCAATCCTCTCTCGCAGCACCAGCCTATCCCCCGATAGCCGTTGAATTTCCCTGCACGTCGGAAATAACCCGTGATCATTGGGGCTTTGCTCCTCCGCTCGGCGCCAGGAGCCGTGGCCAGCTCACTTGAAGCCCGCGAATAGTAACCCTGTCGCGCCGCAGTCTCTGGGGTCGTATTTCGGATTTTCCGTCCGGGTGGGAGCGGGTGAACAGAGACAACTTAGCCCTGTGACGAGACCAGTTTGCGAATTAGTGATGCCTGATCATGGCCCCTAGCTGACTCTCAGAAGGTTCGTTTCCGGGCAATTCATTCATCGATGGCAGCGCAACCGGTCGAGCACTGTCTCATGCAGCGCGGGGCTGCCGCTCGCGACGACGCAGCGATGGCCGGAATGAATCGTGAGTTCCCTGCCCTCCCAATCGGTGATGGCGCCGCCAGCATTGCGCACGATTGGCGTCAGCGCACAGTAGTCGAAGGCGTCGAGCACGCCATCGAGGCTGATTTCCTGACGGCCATCAGCCAAAACCGCGCCGCACAGGGCGAAGGCCAGCCCGGAAGCGAGCACGGCTCGGCGCGGCATCGACCTAGCAGACCTCCGATGCGGCTCCGCTTCATGCCGCTCTCGTGTCATGGGCTGAGCAGGGGCCGGATGACGGTGAGGTTTGCGATGGTGTGGGACAGATGCACCCGCAGGAGCTCGGCCGCGTCCACCTGCCGCGCCTCGGCCAAGCAATCGAGAATGGCGAGATGGTCCTCGCATTGCTGACGGTAGCGCTTGCGGTCGAGCATGGAGCGATACGAGAGCAGGCGCCGGACGCGGTTGATTCGCCGGATCGTGTCGAGGAAAAACGGATTGCCGGACCCCGCCACGATGGTCTCATGGAAGCGGACGCCGCGTTCGTGCAGCGCGTCGGCGCTGTCGGTCTCGATCGCGCCCGCGAGCAGGCGCTCTTCGGCGGCGCGGCATGCCGCGATGGCCTCCGGCGCGAGGTGGTATCCCGGCTCCAGCAACGCCGCGGGCTCCAGCGCGAGGCGCAGCCGGTAGGTCTGCTCCAGGCTTTCCGGCGTGCTCAGCACCGGCGCAAAGGTCCAGCCATAGCCCGCGCGTCGCTCTGCCCAGCCTTCCTGGCTGATCCGGTTCAGCACTGCGGCGAGCTCGGCGCGAGTCAGTCCGTAGCCCTGTCTGAGATCGGATTCGCTGATCTGTTCGGGCAGCCTGCCTCGCAGATGGTCGTCGGCAATGCGGAAGTAGGCCTGAGTGACGGCATCTGGCTCCGAAAGGCCGAGGGCTTCGCTGGAGGGCGGCGCATCCTGACCGACGAAGAACCCCCGATTGCGCTCGTGCCGAAGGACACCTTTGTCGGCAAGAAGCTGCAGAGCCTGTCCAACCGGAAAACGCGACACGCCGAGGCGCGTCGCGATGTCTTGTGAGCGAAGATGGGTGCCCGGTGGCAGGCCACCATCCCGGATTTGGTCAAGGATACGGGCGGCGAGCGGCGTCGCCAGGTCCCGTCTTCCGCTGCCCGCCATGAATGATGTCCCCGCACCGACGTTACCTTTCGTCTAGGGACGGCGCGGCCGACGAGCAAGCGGGCTATTTTACTAAACCGATGGTCTTGAGGATGTCGCCGACCCGAACCTGTTCCTCCTTCAGGAATTGAGCGAAGGGCTCGCCGGCAAGATAGTAGTCGTCCCAGCCTCGTGCCTTGAGCAGAGCCTTCCACTCGGCGCTGGCGACGAGGCCGTCGAAAAGCTTGGTCAGCTGGGACTTCTGATCCGCTGAAATGCCGGGACCCGCCATCACGGCACGCCAGTTGACGACCTCGACGTCATAGCCGAGTTCCTTGAGCGTGGGCACGTCAACCCCTTCGAGACGCTTGCCCGACGAGATCGCCAGCGCGCGCAGTTTGCCGGCCTTGATCTGCCCCTCGAACTCGCCATAGCCCGAGACGCCTGCGGTCACCCGGCCGCCGAGCATCGCCGCCAGCGCCTCGCCGCCCCCGGAGAAGGCGACATAATTGACCTTGCCGGCATCGCCACCGGCCACCTTCGTCACCAGCGCTGCGAGGATGTGGTCCGCGCCGCCGGCCGAGCCGCCCGCCCAGGTGACGCGAGCGACGTCCGCCTTGATCGCCGCCATGAAGTCCTTGACCGTCTTGTGCGGCGAGTTCTCCGGAACCACGATAACGAGCGGATCGCCCGTCAGCCGCACAAGAGGCGTCACCTGGTCGAGGTTGACGGGCGACTTGTTGGTCAAGATCGCGCCGACCATGGTGATGCCGTTGACCATAAGCTGGCTCGGATCGCCCTTGGCGCCGTTGATGAACTGCGCCAGCCCGATCGTTCCACCGGCTCCCGTGACATTGTTGACCTGGACGCTACGGACAGCCCTAGTCTCGGTCAGCACCTGCTGGATCGAGCGCGCCGCCCCGTCCCAGCCGCCGCCTGGGCCGGCGGGGGCCATGATCTTCAGCTCCTGGATCGGCGACTGGGCGAGCGCCAGACCGGACGAGATCGAAAAGGCCGCGATGCCGGCGGCCAGGAAAACTCTGCGGGTCGTCATGATGATCCTCCCAAGGATGATAGGGCTCGCGCTTCTGCGCTGTTTCATGTGCCCCGCGATGCTGCGGGTCGTGCTTCACCGGCTGCGGCGAAAGGCGGAACGGACGCATCGATTTGGCGTCCGAGGATTAGAGAAATGATGCCGCCGGCCCGCAGCGTCTCGCACTCGAGCGCGGTCTCGATGGCGGCAGTCAGGAAAAGGGGCTCGACCGAACCGCTGCCGCGATGAATATGCGCCGCGACGGTGCAGCGCGGTGTGATCGCGTCGGGCGGGGCCTCGATCTCGATCATGTCGCCGGAAGCAAGGCCCAGCGAAGCCGGGCCGGTGCCGGGTGGTAGCTCAAGCGGCAGGATGCCCATGCCGATCAGGTTGGAGCGGTGGATGCGCTCGAAGCTGCTGGCCAGGACGGCGTTGACCCCAAGGAGACCGAGGCCCTTGGCCGCCCAGTCCCGCGATGAGCCCGTGCCGTATCGCTCCCCGGCGACAACGACCATCGCCTCGCCCGAGTCGCGGTAGCGCTCAGCGGCGCGCCAGAGCGGCAGAATCTCTCCGGTCGGACCATGGAGCGTCGATCCCGGCGGCAACCCCGGTGCAAGCGCATTGACGACCGTGCGGTTGGTGAAGAGTCCGCGCAGCATCACCTCCCAGTTGCCGCGGCGAGAGGCGTAGACGTTGAGGTCCTTGGGATCCTCGCCGCGCTGGATCAGCCATCGGCCGGCCTCGCTGGCTGCAGGGGTCTGCCCGGCAGGCGAGATGTGATCCGTGGTGATGTCGTCGCCGATGACGAGCAGCGGTCGAGCCCGATACCGGCCGAGCCGGTTAGGTTGGACCGCTCGCGCGAAGGGCGGCGGGCGGAGCGCGGTCGATGCCGGGTCCCACGGGAAGAGCGGCGAAGACGGTGCGTCGAGGTCTGCCCAATGGCAACTCTTCGTCGCCTCGGCAAAGGCGCGGCTGAAGTCCGCAGGGTCGAGGGCGAGCGCCAGCGCCGCGTCGATCTCTGCTCCCGTCGGCCACAGATCGGCGAGCAGCACGGGTTCTCCGTCAGCGGTCGCGATCAGCGGGTCCGTCAGGATGTCGCGATCGGCGTCCCCGGCCAGCGCATAGGCGACGACAAGTGCGGGCGAAGCGAGAAACCCGGCCTCGACCTGGCCATGGACGCGGCCGGGAAAGTTGCGGTTGCCTGACAGGATGGCGACCGGCAGGACCTGGTCGGTGCGGATGGCGGCATCCATCACCGGCAGGAGCGGCCCGGAATTGCCGATGCAGGTGGTGCAGCCGTAGCCAACGATACTGAAGCCGAGAGCTTCCAGATCCTCGAGCAGACCGGCCCGTTTGAGATAGCGCTCGGCTGCCGGCGAACCGGGCGCGAGCGAGGTCTTGACCCAGGCCGGCCGCCTCGCCCCGAGCCGGCGCGCCTTGCGCGCCACCAGGCCGGCGGCCACGACCAGACGGGGATCGGAGGTGTTGGTGCAACTGGTGATAGCTGCGATGGCGACGGGGTAGCGCGGCAGCGATGCGGACGGCGACTCGGGTTGCGCCATCTTGGCAAGCGCGGGCGCCACAGCATCGGGCGCGAGCAGGTCCTGCGGGCGGCTTGGGCCGGCGAGACTGATGGCGATCCTGGCGAGATCGATCTCCACGATGTCGGTGTAGCGCGGCTCAGCCTGCGGATCGAACCAGAGCTGCTGCTTTTTCGCGTAAGCCTCGACAAGATCGATCTGCTCCGGCGACCGGCCGGTCTGCGCGAGATATGCGAGTGTCGCCGCATCGATCGGGAAATAGGCGGTCGATGCGCCAAATTCCGGCGTCATGTTCGCGACGACGGCGCGCTCGCCGCCCGACAGGCTGGAGACGCCCGGGCCGAAGAACTCGACGAAGGCACCCGTCACCATGCGCGCGCGCAGGCGCTGCGTCACCGTCAGCGCGAGGTCGGTCGCACTGACGCCCTCGCGCAGCCGGTTGGTCAGGCGCACACCGACGACGTCGGGGATACGCATCATCACCGGCATGCCGAACATCACGCTTTCGGCTTCGAGGCCGCCGACGCCCCAACCCAGGACGCCGATCCCGTTGATCATCGGCGTATGGCTGTCGGTGCCGATCAGCGTATCGGGCAGGGCCCAGCGCCGCCCGTCCACCGTGCGCGTGGTCACGACGGTCGCGAGCTGCTCCAGGTTGATGGTGTGCATGATGCCGGTACCCGGCGGATGAACCCGCACGCCGCGAAGCGCCTGGGTCGCCCATTTGAGAAAGCGGTAGCGCTCGCTATTGCGCCTGTATTCGCGCTCGAGATTCACCCGCATCGCGTCGGGCGACGCAGACAGGTCGACCCCGAGCGAATGATCGACCGATACGTCCACCGGTAGAACCGGACTGAGAATTTCGGGGTCGCCTCCTGCTGCGGCGATGGCGTCGCGCATGGCTGCGACATCGACGAGCGCCGGCGTGCAGGTGGTGTCGTGCATCAGCACGCGACCGGGCTGGAAGGCGATCTCGACGTCGGAGGTGCCCTGCACGAGCCAGTTGCGCAGACCGCGAAGCGCCTGGCTGCATTCGTCCTGAGTCTTCGGAGCACGAGTGACGTTTTCAGCAATGATGCGGAGAACGTGAGGAAGCTTCGCCCAATCCTCGCCAAGCACACTCTCGAGATCCGCGACGACGTAGTCGCCACCAGCGAGGCGCACGTTGAGGGTGGGTGCCGGGAATGAGGACGTCATGCCTCAATATGCATAATAACGACAATAAATGCAATATTGCCAGCGGAGGCTGCATTGGACCTGTGCGTCAGCTGCCAGCCTTCAAATCGGGCCAGACGCTTCGATGATCGGAAATGGCGGGGAACGTCCGGAAGCGGGACGCTGATGCAAGCCAGCTCTGGCGCTTGGCGTCTGCCGCGTGCGGAGTACCTTGAGCGTGTCGAGGAAATCCTCAAGCTCGTGCGGTTTTCACCGCGCCGCCCGACGCGCTCGTACCTTTCTGGCTCAGGCCGCGCCTTTCCAGTCAGTTCGGGCCCAGCCTATCCGGGAACCTGACGAGGCCGCCGCCGTTGGAGACCGAGGAAATCAAAGAGGTGACGACATGATCAGGCTTATTCTTGCCGGTGCGGCAGGGTACATGCTGTGGACCAGGCCAGAGCTGAGAGAGCGCGTTTTTGGATTTACGCGGGATGTTCTCGATCGCCTGACTGCGTCGCCACCGCGGAGGTAGAGCGGCTCGATAAACTCCGGGCGCACACGGAGCTTCCGAACCTGACCGTGCGCGACGATGGAAACGACCTCGCAGATGCCGAAGATGCGACGGAAGGCCGATCTGCCGACCAAAACCTGCGTGTCCTGTGGCCAGCCGTTCGCCTGGCGCAAGAAGTGGGCGCGTGTCTGGGAGACGATATCGACCTGCTCCGACCGCTGCCGCGATGCGGCAAGACGTGACCGGAGAATGGCCGAATGACGCTGTGTTCGTCCTGGAGGGTCAGACGACCCGCGACATGACTTGTGCACCGCGCCGGGTTTGTCGGAGGCTCCAACTCGTGGGAGCTGCTGGAGCCTATCGGCAACATCCCGCCGGCCGAGGCCGAGCAGCGCTGCCATGCCATGCCATGCCATGCTGTACGACCGAGCCTTGGCGGCGTGACTCAACCGAAGTGGCCTCCGGGAAACCCGCCGCGGTTCAGTCACGAGGCAGCGGCTCTACTGTCGCTGAATCCCGGCCAGGGTCGCCTCGAACTTGGCGACGAGCCCACTTTCGCGCCATTGCTTCTCGACGCCGCCCCTACCGAGCAAACCCATCTTGATGAGCTTGGAGCCGAAGCTCCACCGGGTCGGTTCGGTGACCTCAGGACCGCCGGACTCCTGCCAGGTCATCCTCAGGATCGGCTCCTCTCCGGCATCGTCGATCAGCCAGGTCAGGTCGACAACGCCGCTGCACGCCGATAGCGCGCCGTACTTGGTGGCGTTCGTCGCCAGTTCATGCAGCAGCAGCGAGATGGACACGGTCGCCTTCGGGCCCAGTTCGACGTCGGGCCCGGACGCCCGGATGCGACCACCATCCCCATGCAGATCGAGCATGGGGCTAACCACCCTGGTCAGGGACGCAGCCTCCCAGTCCTGCTGGAGTAACTGGTCATGGGCCGTGCCCATCGCCGCAATGCGTTCGCGGAACGCGGCGACCGCATCGCGCTCGGTCACCCCTTTCAAGGTTTGTGTGGCGATGGCCTGCACCATGGCCAGCGTGTTCTTCATCCGATGGGCAATCTCGGCATTGAGTACTTCCTGCTGCCGCTGGGCGTTGTCCCGCTCCCGCAAAGTCTTCCGCAGATCAAGCTGCCGCATGACCTGGCGACCCAGCACCTTAAGCGTGTCCTGCTGAAGGTCCGTGAGATCGCGAGGCTTGTGGTCGAGAACGCACAAAGACCCGATTGCATGACCATCGTCGGTTTTGAGCACGGCCCCTGCGTAGAACCGTATCCCGAGTTCGCCTGTCACCAGCGGATTGGCGTTGAAGCGCGGATCTTTCGTAGCATCTTGAACAATCAGGAAATCGCCATCCAGCATGGCCTTGGCGCAGAACGAGATATCGATCGACGTCTCTCGACAGCCCAGGCCGACCTCGGCCTTGAAAAACTGCCGGGTGTCAGCCACCAGGCTAACGAGGGCGATAGGCGCTTCACAAAGCCGGGCTGCCAGATCCGCGATTTCGTCGAAATCCCGCTCTGGCGGGGTGTCGATCATATCGTAGCTAGCGAGCGACTTCAGCCGCTCGATCTCGCGAAGTTTCATGTTCAATACAAAGGTTCCGAAAAGCGCCCGGCCGCCTCATCGCACTTTTTATCGGCGCAGGCAAAGCTTGCCGCGCAACGGCCCAATGCCTGCGTGCCTTCGCTCACACCTTATCGGTTATCTTTTCTGGTTACGTAGCCCGCACGTGCTGAGAACGGCTGGCGCCGATAGGGCCGAAACGGATAAAGTAGGCACTGCTGAAACAAACGCGGGCTGCGGAACGTTAAGATCCGTCGGCCATTATACGGGACCAATGGGAGTTCGTTGCGGTCATGCCTGCCAAAATCCTGATTGTTGAAGACGAGATCATCATCGGGATGGAAACCGAGGCTGCGATTGAGGACCTCGGTCATACTTCGATCGGCATCGCTGCGACGGCGATGGAGGCTCTCCAGATCGCGGATGCGGAGCTGCCGGATATCGCATTCGTCGACGTCAATCTGGCAGATGGCCCCACCGGCCCGCGTGTCGGTGCGGAACTGGCCAAGCGCGGTGTTGCGGTTGTGTTCATCACCGCCAATCCACGGACGATCGAGAGCCAGGTCGTGAACGCGATCGGCGTGCTCGATAAACCCGTGGCGGAAGCAGAACTCGCAGACGTGATCGCGTTTTTGACCGCTCAGACAACGCAGCCCCCCGCAAGGCTGAGATTGCTCTGACCTCAAGCGCCTCTGGAGAGGCGGTGCTCTGCGACGATCGCCTTGGCCCGCAAGCCTGACGCGGGCCACTCGCGATTGAATTTGCCGCCAAGCTGCCGTTCTACGCTCATCACCGCCAGCTTGCTGCCGAAGCCCGCATGGGACGGTTCGGCCATGATCGCGGGCCCCTCGTGCTCGGTCCAGTCAACGACGATGTCGGCGTCCTGGCGCCTGATCGTTATGACGACCTTGCCGACCTCGTTCGACAGCGCGCCATACTTGATCGCGTTGGTGACGAGTTCATGGAACAGTAAGGCAAGGGGGGTCGCGCCACGGTCATCGACGATCGGGTCGTCGCCGGACACCGAGATACGACCTATCTCGAATGCTGGATAAGGTTCGAACAGCGATGCCAGCAGGCCCTGTAGCGTCGTGCGCTCCACCGCAGGGCGCGACGACTCGCTGTGCAATCTGACGAACTCATGCGCGCGCCCAAGCGAAGCGACGCGCTCGCGGAACCTTGTCGCGAACGCCTTGGCTTCAGGGAACTCCCGAGCGGTCAGAGCAATCAGGCTGCCGACGACTGAAAAGATATTCTTGATGCGATGGCTGAGTTCATGGCTCAGCAGCTCGTTGGCTTCGGCGGCAAGTTTGGCCTCATGAATATCGGTACAAGTGCCGATCCATCGCACGATCGTCCCGTTCTGATCACGGACCGCCTGCGCTCGGCCGATCGTCCAACGATATTGCCCGGTGTGATGGCGCAGTCGGTATTCGACTTCGTAGGGCTCGCCAGTATCGAGCGAATGTCGCCAGCGCCTCCATGCTTCCGGCTGGTCGTCCTCATGGAACATCCCGGCCCAGCCTTCGCCGTCCGTGGACCCGCGCGGAACGCCGGTGAACTCATACCAGCGCTCGTTGTAGTAATCGTGGAAACCGTCCGGAAGCGTCGACCAGACCATCTGCGGCATGGCGTCGGTTAGGATCTTGAACGTCGCTTCTGTGACGGGCAGCCCGCTTTCATAAAGTTCGGTGGCGGGCAAACGGGTCATCCTTGAGATCAAACGCGCGTGCGACAACCTGCGTTGCAGCAAAAGGTTTCATAGCCAATGGCGGTGTGGCGAGTGGATGGGCTTTTCGTCAGCGAAGGCACTGGTGGAACCGGATCGCAAGCGCCTGCCGCGATACCTGGTCGGTCGTCCTGATCCCTCTCGGCACCAGCGCTTCGCCGAGGTGGTCCAATGCGCCAGCTGAAAGAGCTTCGCCGCCGCGGAGGGTGCATCCCCAGCATCAGAAATGGGCCGGAAGGAGTCGCAAGCCGGGCTTGTTCGCCCTATCCGGTTCCGAGGGGGCCTCCAACGTGCTGGTGGCGCGCATCCTCGTTGATCATGTCTACGGCCCAGGCGAGATGGCGGCTGCCCGCCCCTCTCGGCTCTGACCGCTCTAATCAGCACGCTCGACGCGGATCGAGACAGTTCCAGGCCGATCGAAGATCGACGCGTCGCTTTTCACCTCGCCGAGGATGACGATGCCGGGCTGCGGGACCTGGCCGTCACGGTAATAGACGACGAAGTGGTCCGGCCCCCAAAGTCCGATCGTGCCGCTCCTGAAGGCCCGCTGGCGCGGCGCGGAGGGCAAGCCGGCGGGCAGGCTTCCCGTCTTCTCCTGCCGAAGGTGATCCGTCATGGAGATCGTCAGCGGCAGCATTTCGAGCAACGCCTTGGTTGAGGCGTTGTCGACGAGCTCGGCCGTGACCGATCCCCATTCCGACGAGATCTTGATGCGTTCCTGAGCCATGGCTGCTCCGATCGTTCCTAGGAATATCGCGCCGATCCGAATGGCCTGCAGCGGCATTGTCCGGTTCTCCCGATTGATTGTGGTTCCAAAGCCCCGCCGCCGGATCGGCGGGGCCTGGTTCCGCGCGCTTCGAGATCAGGCAACGAGATGGCGGTCGAAGAAGCTCGCCAGCTTGTCGAACGGGATCACATCGGTCTTGTCGTAGAGATCGACATGGCTGGCGCCGGGGATGATCATCAGCTCCTTCGGCTCGGCAGCCGCCGCATAGGCGGTCTCGGCGAAGTAGCGCGAATGCGCCGTCTCGCCGTGGACGAACAGGACCGGCCGAGGCGCGATCTCCTTGATGTAGGTGAGGATCGGCATGTTCATGAAGGAGAGCGGCGTGGTCTGCGTCCAGGAGTTGCCGGAGTTCACCGCTCGCGGGTGATAGCCGCGCTTGGTGCGGTAATAGTCATGGTAATCGACCATGAACTGCGCTTCGCCGCCTTTGAGATCGTTATACGGCGGCTGGTAGGCTGGCGTGCCCTTGGCCGCGTCCTCCCAGCGCTGCCGGCTGAGCTGCTCCAGCGTCTTCGTCCGCTGTTCGAGGGTCACGCTGTCGTTGTAGCCTTTCGACATGACGCGGGTCATGTCGTACATCGTGCTCGCGACCACGGCCTTGACGCGCTTGTCGACCGCGACGGCATTCAGCGCCATTCCACCCCAGCCGCAGATGCCGATGACGCCGATGCGCTCGCGGTCGACGATGGGCTGCAGGCCGAGGAAGTCCACGGCGGCGCTGAAGTCCTCGGTGTTGATGTCGGGCGAGGCGACGTTGCGGGGCTCGCCGGAACTCTCGCCGGTGAACGATCCGTCGAAGGCGAGCGTCGCGAAGCCGCGCTCGGCCATGGTCTGGGCATAGAGACCCGACGACTGCTCCTTCACCGCGCCGAACGGACCGCCGATCGCGATCGCCGCAAGCCGGCCATCGCCGCGCGTCTTCGGCAGGTAGAGATCGCCCGAGAGGGTGAGGCCGTAGCGGCTTTTAAAGGTCACCTTACGGTGGTCGACCTTCTCGCTGCGCGGGAAGACCTTGTCCCAGGTCAAGGAAGGGGCCTGGGTCTGCGCCTCTGCGTTCCGGCCGAGCGAGGCGGCGGCGATCGCTACGCCCATGCCCGTCAGCTTCATGAGGCCGCGCCGGTCGAGGCGAGCGGGGCGGTCGTTCCGGGATGCTACGTTTTCGCAAGTCATGGCATGCTCCTTTGAGGCTGAGGTCAGTGCGGCTTGAGAAGGGAACGGCCGTCGCCGATCAGCACGGCGGCAGCGACGGCGAGTGCGACGCTTCCTGTGAAGGTCGCGGCGATCGAAAGACTGTCGAGCAGGAGGCCGCCGAGCACTGCGCCCAGCAGGATCGAGGCCTGGATCGCGGCCACCATCAGGCTGCCGGCGGCCTCGGGGGCGTCGTCCACCGTCCGCGACATCCAGGTCATCCAGACCACCGACATCGCGGTGTTCATCGCGCCCCAGACCGCCATGAACAGCCCCGCCGCGACGACCGACCGGCCCAGCAGCAGCAGGCCGAGCGTGCAGAAGCCCATGACGACGGCAGGCAGCTTGAGCAAAGGGGCGACGTCGCCGGTGACGAAGCGGCCGGCGGCCCAGGTACCGACGAATCCGGCGCAGCCCAGCAGGAGCAGCAACGTCGACAGGAGAGCGACGTCGGCGCCGGTAACCTGCTCCAGGAATGGGCGCAGATAGGTGAACATGGTGAAGGCGGAGCCCCAGGACAGCATCGCCGCGATCAGACCGCGCCGGAAATGCGGCCGAGCCAGAAGGCCGATCAAGCTGCCAAAACTCTGGCGGCTGCGAGCGGGCAGCGAGGGTAGCGCAATGACATGCCAGACCAGGTTGACGGCCACGATCGGCACCAGTGCCCAAAAGACGGCCCGCCAGCCCACCAGCCCACCGATATAGCTGCCGATCGGCGCGGCAAAGGCGGCCGCGATCGCCTGGCCGCCATAGATGAGGGCCAGCGCACGCGGGACCTCGGTCGCTGGCACCAACCGCATGATGACGGCGGTAGCCAGCGCCCAGAAGCCGCCGATGCAGATGCCGAGCAAGGCGCGGCCGAGCATCAAAACGGCGAAGTTCGGAGCCGCTGCGACCAGCACGAGCGACACCAGCATCAGCGCCGTCAACGCCACCAGCACCCACTTGCGGTCGAGCCGGCCAGCCGCCGTCGTGACGAACATGCTCGCGGCGATGGCGAAAAGCCCGCTGACCGAGATCGCCTGTCCGGTTTGGCCCTCGGTTGCGTTGAGCCCCTCGGCCATCGGCGTGAGCAGGCTGACCGGCATGAACTCCGACGCGATGAGCATCGCGACGCAGAGCGCCATCGACAGGACGGCGCCCCAGGCGGCGGCGGGCCGTCCCTCTTTTACGTCTGTTACGGCTGCCATCGCGAGCGTCTCCCTGATCAATGAAGACGATTTAGCGGTTCCGGGATCTTTCGATTAGCCGCCCCAAATGCATTGAACTGATAGACCTGATCGAATAATTGACTGTCGCGGGAGCACCAATATGTCGATCGGCGATCTGAACAGGCTTCGGTGGTTCCAGCTCGTGGCAGAGGAGCGCAGCTTCACGCGCGCTGCCGCCCGGATCGGCGTGGCCCAGTCGACGCTGAGCCACTCGATCAAGCAGCTTGAAGCCCAGATGGGCATCAGGCTGCTGACGCGGACGACGCGTAACGTCGCCCCGACGGCGGCGGGCGAGCGGCTTCTGCAGACCCTTGCACCACGCCTGACCGAGATCGACGAGGAGATCGCCGCGTTGTCCGCGTTTCGCGACAAGCCGTCTGGCTCGATCAGGCTGACGCTATCCGACCATGCGCTCGACCGCGTGGTCTGGCCGAAGCTGAAGGCCGTGCTGCGGGATTATCCCGACATCAATGTCGAGCTGATCCTCGACAGCACGTTCCGCAACATCGTCGAGGAAGGCTTCGACGCAGGCGTCCGCCTTGGTGAGAGCGTCGAGAAGGACATGATCGCGGTCCGCATCGGACCTGACTGGCGCCTGGTCGCGGTCGCCTCTCCCGCCTATGTCGCCGCCCGCGGCACGCCGATGCATCCGAAAGATCTCGTCGGGCATGCCTGCATCAACATGCGCCATGAGAGCGCCGGCGGCCTCTATGCCTGGGAGTTCGAGAAGGACGGACAGGAGCTGCGGGTCCGCGTTGCCGGCCAGCTCGCGTTCAATAATTCCTACGCGATGATCGATGCGGCCGTGAGCGGCTACGGCATCGCCTATGTCCCGCACGACATCGTCGAACGGGAAGTGGCGTCTGGCGCCCTGGTTCAGGTGCTGGACGACTGGTCGCCCTTCTTCGACGGCTACTTCCTCTATTACCCCAGCCGCCGGCAGAACCTCCCGGCCTTCAAGGTGATCGTCGACGCACTGAGGCATCGCGACGGTTAGCGCTCGCATGAGAACCTCGCCGTCGACGCACATGATCGGAAGCACGCTCCTGGTCGGACCGGCTCGTCGGAAATGAAGTAGCAGCCGCGAGGCCTATGGAAGATCCGCCGCTGGCGGCTGCGACAGCAGCTGGTCGGGCGCATTCATCAGCTGGGCCAGCGCGGTGACGATCTGGGCAAAGACATAGGGCTTGGGGATCATCACGCTGTTCGGCACGCCCTGCACCGCCCATTCTCCCGCGCTATCGCCACTCACATAGACTATGGGCATGGTCGGGATGGTCAGTCGTGCATGACGTGCGACGTCCCAGCCGCTGAAACCACGGCCGAGGCGGATATCCGTCAGTACGGCCTTGATCTCCGCCGATTTCTCATCGAACAGCGCCATAGCCTCTTCGGCATTCGCCGCGGTGATGACAGCAAAACCAGCGTCTTCCAGCGCTGCCTGGACATCCATGAGGATCAAGGGCTCGTCATCAACGACGAGGAGCAAGGCGGCTGCCGACATCAAATTTTCCAGATCCAACCATGCACAACGATCGGCAAAGCCGATTGTTCCCGACAGCAGTTAAGATATTCGGGTCGCTCGTAGCAGCGGCTTATGATGTTGCAAGCCACATCAAAAAAATAATGCCGGCCGCTCGTGGACCGTCATTGACGGAGTCGGCCATGCCCAAGCGCATCATCACTTCAGATCGCATCCACAAGGGCCGTTTGCCCTTCGCCCAGGCGACAATCGCCGGCGGTTTCATGTTCGTCTGCTGCGTGGGGACGGACAGGAACGGCAAGCTCGCCATCGGCGATCCCCGCGCCCAGACCCAGCAATGCATCGACAATATCAAGGCGCTGCTCGAAGAGGCCGGCGGCAGCCTCGACGATGTCGTGAAATGTACGGTCTACGTCACCGACCGCGCGTATTGGGAGCCAATGAACGACGTTTATTTCGCCAATTTCGCCAATTTCGCCGAGGCGACGCCACATCGCGTCTCCTGCATCGTCAACGGGTTGGGCTCGCCGCATTGTCTCGTCGAGATCGACGCGACCGCCTATCTCGGCGACAAGGCCTGACCGGCCGGCAGTCGCATCGCCATCAATCCTGCCGACACGGCGCAGGCCAGATGCATCAGCCAGCCAGCGGTAAAGCTGCGGCCGGCCTCGCGCGACAGCGCCAGCATCCTGGGGCGGAATGCCGCTTGCCCCCTGGTTCAGCGCCCGCCGGCAGCGAGCAGGATCTGCTGCATCCTGGACTGGCCGCGGCTGCGGGCGTGCTGGAGCGGGGTGACGCCGTCGCGATCGGCGAGGTTCACATCGGCGCCGGCCGCGAGCAGGTCCGTGACGATCTGCTGATGCTTCTCGCCGCCCTCGCTGAGGATGATCGCCTCCAGCAGGCCGGTCCAGCCGAGATTGTTGATATGGTCGACCTTGACGCCGGCCGCGATCAGCGTGCGAACCGTCTCGACATGGCCGCGCTCGCAGGCCGGGATCAGCGCCGTGCCGCCATAGCGGTTGGTGCTCGTCAGGTCGGCGCCGTGCGCCAGCGTGAGCTTGAGGATGGCGAGGTGACCGGCTGCCCCGGCATAGAGATAGGGGCTGTCGTTCATCGTGTCCTTGGCATTGACGTCGGCGCCCGCCTCGATCAGGGCGCGGGCGGCGTCGACGCGGTTCTCGTGGGTCGCGGCGAGCAGGGCGGTGCGCCCCCTCTCGTCGCGCGCGTCGATGGCGGCGCCGTCAGCGAGCAGCCGCTCGATCGCGGCGACGTCGTCCCTGGCAGCGGCGGCATGCAATCTGGTCTCAGTCATGGCTTGTCCGGAGGCTGTCTGCGGGCTGAAGGCCAACAGGAGAAGAACGAACGCGAGGATCGGCGAAAATCGGAGCAAGCTCGTATCCCCTGAAGACCTTCGCCGCGACAACATCAAGCGCGCCGACCGGGAACGAGAATAGCGCCGGAAGCGGCGATCACGAGACAGAGGCCCAGCCAATCGGTCGGCGTCGGCCGCTCGCCCAGCAGCAGCACCGAGCCGAGCACGCCGACCGCCGGCACCATCAGCGTGCCCAGGCTGGCGATGCCTGCCGGCAGGCGCGCCACCACCGTGAACCAGAGGAAATAGGCAAGCGCCTGCGCCCCGATGATGTGGAAGCTCAACGCCGCCAGCACGCGCGGCGACAGGAGCTTGGGCAGCGGCAAGCCCTCGAAGACCAGCATGCCGACGCCCGCGACCACGCCGCCGATCAGCAATTGCCAGGCGGCGATCGCGAGCGCCGGGGCCGAGACCGGCCAGCGCTTGGTAACGATGGTCCCCAACGCCCAGCTCACAGCCGCGCAGAGAGCCAGCATCAGCCCCAAGGAGAGCTGCCCGGCCAGGATCAGCGGCAGGCCAAGGCAGACGAGGCCGGCGATTCCCAGCGCGAGCCCGGCGAGGCGCCGACCGTCGAAAGCCTCGCCCAGCACGAAGCGGGCGAGCAGCGTTGCCCAGATCGGCATGGTGAAGGTCAGGATCGCCGCCCGCGAGGTCGGCGCCGCCAATTGCGCGAAGGCGAGCAGCACGTTGAAGGCGGCGATCGAGAGGAAGCCGGCGATGACCAGCCGCGGCCATTGCGCACGCGGCACCGCGAGCGGAACACCGCGCGCCAACGCGACGGCGACGAGGACGAGCCCGGCGAAGCTCATGCCGGCGGCGCGCAAGGTCCAGGGCGCGATCTCGGTCAGCGAGATCCGCACCGCCGGCCAGTTGAAGCCCCAGAGCAGCCCGAGCAGGGGGACGAGCAGCAGCGCCCTGCCCGGCTTGTTCTCGCTCACCCCTCGATGCTTTCGAGGCCGCACCATTCGGCGACGAAGAGCGCCATGGCGCCGGTGATGCGCTTGACCGAAGCGAGGCTGACGCGCTCGTCGAAAGCGTGGATGTTCTCGCCCATCGGGCCGTAGCAGAGCGCCGGGATCTTGTCGTAGAGCGCGTGGACGCGGGTATCGAGATACGCCGCCGTCATGAAGCTCTTCAGCGGCTTGCCGAGCGCCGCCTCGTGGGCTCGGCCGAGCACGGCTTCCGCCTCGCTGCCGGGCTCCAGCACATAGCCCTCGGCCCAAAAGCCGTTGAATGTGACCTTCGGCGGGTTGTTCGCCAGGAAGGAGTCGCCCCGCGCGGCATCGCGGATGCAATCCTCGATGCGCTGTGCCGTCTCCTTCGCGGTGACGCCGGGATAGAGCCCGACGCGGCAGTCGACGCGGCACCAGCACGGCACGGAGGAGGCCCAGTCGCCGCCCTCGATCTTGCCGATGTTCAGGTTGATCGGATGCGGATCATTCTCGAAATGCTCGCGGCCGGCCTTCTCGAGATTGAACTGCTCCTCGAGCTTGCGCAGTGCCGCGACGACACGATAGGCGGCGTCGATCGCATTGGCACCTGTGCCCATCTCGCGGACATGGGCGGGGATGCCGCGTACCTCGAACTGGAACCAGAGCACGCCGGCATTGGCGCGCGCCAGCATCTCGTATTCCGGCTCCGGGATCAGCGCGGCCTCGGCGCGATAGCCACGCAGATGCGTCATCAGCGCGCCGTTGCCGGTCGATTCCTCCTCGACGACGGATTCGACATAGACCGTTGCCGCCGGCTGCATGCCGATGCGGCGCAGAGCATCGAGGCAGAAGAGATTGGCGGCTGAGCCGGCCTTCATGTCGGCGCTGCCGCGGCCGTACATCCAGTCGCCCTCGATCACCGGATCGAAGGGTGCGTGCTTCCATTGATCGACGGGGCCGGCCGGGACGACATCGACATGGGCCTGCAGGATCAGCGAACGGCCCTTCTCCTCGCGGGGTCGGTGGATGCCGACGACGATCGGGGCTTCGGAATGCGTGTCGGAGAAGGGCGCGCCACCGGGATGGGCCGCAATCGCCTCCCTGTCCATGGCGAAGCGGTCCATGGTGAAGCCGCGCTGCTTCATCGCCCGGAAGATGAAATCCTGGACCGTGTGCTCCTGCCCCCGGGTCGAGGCGAAGCGGATCAGCTCCTGCGTATAGGCGACCTGCTCGTCGAAGCCTGCTTCGACGGCGGCGAGGATATTGTCGCGCAAAGCGGGATCGAGAGGCATGGCGGGTCTCCTTTAGGCCAAATCCGTCATGCTCGGCCTTGTGCCGAGCATCCACGTCTTGCGACATGGAAGAAGGGAAAGCGTGGATGGTCGGGGCAAGCCCGACCATGACGCGGAACGCTTCCCTATTAGTGCCCGAAGCGCCCGCCGCCCGGCACCGCCGCCAGCAGCTGCCGCGTATACGCGTGCTGCGGGTCGGCGAAGATCGCGGCGGTCGGCCCAGTCTCGACAATGCGCCCGCGCTGCATCACCGCGATGCGGTCGCAGATCTGCGCGGCGACGCGCAGATCATGCGTGACGAACAGGATGGCGAGGCCGAGCCGCGCCTGGATATCCTTGATAAGCTTGAGGATCTGAGCCTGCACGGAGACGTCGAGCGCCGAGACCGCCTCGTCCGCGACCAGCACATCCGGTTCGAGCGCAAGGGCCCGGGCAATCCCGACGCGCTGCCGCTGGCCGCCCGAGAACTCATGCGGATAGCGGTCGATGGCATTGGCGGAGAGGCCGACGAGCTCCAGCAGCTCCCTCGCCCGCGCCAAGGCCTCCTTGCGCGGCGTGCCATGGGCGACAGGGCCGTCCGAGATGATGCGGCCCACCGTCTGGCGCGGGTTGAGCGAAGCGAAAGGGTCCTGGAAGACCATCTGGATGCGCTTGCGCTGGCGGCGCAGTTCGGCCGGCTTCAATTCGGAGAGGACGAGATCGCCGAGCGCGATGCGGCCGCGATCGGGCTCGATCAGGCGCAGGCAGCAGCGCCCGACCGTCGACTTGCCCGAGCCGGATTCGCCGACAAGGCCGAGCGTCTCGCCCCGGACGAGCGCGAATGAGATGTCGTCGGCCGCCTTGACCTCGCGCGCAACGCCGAAGAGCGAGCGCTTGCGATAGGTCTTGCCGAGCCCCTCGACGCTGATCACTGGCGCGGTATCCGGCAGCGGCGGCAATTGCGCGGGCGTCAGAGACGGCACCGCGGCGAGCAGCTTCCGGGTGTAGGGATGGACTGGCGAGCCGAGCACCTGGTCGGCCGTGCCCTCCTCGACCAGCACGCCCTTCTCCAGAACGGCGATGCGGTCCGCGATCTCGGCGACAACGCCCATGTCATGGGTGATGAAGAGCACGGCCGTGCCGTGGCGATGGCGCAGGTTGTCGATGAGCTTGAGGATCTGCGCCTGCGTGGTGACGTCGAGCGCGGTGGTCGGCTCGTCGGCGATCAGGAGCTTGGGTTCGAGCGCGAGCGCCATCGCGATCATCACCCGCTGGCGCTGGCCGCCGGAGAGCTCGTGCGGATAGGCCTTCGCAAGGCGCGGCGGATCGGGCAGGCCGACCTCGGTCAGGAGCTCGATGGCGCGGGCGCGCCGCGTCGCCCTGTCGTGCAGGCGATGCGCCTCGAAGGTCTCGACGATCTGGTCGGAGATGCGCATGACCGGATTGAGCGAGGTCATCGGCTCCTGGAAGATCATGCCGGCCTCGCGGCCGCGCACCTCCTGCATCGCCTGCTCGTCCAGCTTCAGGATGTCGCGCCCGGCGAGCTTGATGGAACCTGCGACCGGCTTCACCGCCTTGGGCAAAAGCCCCATCACGGCATGGGCGATCATGGACTTGCCGGAACCGGATTCGCCGACGACGCAGAGCGTCTCGCCCGGCTGGATGGCGAGCGTGACTTTCTCGACCGCGTTGGCGCGATCGGCCATCGCCGGCAATGCCAGCGTCAGGCCTTCGATGGAGAGCGCGGGAGCGGTCATTCGCGCCCCCTCGCGAGACGCGGGTTCAGGGCGTCGTTCAGCCCCTCGCCCGCGAGATTGAGCGCGAGCACCGTCAGGAAGATCGCGATGCCGGGGAAGAACGAGATCCACCAGGCATCGAGCAGGCGCGTGCGGCCGGCGCCGACCATGTAGCCCCAGCTCATCAGGTTGGGATCGCCGAGGCCAAGGAAGGAGAGCGAGGATTCCAGCAGGATCGCCGAGCCGATCATCAGCGAGCCCATCACGATGATCGGCGCGATGGTGTTGGGCAGGACCTGGCTGAAGATGATCCGCGGCGTCGACTGCCCGATGGTGACGGCCGCCTGGACATATTCGCGCGATTTGAGCGAGAGCACTTCCCCTCGCACCAGCCGCGCGACCGGCGGCCAGCTGACGACCCCGATCGCGAGCACGATCGAGCCGAGCTGCGGCTGGAGGATCGCGACCAGCACGATGGCGAGCGCGAAGGACGGGATGGTCTGGAAGAACTCGGTAAAGCGCATCAGTGCGTCGTCAACGAAGCCGCCGGCATAGCCGGCCATCGCTCCAAGCGGCACGCCGATCACCAGCGCGACCAGGGTCGAAACCACGCCGATCATCAGCGAGACGCGGGCGCCGTGGACGAGGCCGGAGGCGAGGTTGCGGCCGAGCGTGTCGGTGCCGAGCAGAAAACGCTCATTGACGAAGGGCGCAAGGAAGGGCCTGGCCACCGTGCGCCATGGCGATTGCGGATAGAGTGTCGGCGCCAGGATCGCGAAGGCGATGACGGCGAGCAGAATCAGGATGCCGATAACGGCGCCGCGGTTGCGGGCGAAGCGCTTGACGAAGTTCATGCGTGCGCCTCCGGCATTATGACGCGCTCGACGTCATGCTCGCCCTTGCGGCGAGCATCCACGTCTTGAACACAGCCTTCGGCCAGCGAAGACGTGGATAGCCGGGACAAGCCCGACCATGACCGGAAGGGCATTTTCATGCGTGCGCCTCGATGCGCGGATCAACGATCCGGTAGACCAGATCGGTCGCGATGTTGAAGCAGACGACCATCGCCGAGGAGATGAAGAAGACGCCGAGCAGCACGGAATAGTCGCGCTGGACCAGCGCATCGAACATCAGCCGGCCGATGCCGGGCCAGGCGAAGACGGTCTCGGTCAGGACGGCGCCGCCGACGAGCTGGCCGGCCTGCAGGCCGGCCAGCGTCACGACGGGCAGGATGGCGTTGCGGGCGACATGCCGGCGCCAGACTCTGGCCTGCGAGACGCCCTTGGCGCGCGCGGTCTTGACGAAATCGGCGCCCGCCACCTCCAGCATCGATGCCCGCATCATCCGGGCATAGAGCGCGGTGAAGAACAAGCCGAGCGTCAGCGCGGGCAGGATCAAGTGATGGGCGATGTCGAGCGCCCGCGCCAGGCCGGTATAGTTCGCGCCGATGGTCTCGTAGCCGACATTGGGCACGAGCCCGAGCTTCAGCGCGAAGACGATCTGGCTCATCAGCGCGATCCAGAACAGCGGCGTCGCGTAGAAGGCAAGCGCCAGCGTGGTGATCAGGCTGTCGGACCATTTGCCGGCGCGGCGCGCGGCGAGCGCGCCCATCGCCGTGCCGACGACGAGCGAGACGATGAAGGCCGCGCCGGTCAAAAGCAGCGTCGCCGGAAGGCGCTCCATGATCAGGCTCAGCACCGGCTGCTGCTGGCGATAGCTGAAGCCGAGATCGAAGGTGAGATAGCCCTTCAGATAGATCCAGAGCTGGGTCAGGAAGGGCTGGTCGAGGCCGAAGCGGGCCCGCAATTGTTCGAGTAGTTGCGCATCGGCGGCGCCGGCCTCCCCCGCGAGAACCTGCGCGGGATCGCCCGGCGCCGCCCGGATCAGCAGGAAATTCAGCACCGCAATCGCGAAGAGGACGATGATCCCCTTGACGAGCCGGCCTGCGAGGAATTGCGCGAGGTTCATCCGATCCTGTTCCCGATGACGAGGCTTCCATCGTCATGCTCGCCCCTGTGGCGAGCATCCGCGTCTGGGCACGGTCTTCAGCAAAGAAAGACGTGGATGGCCGGGACAAGCCCGACCATGACGAGAGCGGCGTAGGCGCTTTGTCCGGAGCCGATCGAGCCGCCTTATTCCTTCCAGGCGTCGCGGAAGCCGTCGTCGACGCCGATGCCGGTTGTGACGAGGTTCTTGACGTTGCAGCGGTAGATGGTCGGGAAGTCCATCTCCAGCAGCCAGAGCACCGGCACCTCTTCGGCCAGGAGCTTCTGGACCTTGGTGTAGAGCTCCTGGCGATCGTTGTCTGTCGGTGCAATCGCCGCCGCTGCGAAGAGCTTGTCGACCTCGGGGTTCACATAGGCCCCCTGGTTGCCGAACGGGTTGCCCTTCACGATGTTGGTCGAGATGTAGTTTCGGGCCACGCCGATGGCGGGGTCGCCGAGCTGATAGAGGAAGTTGAAGGTCAGGTCGAAATCGCCGTTCGACGCCTTCTGCGTCCAGCCTGGCACGTCGGTGGTCTCGATGGCGACATTGATGCCGGCGTCGGTGAAGTTCTGCTTGATCGCCTCGGCCCAGCGGCTCCAAGTCTCGCCGTATGGGAGGGCCAGTATCTTCAGCGGCTCGCCCTTGTAGCCGGAGGCCTTGATGAGCTCCTTCGCCTTGGCGACGTCATAGCTGTATTTCGGCACATCGGCCGAATAGAACCTCGTCTTGGACGAGATCGGCCCGGTTGGCAGCTTGCCGAGGCCGTCCCAGACGACATCCTTCCCGAACTCGCGGTCGATCGCGTACATCATGCCCTGGCGGAACTGCTTGCTGGCGAGAGGGCCGCCCTTGGCAATGTTGACGGTGAGCCAGGCATGGGGAGCGAACATCTCCCAGCCCTTGGTCGTCACACAGGTATTGGGCAGTTTGGCGAGGCGCTTGACGTCGTAGACATCGACAGAGCCGCCGGTCAGGACGTCGACCTTGCCCGTCTCATAGGCAACGGCGCGGGCCGCTGCATCGGGAATGATCTGCCAGTAGATCTCGTCGAGGTTGGGCCTGTCCTTCAGCCAATAATCCCCGTTCTTGACGAGGTGGATATAGGAGCCCTTTTTCCATTCCTTGAACTTGAACGGGCCGGTGCCGATCGGGGTATTGTTGGCGGGGTTGGCGCGGTAATCCGTGCCGTCGTAGATGTGCTTCGGGATCATCGGCGCGGACGCAACTTCCTGCGTCATGATCATCGGGCCGAAAGGCTGCTTCAGCGAGATCCTCACGGTGAGATCGTCGACCTTCTCGATTTTCTCGACCTGGGCGCTGACGGTCGGGCGCCAGCGCGGGTGCACCTCGCGCAGGAACTTGTCGAGGCTGAAGACGACGTCGTCGGCCGTGAACGGCTTGCCGTCATGCCACTTGACGTTTTCCTGAAGCTTGAAGGTGTAGGTCTTGGCGTCCGGCGAGATTTCCCAGCTCTTGGCGAGCGAGGGCTGCGGCTCGAGCTTCTCGTTATAGCGCAGCAGCGACTCGTAGATGTTGCCGGCGACCATGTTGGTCGGGCCGTTCTGGTTCAGGCCCTGCATCAGCATCGGCGGCTCAGGCTGGACGACAACATGGACCGTGCCGCCCTTTTTCGGTTCCTGGGCTTGCGCCATGCCCAGCGCCAGCATCGAAGCCGCCAGCGCCAAACCGAATTTCGAACCCGTAGTCTTCCCCGTCATCTGCCTGTTCCCCCGTCTCGTATCGAGATCGTATCGTTTGAAGCGGACCCGTTCGGATCGCTCGGTGCCATCGCACCCGATCACGCGTCTCTTGGCAAGCGCCGCGCCAACCCCGCCGCGCCCTTCAGCGTGCCATGCCCGCAAGAGCATCGCGCATCGAAGCGCTGGAGATGCCGAACAGCCCGCCATAATGCGTCTCAAGATCGCTGATCACGAACATCACTGTGGAGATCGAGACGATGCCGATCGCCAGCACGATCGCCGCGAGGCGTCGACGCGGAATCTGCAAGCCAAAGCTCAGGAAGACCAGCATCAGCCAGAAGGTCATGACACTGGTGAACAGCGGCGAGACCGGGCCGCGCACATCCTCGATCACGGCCCAGCGCCGCTGCTGAACCTGGAGATAGACCGCCCGGCATTCGGCCGCGATATTGGCGTGGAGCGTATCGCCCGGGGCCAGGCCATTGATCGCCCGACCGACGCGCGCGATCAGCGCACCCAGCGCGGGATCAGCGCCTTCGCGCGCCATGGCGGCGGTGTTGGGGTAGGAGGCTCCGGCGGGCCTCTGCTCCCCGGGCCAGGTGCTGGCGATCACGCCCGCGGTATAGCTGCGCAGGTCGAGCCGGATCGGATCAGCTCCGGCGCCATAGCCGCGCAGGCATTCGTCGAGCTGGGCGAGCTGGGAAGCATCGGCATTGCGATCGCGGTAGGCCGTGTCGAAGGCCCCCTTCACGCTGGATAGCTGCAGGCTCAGCACCAGCGCGGCAAAAGTCACGAGCAGGCTCGTCACCAGCCGGATGGCCTCCAGGGTGTGTTCCGAAAGATGCTCCTCGGACAGCCAGCCGCGCAGCTTGACCCCAAAGACGGCGCTGCCGCTCAGCAAGGCGCAGAAGATGAAGGCTGCCAGCGTCTCGGCCATGGTCGCGATCGTTTCCGGACAGGCGCGGGGCTTCCGCATACCGGTCCAGATGGGCGTGGGATGGCTGACGCTGTCAACAGTTGCGGCGGACTCTAGCGGATATCCTCGACATAGGTCGCGAC
The DNA here is from genome assembly GCA_004144595.1 of Hyphomicrobiales bacterium. Lineage (GTDB taxonomy): Bacteria > Pseudomonadota > Alphaproteobacteria > Rhizobiales > Beijerinckiaceae > Allobosea. The sequence continues at coordinate 24,667 of SEEM01000021.1, forward strand.
GAAGCGGACGAGCTCGCTCTGCCGGGCCGTGCCGGTCTTGGCGAAGAGACGCTGGAGATGGGTCCTTGCCGTGGTCGGCGCGATGCCCAGCCGCTTGGCCGCGATGATCGTGTCGAGCCCCTCGACCATCAAAACGAGCATGCGTTCCTCGGTCGGCGTCAGCCCGCAGGCCTCGCCGACCCGGGCGATGTTGCGATCGATCGCGCTTTCGGGGTCATCGATCGTCAGGACGAACAACCCGATGCTCGCCAGGTGGACGGCGTCGACCGCGATCTGCCGGCCGTTGCGCAGCACCAGCGGCAGCCGCGTCTCGCCGGCGACGCTGCCATTGCGGCAGCGCTTCAGCCAGACCTGCAGCCGCGCCATGAAGTCCTTGTCGCTGGCGGTGAAGCGGTCCAGTCCACCGAGCCCGTCGCGGGCGAGCGCCGCAGCGCCGCGATTGCCGAAGCGCTGGTTCAGCTCGGCATCGATGACGAAAACCGGCCTGGAGGCCCGCCCGAAGGCATCGGAAGGCGCATCATGCCGCGGGGGGAACGGGGTGTAGCTCGCCCTGCCGACCATCGAGACGTGAAGCGACATCGCATTGTCCATCCCTGCAATCAACGGATCGCTGCGCCGTGTCCCGGCGGAACCAAAGGCCGGCCGGAAGCAGCTCCGTTTCTCTTGGTCGCGGCGAGCCGCGAGCAGGTTCAAAGCGGTCTTCGATTTTGGACTGCTATTGGATATCGAATCCGGACGCCTGCGGCGGCCTGCTCTACCGCAGGCTGTCAGGCGGTCAGCGTCAGCCGATATGTATAGTTATCGCCGCGGAACAGGCCTTCGACATATTCCAGCATGTCACCGTCGGCGCCATAGCTGCGCCGCTTGATCAGCAGGCAGGGCACGGGCGCATCGAAGCCGAAAATGGCGCATTCCTCGCCTGTCGGGGCGGCCGCCTCGATCGTCTGGTCGCAGCGCGTCAACGGCAGGCCGAGCGCGGCGAAGCGGGCATAGACCGAGCCCGAGAGATCGCCCTCCGCCAGTTCGGGCGCCCGTTCCAGATTGTACCAGGCGACCTCGCGCGACATCGGGATGCCGTCACCCGAGCGGACGCGCACCAGCTTGAGGAAACGCGCATGCGAGGAGCGGCCGAAGATCGAGGCGATCGAGCGATCGTTGACCACGGATCGCTCGATGATGCGGGACGACGGCACGCGACCGAGTTCCTGCATCTCCTCGGTGAAGCCCTTGAGCCGGTCCATGCCGGAATGCAGGCGTGGCCCCTCGCCCTGCACGATCGAGCCCAGGCGCCCCTGCGCGCTCAGCAGTTTGCGCTCGCGCAAGGCATTGTAGGAGCGCTGCACGGTGGCACGGCTGATATTGAGGCGCTCGGCAAGCTGGCGTTCGGCCGGCAGGGTCGTGCCGGCGGGCAGCGTGCCGTCGCCGATCAACCGAGTCAGCTGGTCCTCGAGCTGCTGGTAGAGCGGCTTTGCTGTGTCGGTGCGCAATTCCAGCAGGTTCTGGAAGGGCGGTTTTGCAATCTGCTTCGGCACTGTCATCGATGGCATGAGCGTGACACAACCCGCGTAGCAGTTCGTGAATGGGAAAATCAAATCCTATGGCCGGCCAGCCCATCTTCGTGCTTGGAAGCTTCGTCGTCGCATGCTCGGCCAAGGTCGCCCGTTTCCCGCGCCCGGGGGAATCGATCGCAGCCGAGACGGTGACGATCGAGCCAGGCGGAAAAGGGCTGAACCAGGCGATCATGGCGCGCCGTCTCGGCGCCGCGGTCGACGGCCTGCTCGCGGTAGGCGACGATCTCGCCGCCGCCTTCGCCCCGCCGGCACTCGAACGGGCCGGCCTGCCGCAATCGATGCTGGTCAGGCTTGCGGGCAATACCGGCAGCGGCATCGGCTTCACGGACGAGAGCGGCGAAACCTGCCTTGCCGTCGCCTCCGGCGCCAACCTCGCCCTCTCGGCCGAGCATGTCCGGCAGCGGGCGGCTGCCATTGCTGGTGCCGCGCTTGTGACCGCCCAGTTCGAGATCGGCGATGCGCCGATCGAGGCCGCCTTCGCCTTGGCCGGGCAGGTCGGCATCCCGACCTTGCTCAATCCCTCGCCCTACCGCGCCATTCCCGCCACGATCCTGGCGCTGACCTCGATCCTGATCATCAACGAGACCGAGGCGCGAGGGCTCGCGGCCACGCTCGGGCACGAGCCGGGCGGGGCGACCGAGGCGGAACGCTTCGCAAGGGAACTCGGCCCCGCGCTGCTGGAACGAGGACCGAAGCTGGTCGTCCTGACCCGTGGCGCGGCCGGGGCGGTTGCCGTGACCGCAGATGCCCCTGCGGTGGTGCAGGCGGGCTTTGTGGTCGAGGCGATCGATTCGCTCGGTGCGGGCGACGCCTTTGCCGCGACGCTCGGTGTCGGGATCGCGATGGGGCTGTCCTTGCCGGAAGCACTGCGCGACGCCGCCGCAGCCGGCGCGCTGACGACCACTCGTAACGGCGTCTTCGATGCGCTGCCGATGGCCGAGGCCATTGCGGCCATGAGCCGAGGATGAACCGGCCTCGAGCCGACGAAGAACTTTGGATTGCTTTTGGACTTTTCCTGAACGGCCCATACTGCTAGCTTCGGAACCGCGCATCACGCATGCGCCCTCCGTGGCCAGCCGGGACCTCTCATGCCGCGCCTCGACGTCGATACTGTCATGTCCGCGATCGATCAGCTGCTGATCGGAGCTATGGACGAAGGTCAGATGCAGGCCGCAGCCGAAACGATGCGGCAGCTCTTTAACGGCTCGAAAGCCTGCTTCGCGGGCATCGGCCCCAATCCTGAGGACTGGGCGGCCTATGCGACCGATCCCGACGCGGCGCTGCAGGAACGATGCTTCGGTGACCTCGCGCCAGACTTCGTCGAAATGGGGGACGCGCTGCGCGGCATCCCTTTGGGGTCTGTCTACCGCGACCACGACGTGTTCGGCGCGGAGGCCCTGCGCAGCTCGCGCGTCTGGCAGGAATGGATGCGCCCGCAGGACATGTATGGCGGGATGGCCTGCCGCCTCGCCAAGAAGGAGCAGGCGTTCTGGTTCTTCGACGTGCAACGCGGCCGGCATCAGGAGGGCTTCGACGCCCAGGACGCCGCCCTGCTCGAAAAGCTCTATCCGGTGCTGCGGCGCGTCGTGGAACTGCGCCGCCATATTGGCCGGGTCGTCATCCAGCGGGACGAGGCGCGCGGCGCGCTCGACCGGATCGCCATGGGCATCACGATCCTCGACCAGGACATGCGCATCACCTACGCCAACGAAGGCGCCGACGAGATCCTGTCCGACCCGGACGGCGCGGTCGGCCTGCATCAGGGCCGCCTCTATGCGCGCCAACCGGCCGACCAGCGCCAGCTCCGGCACCTGGTCGAAGGTGCACTGCGCAGCGCGCAGGACCCTCTCGCCTCCGTGCGGGCCAGCATGATCCTGCATGGCGAAGACGGCTCTCATTCGCTTTCGGCCTGCGCCATGCCAGCGCCCCCCTCTCCCGACTCGGCCGGCAAGGTGCTGATCGCCTTGCGGCGGCTGGAAACGGCGGCCAATCTCGTCGCCTGCGCGCGCCAGCTTTTCGATCTCACCGATACCGAAGCCAAGTTCGCTTCCGCCCTCGCGAGCGGATCATCCCTGACCGAAGCGGCCGAAGCTCAGGGCGTCCGGATTTCGACCGCACGCACGCATCTGGCGCGCATCTTCCAGAAGACGAACACCCGACAGCAAAGCCAGCTCGTTTCACTGCTGCGCAGCGCGGCACTTCCCCTTCGGCCGCGCTGACCCCCCCGTTCTTCCTGACAGAGCAGGGCAAAACCCCCACGCTCTTAGGCCAACCCGCCCACTTTCCGTTCGGGAAGGCCAGGACAGCAGCCTAGAAGGGACGCAAGGATACTTTCGTCATCCAAATGACGGAGGCGTTTAACCCAGATAATGAAGCCATGCCGGAACGGGTTCGCAGCGCGCCGCAGCGCGCCGCCTTCGCGCCTGACCATGGGCCGGCGACCAGATCGCTGGTTCACCGCGCCCTCTGGTGCCTGCATCATGCTAGCGGAAAGGCACCTTCATTCCGGGGTTAGCCACGCTCTCGGCGCCAATCCGGAGGACGGCGTGGCTCGACCGTCCGCTATTCGCCCGGCTGCGGGCCGTCATAGCCGCCGATGATGACGAGATCGGCCTGGCCGGCATTGCTCAGATGCTTCACCGCCTCCTGATACTCGGGCGAGGCGTAGCAGGCGCGGGCGGTCTCCTCATCCTTGAACTCGATGACGACGTTGTGCTTGCGGCCTTCGCCGCGGGCGAGCTTGTACTCACCGCCGCGGACGAGGAACTTCGCGCCGTATTTGGCGAAGGCCACGGCGTTGAGCGAGCGATACGTGGCGTAGGCCTCGGCGTTCTCGACGTCGACGCGCGCAATCCAATAGCCCTTGGCCACGGCTCAGGCGCCTTCGACAGCGACGAGATCGATCTCGCCGGCGCCTTCGCGCAGCTTCCTTGCCTCGGCGTATTCCGGCGAGAACAGATAGGCGCGCGCCGAGGCGAAATCGTTGAACTCGATGACGACGTTGCGGGCGCGGCCCTCGCCCTCGCCCACGGTCATCTGGCCGCCGCGCACGATCGGCGTGCCCCCATAGATCTTCATGACCTCGGAGGCCTTGGCCGCATAACCGGCCCATTTGGTCGCGTCGGTGACCTTGGCGCGGCCGATGACATATCCCTTGGGCATGGTGCTATCCGTTGGCTGAATCGGGTCGATGCTATTCGGATCGATCCGAAAAGTGGAAGCCACTTTTCGGTCCGATGCTCGGGAGTTTACGAAGCCGCGACGATCTCGTCCATGACCGCACCCGCCGCCGCACGCGGGTCTGCCGCGCGGATAATGGGACGCCCGACGACGAGATGATCGGCGCCGATGCGGATCGCCTCGGCCGGGGTGAGGGTGCGCTTCTGGTCGCCCGCCGCGCTGCCGGAGGGGCGGATGCCCGGCGTGACGATGACCATGTCCTTGCCGATGACCTCGCGCACGATCTCGGCCTCGGCGGCCGAGCAGACGATGCCGTCGATGCCTGCCGTGCGGGCCTGCTCGGCGCGCAGGCGGACGAGATCGCGCACTGCCAGGCCATAGCCGGCGTCGCGCAGATCGCCGTCGTCATAGGACGTGAGCGCGGTGACCGCGAGCAGCTTCAAGTCCGCATCGCCGCGCCCTTCGACCGCACCGCGCATGGTCTGCGGATAGGCATGGACGGTGAGGAAGGTGACGCCGAGCTTGGTCAGCGAATCCACGCCTTCGGTCACGGTGTTGCCGATGTCGTGCAGCTTGAGGTCGAGGAAGACCTTCTTGCCCTCGGCGACGAGCTGGCGGGCGAGATCGAGGCCGCCGGCGAAGGCAAGGCGATAGCCGATCTTGTAGAAGGTGACGCCGTCTCCGAGCGTCGAGACGAGGCGGTAGGCATCCCACACCGTGGGCACGTCGAGGGCGACGATCAGGCGGTCGCGGACATCGTTGATCTTCTGGTTCATCAACCGGCTCCCTGAGTTTCGAGGGAAGGCGCACGATTCGAAGCGGGATGCAAGGCTGGGCGGCGGCGTGGGAACAAGCAGAACGTCCTTCTACGCATCGATGGCTTGCCGAGAAATCTGTTCCGGCTCCCGGGCCAATCCTCTACGCGTCACGCTCCGTTCTTCCGGAGACGCCGACGATGTCCTTGGCTGCCCTGATCGGGTTTCTGCTGCTCACCGGCATGGCGGCCTATGTGCAGACGCTGACCGGCTTCGCCTTCGGCCTGATCGCGATGGGCGGCGTCGGGCTGACGGGGCTGCTCTCGCTGCCGGATGCCGCCATGCTCGTCAGCGCCCTGACTCTGGTCAATGCGACGCAGATGCTCATCAAGGGCTGGCGCGATGTCGACTGGCGGAAATTCGGGCTGGTGCTGATCGCGAGCTGGCCCTTCGTCTTCATCGGCTTCCATTTGCTGGAATGGCTCGCCGCGAGCCGCGCCGATCTTCTTCGGCTGGCGCTCGGCCTGGTCATCATCGTCTCCAGCCTGCAGCTGGCGCGGAAGCCCGAGCCACTCAAGCAGCCGTCAGGCGCGCCCAGCTACCTGTTCTTCGGCAGCATCGCGGGATTGATGAGCGGCATGTTCTCGACCGGCGGCCCGCCGCTGGTCTACCATTTCTACCGCCAGCCGATGCCGCTCGTCGTGGTCAGGGAAACGCTGGTGACGGTCTTTGCGCTGAACGCCCTGTTCCGCACGGGGCTGGTCATCGCCACCAACCAGATTCCCGCGCCATCGACACTGACAGGATTGTTCGCCATTCCGGCGGTGATGCTGGGGACGCATCTGGCGCGGCGCTACCCACCTCCGCTGACGCAGGCCGCGATGCGGCAGATCGTTTTCCTGCTGCTGTTCCTGTCGGGCGTTTCGCTTGGTGCGCCGGCCGTCGTGCACATGCTCGGCTTGTGAAACCTGACGACGGCGGGGGCACAGGCCGTCATTCTCGGGCTTGACCCGAGAATCTCATGACCAGAAGGCGCTGGTTTCCGAGATGCCCGGGTCAAGCCCGGGCATGACGGCGGTTGGAGGCACCCGACCTTTACCTAGAACTGGGCTTCCTGCGGGGCCTGCGCGGCGAAGACCTGCTGGAAGACCTGAGCCCAGACGTCCGGCGGCTGCGCACCGGAAACGGCGAGCTTGCCGTCGACGATGAAGAAGGGCACGCCGGTGACGCCGACCTTGCGGGCGTGATCCTCCAGCCCGATCACGGTCTCGCGCAACTCGTCATTGGCGAGTTCGTCGCGGGCGGCCTGCTCGTCGAAGCCCTGCTCGACCGCGATCTGGACGAGCGTCTCGACATCGCCGATATCGCGCCCGTCCTGCCAGTAGGCCTTGAAAAGGGCGGCCTTCATGTCGCCGCCCCGCTGCACCGTCGAAGCGGCCGCGACCAGCATATGCGCCATGCGGGTGTTGACGCTCTTCGTTACCTTCGCCCAGTTGAAGGTGACGCCGGTCTCCAGCGCCGCCTCCGACAGCCGGACCTCGATCTCCTTGCGCTTGCCCGGCCCGAACTTGCTTTCGAGGTATTGGGTGCGATCCATGCCCTCCTCTGGCATGTCCGGGTTCAGCTCATAGGGCAGCCATGTGATAGCGAAGCGCTCGGCCATGCCGTAGCGCTCCAGAGCCGTCTCCAGCCGAGCCTTGCCGATGAAGCACCATGGGCAGGCGATATCGGAGACGATCGCGAGCGGCATCTTGTCCTGCATGTCAACGTCCTCATGCTCGTTTGGCATCGGCATTCTCCGAAAACCGCATTCCACTTTTCGGGCCGATGCCTCAGGCCGGGGGATAGACGTGCTGCCCGCCATGACGGTCTTCGGCGAGCGCTTCCACGCCCGGCGTCTCGCAACCGGAGAGGAAGGCGGGGCCGACCGGGATCTTGCCGGCACCGCCGGGGATGTCGAGGATATAGGTCGGCTGGCACAAGCCGGAAAGGTTGCCGCGCAGGCTTTTGACCAAGGCCTGCCCATCCTCCAGCGTCAGGCGGAAATGCGCGGTGCCGGGCGCGAGGTCAGGATGGTGCAGGTAATAGGGCTTGATGCGGTTTTCGACGAAGGCGCGCATCAGGGCACCGAGCGTCTCGACATCGGCATTCACGCCCTTGAGCAGCACGGACTGGCTCAGCAGGACATGGCCGGCGTCGGCCAGCGTCGCGATCGCGGTGCGGGCATCGTCCGTGAACTCGCGCGGATGGTTGGCGTGGATGGCGATATAGCTCGCCTTGCCGGGGATGCGCAGCGCCCTCGCATAGTCCGGCGTGATCCGGCCGGGATCGACCACGGGCACACGCGTGTGCCAGCGCGCGACCTTGATATGCGGGATCGCGGCCAGGCGCTTGGCGACCTCGCGCACGCGGCGGGCCGACAGGATGAAGGGATCGCCACCGGTCATGATCACCTCCCAGATATCCGGACGGGAGGCGAGATAGGCGAGCGCGGCGTCGAGCCTGGCGCCGGTCAGCGCATCGCCCCCGGGGCCGACCATCTCGCGCCGGAAGCAGAAGCGGCAATAGACCGGGCAGGCATGGATGAGCTTGAGCAGGGCACGGTCGGGGTAGCGATGCACCACGCCCTCGACAGGGGAATGGGCGGCGTCGCCGATCGGGTCGACGAGTTCCTGCGGCAACGTCACGAGTTCGGCGGCGTCGGGGATGAACTGGCGCGCGATCGGATCGGCGGGATCGGCGGCGTCGATCAGTTCGGCGATGGCCGGCGTCACCGAGACGGCGTAACGATCCGCCACCTTCTGCAACACTTCACGGCGCGCGGGCGCGGTGAGGCCGGCCTCGACGAGCGCGTCGATGCTGCGCAAGGGCTGGCCGCCAGGGGGCTGATGAACGGTCATGCGCCTCCCCTGCCCGGTTCCGCGACCGGCGTCCAGAGCACATCCTCGATCCGGCGCGCTCCGACGCAGAGCATGGCGAGCCGGTCGAAGCCGAGCGCGATGCCGGATGCGGCCGGCATCAGCGCCAGCGCCGCCAGGAAATCCTCATCGACCGGATAGCGCTCGCCATAGATGCGCTCCTTCTCGTCCATGTCGGCCTCGAAGCGGCGGCGCTGCTCGGCCGGATCGGTCAACTCGCCGAAGGCATTGGCAAGCTCGACGCCGCAGGCATAAAGCTCGAAGCGCTCGGCCACGCGCGGATCGCCGGGCTTGGGCCTTGCGAGCGCGGCCTCGCTGATCGGGTACTCGCAAAGGATGGTGGCGCGGCCACGACCGAGATGCGGCTCGATGCGCTCGGAGAGAATGCGGCTGAAGATGTCGGACCAGGTATCGTCCTCCGCGACCCTTATGCCTGCCTCGATCGCATCGGCAGCGAGACCGCCGCGGTCGACATCGTGGTCGGCCGTCACCGTGCGCAGCAGGTCGATCCCGGCATGGCGCTTGAAGGCCTCCTGCACGGTCAGGCGCTCGGGCTCGGCGAAGGGATCGGCCTCGATATCGCGCCAGCGCAGCACGGAGGCGCCGGCGGCGTGGGCCGCTTCGGCCATCAACGCCGCGCAATCCTGCATCAAAACCTCATAGCCCTCTCCGGCGCGATACCATTCCAGCATCGTGAATTCGGGGTGGTGCAGGGCCGTGCGCTCGCGGTTGCGGAAGACGCGGGCGAAATCGAAGATGCGGGTTTCGCCAGCCGCGAGCAGCTTCTTGGCCGCGAATTCCGGCGAGGTGTGCAGGTAATAGGGATGCGGCTCGGCGGCATTGTCGATCAGCGTCGTGCCGAAGCCGTGCAGATGCGTTTCGTTGCCGGGCGAGAGCTGCAGGATCGCCGCCTCGACCTCGGTGAAGTCGCGGGCCTCGAACCAGCGACGCAGCGCCGCCTTGATCCGCCCGCGCGCCAGCAGGGCCGGGCGCCGGTCGGCATGAACATCGGGCCGCCAGAACGGCGTCGGGGACGAACTCATCGAATCTCGCGTCGAATGCGTCGGAAAGCTTTCGTTTCGCGCGCGAATGCGGTAGTTGCGCGGCGACAGAATTCGCATAGAGCATCGCGCAAAAAAGTGGGAACCGGTTTTTCGCTCAAGCGATGCTCTGAACTTTAGATTCGGCGCGGGGACGGCCCGCGCACCAGAAGGACATTCACGTGGTCAAGGTCATCGCCTCTTCCGTCCGCAAGGGCAACGTCCTCGATCTCGACGGACATCTCTGCACCGTCATCTCGGCCGAGAGCTTCTTCCCCGGCAAGGGCACGCCGACGACGCAGATCGACATGCGCCGCATCTCCGACGGCACCAAGATGACGCAGCGCTACAAGACGACCGAGCAGGTCGAGCGCGCCTATGTCGAGGACCGCGACTTCACCTATCTCTACCAGGACGGCGAGCAGTACGTCTTCATGAACCCGGAGACCTATGACCAGATCCATGTCGACAAGGACGTCGTCGGCGACATGGCTCCCTATCTCCAGGAGAACATGAAGGTCTCGCTCTCGGTCTTCGAGGACAAGGCCGTCGCGATCGAGTTGCCGCAGCGCATCACGCTCGAGGTCGTCGAGACCGAGCCGGTGACCAAGGGCCAGACGGCCTCCTCGTCCTACAAGCCTGCGATCCTGTCGAACGGCGTGCGCAGCGCCGTGCCGCCGCATGTCGGCGTCGGCACCCGCATCGTCGTGATGACGGCCGACGGCTCCTATGTCGAGCGCGCGAAAGATTGATCTTCTGGCGCAGAGCGCCGCGGAAAATTCTCCTCTATAGGTTACGCAGCGGGCCCTTTCCGGGCCCGTTGTCGTTTTCGAGGACATCATGACGCTCACAGTCAAGGCCGCCGCCCTTTCCGGCTTCGTTCAGACGCTCAAGGCGCTCGACGCCATTCTCGACAAGGCCGCGGCACAGGCCGAGACCCGCAAGATCCAGCCGGAGGTGTTGCTGAGCGCGCGGCTCGCGCCGGACATGCTGGCCTTCACCCGTCAGATCCAGCTCTGCTGCGACTTCGCCAAGAACGCGGTCGCCCGCGTTTCCGGTGGCGAGAACCCGCGCTTTCCCGACGAGGAGAAGAGCTTCCCGGAGTTGAAGGAGCGCATCGCCAAGACGCTGGCCTTCATCGCCGCGGCCGATAGCGCCACGCTGGATGCCGGGCTTGCCCGCGAAGTCACCTTCCCGCGCGGGCCCTCGGCGACCGCGACGATGACCGGCGAGGCCTATCTCACCCGCTTCGCCATCCCGAACTTCTATTTCCACGCCACGACGGCCTACGATATCCTGCGCCAGAACGGCTTCCAGATCGGCAAGCAGGACTTCCTGCTCGGCGTCTTCGACGCCTGAGAGATGGGCGCGACGCCGGCCATCAAGATCGAACGCGCCTCTCCCCGGGATGCCGGGGAGATCGCGGACCTCTATCTGGCGTCGCGTGCTGCTGCCCTGCCCTTTCTGCGCCGCGTCCATAGCGACGACGATGTGCGGGGCTGGATCGCGGATGTCAGGCTGGCCAGCGGCGAGACCTGGATCGCGCGGGAGGCCGGGCGCATCCTCGGCTTCCTCTGCCTCGACGGCGAGGATCTCGACCAGTTCTATCTGCTGCCGGGTGAATTCCGGCGCGGCATCGGCTCTCTGCTGCTGGCCAAGGCGAAAGAGCTTAGCCCGGAGCGCCTCCATCTGTTCACCTTCCAACGGAACACGGCGGCCCGTGCCTTCTACGAACGCCACGGCTTCCGCCTCGTCGATCTCAATGATGGCGAGCGCAACGAGGAGGGCGAGCCGGACGCGCTCTACGAGTGGCGCCGATCTTTTTCGGATGAGGGCTTGTAAACGGGAACTGGCCTTCCCATTTCAGGATCACGGCGATGTCGAGAGCGTTCCACAGCTCTCCAGCGCCGTTGAAGACGGCCATGAGCCGAACGTTTGACGCCGGATGTACGCGCACCCGTTCAGGACATGGCCGTTGGTTCATTCCGAGGCCCGTAGCGGACATCCGCTGCGGGTCTTTTCGTTTCACGGTCCGACTCGGCCAGATTGACCCCGGCTATCGCGGCTTCGTCGATGCAGGCCGTGTCCGAGACGTCGATGCTCGCCACGAGGGCGAGCCTGACATAGCGGCTTCTCTCAACCTTGCAGGAACGGATTGTTCTGCCGCTCCTCGCCGAGCGTGCTCGCCGGGCCGTGGCCGGGCAGGAACTGGACGTCATCGCCAAGCGGCAGCAGCTTGGTCTTGATCCCCGAGATCAGCGCCTCATGGTCGCCATAGGGGAAGTCGGTACGGCCGACCGAGCCCGCGAAGACCGTGTCTCCCGCGAGCAGGAAGCGCAGGTCCTTCTGGAAGAAGGTGACATGACCTGGCGAATGGCCCGGCACATGGGCGACCGCGAAGGTCAGGTCGCCAAGCGAGACCGTGTCGCCCTCGTTGAGCCAGCGCGTCGGAACGACCGCCTTCATGCCGAGGATGTCGAAGCGCAGGCCCTGCTCCGGCAAAGCGTCGAGCAGGGGCTTGTCGCCCTCATGCGGCCCGATGATCGGGATCGACAGCGCCTGCGCCAGTTCGGTCGCACCGCCGGCATGATCGAGATGGCCGTGGGTCAGCCAGATTGCGACGGGTGTGACGCCGAGCTCCTTCAAAGCGCCCAGGATCTGCGGCACGTCCCCGCCGGGATCGACAATCGCCGCCTCCTTGGATTTCGGCTCCCAGACGATCGCGCAGTTCTGCTGGAACGGCGTCACCGGCACGATGGCGATCTGGAGCGGCGGCTGCTGGTCGGTCATGGGAGGCCTTTCGCGTATCTCAAAGGGCTCTTACCGCCCGCCGCAGCGATTGGCGATCAGGGCACGGTAGTTCGCGAGGTCGCCGTCCATCTCGCCGACACTGCGGGCGCGCTCCGCCCCGCTCTGGCAGGTCGCGAAGACGGTGCGGGCCTTCTGGAGATAGGCGACGTGCTCGCGCCAGGTCCGGCATTGCGTCGCCTGGTCGGCGCTTCCCGCGGCCGCAAGCCGTGTCTGCTGCAGCCGGAAGCCGGCCTCGTTCTGAAACAGGTCCCGCGAGCAGGTCGCCGGACGCGGCTGCTGGGCCAGCGCCGGGGCGGCCAGCAGGAACGCGGCAAAGGTCAGCGCGAGCCTCATCCGAGGTTGAGCTCCTTGAAGAAGTCGTTGCCCTTGTCGTCGATGACGATGAAGGCCGGGAAATCCTCGACCTCGATCCGCCAGACCGCCTCCATGCCGAGCTCGGCATATTCGAGAACTTCGACCTTGCGGATGCAGTCCTGCGCGAGGCGCGCTGCCGGTCCGCCGATCGAGCCGAGATAGAAGCCGCCATGGGCCTTGCAGGCCTCCCGCACCGCGGCCGATCGGTTACCCTTGGCGAGCATGACCATCGATCCGCCGAAGGACTGGAACTGGTCGACGAAGGAATCCATGCGGCCGGCCGTGGTCGGGCCGAAGGAGCCTGAGGCGAAGCCCTCCGGCGTCTTGGCCGGACCCGCGTAGTACACGGGGTGGTTCTTGAAATAGTCGGGCATGCCCTCGCCGCGCTCCAGCCGCTCGCGGATCTTGGCATGGGCCAGATCACGGGCGACGACGATCGTGCCGGTCAGCGACAAGCGCGTCTTGACGGGATGCTGCGACAGCGTCGCGAGGATCGCGCTCATCGGCTGGTTGAGGTCGATCTTCACGACCGCGCCGCCGAGCGCAGCTTCGTCGATATCCGGCAGATACTTCGACGGATCGGTCTCCAGCGCCTCAAGGAAAATGCCATCCTTCGTGATCTTGCCTTTGGCCTGGCGGTCGGCCGAGCAGGAGACGCCGAGCCCGATCGGCAGCGAGGCGCCATGGCGCGGCAGGCGGATGACGCGGACGTCATGGCAGAAATACTTGCCACCAAACTGCGCGCCGACGCCCATCGCCTGCGTCATCTTGTGGACCTCCTCCTCCATCTCGATGTCGCGGAAGGCATGGCCGCTGGCTGAGCCCTTCGTCGGCAGCGCATCGAGATATTTGGTCGAGGCGAGCTTCACCGTCTTGAGGTTCTGCTCGGCCGAGGTGCCGCCGATGACGATGGCGAGATGGTAGGGCGGGCAGGCGGCGGTGCCGAGCGTCAGGATCTTCTCCTTCAGGAACGCCATCATGCGGTCCTTGGTCAGGAGCGAGGGCGTCGCCTGGTAGAGGAACGTCTTGTTGGCCGAGCCGCCGCCCTTGCAGACGAAGAGGAATTTGTAGGCCTCATCACCCTCGGCATAGATGTCGATCTGGGCCGGCAGGTTGGTTGCCGTGTTCTTCTCCTCGAACATCGAGAGCGGCGCGAGCTGGGAATAGCGCAGGTTGCGCTTGAAATAGGCGTCAGCCACGCCTTCGCCGAGCGCGGCCTCGTCCTCGCCATCGGTCCAGACCTTGCGGCCCTTCTTGCCCATGATGATGGCGGTGCCGGTATCCTGGCACATCGGCAACACGCCGCCGGCGGCGATATTGGCGTTCTTCAGGAGGTCATAGGCAACGAACTTGTCGTTCGAAGTCGCCTCGGGATCGTCGAGGATCTTGCCGAGCTGGGCGAGATGGCCGGGGCGCAGCAGGTGGTTGATGTCGATGAAGGCCTGCTCCGAAAGCTGGCGGATCGCCTCGCGCGAGACGCTCAAGATCTCGCGGTCGCCGATCTTCTCGACGCTGACACCCTCGCTGCCGAGCTTGCGATAAGGCGTCGTATCCTCACCGAGCGGGAAGAGATCGACATGGGTATAGGCCATGACCAGCGGCTCCGAAACAAAGCGCGCCGCGATCAGGACATGGAAGACGCGGCGCCGATCCAGCCGGCGTCATAGCCCGTAGGCCGGCATCGTCCAAGCAGTCTTTAATGCCTTTAAGCCTAGGCCGCCTGCGCAGCCGATTCGGCGAGGATCGCGTAGATCGCCGAAGGATCGCGGACCTTGCGGACCTGTTCCAGAACGGACTGATTGCGCAGCACCCGCGCGACGCGGGCGAGCGCCTTGAGGTGGTCGGCGCCGGCGCCCTCGGGCGCGATCAGCACGAAGATGATGTCGACCGGCTGGCCGTCGAGCGCATCGAAATCGATCGGCCTCTCCGTGCGGGCGAAGAGGCCGACAAGGCGGTCGATGCCCGGCATCCGGCCATGCGGGATCGCAATGCCTTCGCCGATCCCGGTCGAGCCGAGACGCTCGCGCTGGAGCAGGGCTTCGAAAAGCTCCCGGTCGGGGAGGCCCGTCAACGTGGCGGCATGCTGGGCAAGCTCCTGCAGAGCCTGCTTCTTGCCATTGGCCCGCAGCGGCGAGATCACCGCGGCGGGGCTCAAAAGATCGGTCAGCGTCATTCGCCCGTCCATGCATGTCCCATGCCGGCTGAAACGCCGTCGGCATGGGTCAGGGTCGACGGCCGGAGCGGATACCCCGCCGGCCTCAGGACAGCGATGCCGGCGGGTCGATCCAGCCGATATTACCGTCGCCGCGGCGATATACGATGTTCATGCGGCCATTGCCAGCGTGCCGGAAGACGACGACCGGCGCGCCTGTCAGGTCCAGCTCGGCGACGGCATCGCTCACCGTCCTCACTTGGAAGGATTTGGTCGATTCTGCGACAATCACCGGGTTGTCCCCGGCCGCCCCCGCCTCGAAATCCTCGATTTCATCGTCGGGAGCCGCAATCACATAGCTGGGGATTTCGATTCCGGCATCGCGGCCGCTGCTCGCCGAACGGTCCTTGAGCCGGCGCTTGTAGCGTCGCAGCCGCTTCTCGATGCGCTCAGCCATCTTGTCGAGGCTGGCATAGGCATCGTGGGCGGTGGCGGAGGCTTCCAGCGTGATCCCGGAGGAGAGATGCAGCACGCCATCGGTCTTGAATGCCGAGCCGTCTTTGTCGACGGTGACGTGTCCCTGGTAGCCACCCTCGTAATATTTGCTGACCGCCGCAGCGACCCGCTCCTCGGCCTGGCCGCGGAGGGCCTCGCCGACATCGAGATTCTTGCCGGAGATTCGCAAGCTCATGGAGTGCTTCCCCTTGGTTTAGCCATGGCCGAGTGCGGCCATCCGTAGGAGCTAAGAACCGGGAGTCGGGGTTGTCAATGAGCCGGCGCAGTCATGGCGCACATGCGCGGGCGCTTTGGAACAAAATGGCTCAACGATCGGCCGCAGCCATCGCGACTTTCTCGCGCCGCCGCTCCATCGAAGAGGGAATCCGGAGAGATTCGCGATATTTCGCCACGGTGCGCCGGGCAATATCGATGCCGCCATCCTTGAGCCGGGTGACGATGGCATCGTCCGAGAGAACCGCCGCGGGCGTCTCGTCTTCGATCATCTGCTTGATCCGGAAGCGAACCGCCTCGGCCGAATGCGCCTCGCCGTAGCCGGTCGCGGCGATCGCGGCAGAGAAGAAGTATTTCATTTCGAAGACCCCGCGCGAGCAGGTCAGGTATTTGTTTGAGGTGACGCGCGAAACGGTCGATTCGTGCATTCCGATGGCGTCCGCGACGGTCTTGAGGTTGAGCGGGCGGAGGTGCTCGACGCCATGGGCGAAGAAACCGTCCTGCTGGCGCACGATCTCGCTCGCGACCTTCAGGATCGTCCGGGCGCGCTGCTCCAGCGAGCGGGTCAGCCAGTTCGCCGTCTGCAGGCATTCGGCGATGAAGGCCTTGTCCGCGTCGTTGCGGGCGGCCCTGGAGACGCGCGCGTGATAGGTCTGGTTGACGAGCAGGCGCGGCAGGGTGTCGGGGTTGAGGTCGATCAGCCAGGAACCATCAGGCGCGGCGCGGATGAAGACATCGGGCACCACGGTCTCGGCCGCCGAACCTCCGAAGGCGCGGCCGGGCTTGGGATCGAGGCGGCGGATTTCCCCGACCATGTCGGCGATATCCTCGTCGTCGACGCCGCAGACGCGCTTCAGCGCGGCGAAATCGCGCTTCGCGACGAGCGGCAGGTTCGCCACCAGTGCCTGCATGGCGGGGTCGAAGCGATTGCGGTCGCGCAACTGGATGGCCAGGCATTCGGCGACATCGCGGGCGGCGACGCCGGAAGGGTCGAAGCTCTGGACGATGCGCAGCACCGCCTCGACCTTGTCCATGGCGACGCCGAGACGCTCGGCTATCTCCGCGAGCGGCTCGCCGAGATAGCCGCTGTCGTCGACCGCATCGATGATGTGGCGGCCAATGATGCGCTGGGCCGCCTGGATGACGGCGAGATCGAGCTGCGCGATGAGATGATCCTGCAGCGAAGCATCCGCCGTCAGGCTGCTTTCGAAGCCCTCGGGATCGCCCTCGAAGGACCCGCCCGTCGCACCATAGGCACCGCCGACGATCGGGAGGCTATCGGCGCCGTTCGTCTCGCTGCGGGCCGCGGTCGGCTGCTCGTTCTGGAAGACATTGTCGAGGCCGGTACCGAGCCTGCCCTCCATGCCCTCCTGCGTGTGCAGGCTCTCGGCCTTGGCGAAGCTCTCTGCATCGGCGGCGTGATGGCTGTCGGCATCATCGGGTCGCGCCGGCTGGTCGGCGGCCTCGTCGCGCTCCAGCAAGGGATTGCGCTCAAGCTCTCCCTCGACGAAATTCTGCAGTTCGAGATGCGAGAGCTGCAGGAGCTTGATCGCCTGCAGGAGCTGCGGCGTCATCACCAGGGACTGCCCCTGGCGCAGCTCCATGCGTGGCATCATCGCCATACGCGAAAGGCCCTTCCCGCTCGCGCACCATCGGCACGCTTCTTGCTTGCGAAAAGGACACTAGCGCCGGCTCAACGCCGCGTCAAAGGATCAGCCATGCCTGCGGGCAGAAAGATGCTGCGCCGCAACAATCGTTGCATCGGCGCGCCTCAGAGGCGGAAATCCTCACCGAGATAGACGCGCCGGACATCGGGATTGGCGATGATCTCCGCTGGCGAGCCTTCGGTCAGCACCCGGCCGGAGTGGATGATGTAGGCGCGATCGACGAGGCCGAGCGTCTCGCGGACATTGTGGTCGGTGATCAGCACGCCGATGCCGCGGTCGGTCAATTGCCGTACCAGCGCCTGGATATCGCCGACGGCAATCGGATCGATGCCGGCGAAGGGTTCGTCGAGCAGGATGAAGGAGGGCTTTCCAGCGAGTGCCCGGGCGATCTCGCAGCGCCGCCGCTCGCCGCCCGAGAGCGCGATCGAGGGAGCCTTGCGCAGGCGGGCGATGGTGAACTCTTCGAGCAATTGATCGAGCTGGCGCTCGCGCGCCTTGCGATCGGGCTCGACCACCTCCAGCACCGAGCGGATATTGTCCTCGACAGAAAGGCCGCGGAAGATCGAAGCCTCCTGAGGGAGATACCCGATGCCGAGGCGGGCGCGCTGGTACATCGGCAAGGCGGTGATGTCGTTGCCTTCGAGCGAGATGAGGCCGGCATCGGCCGCGACGAGACCGGTGATCATGTAGAAGATCGTGGTCTTGCCGGCGCCGTTGGGGCCGAGCAGGCCGACCGCCTCGCCCTGGCGCAGCGAGAGGCTCGCATCCGAGACGACGGCGCGCCCGCCATAGCTCTTGCGCAGCCCTTCGACCGCAAGGATGCCGGGGCCCCCGATCGCGGCGACCGTGCCCGGCAACTGCCGGGCGTGGTCCCGGCGCCCGCCGAAGAGCCCGCGCAGCCGGCCGAAAACGCCCGGTTGCTGCAGAGAAGAGACAGGCCGCGCCGGCGCAGCCATGGGACGAGGCGCTTCGGAAACAGTCACGGCGGCTCGATCAGTTCGTGGGCTTGGGCGCCGGCTTGGCACCGGGCTTGTTCGCATCGGTCTTGTTGGCGTCGTTCGGCACGAACAGGCCCTGCACGCGCCCGCCCTCGACATTGGCGACGCCGGTGACCGTATCGTAGACGAGTTTCTGGCCGCGGGTGACGTTGGGCCCGTCGTTCAGCGCGACGTTACCGGTCATGATGACGAGGTTCCGGGCGCGATCGAACTCGGCATTGTCGGAGGTCGCGGCTTGCGTCTTCGAGACCACCGTGACCGGCCCCTTGCACAGGATGCGCTTGATCGAGCTGTCATTGCCCTGACCGCCCGCACCCGCCGCTGCGGGCGCCGGGGTCGGAGCCGCCGCCGGAGCCGGCGTCGCCGGGCGACCGGCGGTTCCGCCAGGGCCGCCTCGCCCCTCGTACAGAACGGTCATCACCGTGCAGCGAACCGTCGTCTCGCCCTGAACGGCCACGACATTGCCGGAGAAAACCGCCTTGTTTTCCTTGTCGAGCACGTCGAGCTTGTCGGCGTCGATCTTGATGGGCTCCTTGCTGTCGCCGCCGAGACCGCCCAGCGCCGAGGAACCGCCACGCGTCTTGGCCGGAGCCGCCTGCGCAAAGGCCTCGAGCGGCGCGCCGAGGAGCGCGAAGCCGGCGGCAAAGAGCAGCGCGGCGTCGCGGGCATGCGCGAAACGGAGCATCTGGCCAGTCCTGGTCATGTCACTGTCTCTTCCCGTTACCAGCGTCGTCAGCCGGCACTGCATCCGCGGAGGGAACCCGATTCGCGTTCAGCAGTTCCAGCATCGGCTTGCTGCCTTCCCGCTCGGGGCCGGCGATCGTACCTGCCGGCGCATTCCGGATCAGGGCCCGAACCCGCCCTTCGAGAGTGATCAACTCGCCATTGTTCTTCACGTCAAGTGTGTCGGCATCGACAGTGGTCTCGCCGAGGCTGACCTTGACCGGCTCCTTCGAGACCACCGTACCGGATTTGAAATCGACATCGGCCGTCTTCATCTGAATGTCGTGGCCGCTCTCGGTCTTTACCTTGACGTCGTCGACGAGGCGCAGCTTCTCCTTCTGCGTGTCGAACAGGCCCGTCTTGGCGTTCACCGTCACCCAGCCCTCACGCTCCATCTGGATGCGCGCCGTCAAGGTCTGGAGTTCGACCTGGGTCGGGTTGCGGATCTCCTGGAAGGCATTCACCGCGGTGACCTGATAGGGGCGATTGTCTTTCCGGTACCCGGAGAGCTTCGGCGTCTCCATCCGGACCTTGCCGCCGGTGATGCCGACCGAGCTGACCGAGACATTGGCCAGCTTGCCGCCCAGCGGCGACAGAAAGGGAATCACCACCAGTGCCAGCACCAGCGCGACGGCCGCGACGGGAATGACGCGGCGCAGGAGGTGCACCTGCCGCGTGTGACGACGCGCCGCGCCGAAGGCCGCGCGTCGGCGCACCGCCTGCGCGGAGGGCCCCGCCGCCGGGTCGTTGAAGGTCATTGCCAAAGTCATGTCCCGCGCAATGGCAGCCGCTCACGGCATTTTCGTGTCACAGGACAGGCCACATCGCGCCCCCGCGCGGCTCGTCCCTGCAGGTTCGAGCACATGCCCGCGCGCTCCACCTGCGCACAGACTGACGCAAGAAGCCTTAGAAATTGTCAAGTGTGGGCAAAGATATCGGTCTCGCCCCAGCCAGCCAGATCCAGCTCGGCGCGGTAGGGCAGGAATTGGAAACAGGCCTGGGCGAGATGCCCGCGCCCCTCGCGGGCGAGCATGGTATCCAGCCTCTCGTGCAGGGCATGGAGATGCAGGACATCGGAGGCGGCGTAGGCGAGCTGAGCCTCGCTCAGCGTATCCGCGCCCCAATCGGATGACTGCTGCTGCTTCGACAGGTCGATGCCGAGCAGCTCGCGCACGAGGTCCTTGAGCCCGTGCCGATCGGTATAGGTGCGGGTCAGCTTCGAGGCGATCTTGGTGCAGTAGACCGGCGTGGTGACGACACCGAAGGCATGCTTGAGCACGGCGACGTCGAAGCGGGCGAAGTGGAAGAGCTTCAGCACCGCCGGATCCTCAAGCAGGCGGATCAGGTTCTTCGGGCGCTCGCCGCCTTTCGGGATCTGCACGACGTCGGCGGTGCCGTCGCCGCGCGACAGCTGGACGACGCAAAGGCGGTCACGGTGCGGATTGAGGCCGAGCGTCTCGGTGTCGATCGCGACGCTCGATCCGGCGTCGTAGCCGTCCGGCAGGTCGCCGCGATGGAAACGGATGGTCATGCTCGAAACCTCACTCGGGCCGCGCCGAACGCGCCCTTAGACTGCACTTCACGGAAAACGGGAAACGGCAGGCCGCGCGCCGATGGCGCCACGCGTTTCGCAGCTAACGGCCAGCCCCGCCCCGTTCAAGCCCTTTCTGCGTCGAGATAAACTCTTAGGCGCCTCGTTAACCCTTTATTCACCATAGGCTTCATCCCGGCGGCAGGCCATGCGACAACCGTCATCGGAGCTCGCCTGATGTCACTGATCCGCCTTTTCAGCGAATTCGACGGCCGCATCGGCTTGCGGACCTTCTGGCTCGGCAGCATCGCGGTCGCGCTGACGCTGCTCGCCATCGAGCGCACGGTGCCGCTTCTGGCGGACCACCACGCCACCCTCGCGATCATCGCCTTCGTGAAGGCCTTCGCCCTGTTTCCCTGGGCCGCGCTGGCGGCCAAACGCGCGACCGACCGCGGCAGCACCCCGCTGTTCGGCATCCTGCTGATCTGCGCGATCGTGCTGCCGGACCATCTGAAGCCTCTCGCCTCGATCGGCTGGCGCCCATCGCTGGAGGCGATCTCGACCATGGCCTGGGTCGTCGCCTTCATCGATCTCGGCCTGATGCCGTCGGCTGTGCATGGGGACAGGGTTGCGGCTACGCCTGCGGGTGCTAAAGCGGCGGAATGAGCGCCGCACCGACCTCCACCGCCCCTGCCCTGCCCTTCGACCCGACCGATCCGGTCGCCCTCACACAAGCGCTGGTGCGCTGTCCCTCCGTGACGCCGGAGGGAGGCGGCGCTCTCGCCTTGCTCGACGCCGTGCTGTCGGCGGAAGGCTACGACGTGCATCGCCCGGTCTTCAGCGCGCCGGGCACGCCCGATGTCGAGAACCTCTATGCGCGCATCGGCGACACCGCTCCCGTCTTTGTGATCGCCGGCCATACCGACGTCGTGCCTGTCGGCGACGCGGCGGCCTGGACGCGCGAGCCCTTCGGCGGCGCCATCGAGAACGGCACCCTCTACGGGCGCGGCGCCTGCGACATGAAGGGCGGGCTCGCGGCCATGGTCTCTGCCGCGATCCGCTATCGGCGCGGCAATCCGGACACCCCAGGCTCGATCGCCTTCCTGGTCACCGGCGACGAGGAAGGCCCCTCCGTCAACGGTACGGTCAAGCTCCTGGCGTGGGCGCATGAACGCGGCGAGCGCTTCGACCATTGCATCCTCGGCGAGCCGACCAACCCCGCTGCGATGAGCGACATGATCAAGATCGGCCGGCGGGGCTCGCTGACCGGCAAACTGACCGTTCAGGGCACGCAGGGCCATGTCGGGTATCCCCATCTCGCCGACAACCCGATCCGTGGCATGGTCCGCCTGCTCGCCGCCCTCGACGCCACGCCGCTCGACGGCGGCACCGAACATTTCGACGCGAGCAACCTCGAAGTCACGACGCTCGATGTCGGCAATCCCGCGACCAACGTCATCCCCGCGCAGGCGAAGGCGGCCTTCAACATCCGCTTCAACGACACCTGGACGCCGGAGACGCTCGCAGCCGAGCTCGAACGGCGCCTGCGCGAAGCGGCCGGTAACCTGGTGCGCTACACGCTCGAGGTCCAGCCGACCAATGCCGTCGCCTTCCTGACCGAACCCGGCCCCTTCGTGGCGCTCGTCACTGAGGCGGTCGAAGCCGAGACCGGCAAGCGTCCGGCGCTCTCGACCACGGGCGGCACGTCCGATGCGCGATTCATCAAGGATTACTGCCCCGTCGTCGAGTACGGCGTCGTCGGCAAGACGATGCATCAGATCGACGAATCCGTCGCCGTCGCGGATCTCATGTCGCTCGAGCGGATCACGCATCGTTTACTCGCGAGCTATTTTGCAGCGCAGCACGAGGCTTGACGGTCTGGAACCACGGCGCATTATCTCGGTTAGACGAAAGTCTAAGATCGCAGATGGTGGAGACCGTGATGAGGCTGGCGGCCGATGACGTCGCGCGTTCACTGCGCGGCTCCTGGCACTTGATGACCCGCGGAGCCGACGCCCTGCCGGAGCTTGACCTGACGCGGGACGGTTTCTGGCGCTCGTTCCTCGCCTTCTCGCTGATGCTGCCGGCGACGATCGCCATTCTCGCAGCGGCACGGCTCTCCGCCGGATTACCCAACAGCGCCGGTCTGTTCACCGCGCCGGCGCTGGCGCTGTCCGTGATCGCCGCCCTCGCCTTGACGATCCTGGCGGTGCCTGCCCTCTTGGTGGCGCTGCGCCCGGAACTCGCGCAAAGCTCGCGCTTCACCAGCTTCGTCATCGCGTGGAACTGGGCCGGCATCGTCTCGGCCAGCCTGATGGCGATTCCGGCAGCTGTCTTCGCAGTCGGCTGGGCGCCGCCCGCGCTGGCGATCATGCAGTCGCTGTTCTTCGCCGCGATCGTGCTGCGGCTGCGCTATTGCGTGGCGCGCGCCGTCTTCGGGCCAGAGAGCCGCGGCATCGCCATGATGCTGGTCGTCGCCAGCGTGATGCTCGACTACGGCGTCACCCGGCTCTTCGGCCTGTTCTGAGGCGCCTTACGCCTCAGCCCGACTGTTCGACATAGTCAACGCCAGCGAGATAAAGCCCGCTGGACGGCGCCAGCGCGGCGCATTGCGAGCGGTCGCGCGCCGCCAGCACCTTGCCGACCTTGTTCTCCGGCCAGCGGCCCATCCCGACCATCTTCAGGCAGCCGACGATTGAACGGACCTGATGGTGCAGGAAGGAGCGGGCGTGGACATAGACCACGATCTCGGAGCCTTCGCGGCGGACGTCGCAGCGGTCGAGCGTGCGGACCGGGCTGTTGGCCTGGCATTCGGCGGCGCGGAAGGTGGTGAAATCATGCTGGCCGAGCAGCGCCTTGGCCGCCCGGTCCATCGCCTCGTGGTCGAGCTTGACCGGCACATGCCAGACCCGGTTGCGATCGAGCGCCGGTTGCGCCCGGCGGTCCAGGATGCGGTAGACGTAATAGCGGCGCCGCGCCGAGATACGGGCGTCGAAAGTATCGGGCACGGCCTCGGCGCTCAGCACCGCGACCGGCATCCGCTTCAACCGCGCATTAGTCGCGTCGCGCACGACATCGGTGCGCCAGTCCTTGTCGATATCGACATGGGCGACCTGATGGGTGGCATGGACGCCCGCATCGGTCCGGCCGGCGCAGTGCAGCCTGACAGGATGGCCGCAGAAGGCCTCGACGGCTTCCTCGACGCTCTGCTGCACGGACGGGCCGTTGAGCTGGCGCTGCCAGCCAGAGAACGGCGTGCCGTCATATTCGATGACGAGCTTGTAACGCGGCATCAGAGCTTGCCGCCGGCTCCGAGCCGGGCGCCGCGCAGGAACTCGGCCCCGCTCATCGGCGCCTTGCCGGCGCGCTGGACCTGCAGCAGCTTCACTGCCCCAACGGCGCAGGCTACGGTGCCCTCGTCGTCGAGCAGCGTGCCGGGCTCGGCCGCGCCGCCGGCACGGGCCGTGCGCAGGATCTTCAACCGCTCCGGCCCCTTGCCGAGATCGATCTCTGCGAAGGCGCCCGGGAAGGGCGAGAGGCCGCGCACGAGGTCGTGGACCTGCTGCGCCGGCAGCGCCCAGCTCAGCTTGGCCTCGGCATTGGCGATCTTGCTGGCATAGGTCACGCCCTCTTCCGGTTGCGGCGTGAATTGCAGCCCGCCACGCCCGAGCGCCGCCAGCGCGCGCACCATCAGGTCGGCGCCGAGGGGGCTCAATCGGTCGTGCAATTCGCCGGCTGTCATGTCCGGGCCTATGGCCAGGCTCTCGACCATGCCGACCGGGCCGGTGTCGAGACCTGCTTCCATCTTCATCACGCAGACGCCGCTCTCGTCATCCCCAGCCATGATCGCGCGCTGGATCGGGGCGGCGCCGCGCCAGCGCGGCAGCAGCGAGGCGTGGAGATTGAGGCAGCCGAGCTCCGGCAGATCGAGGATCGCCTGGGGCAGGATCATGCCAAAGGCGACGACGACGGCGACATCGGCGTCATGCGAGGCGATGATCTCAGCCTGCTCCGGTGTCTTCAATGTCTTTGGGGTGAAGACCGGGATGCCGAAGCGTTCGGCGGCGCGGTGCACCGGAGAGGGCTTCAATTCGAGGCCGCGGCCGGCCTGCGCGGGAGCGCGGGTGTAGCAGGAGACGACCTCGTGCCCCTGGCCGACGATCTCGGTCAGCACCGGCACCGCGAAATCCGGCGTGCCCATGAAGATGACGCGCAAACTCATACGCTCGACCTTACCTTGATCCGGCTCGACACCGGAAAGACGAGAACGGCCCGTATCCTGAGAAGCAGCCGAAAGCTAACGTCTCGAAGGATGATCCAGCCGCCTCCTGAAGCATCCTTCGAGACGCCGCGTGCCGCGGCACCTCAGGACGAACACTTGGGTAGAGACAGAGACCGCCGTTAAGCGGCCCGCTCGCGCTTGGCCGCCTTGGCGAATTTCTTGGTGACGCGCTCGCGCTTCAAGCGCGAGAGGTGATCGATGAAGAGCACACCGTCGAGATGGTCGATCTCATGCTGCAGGCAGGTGGCGAGCAGGCCCTTGGCCGCGACTTCCTGCGTCTTGCCGTCGAGATCCATGTAGCGGACCTTGACCTCGGCCGGGCGCTCGACCTCCTCGTAATATTCGGGGATCGAGAGACAGCCCTCCTCATAGGCGCTGAACTCGTCCGAGGACCAG
This sequence comes from Hyphomicrobiales bacterium, assembly GCA_004144595.1. Lineage (GTDB taxonomy): Bacteria > Pseudomonadota > Alphaproteobacteria > Rhizobiales > Beijerinckiaceae > Allobosea. The sequence continues at coordinate 49,774 of SEEM01000021.1, forward strand.
GTAACCTCCGGATTGATGAAGACCTGGGGCTTCCTCGGCTCGGGCTCCTCGCCCTCCTTCGCCTCGGGCTTCGACAGGTCGATCGTCACCACGCGCAGCGGCACGCCGATCTGGATCGCCGCAAGCCCGATGCCGGGCGCATCGTACATCGTCTCGAACATGTCCGCGACCAGTGTCCTGATCTCGGACGTGACGGCCTCGACCGGCTCCGAGACAAGGCGAAGCTGGGCGTCGGGCAGGATGACGAGCGGGCGAACGGACATGGCATTCCAGGGAAAAAGAGCTGTTGAGCCCGGGACATAAGCATTTGTGGGAGAGCGGTCAAACTGTTCCGCTTTCGTTCGCAATCGCGGATCGAATCGGCTACGCTGCGCGCATGAACGAGATCGCCTTCACCTTGCTGGAACGCCCGGTGACCTGGGCCGAGGCCATCATCGGCTTCGGGGTCCTGAGCCTTGCGCTGCTGCTGATGGCGGTGATCGCCGGCTGGCGTGGCGGCAGGAGTCGCGCGATCGAGGCCGCGATGGCCACCGAACGCGCCCGCGAGATGGACGACAAGGTCGCGGAGATGAACCGCCAGCAGGCCGAGCTCGCCGGCCGGATGCAGTCGATGGCGGAGATCCTCTCGACCCGGCAAGGCGATCTCGCCCGGCTCGTCGCCGACCGGATGGATGGCTTGAGCCACAAGGTCGGCCAGGGGCTCGAACGCAACGTCCAGCAAACCACCGAAAGCCTGGGCAAGCTGCAAGAGCGGCTGGCGGTGATCGACAGTGCCCAGAAGAACCTGACCGACCTCACCTCGGAGGTGGTTACGCTCCGGGACGTGCTCTCCAACAAGCAGGCGCGCGGCGCCTATGGCCAGGGCCGGATGGAGGCGATCGTTCGCGACGGCCTGCCGGCCGCTTTCTTCACGTTCCAGCCGCAGCTTTCAAACGGCAAGCGGCCCGATTGCCTGGTGACTCTTCCTGGCGACGGGCGCGGCCTCGTCATCGACGCCAAGTTCCCGCTTGAGAGCTTCACGCTGCTGCGCGAGGCGCGCGGCGACGATGCGAGGAAGGCTGCCGGCCAGCGCGTGCGCAGCGATGTCGGCGTGCATGTGAAGGATATCGCCGAGCGCTATTTCCTGCCCGGCGAGACACAGGACATCGCCCTGCTCTTCGTGCCCTCGGAATCGATCTATGCCGACCTGCACGAGCATTTCGACGACGTGGTGCAGCGGGCGCATCGCGCCCGCATCATGATCGTCTCGCCCTCGCTTTTGGCACTGGCTATCCAGTTGATGCAGTCGCTGGTGCGCGATGCCCGAATGCGCGAGGAAGCGCAGGTGATCCAGAGTGAGGTCGGGAAGCTGCTCGACGACGTCAGGCGCCTCGGGGATCGTGTCGACAAGCTCGACAATCATTTCCGGCAGGCACAGGACGATGTCGGCCAGATCAAGACCTCGGCCGGCAAGGTCACCAGCCGCGCCGAGAAGATCGGCGCGCTCGATTTCGACGACGAGAAGAGCGAGCCGAAGCTTCCCTTTGCCAAGGGGATCGAGATGAAGCGCGCGGCCGAGTAGCTCCCTCGCTTTCGGGTGCGTAGCCCAGCCGCGGCGATATGATCTGATTCAGCCCTGACATTGTACCGATCGGCCTTTCCGGGGCGGGCGGTAGCGCATGTCCGCGACGACGCCGCAGCACCCGCGGGCAGGCACGCGGCGAATTTCGGCCATTAGAACGGCTTTAAGCATTTCCTGAAAGAAATGGCGGCAATACCCCGCGCCTATACGATCGAATGTCCGCTGGGCTCACGAAGACTTTCAAGACCCTTCGTGGAACGAGCCTCGATCACGCCTGCCGCCTAAGCCTATATGTTGCCGGCGCCAGTCCATCGAGCTGCCGCGCAGTTTTGCGTTCCCTTGGGATGAGGCTCCATGCTGAAATTGTCTTTGCAGCGCCTTCCGATTTCGAGCCGCCTGGCGATCCTGGCCGTACTGATTGTTGGCGTTGCCGTGGCAGCCTCTGTCGGCGTCTCGCTCCGCGCTGCCGAGAAGGCGATGCGGGAGCGGGCGCAGTCGAGCCTCACCGTCAACATCAACCTTCTGCGCGACATCCTCCTCACCAAGGGCGAGCCTCGCCTTCAGGACGGACAACTCGTCTTCGGGAGCGAAGGCGTCAACAACAACTTCGCCGCCGTCGACAAGGTCAAGGCGCTTTCGGGTGGTACGGCCACTGTCTTCATGGGGGACACCCGGGTGACGACGAACGTCACCAAGCCGGACGGCACGCGCGCCGTCGGCACCAAGCTGGCCCAAGGCCCGGCTCATGACGCCGTCTTCAAGGAGAAGCGGACGTATTCGGGCGCGGCCGACATTCTCGGAGTGCCCTATTTCACGATCTACGAACCGATCGTCCAGAAGTCCGACGGAAACGTGATCGGCATCCTCTATGTCGGCATCAAGCAGGAGGAATTCCTGGCCGTCACCGGCGAGATGCTCCGCGACAACATCATTGCGGGCTTGACCATCGCCGCTATTGCAGCGGCCCTGCTGTTCTGGCTGGTGCGCCGCATGATCAAGCCGCTCGGGATGTTGAGCGAGGCTCTCAGGCGGCTCGCCGAAGGCGATCTGGCGACCCCCGGTCCCGCGTTCAGCGGGGGTAGCGAGTTCGGTGCGATGGCGAAAGCCGTCGAGGTGCTGCACCACGCTTCCGTCGAGAAGACCCGGCTCGAGCAGGATGCCGCCGCACAGGCCGAGTTGATGGGCGAAACGCGTCGCCAGACGGAAGAGCAGCGGCAGGCCGCGACGCGTCAGCAGGCTGAGCAGGCCCAGGAGCTGGAGCGGATCGTCGAAGCGCTGGCCCAGGGGCTTGCCTCCCTTTCGCAGGGCGATCTGCGCTACCGTATCGAGGCTGTCATACCTGCGGCCTATGCGCAGTTGCGCGACAACTTCAACGAGACGGTCGACCGCCTGTCGGACACGGTCGCGACGATCCAGACGACCTCGGCCGATGTCGGGCTGGCCGCGCGCGAGATCCACATGGGTGCCGACGACCTGTCGAAGCGCACCGAGGAGCAGGCCTCCTCGCTGGAGGAGACCGCCGCCACGACCGAGGAGCTCGCAGCCTCGGTCAAGGCCTCGGCCCAGGCCTCGAAGGATGCAGCCCGGATCGCCGACGAGGCGAT
>SEEM01000022.1 GCA_004144595.1 Hyphomicrobiales bacterium
TGCTGGCGGACAGGCTGATCGAGCCCGGCAACATCGTGATCGACGTCAAGACGGGCATCTCCGGCGCCGGCCGGGGCGGCGACAGCAAGTTCGGCTATGCCGAGAGCAACGAGAACCTGATCCCCTACGGCCTGCTCAGGCACACCCACATGCCCGAGATCGTCAGCACGATCGAGAAGCTCAGCGGCGGCAGCGCGGCCGGTCTGGTTTTCACGCCGCATCTGGTGCCGATGACCCGCGGCATCCTCGCCACCATCTACTGTCGCGGCCGCGCAACCACGGAGCAGTGCCTGGACTCAGGCCGGCGCTTCTATGCCGGGCGGGCGTTCGTCCGCGTAACCGACAAGCCGCCTCAGACCAAATGGGCGACCGGCTCCAACCTCGCCTTCGTCAGCTACGCGGCCGACCCGGAGCGCAACCTGGTGATCGCCATGGGCGTGGTCGACAATCTCGGCAAGGGAGCGGCGGGCCAGGCGGTGCAGAATGCGAACCTGATCTGCGGCCTGCCGGAAACCGCGGGGCTGGAGGGCGCGCCCGTCTGGCCCTGACGAAGGCGGGCCTGAAGCCGGCCACCTCACCGGGCGTGAAGATCGGCCCGACCCGGCCGGGGATGCAGAGACGCGGCGCTAGCCTTCCAGCGCCGCGATCATCTCGACCCGCGTCGCGTGCCGGCCACCCTCGAACGCGGCGCCGAGGAACGCGTCCACGATGTCCAGAGCCAGCCCTTCGCCGACCACGCGCGCGCCGAGCGACAGCATGTTGGCGTCGTTGTGCTGACGGATCATCCGGGCCGAGAACGTATCGGAGCATACGCCGCAGCGGATGCCCCTGACCTTGTTCGCCGTCATCATGATGCCCTGGCCGGTGCCGCACAGGATGATGCCGAGCCGGCAGTCGCCGGAAGCGACCATGCGCGCCGCCGCCTCGCCATGCTTGGGGTAGGGTGTGCTTTCCGGTGTCGTCGGCCCGATATCGACCACGACCCAGCCCTGAGCCGCGACATGCTTCGCGACCGCCTGCCGCAGCGGGATGGCGGCGTGGTCGCTGGAGAGGACGATGCGGTTATCGGCGGTCACGGCGAGTGTCCTGTTGCATGGGTATCGTTCGGCGGTCCGATTCCGTCGGATCGGCGGCGTCTTGTACCGTGACCGTGTCTCGTCTTCCATGGGCGGGCAATGGGAAAGCGAGACCGTGATGAGCATGATCCGGATCATCGGGCTGGCGGCGGCGCTGTCTGTCTCCTGTGCGGCTCAGGCTGCGCCGGGTGTCGAAGTCGGCTTTTCGCCGGAAGGCTCGGCGCGGGCGCTTGTCTTGCAGGTCATCGGCGAGGCGAGGCGCAGCATCCAGGTTCTGGCCTATGCGTTCCAGGCACAGGACGTCACGGAGGCGCTGGTCGCAGCCCAAAGGCGCGGGGTCGAGGTCCGCGTGGTCGTCGACAAGGATCGCAACACGGGCAAGGCCAGCAGGGCGGCCATGGATTTCGCAGTGCGCAACGGCGTGGCACTGCGCACGAACGCTCGCTTCCACCTCCATCACGACAAGACGATCATCGTCGACGTCAGCACGGTCCAGACCGGATCGTTCAACTTCGCCCCGTCCGCAGAAACAAAGAACTCGGAGAACGTCGTCGTCATCCGCGAGATGCCGGAGGTCGCGGCGCGGTTCCTGTCCCACTGGCAGTCTCGCTGGAGCGGCGGCGTGCCCTATCGCGGCCAGTAGCGCCGGGCCTGTCGGGGTCCCTGACGTCGCCTGACAGGGATGGGCTCGCCTCGCGGCTCCGTTTGCGCGATGTTCGATCAGGATAGGCTGGACCGGACGGATCAATTCGCCCGGTCCTGCGTTTCAGCGCGAACCGCCGCCGGCGGGCGGCGCCAGCCATGAACGATCGGGGGAATACGTCGATGAAGGCCCTTCTTGGAGCAGCAACCCTCGCGCTTGGCCTCGGGCTCGGTGCACAGGCCATGGCCTGCGAGCTCGACCGCCCGTTGAAGATGGCGGGGCTCGACTACGATTCCGCCGCCTTCCACACCGCCGTCGCCAGCGCGATCGCCGAGCGCGGGTTCGGCTGCAAGGTCGAGCGTGTGCCGGGCGTGGTCGCGCCGCTGGTCAACGGGCTGGCGCGCGGCGACGTCGATATCGTCATGGAGATCTGGATGGCCAACCCGGTCGATGCCTGGGTGAAGGCGGCCGAGGCCGGCAAGGTCGAGCCGCTGGGCACCACCTTCCCGGATGCGAGCGAGGGCTGGTTCGTGCCGCGCTATCTCGTCTCGGGCGCGGATGCCAAGGCGCCGGACCTGAAGAAGCCCGAGGACCTCAAGCGCTACAAGGCGCTGTTCGCCGATCCGGAGGAGCCGGGGAAGGGGCGTTTCTACAATTGCGTCGCCGGCTGGGTCTGCGAGGGCATCAACACCAAGAAGCTCGCGGTCTACGGCCTCACCGAGGATTTCACCAATACGCGCGGCGGCTCTGGCGAGGCGCTGGTCGCCGCGATCGAGGCCGCGCTGAAGCGCAAGCGGCCCGTCGTGTTCTATTACTGGGGCCCGAGCTGGCTGGTCGGAGCCTATGATCTAGTCAAGCTGGAGGAAGCGCCCTTCGATCCCGCGATCTGGGCCGATCTCAAGGCCAGCGACGCTCCCAAGCGTGCCACCGCCTATCCGACGAGCAAGGTGGTGGTCGGCGCGAATATCGATTTCGCCAAGAAGGCGCCGCAACTCGCGACCTTCTTCAAGAGCTATGGCACGACCAGCGACGTGACCTCGAAGATGCTGGCCGAGGCGCGCGAGAAGGGCGTCACGCCCGAGCAGCAGGCGCTGGTCTTCCTGAAGACCCAGGGCGACATCTGGAAGAAGTGGCTCCCGGTGGATGTCGCCGGCAAGGTGACTGCCAGCTTGTGACGACCGGTCTGGTGCCGGATCTCGGCAAGGCGCTGCAAGGCGCCGTCAATCGGGCGGTCGATGCCCTCGTCACCGGATACGGCGACAGGCTGGACGGCTTCGGGACGTTGCTCACGGCACCCGTCCGCGTGGTCGAAATGCTGCTTCAGCTTGTGCCGGTGCCGGCTTTCGTCCTGGCCGTCGCAGCCGGTGCCTGGCTCGTGACGCGGCGGCCTGTTTTCACCCTGGCGATGGCGGCCCTGCCGCTGGCGCTGGCGGGCCTGGGTGTCTGGAGCGAGGCGATGCAGTCTCTCGCCCTGGTCGCCGTCGCCGTGCTGTTCGTCGTGCTGGTGGGCCTGCCGCTCGGCGTGGCAGCGGCGCGCATGCCGCGGCTGGGGAGGGCGCTCGCGCCGCTTTACGACCTGATGCAGACGATCCCCAGCTTCGTCTACCTGATCCCGGTCGCGATGCTGCTCGGGCTGGGGCGCGCTCCGGCGCTCGTCGCGACGCTTATCTATGCGCTGCCGCCCTTCGCGCGCTTGACCGAACTCGGCCTGCGCGGCGTCGATGCCGGGCTGGTCGAGGCGTCCCGGGCGCTGGGCCTCAGGCCGCGGCAGGCCTTCTGGCTGATCGAATTGCCGCTCGCCCGGCCGGTGATCCTGCAGGGGTTGAACCAGGCGATCATGATGGCGCTGGCCATGGTCGTTGTCGCCTCGATGATCGGCGCCAAGGGGCTGGGCGAGGTCGTCCTGCTCGGGCTTCAGCGGGCCGATCCCGGCCTCGGCTTTGTCGGCGGGCTCGGCATCGTCCTGCTGGCCGTGCTGCTCGACCGAATGGCGCAGGCGACGCTCGGCGCGCGGCAGCCCCCACGGTGAGGCGCGACCGAATCAGCAGGGGACAACCTCGAATCGAGCGATTGAACAAAACAAGAACATTCTTGATAATGCCTTCATCGGCCGATAGGGTTCGGCTCCGGTCAAGAGACCGGTTTGTCTGAAGTGCGCAGGAAATGGAGCCTGTCATGGCTGGTAGCGTCAACAAGGTCATTCTGGTCGGCAATCTCGGGCGCGATCCCGAGGTGCGTCGCCTCGGCAGCGGCGAGCCTGTCGTCAATCTGCGTATCGCCACCTCCGAGACCTGGCGCGACAAGCAGAGCGGCGAGCGCAAGGAACGCACCGAGTGGCACTCGGTCGTGATCTTCAACGAGAACCTGGCGAAGGTGGCCGAGCAGTACCTGAAGAAGGGCTCGAAGATCTATATCGAGGGCCAGCTTCAGACCCGGAAATGGCAGGACCAGTCCGGCGTCGAGAAATACACCACCGAGATCGTGCTGCAGCGCTTCCGTGGCGAACTCACCATCCTCGACAGCCGCCAGGGCGGCTCGGACGAGTATGGCGAGGGCGGTGGCAGCAGCGGCGGCTACGCGGATGACCGCTCGGGCGGCGGCGGCTCGTTTGGCCGCTCCAGCGCGATGGGCAGCGGCAGCGCGGGCGGTGGCGGCAGTTCACGCCAGCCGGCCATGTCGGGCGGCGGCAGCGGCGGTGGTGGCGGCGGGCGTTCGTCCTCCAGCCATCTCGACGACGACATTCCGTTCTAGGTCCTGGAAATCCGCCTCGGAACTACGGTGTCATCCTGGGCTTGACCCGGGATTCATGCCGGAGCGAGGCAAGCTCGTTTCGAAGGGCCGGTTCTCGCAGGAGACCCGGCCCTTCTGCCGTTGGCCAGGAGCATGCCGGTTTCTCACGGAAACATGGCGTCACCCCGGACAAGCCGCGAAGCGGCGCCGATCCGGGATCCATCATAAGGCCCGGCGCTCTACGATGGATTCCAGGTCAAGCCCGGAATGACGGCGTGGTTTGGTGTAAAGGCGGCGGCTCAGGGCCGTGCGATGACGAGGCGCAGCGAGCCGTCGAAATTAGGCTGGCTGCGCAGGAAGCCATAACGGTCGTCCCAGGCACCGCATTCCAGGTCCTGTCGCAGCTGTGCGACCGAGGCGGCGTTCGCTTCTGCGCTGACGAAGCTCCAGGCGGAGCAGGCCGAGCGCGCTCCCGGATCGAGCAAGAGTTCCGGCCGGCCGTAATAGGCCTCGTTGAAGCCGTCGCGGCAGGCAAGCGGGATCGGCACCGCGACGATCTCGACATCGCCGCCCAGCACCGCGCCGATACGGCCGAGCGAGGGGTATCGCCGCGCCTCCGTCGCCAGCACCTCCGGCGCGTAGTGATCGAGCCAGAAGGCCTGAACCAATTCGGGATCGCAGGACAGGATGGCGACGGGCCCGCGCGTCACGCGGCGCATCTCGCGCAGGCCCGCATCGAGGTCCTGCCACTGATGCACGGTGAAGGTCGCCATGCTCGCGTCGAAAGACCCGTCGGGAAAGGGCAGGGCCTCCGCCGTGGCGTCGATCGCCGCCACGATATCGGCCGGGCGTTGCGCCCGCATCGAGTCGGACGGCTCGACCGCGATCAGGTCGCGGCCACGCGGCTCGTAGGAGCCGGCGCCCGCTCCGACATTGAGGATGCGCCGGGCCGGGCCGAGAGCGGCCTCGATCAAGGCGGCGATGGCGGGTTCGGGCTGGCGATAGGAGGCATAGCCCTGTCCGATGCGGCCGTAATCGGCATCGCCCGCGCTGCCATCGGCCCGCCGGAAAGCGGAGGTCGGATCGTTCATCGGCCTGTCTCCGGTGAGGCGGGCGAGGAATGGCATGATCGGGCTTTTGTCGGAAGAGGCTTCGTTGGCGTGGGCAAGTCGATGGTGGTAGGAACCGGCACCGGATTTAGAGAGCGAGCGCAGGCGAGGGATCATGTTCGAGGCACGCGGCATCGCCGGCGGCAGCAAGCCGGAATTCTATCGTGAGCTTGCGGCGCAGCTCGAAGCACTTCTGGCCGGCGAGAGCGATGCGATCGCCAATGCCGCCAACACCTCCGCCCTGCTGTTCCAGATGATGCCGGACCTGAACTGGGCCGGCTTCTACATCATGCGCGGCGGGGAGCTCGTGCTCGGCCCGTTCCAGGGCAAGCCGGCCTGCGTCCGCATTCCCGTCGGCAAGGGCGTCTGCGGCGCCGCGGTGGCGCAGCAAAAATCGATGCTGGTCGAGGACGTCCATGCCTTTCCCGGCCATATCGCCTGCGATGCCGCCTCGCGCTCGGAATTGGTCGTGCCGCTGCATGGCCGCGACGGCGTCATCGGCGTGATCGATCTCGACAGCCCGTCGCCGGCGCGTTTCGACGCCGACGACCAGGCCGGCATCGAGCGCGTCGCGGCGATCTGGCTCGCCGCTTGTGGCGAGGGCGTGCAGGCCGCGCTAGCCAGAGCCTCCTGAGGCTGCGGTGCCCTCGCTGAGCCTGCGCATCCAGCTCGACCCCGAGGGCAGGATCGGCCCCGGCAAGATCGAACTGCTCGAGAACATCGCAACCCATGGTTCGATCTCCGCCGCCGGCCGGGCGATGGAGATGTCGTACCGGCGCGCCTGGGAACTGGTCGAGGAGTTGAACGCGCTCTTCGGCAAGCCGGTGGTGCAGCGTCAGGTCGGCGGCCGCAACGGCGGCGGCGCGCGGCTGACGGCTCTCGGAGAAGCCCTCATCCTGCGCTTCCGCGCCGTCGAGCAGACCGCGACGACGGCAGCAGCCGAGCACCTGGCTGCCCTCCAGGCCGAGATCGATCGGCCCGAGCGCGGCTGACGAACGCGCTCCGGCGGCGCCCTGCACCCATCGAATAGCGGATATGTGAGGTCCGGCCGGGAGCGCGTGCGGGCCGGATTTGTCGTGGGCCGTAAGCGTGCCGCGTCCTCGCCGCCGGGCCGCTTTGTCTTGACATGCCCGTACGATTCGAACAGGCGTATCGCATGCGCAGCATCGCTGCTGCAAGTCTTTTTTTGTAATGATTCCAATGAGGAAGCCACCAAGCCTGCAGGGCTGGGCGGCAAGCTGCGCAGCTGGCGAAAGCCGGTGTGCCGGTCCTCCAGAGAAGGCTGATTGGTGATGATGCGTGCGTTCCGTCTGGCTCTTGTTGCGGTGAGCCTGTCCGTGGTCGTGGCCCAGGCCCAGGTGCCCGCCCAGCCCGCTCCGTCGACACCGGCCGATGCCGCCCCGCCCGCGGCGCAGACGCAGCCGCCGACCGACCCGCTTCCCCGCGCCTTGCCCCAGCTCGGCATCAACCCGCCGAGCAGCGCTCATCCGCCGCTGACGACGACCGAGATGGCGCCTCCGGCGTCTGCCCCCGTCGTCACGGCGACCCTGCCGCACGACCTGTCTCCCTGGGGCATGTTCATGGCGGCGGATATCGTCGTGAAGGGCGTGATGCTCGGGCTCGCCTTCGCCTCGCTGGCGACGTGGACGATCTGGCTCGCCAAGGCGATGGAGCTTGCGACCGCCAAGCGCTCCGCCGGCCGGGCGCTGCGCCGCATCGAGTCGGCCGAGAACCTCAGCGAGGCGGCGGGAGCTGCCGCCGGCAAGAGCGGCAAGCTGCGCGGCGCCGTCGGCCTGTTGCTCTCCGCCGCGCTGTCCGAGACGCGCCGCTCCGCCGATCTCGGCGAGGACGGCATCAAGGAGCGCGTCGCCATCGCCCTGTCGCGGATCGAGTCGCGCGCCGGTCGCTCCATGGCGCGGGGCACCGGCCTGCTGGCCACGATCGGCTCGACAGCGCCCTTCGTCGGCCTGTTCGGCACGGTCTGGGGCATCATGAATTCCTTCATCGGCATCAGCCAGGCCAAGACGACCAATCTCGCCGTCGTCGCGCCGGGCATCGCCGAGGCGCTGCTGGCGACCGCGATCGGCCTCGTCGCCGCCATCCCCGCCGTCATCATCTACAATGTCTTCGCCCGCGCGATCACCGGTTATCGCGCCACGCTCTCCGATGCCTCCGGCGAGATCCTGCGCCATCTCTCGCGCGATCTGGAGCGTCGCCAACGGACGGTCGCACCGACCCCGCGTTCGACTGCGTCATCCTCCGCTTCGGCTGCTGCGATGGCGTCCGCGCCGCTTGTTCCGGCGGAGTGAACCATGGGCGTTTCTCTCAAGGAGCCGCAGGACGGCGACCTCGGCGAGGTCAGCGACATCAACGTGACGCCGTTCATCGACGTCATCCTCGTCCTGCTGATCATCTTCATGGTGGCGGCGCCGCTCTCGACCGTCGATGTTGCCGTCGACCTGCCGGTCTCGAACGCGCAGCCGCAGCCGCGGCCGGACACGCCGATGTTCCTGACCGTGAAGGGCGATCTCACGCTCGCGCTGGGCAATGACGCGGTGCCGCGCGAGGCCTTGCAGGCGGCCCTCGACCAGAAGACGAACCGCGACCGCGAGCAGCGGGTCTTCCTGCGGGCCGATGGCAGCGTCGCCTATAGCGAGCTGATGAATGTCATGAACCTGCTGCGCAACGCCGGCTATCTCAAGATCGCGCTGGTCGGGCTCGAGGACACCGGGCAGGGGGCTGCTGCGGGGGCCAAGCCATGAGCATGGAACGCCCGTCGATCTCCCGCTATGCGCCGGCCGCCCTGCGCTGGAGCCTGGCGGCTTTCGTGGTCGCGAGCGCCCATGGCACGGCCGGCTGGGTCGTCGCCAACTGGCAGCGCGCCGAGGCGGCGATGGGTTCGCCGCCGGCCGCTGTGATGATCGAGCTCGCGCCGCTCCCCGTCGCGCCCGAGGCGCCGCCGCAGGATGTCGCGCCCGGCCCCGAAATGGCCGAGGCGCAGCCGGAGCCCGAACCGCCGCCGCCCGAGCCGATCGAGCAGCCCAAGGAGGTCGAGCCACCTCCACCGGAGCCTGAGCCCGTCGCGATTCCCGAGCCGGAGATCAAGATTCCCGAATTGCCGCCGCTGCCGGACGCGGCTGCCATCCTGACGCCGCCGCCGAAGGAAGAGCCGAAGCCGCCGCCGCCGGAGATGCCCAAGCCGAAGCCGAAACCCAGGATTGTCGAGAAGAAGAAGCCGATCCGGCCCGACAAGCCGAAAGCCGCGCGGACCTCGGCGCCGGTGGCGCAGGAGCAGGCGGCGCCGCGCGCGGCTGCCCCCAACTCCGGGGCATCCTCACCCTCTCCGGCCGCAACTGCGAGCTGGCGCGGCTCGCTGATGGCGCATCTCAACCGCTACAAGCGCTTCCCCGGCGGGGCCAGCCCCGGCACGGTCCAGGTCGCCTTCAGCATCGACCGGGGCGGCCGTGTGCTCTCGGCCCGCCTCGTGCGTGGCTCGGGCGATGCGGCGCTGGACGAGGAGGCGGTCTCGATGATCCGCCGTGCCAGCCCAGTCCCGGCGCCGCCGGACGGCCTGGGCGGCGGCGCGATCGCGCTCAGCGTGCCGATCAAGTTCTGGCGCTAGGCTGGGGCCGGGAACCGGAGCTACCTTCGCCGCGTAGAACGAACGGGATTTGCGAGAGGAGAAGCGCGATGACGATCATCAGGCTTGCCGCCGGCGCGATGCTGGCTCTCGCCTTGAGCGGCTGCGTCACCACCGAGGCCGAATATCGCGCGCTCGACGAGCAGCGCTGCCGTTCCTACGGATTCCGGGCGCCGGGAGAGGCGTTCTCGAACTGCTTGATGCAGCTCGACCTCGATCGCGCGGCCGAGCGGCGCTACCGCTTCGAGCGCTTCGACGCCTCTTTCGGCGGGCCATGGGGCTACGGCCGGCGCTGGTAAGTCCGAAGGGCTGCCGACAAGAAAAAAGGGCCGCGCAGAGCGCAGCCCAAGTCTAGGGAGGAAACGCCCAAGGAGGGCGACGCAACATCTCTGCTGCGCTGCAATCAAAATAGGAAACCTCCTTCGCACTCGCAAGGCTAAAAGGGCAGCACCGCTGTCTTATTTTTGGGCGGTCTGTTTCCGCAACGAAATCAAAGACTTTCTGCCGTTTTGCGCGAATCCGGGTGCGCCGTGGTCAGTCGCCTGCCTATCTGTTGCATTGCAAGAAAGGCCGATTGACAAGCTCGGGGGAAATCATCACTCATATGCATGCATATGAAACCCGCTCTGCTCGTCTCGGCGTGAGCGGTGTCGGCGCGGATCATAGCCGCAGCGAAGGACCTATCCCATGAAGATCGATCGTCGCAGTTTCGTCGCGGGCACGCTCGCCCTCGGCGTTCCCCAGCTGGCGCGCGCCCAAGGGGCGGGACCGATCCGCATCGGCGAGGTCAACTCCTATACCGCGCAGCCGGCCTTTCTGAAACCCTATCGGCAGGCCTGGGAACTGGCGCAGGAACAGATCAACACGGCCGGCGGCGTGCTCGGCCGCAAGCTCGAGACCGTCTTCCGCGACGATGCCGGCAAGCCGGAGGACGCGGTGCGCCACGCCGCTGATCTCGCGACGGCGGAGAAGGTCGACATCATCGCCGGCGGCTTCCTCTCCAATGTGGGCCTGGCGCTCGCCGACTACGCCAACCAGAACAAGCGGCTCTATGTCGCTTCCGAGCCGCTGGCCGACGCGCTCGTCTGGTCGAAGGGCAATCGCTACACCTTCCGCCTGCGGCCCTCGACCTACATGCAGGCTGCGATGCTGGTCGAAGAGGCGGCGAAGCTTCCGGCCAGGAAATGGGCGATCGTCGCGCCGAACTACGAATATGGCCAGTCGGCGGTGAAGTGGTTCAAGGAGCTTCTGCTGAAGGCGCGCCCGGACGTGACCTTCGTCGCCGAGCAGTTCCCGGCGCTCGGTCGCATCGATGCCGGCGCCACCGTCCAGGCGCTGGAGGCGGCCAAGCCCGAGGCGATCTTCAACGTCACCTTCGCGGTCGACCTCGCCAATTTCGTCCGCGCCGGCAATACGCGCGGCCTGTTCGAGGGCCGGCAGGTCGTCTCGATGCTGACCGGCGAGCCGGAATATCTCGACACGCTCGGCGCCGAAACACCCGAAGGCTGGATCATCACCGGCTATCCGCATGCCGATCTGCAGACCCCGGAGCACGTCAAGTTCCGCGACGCCTACAAGGCGAAGTACAACGACTATCCACGCCTGGGCTCGGTCGTCGGCTACGAGACGGTGCAGGCCATCGCCGCCGCGCTCACGAAGGCCGGCTCCACCGATAACGAGAAGCTCGTCGACGCCTTTGAGGGGCTGACATTCGGCTCGGCCTTCGGCCCGGTCGAATTCCGCAAGATCGATCACCAGTCGACCCTCGGCGCCTATATCGGCAAGAGCGCTCAGAAGAACGGCAGGGGCGTGATGGTCGATTGGAGCTATCGCGACGGTGCCAAGTATCTGCCGACCGATGACGAGGTTCGCAAGCTGCGCCCGGCTGTGTGAGACCGATCAAGACCAGCGCGTCATGCTCGGGCCTGACCCGAGCATCTCCTGCCGCGTGAGGCTGCCGAGCCTCTTCCGGGCTGAGATTCTCGGGTCTACGCTTCGCTTCGCCCGAGAATGACGCGGCAAGGCGCCGGCATGGCCGGGCAACCCTTCGCCCGGCTCCTATCGTCTCCGACCGATGGCTCCCCCGAGACCGCATGCTTGATCTCGTCCTCACCCAGACGCTGAACGGCCTGGCATCGGCATCGTCGCTGTTCCTGGTGGCGTGCGGGCTGTCGATCATCTTCGGCGTCACGCGCATCGTGAACTTCGCCCATGGCTCGCTCTACATGCTGGGCGGCTATCTGGCCTTCACGCTGGTGACCTGGCTTGGCCCGGCCGATCCGTTCGGCTTCTGGGGCGGCATCATCCTGGCAGTCCTGCTCACCGGCCTGTCCGGCGTGCTGATCGAGGTCCTGATCCTCCGGCGGATCTATCAGGCGCCGGAGCTGTTCCAGTTGCTCGCAACCTTCGGCGTCGTGCTGATGCTGCAGGATATTGCGCTCGCGACCTGGGGGCCTGAGGACAAGCTCGGCCCGCGCGCGCCGGGCTTACGCAGCTTCGTCATCCTGTTCGACAACCGCTTCCCCAGCTACGAACTTTTCCTGATCGCGGTCGGGCCGGTCGTGCTCGGCCTGATCTGGCTCCTGTTCCACCGCACGCGCTGGGGCGTGCTGATCCGGGCGGCGACGCAGGATCGCGAGATGGTCAGCGCGCTCGGCGTCAACCAGCGCCTGCTCTTCACCTCGGTCTTCGCCTTCGGCGCGGCGCTGGCGGGGCTGGGAGGCGCCCTCCAGCTTCCCCGCGAGGCGATCAACCTGCACATGGACCTTTCGATGATCGCCGAGGCCTTCGTGGTCGTGGTGGTCGGCGGGCTCGGCAGCGTCACGGGGGCCTATCTCGCCGCCGTGCTGATCGGCGTGCTCCATGCCTTCGGCATCCTGATCCTGCCCAAGATTACGCTGGTGCTGGTCTTCCTGGTGATGGCGGCGGTGCTGATCGTCCGGCCGCATGGCCTGCTCGGCAAGGCCGGCGTCGAGCCCCGCGGCCATGCCGGCCAGCTCTTTCTGCTGCGCCCGGCCGATGGCCCGGCCAAGCTGTTCGGAGCGGTGGCGCTCGCGCTGCTAGTCTTGGCGCCGCTTGTCGTGCCGGATCACCTCGTGCTGACGCTGACGGACCTCGTCATCTTCGCGATCTTCGCCGCCTCGCTGCATCTGCTGATGGGGCCGGGCGGCATCACCTCCTTCGGCCATGCCGCCTATTTCGGGCTCGGCGCCTATGGCGCGGCGCTGGCGGTGAAATGGCTGGGCAGTCCGATGGAGGAGGCCCTGATGCTGGCGCCGCTGATGGCCGGTATCGCGGGCGCGATCTTCGGCTGGTTCTGCGTGCGGCTCTCGGGCGTCTATCTGGCCATGCTGACGCTGGCCTTCGCCCAGATCGCCTGGGCGACGGCGTTCCAGTGGGTCGACCTGACGGGTGGCGACAACGGAATCCTCGGCGTCTGGCCCTCAGTGTGGGCTGTGTCCAAGACGGCGTTTTACTATCTCGCGCTGGCCACCGCCGTGCTCGTGATCATCGCGCTGCGCGTGATCATCTTCGCGCCCTTCGGCTATGCCCTGCGTGCCGGTCGCGACAGCCCCTTGCGGGCCGAGGCGATCGGGCTCGATGTCGGGCGCTTGCAATGGGCGGCTTTCGTCATCGCCGCGATCGCGGCCGGCATCGCCGGCGGGCTGTTCGCCTTTTCGAAGGGCTCGGTCTTCCCGACCTATATGGCGATCCCGCGCTCGGTCGATGCGCTGCTGATGGTGCTGCTCGGCGGCGTGCAGACGGTTGCAGGGCCGGTCGTCGGTGCCTTCGCCTATATGGGCCTGAACGAGCAGCTCGCGAAGATGACGGCCTATTGGCGCTTCGCGCTCGGGCTGTCGATCGTCCTGCTGGTGGTCCTGTTCCCACGCGGCCTCGTCGGCACCTGGCTTTACTGGCGCGCTCGGCGCGAGAGCGCCGCGCAGGCGACTGCGGCGGCATGAGCGCGCCCTTGCCCCCCGCGCTCGAAGCCCGCGACCTCGCCAAATCCTTCGGCGGCGTGAAGGCGGTCGACGGCGTGTCCTTCTCGGTCGAGGCGGGACAGCTGGTGGCATTGATCGGCCCCAACGGCGCCGGCAAGACGACCTGTTTCAACATGCTGAACGGCCAGCTCAAGCCCGATCGCGGCGAGGTGCTTCTGGCGGGCAGGCCGATCACCGGGCTGGAACCGCGCAAGATCTGGCGCCTCGGTGTCGGCCGCACCTTCCAGATCACCGCGACCTTCGCCTCCATGACCGTGCGCGAGAATGTCCAGATGGCGCTGATCTCGCATGCTGGCGAAAGCTGGCGCCTGTTCGGTCGCGCCGACCAGCGCCATCGCGAGGCGGCGGATGAGTTGCTCGCCCAGGTCGGCATGACCAGCCAAGCGGAACGCGCCTGCGGCGTGCTCGCCTATGGCGATCTGAAGCGGGTCGAGCTGGCGGTCGCGCTCGCCAATGTGCCGCAGCTCCTGCTGATGGACGAGCCGACTGCCGGCATGGCGCCGCAGGAGCGCATCGGCCTGATGGCACTGACCGCCCGCATCGCCATGCAGCGCGGCATCGCCGTGCTCTTCACCGAGCATGACATGGATGTCGTCTTCGCCCATGCCGACCGCGTGCTGGTGCTCGATCGCGGCCGGTTGATCGCATCAGGCACGAGCGCCGAGGTTCGCAACGACCCGCAGGTCCGCGCGGTCTATCTCGGCTCCGGCGCGACCTCGGGAGGGCATTGATGGCGGCGCTCCTTGAACTTGCAGGCGTCGAGGCCTGGTACGGCCGGGCTCAAATCCTGCACGGCGTCGGCTTCTCGGTCGGCATTGGCGAAGTCGTCGCGCTGATGGGCCGCAACGGCGCCGGCAAGTCGACGACCATGAAGACGGTGATGGGGCTGGTGCCGCAGCCGCGTGGCTCCATCCGCTTCGAGGGCAGGGAGATCGCCGGCCGCGAGCCTTTCCAGATCGCACGGCTCGGCATCGGTTATGTCCCGGAGGACCGCCGCGTCTTCTCCGACCTCAGCGTGATGGACAACCTCGAAGTCGGCCGCCAGCCGGCGCGGACCGGCGCGCCGCATTGGACGCCGGAGCGCCTCTTCGAGCTCTTCCCCAATCTCGGCCGCATGCGCGACCGGCCGGGCGGCGCCATGTCCGGCGGCGAGCAGCAGATGCTGACCATTGCTCGCACGCTGATGGGCAATCCACGCCTGCTCCTGCTCGACGAACCCTCGGAAGGGTTGGCGCCGGTCATCGTCGAGGCGATGGCGGAGACAATCCGCGTGCTGAAGGGCGAGGGGCTGTCGGTGCTGCTCTCCGAGCAGAACCTGCATTTCGCCGGCAGCATCGCCGACCGTGCCGTCATCATCGAGAAGGGCTTGATCCGCTTCGACGACACGATGGCCGCGCTCAAGGCCGACGAGGCGGCGCGGAGCCAGTATCTGGCGCTTTGAAGCCGGTAAGGAGACGCCGCATCACGTCGAGCAGCGGTTCGATTTCAGGCTCTGCCACGGAAGAAAGCGCTGCGACGGTGATCGCCTTGGCGCGGACGATATAATCCGGCAGCAACTCGCGCCCCCGCTGGCCGAGCTGCACCAGCACCCGGCGCTTGTCGTCGGGATCGTGCAGGCGCTCGACCAGCCCGCGCTCGGCCAGGCGCGTCACCACGCCCCGGATCGTGGCCGGGTCCATCGCCGTCATGCGGCCGAGCCGGTTCTGGGAAATCCGTCCGTCAACGGCAAGCCGGCACAGCACAGCGAATTGCGGCGGCGTAGGCCCGTCCGCGCCCATCATTTCCATGAACATCGCGACGTAGCGCTGCTGCATCTGCCGCAGCAGGAAGCCGAACTGCGCGTCCAGCACATAGCCGGCGAGGTCGGCGGGTTCGGGAATCGCGGAATCGGCCTCACCGCTGGCCGTGCGGTGATGCCGGCCGAGTCCGTCTTCCGTTTCCTCAGCGCGATCCATGCTGGCTCCGGGATGGCGATTCTGCCGGCTGGCGGCAGCGCTCATTCTCCCGGATCATATGTGTTCGTTCAATCGGCAAGGCAACGCAGCCACAGCCGTCATGCTCGGGCCTGACCCGAGCATCTCAGGAAGGAGGGCGCCTCTCTCGGCACGAGATTCTCGGGTCACCGCTGCGCGGCGCCCGAGAATGACGGCGAGGTTCCGTCCCTATCAGCCCAGCGACATCGTCAGCGGCGGCTTCACTTCGGGCGGCAGCGGCGAGGTGTAACCCTCCTTGCCGAGGCGGGTTTTGTGATCCGCCTTGGCCGCGGCCATCAGGGCGGGATCGGTCAGCACGGCGGCGCCGGTCGCGACCATCGCCTTGGCGACATGGACCATCGCCTTGTGCGCGGCCGGGGACTTGCCCTGCGCCACGACCTGCCAGGTGTGGAACGGCGTGCCCATCGCGACCGTCGGCGCATGGGCCTGCACGGTCGGCACCGCCCAGCTCACGTCGCCGATATCGGTCGAGCCGATCGCCGGGTTGCGCTTGGCGTCGCGTGGCACGAGGAAGTCGGCGAGCGGCGCGCCGGTGTCGGGCATGCCGATGGTGCGCCAGATCGAGGCGATCTCCTGCGGGGACAGGGTGGCGCGGATCTGCTCGGCATAGGCCTTGTCGGCATCGTCGAAATGCGGCGCGCCGAGTTCGTCCATCACCTTGTGCATGGCCTCTTCGAGCGGCGTGTTGGCGACGAGATCGGAAACGGCGCTGACGATGCGCATCTCCATCTTGGTTTCCGTCATCAGCGCCGCGCCTTCGGCGATCTTCTTCACGCGCTGCACGAGTTCCAGCATGCCGCGAAGGTCGCGGGCGCGGATCGAGTAGCGGACGCGGGCATGGGCCTGGACGACGTTGGGCGCAATGCCGCCGGTGTCGAGCAGCGCGTAATGGACGCGGGCGTCGGACGGCATGTGCTCGCGCATGTAGTTGACGCCGACACTCATCAATTCGACGGCATCGAGCGCCGAGCGGCCGAGATGGGGCGCGGCCGCCGCATGCGAGGCACGACCGGTGAAGACGAAATCGGCGCGGGTATTGGCGAGCGCCAGCGCCGGAGCGACCTCCCAGAAGCTCGACGGGTGCCAGGATATCGCGACATCGGCGTCGTCGAAGGCGCCGGCGCGGACCATGAAGGCCTTGGCGGCGCCGCCTTCCTCGGCCGGGCAGCCATAGTAGCGCACGCGGCCGGGAATCTTGTTCTCGGCGAGCCATTCCTTCATCGCGACGGCGGCGAGCATCGCGGCCGAGCCGAGCAGGTTATGGCCGCAGCCATGGCCATGGCCGTTGGTCTCGATTTCCTTGTGCTCGGCAGCGCCGGCTTCCTGCGAGAGGCCGGGCAGGGCGTCGTATTCACCGAGGAAGGCAATGACCGGGCCGCCTTCACCGGCCTCGCCGATCACGGCGGTCGGGATGTCGGCGACGTTCTCGGTGATCCTGAAGCCCTGGTGCTTCAATTCGGCGATATGCTCGGCGACGGAGCGCTTCTCCGTGTAGCACACCTCCGGCATGCCCCAGACCCGGTCTGAGAGCGCGATCAGGCGCTCCTTGTTCGCATCGACATGCCGCCAGAGATCGTTTCGATTGTCCATTGTCGTTCCGCCTGGAGAACGCCTTGGCGCTCCCCGTCTTTCGTTGAGAGGCGGAATCCCCGGCGGGGCCAAAGCGGCCGGGCCGGATCCGCCTCTGGTGGGCCGTGGCATATGAGCAATCCCGCACCGCCCCGTCCAGACATTCAGCGCATGGCGGAGCAGCGTCTCAGGCTTTGGCCCGCGCAGTCGGCGTAGCGGCGAAGTCGGCGAGGATCGGGCAATCCGGCCTGTGGTCGCCATGGCAATGCGTCGCGAGGTGCCGCAGCGTGTCGGCCATGGCCTTGAGTTCGGCCGCCTTGTCCTCGAGCTCGCGCACATGCGCCATGGCGAGGTTCTTCACATCGGCGCTGGCCCGGCTCTTGTCGCGCCAGAGCGCAAGCAGCTCGCGCGTTTCCTCCAGCGAGAAGCCGAGATCGCGCGAGCGGCGCACGAAGCGCAGCGTATGCACGTCTTCATCGGCATAGACCCGGTATTGCGCGGCGGTGCGGGCCGGCGCGGTGATCAGGCCGATGCTCTCATAGTAGCGGATCATCTTGGCGCTGACGCCGGAGCGCGTCGCGGCTTCGCCGATATTCATCTCAGGCCTCCACCTGAAAGCGCTTCAAGCGCAGCGCATTGCTGACGACGCTGACGCTCGACAGCGCCATGGCGAGCCCGGCGAAGACCGGCGAGAGCAGGATGCCGAAAGTCGGATAGAGCACGCCGGCCGCGACCGGGATCAGCAGGGCGTTGTAGCCGAATGCCCAGGCAAGATTCTGGCGGATATTGGAAATCACTGCCTGCGACAGGGCGATGGCGCGCGGCACGCCCATCACGTCGCCGGACATCAGCACGACATCGGCGCTTTCGATCGCGATATCCGTGCCGGTGCCGATGGCGATGCCGACATCGGCCTGTGCCAGCGCCGGGGCGTCATTGATGCCGTCGCCGACGAAGGCGACCTTGGCGCCGCGCTTTTGCAGCATCTTCACCACCTCGGCCTTGTCGGTCGGCAGCACCTCCGCCCAGACCTCGTCGATGCCGAGGCCGCGCGCGACGGCTTCCGCCGTGCGCCGGTCGTCGCCGGTCACCATCGCGACCTTGAGGCCGAGCCTGTGCAGGGCGGCGATGGCGGCGGGCGTGGTCTCCTTCACCGCGTCTGCGACGGCGATGACGGCGGCGATCCGGCCGTCGATCGCGGCATAGAGCGGCGTCTTGCCGGCTTCCGCCAGCGCCTTGGCGCGGGCGGCGAAGGGCGCGATGTCGAGCTTCGCCTCTTCCATCAGCCGATGGCCGCCGATCGCGACCTTGCGGCCCTCGACCGTCGCGGTGACGCCGCGGCCGGGGTCGCTGGTGAAATCGGCCGGCTCGGCGAGCGCAAGCCCTCGTGCCTTGGCGGCCGCGACCAGCGCCTGCGCCAGCGGATGCTCCGAGCGGTTCTCGGCCGAGCCGACGAGGCGCAGCACATCGTCGGCGGTGAAACCATCAGCCGGCTCGATATCGGTGAGTTCCGGTTTGCCCTTCGTCAGCGTGCCCGTCTTGTCGAGCGCGACGATCTGGACGTCTTTCAGCGCCTGCAGGGCGTCGCCCTGCCGGAACAGGATGCCGAGTTCGGCCCCGCGGCCGGTGCCGACCATGATCGAGGTTGGGGTCGCCAAACCCATGGCGCAGGGGCATGCGATGATCAGCAGCGCGACGGCATTGACCAGCGCATGCGACAGGGCCGGGCTCGGGCCGAAGGCCAGCCAGACGGCGAAGGTCGCCAGCGCCAGCGCAATCACGACAGGCACGAACCAGAGCGTGACGCGGTCGACCAGTGCCTGGATCGGCAGCTTGGCGCCCTGCGCGGCCTGAACCGTCCGCACGATCTGGGCGAGCAGCGTGTCCGCGCCGACCTTATGGGCGGTGAAGCGCAGCGCGCCCGAGCCGTTGATCGTGCCGCCTGTGACGGTGCTGCCGGCCTCCTTGCGGACGGGGGCGGGCTCGCCGGTGATCATCGATTCATCGACGAAGGAAGAGCCGTCCGTGACCTCGCCATCGACCGGGACGCGCTCGCCCGGCCTGAGGATGACGACGTCGCCGGGGCGGACGCTGTCGACGGCAACGTCGCTCTCGGTGCCGTCGCGCAGCACGCGGGCGGTCTTGGGCTGGAGCGCGATCAGGCTGCGGATCGCGGCGCCGGTCCGGCCCTTGGCGCGGGTCTCGAACCAGCGCCCGAGCAGGATCAGCGTCACGATCACCGCGCCGGATTCGAAATAGGTGCCGTCCGTACCCGCCGGCAGCAGGTCCGGCAGGAAGGTTGCGACGCTCGAATAGAGATAGGCCGCGCCAGTGCCGAGCATGACCAGCGAGTTCATGTCGGGCGCGAGCCGCAGCAGCGCGGGCATGCCTTTGCGCAGGAAGACGAGGCCCGGCCCGAACTGGACGATGGTCGCCAGCGCAAAGGCGAAGACGCGCAGGTTCCATTCGCCGAAGGTGCCGGCGAGCCAGTGGTGCAGAGAGGGGACCATATGGCTGCCCATCTCGACGACGAGCAGCGGCAGCGTCAGCAAGCCGGCGACGAGGACGGAACGCAGCAGCTTGCCCTGCTCCTCGTCCTTGGCGGCCTGATGACGGGCGGTGGCCTCGCCATCGGCGGTCACGACCGGGCTCGCCTCATAGCCGGCGCCGGCCACGGCCCTGACGAGGGCAGGGACGCTCTCATCGCCGGCGAGCGTCCTCACGCTGGCGCGCTCGGTCGCGAGGTTCACAGTCGCCTCGGTGACGCCGGGCACGGCGCGCAGGGCCTTCTCGACATGGCCGACGCAGGAGGCGCAGGTCATGCCCGAGACCGAGAGCGCGATCGTGTTCTCGACCGGGGTGTAGCCGCTCTTGCGGACCGCCGCCTCGATCTCGCCGAGATCGGTGCCGCTTCTGGTGAAGCTGATGCGAGCCCGCTCGGTCGCGAGGTTGACCGAGACCGCATCGACGCCCGGCACCGCCGCAATGGCGCGTTCGACATGGGCGACGCAGCTCGCGCAGGTCATGCCCTCGACCCCCAGATCGAGGGTTTCGACATCGTTCCTGCTTCTGTCGATGACCGTCATCGCCGTCTCCTTCATGGTGATGACGAGCGATATAGGGCTTCCCATCATGGGAAGGTCAAGAGGCTGGATTTCGAAAGCCTATTGTCGGCTTGGCCGTCATGGTCAGGCTTGACCGAGCATCTCATGCCGAGGGAGGCTCCTTTATAGCCTCACCCTGCCTGAGATTCTCGGGTCTGCGCTTCGCTCCGCCCGAGAATGACGGCGTGGTTACGGCGGGGAGTCAGGTTCAAGTCATCTCGACCGAAACGCTCTTGATCACCGCATGCACCGGCTTGCCGGGCGCCAGGCCCAACAGGGCGACGGATTTCGCGGTGAGACGCGCCGCCAGTTTCGCCTCGCCGCAAGCGATCAGCAGATGCGCGGTGCTGCCCCCCGCGCCGCTGCGTTCGCCGATCTCGGCGATTGTTCCAGACAGCACGTTGAGTGCGCTGATCTCGGTCGGCTGAGTTAGACTGAGCATGACGTCGCTGGCGAGGATGCGGATTTTGACCCTCTGACCCTGCCGCAGCGCGCCGCGGGCGATGGTCAATGGACCGGCCGGAGTCATGAGCAGCGCCAGACCGAAGGCGTCCTCGATGCCGGAAACCTCGGCGGAGAGCAGCGTGCTCGCTTCCGGCGCGCCGGGTCGTGCGGCGAGATCGGGCCGCGAGAGAATATCCGCGGTCGGCCCGCAAGCCGCGACACGTCCGTTCTGGATCATGGCGACGGTGGTGGCGAGGCGCGCGACCTCCGCCAGCGCATGCGAGACATAGACGATCGGGATGCCGGCCTCGTCGCGCAGGCGCTCGATATGCGGCAGGATCTCGGCCTTGCGCGCTTCGTCGAGCGCAGCCAGCGGTTCGTCCATCAGCAGCAGGCGCGGCTGAGCCAGTAAAGCGCGGCCGATGGCGACGCGCTGTTTCTCGCCGCCTGACAGGCCGCCCGGGCGTCGATGCAGCAGATGGCCGATGCCGAGCAGTTCCAGAACCTTGTCGAGCTCGGCCGGTTTGCGCTGGGCACGCGGCACGAACCAGTGGCCGAAGAGCAGGTTCTGGCGCACGGTGAGATGCGGGAAGAGCCGCGCCTCCTGGAAGACATAGCCGATGCGGCGCCGGTGCTTCGGCAGGAAGACGCCGCGCTCGGTATCGACCAGCGTCTCGCCATCGACCCGGACATGGCCGGAGTCGGGACGGATCAAACCGCCGATGACATTGACCAGCGAGGTCTTGCCCGAGCCCGAACTGCCGAACAGGGCGGTCAGGCGCCCGTCGGAGGTAAGCGAGGCATCGAGCGTGAAGTCGCCGAGCCTGTGACGGATGGCGATGTCGAGAACATCCGTCATTCGGCGGCGATCCGCCGGCCGACGATGCGGGCCATCACTTCCGAGAGGAAGAGCGCCGCGACCGAGATGACGATCGAGATCAGCGTCAGTCGCATCGCGCCGGCATCGCCGCCCGGAACCTGCGTGAAGGTGTAGATCGCGGAGGGCAGGGTCTGCGTCTCGCCAGGGATGTTGGAGACGAAAGTGATCGTCGCGCCGAATTCGCCCATCGCCTTGGCGAAGCACAGGATCATGCCGGCGATGATGCCGGGCAGGCAGAGTGGCAGGGTGATGGTGAGGAACACCCAGAGGGGGCTCGCGCCCAGCGTGCCGGCAGCGGATTCAAGCTTGCGGTCGACCGCTTCGATCGAGAGGCGGATGGCGCGCACCATCAGCGGGAAACCCATGACGGCGCAGGCCAGCGCCGCGCCGGTCCAGCGGAAGGAGAGCACGATCCCGAACCAGTCATAGAGCAATTGCCCGATCGGACCGCGACGGCCGAAGCCGACGAGCAGCAGATAACCTGTCACCACCGGCGGCAGGATCAGCGGCATATGGACGATGGCGTCGAGCAGCGACTTGCCCCAGAAGCGCCCACGCGCCAGCAGCAGGCCGACGCCGAGCCCCAGGGGCAGGCTCGCCAGCATGGCGGTCGTCGCGACGATGAGGCTGAGCCTCACCGCCGTCCATTCGTCAGGCGAGAGCGAGAGCCAGTCGGTCACGAAGCGGCGATCACGAAGAGCTGGCGGCCTTGTTCAGAACCGTAAAGCCCTGCTTCTCGAAGACGGGCCGGGCGGCGGGGCTGCGCAGATAGGTCAGGAAGGCCTGCGCGTCCGGGTTAGCCGAATCCTTGGTGACCGCGACCGGATAGACGATCGGCGGGTGCAAATCCTCCGGGAAGGTCGCGACGACCTTGACCTGGCGGTCGGCGGCGGCGTCGGTCGCGTAGACGATGCCGAGCGGGGCCTCGCCGCGCGAAACCAGGAGCAGCGCGGCACGGACATTGTCGGCCTGCGCGATCTTGTCCTTCACCTTGTCCCAGGGCGCCGAGCGTCTCCAGCGCGGCCTTGCCGTATTTGCCGGCCGGGACGGAATCGACATTGCCCATGGCCAGGCGGCCGGCGCCGACCGCGCCCGCGACATCGACACCGGGCTTGAGATCAAGCGTGGCGGTCGAATCCTTGCCGGCGACCAGCACGATCCGGTTTGCCAGCAGGCTGACGCGGGTATCCGGCTTGATCAGGCCCTTGTTCGCCGCATAGTCCATCCAGTCGAGATCGGCCGAGACGAAGAGATCGGCCGGGGCGCCGTTCTCGAGCTGCTTCGCCAGCGTGTTGCTGGCGGCGTACGAGATCTTCGGCGCCGGCTTGCCGCTCTCCTTGACCCAGTTCGCGGCGGCCTCGTCGAGCGCGTTCTTCATGCTGGCGGCGGCGAAGATCACGAGATCCTTCGTCTGTGCCTTCGCGGCGTCGAAGATGGGGGCCATGCTCATGGCAAAGGCCAGGCCCATGCCCAGAAGGGTGCGGCGCTTCAACATGCTGTTCCTCGCTGCGCTTATCGCTAT
Source organism: Hyphomicrobiales bacterium (assembly GCA_004144595.1). Taxonomy (GTDB): domain Bacteria; phylum Pseudomonadota; class Alphaproteobacteria; order Rhizobiales; family Beijerinckiaceae; genus Allobosea. The sequence goes on from SEEM01000022.1 coordinate 22,713, forward strand.
ATCCGAATGAATATAGCGATGCTTGCAGCGCCCGACCGGCGAGTCAAGGAGCGCCGTCCCGGAGGCCCTGCTCACCCGTGCGGGTGCTTGTGGATCGGGTCGACCCAATAAACCTCTTCCGGCTTCTCGACCGGGTCGACATCGGTGATGTTGACCACCACCGCCTCGTTGTCCGAGCGCACCAGCACGCATTGCAGCGGGTTGTCGGGATCGGCGTTGATCTCCTGGTGCGGCACGAAGGGCGGCACATAGATGAAATCGCCCGGCCCGGCCTCGGCGACGAATTCCAGCCGCTCGCCCCAGCGCATCCGCGCCTTGCCACTCACCACATAGATCACGCTTTCGAGATCGCCGTGATGGTGCACGCCGGTCTTGGCGTTCGGCTCGATCGCGACCGTGCCGGCCCAGATCTTCTGCGCGCCGACGCGGGCGTGGTTGATCGCCGCCTGCCGGAACATGCCGGGCGTCTGCGCCGTGTTGGGGTCGAGCTTGTCGCCGGAGATGACGCGCACGCCGTCATGCTTCCAGCGTGGCTCGCCGTCATGGCTGTGATCGTGCGGATGGTCGTGCTCGTGAGAATGATCGTGGCCCATGGCAATCTCCGCTCAAGCCTGCTTCGCCGGCCCTGTCGCGACAGGCCGCTCGCCCATGCCCCATTCCGACCATGAGCCGTCATAGATCGCCTTGGCCGGCTTGCCGACGGTCTCGAGCGCCGTCGACAGGATCACGGCCGAGACGCCCGAGCCGCAGGTCATGATCGAGGGCTTGTCGAGATCGACGCCGGCATCCTTGAACAGCGCGACGATCTCTTCCGGGGATTTCAGCCTGCCATCGGTGGTTAGCTGCGACGAGGGCAGGTTGAGCGAGCCGGGAATATGGCCGGAGGCCAGGCCCGGCCGCGGCTCCGGCGCTTCGCCGCGAAAGCGGTCGGCGGCACGGGCGTCGACGACCTGGATCGCCTGCGAGGCGGTGGCGCGCGCCACGTCATCCGCGCTGGCCACGGCGCCGTTGTCGAGCCGGGCGGTGAAGCTGCGGGGCTGGCGTGCCATCGGGGCGTCTTCTTCGACGGGGCGGCCTTCGGCGAGCCACTTCGGAAAACCGCCATCGAGGATGACGACATCGCGCGCGCCGAAGACCTTGAAAGTCCAGCGCACGCGCGGCGCCGAGAAGAAGCCGAGCCCGTCATAGACGACGATGCGCATGCCGTCGCCGATACCGAGCGCACCGACCGCGGCCGCGAATTCCGGCGCCGAGGGCAACATGTGAGGCAGCGAGGAGCGAGCGTCCTTGATCTTGTCGATGTCGAAATGAACAGCGCCCGGAATGCGACGCGCGGCAAACTCGGCCGCTCCGTCGCGCTTCTGCGCCGGCAGGTACCAAGATGCATCGACCACGACGATATCCGGCGCACTCAGGCGCTCGGCCAGCCACTCGGTCGAAACGAAAACGTCTTCACGGGCCATAGGCGTATCCCTCAGGGTAAGTCTTATTGAACGACTGGAACCCCCCCCGTCGCTCCGGGCCTGGCCGGGAATGACGGCCAGGTTCGGCCGAATTCGCAGTCAGGCGAGCGCGATCCGGACTCGCCGGTTCTGCTTGCCTTTCTTCTCGATATCCGTGACGGCGACTGGACCGATCTCGGCGGTGTTGCGGACATGCGTGCCGCCGCAGGGTTGGAGGTCGATATCGCCGATGGCGACGAGACGGACGCGGCCCGAACCGCGCGGCGGCTGCACCGACATCGTCTTGACCAGCCCCGGATTGGCGTCGAGCTCCTCGTCGGTGATCCAGCGCTCGGTGACATCGGCGTTGCGCGCGACGAGAGCGTTGAGCTTCTCGGCAATCTCGGCCTTGTCGAGCCCGCCTTCCGGGATGTCGAAATCGAGCCGCCCGTCGCCATCGCCGATCGAGCCGCCGGTCACCGGGAAGGCCAGCACGACGCTGAGCAGATGCAGCGCGGTGTGGATGCGCATGCGCTTGAGGCGGCGTTCCCAGTCGAGCACGACCGTCACCGCCTCGCCGGGCGCGGGCAGGGTCTGCCCCTCGGCCGGGACATGGATGACCCGGCTCTTGTCCTCGGGGTCGTAGACCGTCGTGGCGATGGCGATCTGGCTGCCGTCGGCGCGGCGCAGGTGCCCGGCATCGCCCGGCTGGCCGCCGCCGGTCGCGTAGAAATTGGTGCGGTCGAGGATGATGCCGCCGCGCTCGTTCACGGCTTCGACCGTGGCGGGCGTTTCCTTGAGATAGGCATCCTGGCGGAAGAGCAGTTCGGTCGGCATGGTCTCGTCATTTCGCTGGCGGCGCGAGCGCGCCTTCGCGGCGCAGACTGCACCGATTGCCGCCGGGGTGCCACCTCATTGGCGGGATAGCGGGGATGATTTGGAGCGCATGGCTTCCGGGCGCTGTGTTTCGTGCCTAGATGACGGTCCCGCCAACCCGGAGCCGCCATGGCCTTGCCCCGCATGAAGCCGCAGGACGGCGTTGCCTGGATTACCGGCGCCAGCTCCGGCATCGGCGCCGCGGTGGCGCTCGAGCTGGCCGCCATGGGCTGGACGGTTGCAGTGACCGCCCGGAGGCTGGAGGCGCTGGAGCGCCTCGCGCGCAGCGCCGAGACACTGCCCGGTCGCATCGTCGCCCATGCCGGCGACGTCACCGACGCGCAGGGGATGCGCGAGGTCGCGGATGCCATCGAGAGCATTCACGGGCCGATCGCGCTCGCTTTTCTCAATGCCGGCATCGCCTCCGGACAGGGCCGGGCGATCGATGTCGAGACGGTCGAGAAGGTGGTGGGGGTCAACCTGCTCGGCGTCGCCAAGAGCTTCTTTGCCGTGCAGTCCCGCATGGTCGCGCGTGGCGCGGGGCAGATCGCGGTCAATGCCTCGCTTGTCGGCTATCGCGGCCTGCCGGGCGCTGCCGCCTATGGCGCGGCCAAGGCGGGCGCGATCTATTTCTGCGAATCGATGCGCTTCGACTGCGAGGCGGCCGGCATCCGCCTGCAACTGGTCAATCCCGGCTTCATCGAGACGCCGATGACGGAGGGCCGCCGCTTCCCGATGCCGTTCCTGCTGACGGTGGAGGAGGGAGCAAGGCGGATCGTCGACGGCTTCGAGCGCGGCGGTTTCGAGATCACCGTGCCGCGCCGTCTCGCCTGGATTCTCAAGGTCGCGCGCCTTTTGCCCTATCCGGTCTATTTCGCGCTGATGAGCCGCTTCGCCGAGCGTGGCGGCTGAGGCCGTTTCAGCGGCTGCGAATCGTGGCGAAGGCCTCGAGCGCCCGCTGGCGCCCGAAGGCGAGATCGACGAGCGGGGCAGGGTAATTCTCGCCGATTTGCACGCCAGCGTCGCGGAGCGTCTTCTCCGAGGCTTTCCAGGGCTGGTGGATATCCCGATCGGAAAGAGCCGCGAGCTCCGGCACCCACTGGCGGACGTAAGTCCCCCGCGGGTCATGGGTTTCGCCCTGCGTGACCGGGTTGAAGATTCGGAAATAGGGCGAGGCATCGGCGCCGGAGCCCGCGACCCATTGCCAGCTCGCGGCGTTGTTGGCGGTGTCGGCGTCGACCAGCGTGTCCCAGAACCAGGCTTCGCCTGCCCGCCAGTCCTGCAGCAGGTGCTTGATCAGGAACGAGGCGACGACCATCCGCACGCGGTTATGCATCCCGCCGGTCGTCCAGAGCTCGCGCATGCCGGCGTCGACGAGCGGTATCCCGGTCTGCCCGCGCTGCCAGCGGCCCAGTGCAGCCTCGTCAGGCTGCCAGGGGAAGGCGTCGAATCGGGAATCGTAATTGCGGCTCGCAAGCTCCGGATTGTGGAAGAGCAGGTGATGGGAGAACTCGCGCCAGCCGATCTCGGACAGGAATTTCTCGGCGTCGCGCTCCGATCCCGCGGCCTCGCCGGTCGCGCGGGCATGATGCAGCGCATGCCAGATCTGGCGCGGGCCGATCTCGCCGAAATGCAGATGCGGCGAGAGGCGCGATGTCCCGGCCCGGTCCGGCCGGTCGCGGTCCTCGGCGTAGCCGGAAAGCCCGCTGCCGATGAAATCATCGAGGCGCGCGGCAGCGCCCGCTTCTCCCGGTGTCCATGCAGCCCGCAGACCGCCCGCCCAGTCCGGCTTCCGGGGTTCGAGCCCGAGATCATCCAGCGAAACCGTCAGCGCCTCGATCGAAGCGGGCAGGGGGAGCGCTGGCACACGCGGGGGAGCGGCAATCGGGGCAGACGGCTCGCCCTTCTGGCGGGCCGCACGCCAATAGGGCGTGAACACCTTCATCGGCTGCCCGGTCGTCGTAGTCACCTCCCAGGGCTCGTTGAGCAGTTCGCCGTTGAAGCTGCGGACATCGATGCCGTTTCCGGAGAGGTCTTCCTTGAGCTTGCGGTCGAGCGCGATCTCCGCGGCCTCGTAGCGCCGGTTCCAGGTCACGAGCGTGATGTCCGCCTCCGCTCCGACGCGCGGCAGCAGCACGGCCGGGTCGCCCTCCATCAGAACCAGCCGCCCGCCCTTCGCCGCGAGCGCTTCGCCGAGCGCGGCGAGCGAACGCGACAGCCACCAGCGCGAGGCGCCTCCGATCGCACGACGATCGGGCCCGGTATCGAGAATGTAGAGACAAAAGACCGGCCCGGCTTCGGCCGCGGCCGCGAGCGCCGGATTATCGGCAAGCCGCAGATCGTTGCGGAACCAGTGCAGGGCGCGTGCTGTCATCGTCTTCCCCCGGCCGCGACCCGGACGGATCGCAATCCCCGGTCAACGCGGCCGGGCCGGATCGGTCTCGGACGGAAGCAGAGATTTTTTGAAAGGCGCAGCCAGGCACGCTCCGCCAGGAGAAGGCCTTGCCGAATCCGTGTTCGCCAGCTCAAACCTCTAGAGGCAGGTGCAGGAAATCGGCGATCAGCCAGGACAGACCTGCCGTCCCGGCCATGAGGACCGCTATCAGAATGGCTTCGACCATGACGCTACTCCGCCCCGAACAGGCACGGCGCCACTAACTCAAATTTTAACGATCTGTAAACGAAGTTCTTAAGGCGAATCACAGCCTTGAACGATGGTTCCAGATGGACGGCTGTTGAAAGATGAATGCTTTGGAGGAAGCCGGGCTCGATCTTGAGCTCGGAGAGATGGGCCGACGGCTGGACACCTTGTTCGCATCGCGCCGCCCGCGAAGCCGGCATGACCGGAATCCGGCGGGATTCGAAGTCTCGGCTGTCGAGGCCGGCACCGGCCGTTTGCGCGTGATGCTTGACGCCGACCTGCCGGAAGCGGTCGGCCGGACGATTCTCTCCCTGGCGATCAGGCACGGTTCGGCTCTCCCGCGAGGCGAGGGCGCGCGAAAAGCTCCGCCGGCTTCAGCCAAGGATGGCGCTCGAAAAGGCTGAAATCTTCACGAAAAGCGGCGCTGGCGACGTTCATTGCGTGAAAGGCGGAACCCGGAGGCAGCTCGGGCGTCCCCTTCATGATGACAAATTCCAATAAGCCGCCTCTGGACTTCTGGCTTTGGCTCGCTGTCATCGGCCTGACGGTCATCGTCGCCGTCTCGTCGCTGACATTCCCCGAGCGGGTCGTGCCGGATTCGTTTCAGCCCCGCGCCGCGACGCACTGAGGGACCGGGACGCGAGATCGGCCTGAAACAGACAGGCCTGTAAAGAAGAAGCCCCACCGGCAGCGCCGATGGGGATCATCTGGGCTTTGAGCCCTCGCCCGATCGGCCGCGGCCTCCGGGCACCACTTGAAAATCCGCAGGGAAAACAGCGCGCCGGGCGATTGGTTCCGCGGAAGCAGAAGAGCCCCGGCTCCTCCTGCAGGCTGCCGTCGCTCCCCCGTCACGCGCAGCGCTATTCGGGCGACCGGACCACATTGTCCCGTCCGCGGCCGAGATGTTGGAATGCTGCTCTCAAGCCGCCGAGGTCCATGTCAGCATTGCCTGTTGTGCCGCAGAATCAGGCGGCTATAACACGTCCTATCAACCTCGGACCCGGTGAAACCCCGGGTGGCTCTTCCGGCCGCCGATCCGCCGGACAACGCAATGTCGGATAATCGCTCGTCTCGGCCAGGGCCGGGCCATCCGTCTTGCGCGCCCCTCAGCCTGTACGCAGCAGCGGGGCCTCGAAGGCTTCATCCTCCACATGACGATCTCTCATCTTCGTAACGAATGGGCTCCGAACGTTACGCGTGAACTCCTGGCCGGCACTGTTGTCGCGCTGGCCCTCATCCCCGAAGCGATCGCCTTCTCGATCATCGCCGGGGTCGACCCTAAGGTCGGGCTCTACGCTTCGTTCTGCATCGCCGTCATCACCGCCATCGCAGGTGGGCGCCCGGCCATGATCTCGGCTGCGACCGGCGCGATGGCTCTCGTGATGACCACGCTGGTGAAGGAGCACGGCCTCGACTACCTGCTGGCGGCCACGCTCCTGACCGGGCTTTTACAGATCCTCGCCAGCGTCCTGAAGCTGGGCAACCTCATGCGCTTCGTCTCGCGCTCGGTCGTGACCGGCTTCGTCAATGCGCTCGCGATCTTGATCTTCATGGCGCAGATGCCCGAGTTGCTCGGGCGCGGGCCCGTCGTCTACGCCATGACGGCCGCCGGCCTGGCGATCATCTACCTGCTGCCGCGTCTGACCAAGGCTGTGCCGTCGCCACTCGTCACCATCGTGCTGATGACCGCGATCTCGATGTATTTCGGCCTTGGCATCCGCACGGTCGGCGACATGGGCGCACTGCCGAGCGAACTGCCCTTCTTCGCGCTTCCCCAGGTGCCGCTGACCTTCGAGACGCTGAAGATCATCACGCCCTACGCGCTGACGCTCGCCATGGTTGGCCTGCTCGAAAGCCTGATGACGGCGGCGATCGTCGACGAGATGACCGACACGACCTCCGACAAGAACCGCGAATGCGCCGGCCAAGGCCTCGCCAATATCGTCGCCGGCAGTTTCGGCGGCATGGCAGGCTGTGCGATGATCGGGCAATCGGTGATCAACGTATCGTCTGGCGGCCGCGGCCGCCTCTCGACCTTCTGGGCCGGCAGCTTCCTGCTGTTCCTGATCGTGGTGCTCGGGCCTTACGTCGCCCAGATCCCGATGGCGGCGCTCGTTGCCGTGATGGTCATGGTCTCGATCAACACCTTCCAGTGGCGCTCGCTGAAGACGCTGCTGATCCATCCGAAGAGCTCCAGCATCGTCATGCTGGGCACGGTTGCAGTCGTCGTCGCGACGCATGATCTCGCCAAGGGCGTGCTCTTCGGCGTGGTGCTGAGCGGGCTGTTCTTCGCTCACAAGGTCACGCGCTTCTTTGCCGTCACCTCCGAGCGTGCCGGCGAGAAGCGAATCTATCGCGTCGGCGGGCAGATCTTTTTCGCCACGGCCGAAGCCTTCCACGCCGCCTTCGACTTCCGCGAGGAGGAGGTGAGGCAGGTCGTCATCGATCTCGCTGCCGCGCATTTCTGGGACATCACGGCCATCAACGCGCTCGACCGAGTCGTGCTGAAATTCCGCCACCACGATATCGCCGTGGAGATCATCGGCATGAATCAGGCGACCGCCACGATGGTCGAGCGCCTCGCGGTGCACGACAAGAGCGCCGGAACGTTCGCGGCCGGACATTGATCCGACATTTATGCGCAAGCTGGGACGAGCGAGGGCCGTGCTGATCGGTCATCGGATCGGCGAAGGCATCGCGCTCAAGGCGTCTCGCGGCGCGCCGGTTCCTCACGGGTATGGAAACCCAGCCGGCCCTGAGAATCCGACGCGCACCCATCAAACGCGACTCCACAATGCAACGCTTTGCCAACGAATCGCAGGGCAAAACGGTTGCGGAGCATGCCGATCGACCAGCGGCTACGTCTTCGACGATGCCATCGCGATTCCGGGCTCAAAGGCCAATGAAGCAGCTTCTAGCGACACCAGAAATCGCGCTGATCAATGCCCTGAATGCCGCCTGCGCTGCCGCCCGCGAACGCTGGAAAGCCGACCCGTCGGAAGAGAATTTGCGGAACTATCGCAAGACACTCGCGCGCCTGACGGACTTCATGAAACGCACGAAGCGTATCGGCTGAAACGAAAGCGGTTCGATCGCAGTGCGGATCGACGCAGGCCCGCTGGTCCCCCAACCGTAGGCCAGACCGCTGTCCTATTCGGACGCCCGACCTCGAGGAACCGCCTGACCACCGCGCCGTTGAATCGGCATCAACGGGTTGCGTGAGGTGTCGACATGGCAGTCCTTCAGATTTCCGGCGAAACGCCGCGCCGCAAGTACGCGGCGAAGCGCGAGCTCTACCGAGAGACGTGCCAGGACGAGGAAGGCAATCGCCATATCGTCATCGTCTGGCAGAACAAGCCGGGCCTTTCGACCGTATCCTATTCGCTGGATGACGGAACACCGGTCCACTACGAGGACGACTGCCATTTCGCGACGCCGTCGGGGCAGATGCTGACGCGGTGCGAGGATTAGGCCTCAGGGTTGCCAGTACCGCTCCAATGATCGCTCGACCAGTTCCTGCTCGTCATGGGTTGTCGCCACCAGCGACGCGATGATGAACGTCAGTCGCGCGTGTTCGCGCTCTCGATCTGGCTCATCGAGCACAGGCCTCACGAGTTTCCAGGCCGTTTCGAAAGCTCGCTGGGCCCGGGCAAGGTCTGCAGGGTGTTTGAATGAATGGAGAGGCATGGCGGTCTCAGAGCAGCACGGCGTTTGATGTGACGAACACGCGAGGCGATGGACAGTTCCTGCACCAAAACAAACCCCGCCGGGATCGCCGACGGGGTTTGTGGGCCTTCAGCCCGTTGCTCCGCCACGAGGGCGAGCACTACCGAATTTCTCTGCTCTACCAAGCCGATCGTTCCATCCGCGGCTCGCTTCCGATCGAAAGGTGGAAGCGAGCCGGCCGGCTTGGGAAGGCGTGCCGGCTCGCTCCTGGTGGTCATCTTGGCAGAGGCTCCACCGCTATCGTCGAAGGGATGCAACGACGATAGCGGCTCATGAACGGGCTGATGCAGCGGTGGTTCCGAGGGGTCCCGAAATTTGTGACGAACCTGGCTCCCTGATCCTCACCGGCCTGTTCGGCGCCGTTAAGCTGCCAGACCCTGGCCCAGTTGAAACAGGACGTTTTGTGTGAGGTCGTCTTCATCGAGCGCCAGGGGCGCGCATGCGGCGACCATATAGGCGATGCGCTCTCGCTCCTTCGCTTGGTCAGGCTCGGGGATGGTGTCCTTCACCTCGTTCCAGACTCTTTCCATCGATGCATAGGCGCGAGCCAGATCCATTGGATCATTCAGCGACGAGAATGGCATTGCTCCTTCCTCCAAGGCGTTCGGTGGAAAATCATCTAGGAGCGGATTCGACGGCTTCAAGGGTCCGAAATTTCGCCCCCGCGCGGTCTTGAAAACCGCGACGCGACGCGCCTAAATCAGGCGTGCCGATGCCGCCGACAGCGGCCCGGTAACCGGACCCATGTGCTTTCAGGAGGATATGGCAATGGCGAGACTGCCTTCCGATGAATTTGAACGCCCCGTCGTCATTTTGACGGGCCTTGGCATTCCGACTGCGGTTTCGACCGCGATGGAGGCCTACATGTTCCTTTCCGACTGGCCTCGTAGCAGCAGGGATGCGGTCCACGCGCTCGCATGCAAAGCATGCCTTGCCGCAGTGCGCGGAGATATCGAGCCGGAAACGGCACGCGGCCTTTTCGCCTCCTGGGCAGAAAGGAACGATATCATGGCGCTCGATGCGGCCTCATTCGCAATGGCGCGGCGGGCAGGGCCTCACGGCACCGCATGAAACGAAAAAGGCCCTGCCAGCACGAGCTGGCGGGGCCGAGTATCGTTCCGAGGTGTGGGGAAGTGCGAAACGCGACTGGTAGGAAGACGGTTCCCTTCGCGGTCAGTTGCAGACGGTCGCGCTACCCACTTTCCGGCAGTGCTTGTTGTTCTTGTAGTAGTCGGCGACCTGAACATGCTGCTTGACGGCCGCGGCGCGGCTTTCAGAGCGCGAAACCGCAGCCAGAACGACGGAAGGCGCGCATACGGACAGGCAGATGGCGGCGATGACAAGGCGCATGAAGTATCTCCTCCGGTTTCCCGCTTGAAGCGCAGCGTTACTATTTAAATGACGCTGGGGAAATTGGAAATGGCGACCCGCGCATGAGGGCAGGTGTCGGCTCGAGATCAGGCCGCCAACGACGCAGAGCGCGCCACTCGGAACTCCCGCCAGAGCATCCATAGCCCGTGCGGCATGCGGTATTTGCTTTGCCTGCGGATAGTCTCGGGCGGGGCACGCGGTCGGAGCCCTTCCGGAATCATCACGCCAGAGGTCGTTGCGGCCGGGGCTGAGAGAGTTCGCTCGCGAATTCCGCCGCACCTGCCAAGAACATCTGGGAATCACCGAAGCAGGCGGAAACCTGCACCACGGAGGCAAGCCGCTGCTTGGCTGGCTCAGCCGCTGCGAGAATCAAGCTCAGCAAGGGCGAAGCCGCAAACGCGATTGTCCCGCCGCAAAAGGCGGCGGACACAAGCCGGGACAAATCGGGGAAAAAGCGCAAGGAAACCAGCGCTTCAAAGTTCTGTTGGAGGCCTCGCCCGGAATCGAACCGGGGTGCAAGGATTTGCAGTCCTCTGCGTAACCACTCCGCCACGAGGCCTTCCTGCCAAACCGGCCTTGGCCGCTTCAGCGAGAGCGCAATAACCACAAGCCGCGCCGCGCCGCAACCCGGCATCGCATCTTCCACAACGACGAGGACAAATCTGCTTGGCTGGCTCGCAAGGGGCTTGCGCTATCCGGATCGCGCCGCTAAGACCCCGCCACGTTGTTCCCGGATAGCTCAGCGGTAGAGCAATCGACTGTTAATCGATTGGTCGCAGGTTCGAATCCTGCTCCGGGAGCCAACACTTCCCTTACATTTTAGGCACTGTTAACCATAAGCGACGTATCGCTTTGGTCAGGCGGCGCTTGCGTTTTGCGCGGGCGTCGAACAGAAAGCTGCCGAAGAACGGCGCGATCGCTGCACCGGTTTCGAGGCAGCCTCGTGGCACCCGATCCCTTGCAGCGCCAGCGCCGTGGACGGAGAGTTCGATCATGGACGATTTCACCTCGCTGCGGCGCAATATGGTCGATTGCCAGCTGCGCACCTACGACATCACCGACCGCGCCGCGCTGGCCGCGGCGGATTCGGTGCCGCGCGAAGCCTTCGTTCCCGACGCGCTGTCCCATCTCGCCTATCTCGACCAATCGATCGCGCTTCCGGGCACCGGACGCGCGCTGATGACCCCGATGGTCGCCGTGCGGATGATTCAATTGCTCGACCCGCAGCCGGGCGAGGACGTGCTCGAATATGCCGGCGGTTCCGGCTATGGCGCGGCGCTGATGAACCATATGGGTGCAAAGGCGACGCTCTGGGAGCCGGATGCGGCCGCACGCGAGCTGGCCAAGGCGGCGTTGGGCCGGGCCGGTGCGCCGGGAGTGACCGTCACCGCCGCGCAGCCGGGTCCTGACAGCTTCGATGCCATCCTCGTGAGCGGATCCTGCGAGATCTTGCCCGAATCGCTGTTCCCGCTGCTGCGGCCGGAAGGCCGCCTCATCGTGGTCGAAGGCGTCGGCCGCGCGGCGCGGGTCAAGCTCTATCTGAAGTCCGGCGACGTCGTGTCCGGCCGGCCGGTCTTCGATGCGGCTGCGCCTGTCGTTTCGGAGTTTCGCCGTCCGGCGGCCTTCGTTTTCTGAGATCGGAGTGTCGCATTTTTGCGGCACTGCGCGAGCTAAACCGTTCCGGCACCCTCCATCCGTTGGCGGAAGGTGTCGAAGCGGGTATGAATTGCAACTCTGCCGAGGCTGGGGCGATGCCTGGGCGCGACTTTCAGTGCGCACATGAGGCGTCCAGTGATCATACGCGACAATAAGACTTCCAGATTTGGGCTCTCCGCCGTCTTCGCACTTGCGTTGGCGGGCGGCTGGGCCGGGCCGGTTTCGGCCCAGACCATGGATGCCGCGCTCGCGCGAGCCTATTCTGCCAATCCGACTCTCAATGCGCAGCGCGCTGCAGTGCGCGCGACCGACGAGAACGTGCCGCAGGCGAAGGCGGGCTACCGGCCGCGCATCACGGCTTCGGCCGATATCGGCGCCAGCATCACCGAATCGGGCATTCCGGCTTTCGCCAGCAACTCCTCCGTCCATACCAACAGCGTATCTCGGCTAGGGCCGCGCGGCGTCGGCGTGCAGGTCGACCAGAACATCTTCGATTCCGGCAAGACCCGCAGCGCGGTTGGCCAGTCCGAATCGCAGGTGCTCGGCGCCCGCGCCACCTTGCGCAATACCGAGCAGAACGTGCTGCTCGACGCCGCGACATCCTACATGAACGTGCTGCGCGACACCGCAATCCTCAATCTGAACCGCAACAACGTCGAGGTGCTCGAAGAGCAGCTGCGCCAGACGCGCGACCGGTTTCAGGTCGGCGAAGTGACGCGGACCGACGTGGCGCAGGCGGAAGCCCGCCTGTCTTCGGCTCGCTCCCAGGCAATTCTCGCCGAATCGAACCTCAAGACCTCGGTCGCGCGCTTCCGGCAGAATGTCGGCACCGAGCCGCGCTCGCTGGCACCGGGCCGGCCGGTCGAGGCACTGCTGCCGAAATCGCTGCCGACCGCGCTGAACCAGGCCCTGTCGAACCACCCGGCCATCGTCGCGTCGCTTCACGGCGTCGATGCCGCCGAGCTTCAGGTCAAGGTCACTGAGGCCGATCTCTATCCGGTCGTGGGTGTTCGCGGCGTGGTTCAGCAGCGCTATGACAGCCAGTTCTCCGGCGACAACCGCTTCTCGGCCAGCCTCGTCGGCACGCTGACGATCCCGATCTACGAGGGCGGCCAGATCTATGCCCGTACCCGCCAGGCCAAGGAGACCGCCGGCCAGCGCCGGATCGAGGTCGACACCCAGCGCGATACCGTGCGCGCCGCGGTCGTCTCCGCCTGGGGCGGGCACGAAGCTGCCAAGGCCCAGATCGTCGCCGCCCAGGCCCAGGTCGAAGCCGCATCGACGGCGCTGTCCGGCGTCCGCGAGGAGGCGAAGGTCGGCCAGCGCACCACGCTCGACGTCCTCAACGCCCAGCAGGAACTGGTGAGCGCCCGTTCGAGCCTCGTGGTCGCCCAGCGCGATCGCGTCGTCGCCTCCTATGCGGTGCTGTCCGCGGTCGGCAAGCTCTCTGCCCAGTCGCTCAGGCTCAAGGCGGAGATCTATGACGCCCGCCAGCATTACGAGCAGGTGCAGGGCAAGCTCTGGGGCACCCAGACGCCCGACGGCCGCTGAGCGTCCTCCTGCGGCGGCGCTTTGCGCAGCGCGCCGCCCACCGAGGCGACGCGGCGAATCCGTCTATTCGCGGCCGCATCGTCGGTTTCCGGAAGGGGAATGCTTCCTTTCCGGCCCGGTGCCATCAGGCAACAGGGCGGATTTCTCCTGTGGGGGAGCCGGTTAGCGCCTTGTCTGACATCGCTGCCGTGGAATACTGCGCTCTTGGAGCGGCGTTGATTCCGTCGGCGCGCCCGGTGTCCAACGGTTAAACTCATCATGAGCGCGCAAGCCAAGCCCAGCGAACCGTCGATGGAGGAGATTCTCGCCTCCATCCGTCGGATCATCTCGGACGACGATGCGAAGCCGGCCGAGGAGGTCGCCGCGCCGCTCGTCGAGACCGAAGCCGAGCCGGAGCCGACACCGGTCCCCGCCGTCGTCGACGACGACGTTCTCGATCTGGGGGCCGAGGCCGCGCTGGTCGCCGCGCCCACGCCGGAGGCCGCACCGGTACCGCCGGCCGCATTCCCGGATGAATCGGATATCGCGTTCCTCGACGAAGAGCCCGTCGCGGCTGTGCCTCCGGCTCTACCAGCGTCTGTCGCCGAGCCTGAGCCGGCACCGGCCCGGCCTGAGCCGCCGCAACCGCAGCCGCAGTCGTATTCGCAGCCTGCATTCGCCGCGGTGCCCGACATGGCGAGCCTGCTGTCGGATCAGGCGAGTTCCGTGGTGACAAATGCCTTCGGTCAGCTCGCCTCGACCGTGCTGAGCAACAATGCGCGCACGCTGGAGGACCTGGTCAAGGACATGCTCAAGCCGATGCTCAAGACCTGGCTCGACGACAACCTCCCGACCATGGTCGAGAGGCTGGTGCGCGCAGAGATCGAGCGCGTCGCCCGCGGCGGCCGTAGCTAGAACCCAATTCGAAGACGGGCCCTCCTGTCGGGCCCGTCGTTTTCGGAAGCAAGCGGGTTGAACGAAACCGCCCGTCATTCCCTGCCTTGAACGGGAATGACGGGCCGTTCTCGAAGCCTGGACCGACTAGTCCGTGGCAACTGCCCGCCGACCCTGCACCGGGGCACGTCTCCGCTCGAAAGCACCTGCTTCCTGCAAGCGCAGCAACCCGTAGCCGACCATGGCGAAGGCGGTGGCCGGTGCGCCCAGCCGCGCGACCAGCATGGTCAAGCCGACGGCGATCGGGCGGGGATAGCGGCCGGAAGCTGCTTCGACGGCAAACCAAGCGCCGAGGGCATGAACCAAGAGTTTCATTATCGCATCCTGCTCGTCGTTGCGGGATTCAAAGGCGAACCTTGCGGTTCTCACCGAGCTCGGGTTTGGCGCCGGTCAGGGCGGCCGCCGCCATCTTGACGCTGGTGACGATCTTGCCAGGGCTGTCCCAGAACTCAGCCATGCTCGGCCTGACGCGCAGCACGCGGATGTTCGGATCGTTCTCGTCGTCCCAGAAGGCGCGATTGCTCGCATCCCAGAGATCATGGACGCGCGAGCGGTCGTCCAGGACGGTCGCGGTTCCCGTCACCGAGACATAGCGGTGACCGTCGGTATCCGCGAAGGCGGCGCAGACATTGTTGTTGACCTGTATCTCGTCGTCCTTGTGGTGGCGAACGTCGGTCAGGAAATAGATCGCATCGTCCGCGCGCTCGCCATGGGCATGCATCGGCCGGGCACGCAATTCGTCGCCTTGGCCGTCATGGGTCACGAGCATCGCGAACTTGATGGAATCGATGAGGTCCCAGACGCGTGTCTGGTCGTCTTGGCGAGACATGTCGCTCTCCTTGTGATCGGCTGTTGGCTTCTCTGGTGAAACGGGGCGCGACGCGGCTGGTTCCGTCGCCAAGGCGACGGCACGAAGCGGAACCGGCTCACGGTTCGCGCGTATGATGGGAGGCGTGCCGCGATCACCCGCACGCTACCGTTTCCCCGTCGCCCCCGATCCGAGGTTTGCCATGGCCAAGACTGCAGCCAAGACTGCGCCGCGCAGCGCTCCGAAGAGCTCGACCACGGAGAAGGTGGTCAAATCCAGCCGCATCGACCTGGCTTCCAACACCAAGACCAAGGTCATCGGCCTGCTCAACGAGCGCCTTGCCGACGGCATCGACCTCTCGCTTCTCACCAAGCAGGCGCACTGGAACCTCAAGGGGCCGGGCTTCATCGGCATCCACCTGATGCTCGACGGCTTCCGAGACGAGATCGACACCCATGTCGACACCGTCGCCGAACGCATAGCCCAGCTCGGCGGCATCGCCTTCGGGACGACGCAGACGACGGCCCAGTCGACCTCGCTCAAGCCATATCCGACAGATATCATCGCCGTTCAGGACCATCTCGCTGCGCTGATCGAACGCTATGCCGACACTGCCAACAAGGTCCGCGAAGCGATCGACGCCTGCGACGAGGCAGGCGATGCCGACACCGCCGACCTGCTGACGGCCTATTCCCGCATGCTCGACAAGTCGCTCTGGTTCCTTCAGTCGAACCTGGCCTGACGCCTAGGCGGGGCGTGCCTTGTCATCGAAAACGTTGACGCGCGGCCCGTGCATGGGCTCTTAAGGGCCGAGACCTTTTTGGCCCGTTATTTTTCCGGCCGGGGCAGGTTCCCCGGCCTTTCTGCGTTCGAGCGATGCGATGATGGACAAGACTTTCGAACCGGCTGCCGTCGAGGCCCGGATCAGCCAAGCCTGGGACAAGGCCGAAGCCTTCAAGGCGGGCAGGGGGGCGGCCCCCGGCGCCGAGCCCTATTGCATCGTGATCCCGCCACCGAACGTTACCGGCTCGCTGCATATGGGCCACGCGCTCAACAACACGTTGCAGGACGTGCTCTGCCGTTTCGAGCGCATGCGCGGCAAGGACGTGCTCTGGCAGCCTGGCACCGACCACGCCGGCATTGCGACGCAGATGGTCGTCGAGCGCAAGCTCGCCGCCGAGAACCGCACCGACCGTCGCACGATGGGCCGCGAGGCTTTCCTTGCCGAAGTCTGGAAGTGGAAGGAGGAGTCCGGTGGGACGATCTTCAACCAGCTCCGCCGCCTCGGCGCTTCCTGCGACTGGTCGCGCGAACGCTTCACCATGGACGAGGGCCTCTCAGCTGCCGTCCTCAAGGTCTTCGTCGGCCTGCACAAGCAGGGGCTGGTCTACCGCGCCAAGCGGCTGGTCAACTGGGATCCCAAGTTCCAGACCGCGATCTCGGATCTCGAGGTGCTGCAGGTCGAGAAGACCGGCACGTTCAAGTGGCAGCGCGGCGGCGAGGACGCGTTCGACGCTGCCAAGCTCGACAAGGCGCTGAACCGCGACCCGAACGGCCATCTCTACTATTTCAACTACCCGCTCGAAGGCGTGATTTACGATGCGGACGACGCCTCGACATTCATAACCGTCGCGACCACGCGCCCGGAGACGATGCTGGGCGATACCGGCGTTGCGGTTCATCCCGAGAACGAAAAGATCGGCCATCTGATCGGCCGTAAGGCGGTGCTGCCGCTGGTCGGCCGCGTCATCCCGATCTTCGGCGACGACTATGCCGATCCCGAGAAGGGCACCGGCGCGGTCAAGATCACCCCGGCGCATGATTTCAACGATTTCGAGGTCGGCAAGCGCCACCAGCTCGACGTCGTCAACATCCTCGACGGCGAGGCGCGCATCCTGCTGGCGGGCAACGAGGATTTCCTCGCCGGGGCGAAGCCGGAAGCCGAGACGCTGGCGCTGGACGGCGCCGACCGCTTCGTCGCGCGCCGCCGCGTCGTGGAGATGATGGCCGCGCGCGGCCTGCTCGTGAAGGTGGAGCCGAACACCCATACCGTGCCGCATGGCGACCGCTCGGACGTCGTGATCGAGCCGTGGCTCACCGACCAGTGGTATGTCGACGTCAAGCCGCTGGCGCAGCGTTCGATCAAGGCGGTGCGGGACGGGCGCACCAAGTTCACGCCCGAGAACTGGACCAAGGTCTATTACGACTGGCTCGAGAATATCGAGCCCTGGTGCGTTTCGCGCCAGCTCTGGTGGGGCCACCAGATCCCGGCCTGGTACGGGCCGGATGGCGAGGTCTTCGTCGCGGAATCGGACGCCGAGGCACAAGCTCTGGCAATGGCGCATTACGGCGACACCGTCGCCCTCACGCGCGACGAGGACGTGCTCGACACCTGGTTCTCCTCGGCGCTCTGGCCGTTCTCGACGCTGGGCTGGCCGGACGAGACGTCTGAGCTGAAGCACTATTACCCGACGGCGACGCTCGTCACCGCCTTCGACATCATCTTCTTCTGGGTCGCCCGGATGATGATGATGGGCCTCAACTTCATGGACGAGGTGCCGTTCAAGGACGTCTATATCCACGCCATCGTTCGCGACGAGAAGGGCGCGAAGATGTCGAAGTCGAAGGGCAACGTCATCGATCCGCTGGTGCTCGTCGACAAATACGGCGCAGACGCGCTGCGCTTCACGCTGTCGGCCATGGCCGCGCAGGGGCGCGATATCAAGCTCAGCACCCAGCGCGTCGAGGGCTATCGCAACTTCGCGACCAAGATCTGGAACGCCGCGCGCTTCGCCGAGCTGAACGGCTGCGCCCGGGCGGAAGGCTTCGATCCGGCCGCCGTCAAGCAGCCGCTGAACCGCTGGATCCTCAGCGAAGCCGCGCAAGCGGCGGAAGAGATTGCGGCGGGCATCCCGAGCTTCAGGTTCAACGAGGCGGCGGGTGCTGCCTATCGCTTCGTCTGGAACCAGTTCTGCGACTGGTATCTCGAACTCGCCAAGCCGGTGCTGCAGGGCGAAGGCGTCGATGCCGGCGTTCGGGCCGAAACGCAGGCGACGGTGGCCTATGTCATCGACCTGATCTGCCAGCTCCTGCATCCGTTCATGCCGTTCCTGACCGAGGAACTCTGGGCGCAGAAGGCCGAGGCCGGCGCACCGCGCAAACTCGCCAGCGGGGATGCTTCGCTGGTCTGCCTGACCCGCTGGGCCGATCTCTCGGCGCTCAAGGATGCAGCAGCGGAAGCCGAGATCGGCTTCGTCGTCGACCTCATCTCCGACATCCGCTCGGTGCGCTCCGAGGTCAACGTGCCAGCCGGCACGCAGGCGCCCCTCGTGCTCGTCAATGCCTCGGCAGCGACGCGCGCGACGATCGAGAGCTGGCGGCCCATGATCGAGCGGCTGGCCCGCGTCTCCGACATCGCCTTCGAGGCGGTCGCGCCGGCCCAGTCGGCCCAGATCATCGTGCGCGGCGAGGTCGCGGCCCTGCCGCTCGCCGGCTTGATCGATCTCGACGCCGAGCGCTCCCGTCTGACCAAGGAGCTTGCCAAGCTCGACCAGGACATTGCGGTCGTCGAGAAAAAACTCGGCAACCCCGATTTCATGGCGCGCGCCCCCGAGGACATCGTCGAGGAGAACCGCGAGCGCAAGGCCGCCGCCGAGGCCCGCAAGCTCAAGGTCGCGGAGGCACTGACGCGGCTGAGCTGAGCCGCGCGCGTGGGCATTCATCAGTCTCGCCGTGATGCTCGGGCTTGACCCGAGCATTTCCTGCCCAAGGAGGCTCGTGCGCCTCGCATCCTGAGATTCTCGGGTCAAGCCCGAGAATGACGCTCTGTCACGGGCCGGAATGACGGTTTTGAGGTGGGGAACGACGCATTCCGGTCATTGCGCCGTCGTCAAATTGACGCTGATCCAAGAGAGGACTGGCATTCTCTCGCGGACCCCGCTTAGATGCGCCCGACGCAATTCCGCCATGCAGAAGCGTGGCGGCACAAGGACCGGCTGTTCAGAACCCATGCTCAAGCGAGCCTATGACTGGTGCGTTTCATACGCCTCCCATCCTGCTGCCCCGTGGCTGCTCTTCGGCATCACCTTCATCGAAAGCTCGTTCAGCCCGCTGCCGCCGATCCCGTTGCTGATTCCGATGTGCATCGCCCGGCCTGATCGGGCCTGGTTCTATGCCGGCATCTGCTCGCTCGGCGCCGTGCTGGGCGGCTATCTAGGCTATGCGATCGGGGCGCTGCTCTACGAGTCGGTCGGTGCCTGGCTGATCGGCATCTACGGGCTGCAGGACAAGGCCGCGAGCCTGATCTCGACCTCGCAGGATTACTGGTTCTGGGTGCTCGTCACCAAGGGCCTGACGCCGATTCCGTTCAAGATCGTCACGATCATGTCCGGCTTCCTGCATTTCGACCTGTGGAAATTCACCATCGGCATGGTCGTGTCGCGCGCGACCTTCTTCCTGATGATCGCGGTGGCCCTGCGCTTCTATGGCGACGACATTCGCATCTTCATCGAGAAGCACCTGCCGATGACGGCGCTCGCCTTGCTCCTCGTCGTTGTCGGCGGCTTCTTCGTGCTGCCGCTGGTCCTGTAGGCCGCCGCCACGTCATCCGTGCGCCCGCGACTTTGTGACATCGGCGCAACACACGGATGGGAACGGTGCCTCGCATCGTCCCGGCTGCCGCAATCGCCGCGAAGCCGCCACAAACGAAGCCCAGCAAAACGCTGCGTTAAGTGCCTGAGATATATCGAAATCGGGAGTAACGCGCCGGACCTTGAACGGTTCCGGATGGTTTTCAGATCTTCTGGGGCGCGATTGCTCTCGGCAGGCACGGCGTGGCACATCTTCGCGCCGTGCTGATCGGGGGACAGGACGAGTGGCGATGGACGGGCGTGTGTACGACAAGTCGAAGCTGCCGAGCCGTCATGTGAGCGTCGGCCCGGCCAAGGCGCCGCACCGGTCCTATTATTACGCGATGGGCATGACCGCGAAGCAGATCGCGCAGCCCTTCGTCGGCGTCGCCTCCTGCTGGAACGAGGCGGCCCCCTGCAACATCTCGCTGATGCGCCAGGCCCAGGCCGTGAAGAAGGGCGTCGCTTCCGCCAGCGGCACGCCGCGCGAGTTCTGCACCATCACCGTCACCGATGGCATCGCCATGGGCCACCAGGGCATGAAGTCGTCGCTGGCCTCGCGCGAGGTCATCGCCGATTCTGTCGAACTCACCATGCGCGGCCATTGCTACGATGCGCTGGTCGGCCTCGCCGGCTGCGACAAGTCGCTGCCCGGCATGATGATGGCGATGGTGCGCCTCAACGTGCCCTCGATCTTCATCTATGGCGGCTCGATCCTGCCCGGCAATTTCAAGGGCCGGCCCGTGACCGTGCAGGACGTCTTCGAGGCCGTCGGCAAGCATTCGGTCGGCGCCATGTCGGACGAGGACCTGAAGGAGCTCGAGGAGGTCGCTTGCCCCTCCGCCGGCTCCTGCGGAGCCCAGTTCACCGCCAACACCATGGCAACCGTCGCCGAGGCGATCGGCCTGGCACTGCCCTATAGCTGCGGCGCGCCGGCCCCCTACGATGTCCGCGACACCTTCTGCTACACCGCCGGCGAGATGGTGATGGAGCTGATCGCGAAGAACATCCGGCCACGCGACATCGTCACCCGCAAGGCGCTGGAAAATGCCGCGATGGTCGTCGCCGCGACCGGTGGTTCGACCAATGGCGCGCTTCACCTGCCGGCGATCGCGCATGAATGCGGCATCGATTTCGACCTGTTCGAGGTCGCCGAGATCTTCAAGCGGACGCCCTATATCGCCGACCTGAAGCCGGGCGGAAAATACGTCGCCAAGGACATGTTCGAGGTCGGCGGCATCCCGCTGGTGATGAAGAGCCTGCTCGATGCCGGCTTCCTGCACGGCGACTGCATGACCGTCACCGGCCGCACCATCGCCGAGAACATGGCTTCGGTGAAATGGAACGACCAGCAGGACGTGGTCTATCGCGCCGACAAGCCGATCACGGTCACCGGCGGCGTCGTCGGCCTACAGGGCAATCTCGCTCCCGAAGGCGCGATCGTGAAGATCGCCGGCATGTCCGAGGATCAGCTCGTCTTCACCGGCCCCGCCCGCTGCTTCGACCGCGAGGAAGATGCGTTCGAGGCGGTCAAGAACCGGACCTACGAGGTCGGCGACGTCCTCGTCATCCGCTATGAGGGCCCCAAGGGCGGCCCCGGCATGCGCGAGATGCTGTCGACCACCGCCGCCCTCTACGGCCAGGGCATGGGCGACAAGGTCGCGCTCATCACGGACGGCCGCTTCTCGGGCGCCACACGCGGCTTCTGCGTCGGCCATGTCGGGCCTGAAGCCGCGGTCGGCGGCCCGATCGGCCTGATCCGCGACGGCGACATCATCGAACTCGACGCCATCACAGGAAAGCTCGCAGTCCGCCTTTCTGATGCCGAACTTGAAGCGCGTCGTAAGGACTGGAAACCACGCAAGACCGACTACAATTCCGGTGCGCTGTGGAAATACGCGCAGACCGTCGGCTCCGCCAAAGGCGGTGCCGTCACCCACCCAGGAGGGGCGGCCGAGACCCATTGCTATGCGGATATCTAGCCCAACCATAGCATGCCTGTTCCTGTTGCTCGGCGGCCATCAGGCTGCCTTGGCGCAGGACTTTTCAGGCGTAAAGCCGCTGCCCCCGCGCGCGATTCCGGGCGGGGCGCTGCCGGAGCCGGATGATTCCGTGCTTGGCGGCTCGAATGCTGCGGCGATCGCGCCCGGCCCCGATACGCCCACCGCCCACACGGCGCTGCCGCTCGTGCCTTTCACCAGCGCCCGCGACGCACTGAAGGCCTGGATGCGCGATTCCACCGCCGGCAATAAGGTCGGCGCCGTCCGCGCGCTCGAATACGCAGCCTCGCAGGGCCATCTTACGGCGCAGTACAAGCTCGGCCGGATGTATGCCGGCGGCGAGGGCGTCCCGGCCAACGATCTCAAGGCCTTCGAATATTTCTCGAAGATCGCCGACGAGAATGCCGATGCGATGCCCGGCACCGCCGATGCCCGGCTCGTCGGCAGCGCCTTCGTCGCGCTTGGCAATTATTTCTCGGACGGAATCCAGGGCAGCTATGTGAAGCCCAATCCCGACCGGGCCTTCGACATGTTCCATTACGCCGCCTCTTATTTCGGCGACCCCGACGGCCAGTACAACCTCGCCCGCCTTTACATGACCGGGCAGGGCGCCAGCCGCGATGCGCGCCAGGCCGCCCGCTGGATGAAGCTGGCAGCCGAGAAGGGCCATGCGCCGGCCCGCGCCGCCTTCGGCGAGATGCTGCTGCGTGGCGGCGGCGGCGTGCCTCGCCAGCCGGTGCTAGGCCTGATGTGGCTCGCCATGGCTCGCGAGGGTGCCGATCCGGCGCGCGAGGCCTGGATCATCGAGCGGCATGACGTGGCTTTCGCAGGTGCCTCGGCCAGCGATCGCTCGGCTGCGCTTGCCCTGATCGAGCGCCAGCATCTGGTGAGTTCACGCAGCGGCGCGGCCGCTCCGCAGAACTGAACCCCTGCATCTGAAAAGGCCGCGCTGCGGTACCCCATGCAGATCCTGCTGGGAGTTCTGCCATGCGACCCTTCACAATACTCTGCCTCGCCGCCCTGTCGTCCTCCATCACGGTCCATGGAGCAGGCGCTCAGGAGCAATTCGAGAATTGGGCGCCTCTGCGGAACCCGTTTCCAAGCACGGGCGGCGGCGGCATCATGATTCACGACTACGATCCCGTCGTCGTCGACGGAACGTGCAAAACGCTATTCCGGGCGATCGAGCCGAATGGCACCGTCTATCGCAACAGCATCGTCTTCGACGCTGTCGCGACGCAGGGCGGAGTGCTCTGCACGAACGGCAAATGGCGCTCGCTCGACAGTGACGCTGCCGGGACGACGCCGTTCCGCGTCTTCATCAAGGACGGAATCCGGCGCGGCAGCCCGGAGTGAATTGAATTCCGCGCAGCCGGATCTGAAGCTGCTTCAGTGCAGATCCACCATCACCGGGACATGGTCCGAAGGCTTCTCCCAGCCCCGGACATGCTTGACGATCCGCACGCCGGAAAGCCGGTCCGCCGCCTGCGGCGAGAGCAGCAGGTGGTCGATGCGGATGCCGTTGTTCCGCTGCCAGGCGCCGGCCTGGTAATCCCAGAAGGTATAGAGCCCCGAGGCGTCGGTCGTGCTGCGCAGGGCCTCCGTCAGGCCGAGATTGATCAGCCCACGAAAGGCGGCCCGCGTCGGCGGCAAAAACAGCGCATCGCTGACCCAGGCGGCCGGGTCGCGGGCGTCGCGCGGCTCGGGGATGACATTGTAGTCGCCCGCCAGAACAAGCGGTTCCTCATGCTCCATGAGCATCCGGGCATGGGCGGTCAGGCGCTGCATCCAGCCGAGCTTGTAGGGGTACTTCTCGGTGTTGGGCGGGTTGCCGTTCGGCAGGTAGATCGAGGCGATGCGCACCACGCCATCGCCGAGCGGCAGCACGCCTTCGAGATAGCGCGCCTGCTCGTCGCCATCGTCGCCCGGCAGGCCACGGCGGACATCCTCCAGCCGCGCGCGGCTCAGGATCGCGACGCCGTTGAACGTCTTCTGCCCGTGGGTCTCGACCTGCCAGCCGGCGGCTTCGATCTCGGCGCGCGGGAAATCAGCATCCACGCACTTGATCTCCTGCAGGCAGAGCGCATCGGGCTCGGCCTCGTTCAGGAAATCCAGGAGATGGCCGAGGCGCTGCCTGACCGAATTGACGTTCCAGGTGGCGATCCGCACGCGATCCTCCGATTCAGGCTGCCGGCAGGATAAAGCGGGACGGCTGCCGCGATGACAAGCCGTTTCCGGCTGAAACAAAAACTCCCCGCATCGCTGCGGGGAGCCATTGTCTGGGATCGCGCTGTCGCCTGCTGTCAGGGGCAGGCGCGAACGACGCCGCCCGTGGCGATATAGGTCCCGGTCTCGGGGTTGTAGCTCTTGAAACGACGCGAGCAGTAGGCGACCGCGTCGGTGTCTTCGACGCTGTAGCCATAGGCGCGCGGCACAGGCCGAGCGTAGACCACCGGCGGTTCGACATAGATCGGCGCCGGCTCGTAGTAGACCGGCGGGGGAGGAGCCGCAAAAGCGCCGGCGGCCAGTGCACCACCGATGATGCCGGCCGCGATTCCAGCGCCCACGGCCGGGCCACGACGATAACCGCCATAATAACGCGGGCCATAGCCGTAGCGGCGGTACTGCACGGTCTGGACGAGATCGTTGCCGCCCTGAGCCGTGGCCAGAGTGGACGCGGCAGGGGCAAGCGGGGCAGCCGAAGCTGGAAGGGCGATGACGGTGCTGCCGGCAACAGCGGCAGCGATGGCGAGCATCCTGATCATGATGAAACTCCTTTGCGATACCAAGCAAGGAGAACGCCGCATGTTCCCCGTTTGGATGCGAATGTAGCTGTCAGGCGAACTAAGGGAAAGATAGCAGTCAATCCAGGCATAATTGGGCCGTCACGCTACCGTCGCTTTTGCCCGCGAAAGCAACGTCGAAGCGCTTGCGCGGGTCAAAATTCCTCTCCATCTAGCGTTACACCGCCCACCGACACCTGATCGAAGGATCGACCCCGACCATGGCGCAACCGCGCGACCCGTCCGCCCAGCCAGCGCTTGGCCGCATGAAGCCGCTACCGGCGCTGATCTTCAGCTCACGCTGGCTGCAGTTGCCGCTCTATATCGGCCTCATCGTGGCGCAGTGCGTTTACGTATTCCTGTTCCTCAAGGAACTCTGGCACCTTGTTACCCACGCCTTCGATTTCAGCGAGCAGCAGATCATGCTGGTCGTGCTCGGGCTGATCGACGTGGTGATGATCTCGAACCTGCTGATCATGGTGATCGTCGGCGGCTACGAGACCTTCGTCTCCCGCCTGCGGCTCGAGGGCCACCCCGACCAGCCGGAATGGCTGAGCCACGTCAATGCCAGCGTGCTCAAGATCAAGCTCGCCATGGCGATCATCGGTATCTCGTCGATCCATCTGCTGAGGACCTTTATCGAGGCCGGCAATATCGGCATCGCCGGCAAGACGGCGAACTATACCGAATCGGGTGTGCTGCTGCAGACGATGATCCATGTCGTCTTCATCCTCTCGGCGATCGGCATCGCCTGGGTCGACAAGATGACGTCGACGCCCGGCAAGGGACATTGACCGAGGCACCTTGAAACGAAAAACGCCCCGCTGATCCGGCGGGGCGTTTTTCATTTGGGTCTTGCCTGCAGGGCCTACTGGCCGCGCCCGCTGCGGGCGGCGAAGCGGATCGCTTCTTCGGCGGCGCGGAACAGCGCCTTGGCCTTGTTGATGCACTCCTCCTGCTCGGAGGCCGGGTTCGAATCGTAGACGATGCCAGCGCCGGCCTGGACGTGCATGCGCCCGTCCTTGACCACCGCCGTGCGCAGCACGATGCAGGTGTCCATCTCGCCATTGGCGCCGAAATAGCCGATGCAGCCGGCATAGGCGCCCCGCGCATCGCGCTCCAGCTCGTCGATGATCTCCATCGCCCGGACCTTGGGCGCGCCTGATACTGTCCCAGCCGGGAAGCCGGCAATCAGGGCGCCGAGCGAATCGTGCTTCGGATCGATCTTGCCTTCGACATTCGAGACGATGTGCATGACCTGGCTGTAGCGCTCGATGAAGAACGAATCGGTGACCTTGACCGTGCCGATCTCGGCGACGCGGCCGACATCGTTGCGTCCGAGATCGAGCAGCATCAGGTGCTCGGCCCGCTCCTTCGGGTCGGCCAGGAGCTCGTCGGCCAGGGCGTCGTCCTCGGCCTGGGTGGCACCGCGCCGCCGCGTGCCGGCGATCGGCCGGATCGTGACCGTGTCGTCACGCAGGCGGACGAGGATTTCGGGGCTCGAGCAGACGATCTGGAAGTCGCCGAAATCGAGATAGCAGAGGAAGGGCGCCGGATTGACCCGTCGCAGCGCCCGATAGAGCGCAAAGGGCGGTAGCGCAAAGGGCGCCTCGAAACGCTGTGACAGCACGACCTGGAATATGTCGCCGGCGCGGATGTACTCCTTCGCCTTGTCGACCATCTCCAGATATTCGGCCTCGCTGGTATTCGAGGTGGTCACTGGGACCGGCAGATTGGCGATGTCGATCTCGGCCTCGGCGGGGAGGGCGCCTTCCAGCGCCCGCACCACGGCTTCCAGCCGCTCCTGCGCCCGCTCATAGGCATGGCGCGCGCCGACGCCGGGCATGTGCCGCACCGGGGTGACGACATGGATCTCGTCGCGCACCGCGTCGAACACCACCATCAGGGTCGGCCGCGTCAGGATCGCGTCGGGCACGCCGGTGCCGGTTTCCTTCGGCTCCGGCAGACGCTCCATCAGGCGGACCATGTCGTAGCCGAGATAGCCGAACACGCCGGACGCCATCGGCGGCAGGCCCTCGGCCTCCGGAATGGCGCTCTCTTCGAGCAGGGCGCGCAGGCTCTCGAAGGCCGGTCTGGGATCGTCGAGGAAGGTCTCGCCCAGAGCCGTGCGGCAGAGCGCGGCCTGGCCATGATGGCAGCGCCAGATCAGGTCCGGCTCCAGCCCGATCATCGAGTATCGGCCGCGCACGGCGCCACCCTCGACCGATTCCAGCAGGAAGGCAGGGCCGGTCGTGGCATGGCGCAGCTTCAGGAAGGCGGCGACCGGCGTCTCGCAATCGCCGACCAGCACCTGCCGCAGCAGTTGCGGCGCGCCGGTCTCGTACGCCTGCGCGAAGTGCTCGAACTCCTGGAGCGGCTGCATCGTCAGTTCTGCGCCCCGCCTGTCGCATTGCGGAAGGCGGCCTCGTTGATGCTGACGCCGAGCTCGGCCTGCCGCTTGGCGACATATTGCAGCATGATGTCCTCGCTCACGCTGGACGACAGCAGGCGCTCGAAATTGCCGGCCTCCTGCGTCGTGCGGACATAAGGAGCGACCGTTGCCGAATCGACCTTGAACAGGATGCGCCCGCCATCGGTGCCGGCGGCCGAGTTGCTCTTGCCGGCGGCGGTGCCGAAGACCTGCGCGACGACCGTGCCGGGCAGCTCCGGACGTTGATCCTGCCGGCCGAGATCCGTCGCGGTCTCGATGGTCAGGCCCGCCGAAGCCGCAACCGCGTCGAAGTTCTCACCCTTTTCGAGACGCTCGATGAGCTCGCGCGCCCTGGCGGCGAGCTTGGTCGCGGTCTCGTCGGCGCGCCACTGCGTCTCGACCTCGGCCTTGACCTCGTCGAACCCGCGCTCGCGCGCCGGGTCGATCTTGGTGACGTCGAACCAGACATAACCGGTGTTGCGGGGCAGGCGGATCGCCTCGTTGTCGACGCCGATATCAGAGCGGAAGATCGCCTGCAGTGTCGGATCGCCGCCGGGCAGCGCCTCTTCGCGCGTCCCGTCGGGCTTGCCGAGGCCGGCATTGATCGGCCCGGCCGTGCGAAGATTGAGATTGAGCTCCCTGGCGATATCGGCGAGCGGCTTGGCGGAGGCGCGCTGGTCCTCGATCTTGTCGTGCAATTCGGTGACCTGGGCAGCGGCGCGGCTCGTCGCCAGCTCCTGTTTCACCTCGGCTGCAACCTCCTCGAGCGGGCGCACATGCGCGGCGTCGACCTTGGTCACGCGCAGCAGCACCGTACCGAATGCGCCGGTGACGGGGGCGCTGACCGCGCCTTCCTCGAGCGCAAAGGCGGCGTCACGCACGGCCGGATCGATCATCTGCTCGCGGGTGAAGGTCCCCAGCGTCAGGCTGTTGAAGGCGACGTTCCGCTCGGTCGCGATCTCGTCGAAGGTCTCGCCGCCATCGATCTTGGCCTTGGCGGCCTGCGCCTCCTCGGCGTTCGGGAAGGGAATCTGCTGGACGGTGCGCATCTCGGCGGCGGTGAAGCGCTGGGCCTTGGTCGCCTCGTAGCGGGCCTTGGCCTCCTCGTCGGTGATCTTGGCGGGATCGGCAAGCGCCTCGGCGGTGATCGAGAGGATCGCGGCGGTGCGGAATTCAGGCGCGCGGAACGCCGCTTTGCGGTCGTTAAAGAAGCTCTTGAGCTGGTCTTCGGTCGGTGCGGCGATCTCGCCGGCCGCGCTTGCCGGCATCCGCGCGAAGGTGATGCCGCGCTTCTCGTTGCGCAGGCGGTTGCCGATTTCCTGCAGCGCGAGCGGGGCGGAGAGGCTGCCGACGACCATCTCCGAGAGCTGCTGGCGCAAGACCGTCGAGCGCTGGAGCGCGACATAGCTCTGCTCGGTATAGCCGTTGGTGCGCAGCAGTTCGTTGAAGCGGGCAGCCGAAAACTGGCCGGATGCATCGCGGAAGACCTGGTCGTCGAAGATCAGGTTGCGGATGGTCTCGTCGGAGACCGCGAGCCGCATGCCCTGCGCCGTCTGGTCGAGCGTCGCCTCGGTGAGCAGGCGTGACAGCACCTGCCGGTCGAGGCCGAGCGCGCGACCCATCTCGGGCGAGATCTGCCGACGCTGCTGGCGGATCAGGTTCTGGATCTCGTTCTGATAGGCCGTCCGCATCTGCTCGAGGCCGATCTCGGACTTGCCGACCTTGGCCACCTCGTTGCGGCCATAGCCGCGGAAGATGTCGCCGACGCCCCAGATCGCGAAGGACAGGATGAGGAAGCTGAACATGATGGCGATCACGATCTTCCCGAAGAGACCCTGACCCGCCTTGCGGATGCCCTGCATCATCATCGAAACTGTCTTCCCTGAACCTGTCCGTGGTGCGGAAACGGGCCCGCGCGCGTATTTGTCGGCGCTGCTTATAGGAACCGGCGGCGAAAGCCGCAATCGCCGTCACGGTCACGATGCGGCTTTGCATGCGATTGCGGCGCCGGCCGGGCGTTGCTAGAGCCGGAAGAACGAATTGCGGAGGATCGACGTGACACGCAGCATCAAGCCGCTGGTGGCGGGCAACTGGAAGATGAACGGGCTGAAGGCCGACCTCGCCATCGCGGCCGAGGTCGCCAGGGGCTACGACGCCGCGCTGAGGCCGAATGTCGATCTCGCGATCTGCCCCCCCGCCAGCCTGCTCTACGCTGCGACTGCCGCTCTGATCGGCTCGCGCATCGCGACCGGCGGCCAGGATTGCAGCACGCAAGCCTCTGGCGCGTTCACCGGAGAGGTCTCCGCCGCGATGCTGGTTGATGCCGGCGCGAGCTTCTGCATCGTCGGCCATTCCGAGCGCCGCACGCTCCATGGCGAGACCAATGCCACGGTGAAGGCCAAGGCCGAGGCGGCGCAGAAGGCGCTGCTGGTCCCGATCGTCTGCGTCGGCGAGACGAAGGAAGAGCGCGAGGCCGGCAAGGCGCTCGCCGTCGTCAAGAAGCAGTTGCGCGGTTCGGTGCCTGAAGGCGCGACGCCTGCGACGCTCGTCGTCGCCTATGAGCCTGTCTGGGCGATCGGCACCGGCCTGACCCCGACCGCGGCCGATGTCGCCGAAATGCACGAGGCCATCCGCGCCGAGCTCGGCCGCATTCTCGGCAAGCAGGCGGCTGCGGGCGTTCGCCTGCTCTATGGCGGCTCGGTCAAGCCCTCGAACGCGGCGGAGCTGATGAATGTCCCGCATGTCGACGGCGCGCTCGTCGGCGGGGCCAGCCTCAAGGCGGAAGAGTTCCTGGCGATCGCCCGCGCCTGCGCCGGCTGAACGCCCTTCAGGTGAATAGGCCGGCGCGCGGGGGTGGCGCTGCCGGTCCACGCATGTTATTGCCGCGCCGAATTCGCCTCGATCTTCGAGGAGGAGCGGGTGGCCCTTGGCGGCGGCCCGCGCCATGCCCATTTTCGTGAGACCATGCAGAACGTTCTCATCGTCATCCACCTGATCATCGTCGTCGCGCTCGTCGGCGTCGTGCTGCTGCAGCGCTCCGAGGGCGGTGGCCTCGGCATGGGCTCGGGCGGCGGGGGCGGCGTCGGCGGCTTCATGACCGGCCGCGGCCAGGCCAATGCCCTGACCCGCGCCACGGCGATTCTCGCCGGCCTGTTCTTCATCACCTCGATCGCGCTCGCGGTGATGGCGACGCATGGCCGCACGCAGCGCTCGATCATCGACGGCGCCCCGGCACCGGCCGGCACGACCGCCCCGGCGGCCCCGAGCGGGCCTTCCGCGCCGAATGCCGG
>SEEM01000233.1 GCA_004144595.1 Hyphomicrobiales bacterium
TTGCGCGGCGAGCCGGAGGGCGAGGACGGCCTGATCGTGCGGGCGGTCGATGCGCTCTTCGACGACAGGCGCCTGTCGCTTTCGCTCGAAGCGCAGCTTGCCGCAGCGCTCGGGCGCGAAGCGGTGTTCGACCTGATCGCGACCGTCGGCTTCTACTCGGTGCTCGGCTACATGCTGATGACCTACGAGACGCCGATCGATGCCGACGTCGCGACTGAGATGGCCGAGCGGCCGCTCGCTGCATCCTCCTGACCACCGGCGCGAAGAGCGCCCCTGAGCCAAAGCGCTTTCTGGTCGATGTCCCTCGATGATCGCACCGTCGCCGCGGCGATGGCCGACTGTTCAGGCCATCCGATTTCCTCGCCTCTCATGACGATTCCGGCTGCCAAGGCTGGGGTCGGACCAGATTCCGACTTGTGCCGGCAAAATTGGTTCTATATTGGTCTATATGACGCGCGGCCCATGTCAGGCGCGGCAGATGGGAGCGTCCGGAACGGTGCAAGGCAAACGGATCGTTTCAGTGTGGACCGACCAATCCACGCGGGCTGCCGGCGAAGCCGGGCCGGCTTGGAGCGTGCTCTCGCAGGCCAGCGAGAAGGGCAGCGCCGCCTATAACGAGGACATCGCCGGCGCATCCGGTTCCTGCGCCTGGATCATCGACGGCTCGGCATTCTTTTCCGGCGCTGCCAGGACTCCCGGAGAATCGGAGGGAGCCTGGCTGGTCCGGCGGATCGACGCGATCATCCGCGCGGACGCGCCCGCTGAGCTGGACCTGCCAACCTGGGCCGAAGGGCTCGAGCGGCAACTGCGGGATGACTATGCGACGCTGGGCGAAGGCCATCCCGAGCGTCAGGCGGGCGAGGGACCCTCTGCCGTGTTCGGCCTCGTCCGCCTGCGGCGCGACGGGGATGCCTGTCGCGTTGAAGGGGCGGTGATCGGCGATGTCTCGATCCTGCTCC
Source organism: Hyphomicrobiales bacterium (assembly GCA_004144595.1). Lineage (GTDB taxonomy): Bacteria > Pseudomonadota > Alphaproteobacteria > Rhizobiales > Beijerinckiaceae > Allobosea. The sequence continues at coordinate 960 of SEEM01000233.1, forward strand.
GGGACGGCGACCGCGTCGTGCGTTGGACCGATCCGTCGAGCAGCCCCTTCGAGGCGCGGACCATTGCGGCGGCGACGGCCGAAGGACATCGCCCTGGCGAGGTGATTCCGCCGCAGGCCATGGAGCAGATTCTGCGCAACCGGCGCTCGCTCAACCGGGCGGGCGGTTACTGGGCCATCAATCCCGGCCTGAGCTGGCGATCGGGCCTGCGCCTGTTCTCGGCTGAGATTTCGCCGGATGCGACGGCGCTGCTGGCATCCGACGGGTTCATGCGGCTCGTCGATGTCATCGCGCATCACGACGAGGCCGGGCTGATGGATGCCGTGGCGCGTATCGGAACGGCCGGCGTGATCGCCGAATTGCGCGGGCTCGAAAGCGACGACCCGCTGGCGCAGCGCTTCAGACGCGTCAAGATCCATGACGATGCCACCGCGCTGCTGGTGACGCCGAGCCCGCGCGACAGCCAGATCGAGAACCCGTCATAAGACGATCGAAGCAACCAGGGAGAGTGACCATGTTGGCCGGAATCCAGACCCAACCCATCGTCAGGCGGATGCTTGGAAAGCTGGCGCTGACCCTCTTTGCCGCCGCGACCGCCTTCGCCGCGCCGGCACAGGCGGAAGACATCACGGTTTGGAGCTGGCGCCAGGAGGACAAGGCGGCTTATGCCAAGCTGATCGCCGCCTTCCGCAAGCACCACCCCGACATCAATGTGAAGTTCGAGGCCTTCGAGGCGGCGAACTACAACACCGTGCTCTCGACGGCCCTGGCCGGCGGAACCGGCCCCGACATCGTGCAGGCGCGCTCCTACGGTACGCTCGGCGTGGGCAAGCCGGACTATCTCGTGCCCATCGACAAGGCGATGATTCCGGAACTGGCCAACTTCCCGGCTTCGGCGCTCGCGGCGGAGACCATGCGGGCCGACGGCAAGCTCTATGCCGTGCCGCTGGCCTCCCAGACCATGCTGATCATCTACAACAAGGAGCTGTTCGAGAAGGCCGGCGTCACGCCTCCGAACACCTGGGACGAACTCGTCAGCGTTTCCAAGGCACTCAAGGACAAGGGTATCAACCCCTTCGGCAACGGCACGGCGACGGCCTGGCAGAACGAGACCCTCGTCGGCGCGCTGCTGTCCTCGCAGATCGGCGCGCAGTTCGAGCAGGACGTGCTCGCCGGCAAGGCCGATTTCACCGATCCCCGCTTTGTCGGCGCGCTGACCAAGCTCAACGAGATCAAGGAGTACTTCGCGCCGAATTTCTCGGGCGTCGATTATGCGGCATCCCAGCAGCTCTTCGCCGCCGGGCGCGCCGCGATGTTCGCCGGCGGTTCGTTCGAGATCGCGAATTTCCTGCGCCAGAATCCCAAGCTGAAGCTCGGCCTCTTCCCCTCTCCCGTCGCCAAGGCCGGCGATCCCAAGCTGGTCGCCCTCTACTACGATGGCGGCTACGCCATCAACGCGGCCTCCAAGAAGCGGGAAGCGGCGCTGAAGTTCCTGCGCTTCATCGGCACGCCGGAGTTCGGCACGGCGTTCTCCAACGAGTTGCAGAACATCTCGCCGATCACGGGCGTGGCCTTCGAAAACCCGCTGCTGAAGGAGGTCGCCACGCTGAACCAGAGCGCGATGTCCTACATCATGCTGGTCAATTTCCGCTATCAGGAGCCGACGGGATCGGTGCTGCTGCAATCGGGCGTGCAGAAGATGCTGGCGGGCAAGGCGACGCCTGCCGAGATCGGGGCCGAAATCACCAAGGGCATCGCGACCTACTACGCGCCCTTCAAGAAGTAGACGCGACGCTAAGGCGCCAGCCTGAAGCTCACGGCCGGCCTACGGCCGTGAGCGCTGGCTCCGCGCAGCCGCCGCTCGCCTTCCCAGCGCATCCCGAGGGCCAGTGCCGATGCAGACGGACTACCGAAGCCGCGAGAGGCGCAGGCGCGCGGCCTGGATCGCCTTCCTGATCCTG
>SEEM01000234.1 GCA_004144595.1 Hyphomicrobiales bacterium
CAGATCGAGGCGCCCAGCGCGTGGTCCTCCATGCGCCTGTAGGCGGCGAGCACCTCGGCCCAGCCCCAGCCGGGATTGCCGAGCCGCTTCCACTCGTCGAAATCCTCGGCCTGCCCGCGGGCATAGACCATCGCGTTGATCGCGCTGGAGCCGCCGACGACCTTGCCGCGCGGCTGGTAGATCTCTCGCCCGCCCAGCTCCGCCTGCGGCGTCGTCCGGTACATCCAGTTCATACGGCGGTGATAGAAGGTCTTGCCGTAGCCGATCGGCAGATGGACCCAGGGGCTGAGATCGCGCGGCCCGGCCTCGATCACCAGGATCGAGCCCTGGCCCGCTTCGGCAAGCCGCCCGGCCAGCACGCAGCCCGCCGAACCCGCGCCGACGATGATCACATCCCATTCCGTCAAAATGCGCTCACCCAGCATGCCATCACGAATGCTAGGCGGAATTGGGCTTGCCGCTAAGGGCCATTCCCGCCGAAGCGCCAGTCCATTCGTGCTCTGCCGCGAGGTCGTCGATGGCGCGCTGCAGATCGAGAACGCCGGCCTTGATCTCTGTTGGCGTGAAGCCGCTGAAGCCGAGCACGAGCCCGTCCCGCGCCACGGGTTCGAGGCAGAAGCGGCTGATCGGCGCAACCGTGACGCCGCGCCTTGCCGCAGCCTGCGTCAATGCGACGGCGTCCAGCCCGTCGCGGAGATAGGCGATGGTGTGCATGCCGGTCTCGGTCGGCACGACCTCCAGATCGGGCGCCAGATGCGCGCGAGCCGCGTCCTCCAGCGCCTGATAGCGCTCCTGGTAGAGCCTGCGCATGCGGCGCACATGCGTCGCGAAATGTCCCTCGACGATGAAATCGGCGACGATGCCCTGCAAGGCCGTCGGCACGCCCGGCGAGAACGCTTCGAGGCAGATGCCGATCTGCTCGGCGAGATGCGGCGGCGCGACGAGGAAGCCGAGCCGCAGCGAGGGAAACAGCGTCTTGGAGAAGGTCCCGACATAGATGACCCGGCCGCTGCGATCGATGCTGGTCAGGGTCGCCATCGGCGCCCCCTGGAAGCAGAATTCGCCGTCCCAGTCGTCCTCGATGATCCAGGCGCCGCTGGCCTCGGCCGCTTCCAGCAGGGCGAGCCGCCGCTCCAGGCTCATCTTGGCGCCAAGCGGCTGCTGATGGGCGGGCGTCACGAAGGCAAGCCGGAACTCTGGCGCGCGGCGCAGGCCCTCCTCCACCACAAGCCCGGCCGCATCGACCGGGACCGGCACGATCTCGACGCCCGACTGGATCATGCTGTTGCGGGCGCCGATCGCGCCGGGGTCCTCGAACCAGACCTTGTCGCGGGGGTCGAGCAGCGTCGCCGCGATCAACTGGAAGGCCTGCTGCGCGCCCGCCACCACGAAGACCTGCTGCCATTCGCAGGCGATGCCGCGATTGAGCCTGAGATGCGCGGCGATGGCCTGACGCAGGCTGCGTTCGCCATGCGGATCGGGGTAGCCGAGCACCTGATGGCGTGGCTTGCGCCAATGCTTGCCCGAAAGCCGCGCCCATTGCGCCATCGGGAAGGCGTCGAAGGCCGGCATCGCCGTGGTGAAGGCGCGGGGCTGGTGCGGCAGGCGGGTGCCGAACAGTTTTGATGCCGTGTTCATCGCCTGCGCCAGCTTGACCCGCGCCGTCGGCGTAGCGACCGTCGCAGCGGCCCGGGCGGGGCGCTCGTTCGCGAGCGCCTGGCTGACATAGGTGCCGGACCCGACGCGGGTCTCGATCAGCCCTTCCGCTGCGAGCCGCTCGAAGCTCTCGACGATCGTGGTGCGGGCGACCTTGAATTCCTGCGCCAGCGTCCGCGTCGCCGGCAGCCGCTCGCCGACCTTGAGCGTGCCGCCGAGGATCAGCTCGCGCAGGCCCGAGCAGATCTGCACGCTGAGCCCATGTTCACCCTCCCGGTCGAGCACGATCGACTGGAGCAGGGCGCCTTCCTCGCGTTTGACCATGGCGCCTCATCCGAGTGGACTGTCGATTTGGCGAGAATGGACCTTGGGATCAGGCCAATTCAAGCCCCTCCTTGCGCCGACGCTGTGCTGGTCTCGCCAGGCGGCAACGCGAAACGGATAGCGGCAGCGATGAAGATCACTCGGCTCGAAAGCTTCTCGACGCAGGACGTCGGCTTCGTCCGCGCGACATGCGAGGATGGCAGCCAGGGTTGGGGCCAATTCTCGCCTTATAATGCCGACATCACCGCGACCGTCTTCCATCGGCAGGTGGCGCGCTGGGCGGTCGGCGAGAACGCGTTCGCCATCGACGAGCTGATCGCGACGATCGGCGAGCGCGAGCACAAGTTTCCCGGCTCCTATCTCTGCCGCGCCATGACCGGGCTCGACACGGCGTTGTGGGATCTGCGCGGCCGGATCGAGCGGAAAAGCGTCTGCGAACTGCTCGGCGGCACGCCCCGCCCCGTCCCGGTCTATGCCTCCAGCATGAAGCGCGGCGAGATCAAGCCCGAAGCCGAGGCGGAGCGCTTTCTGCGCTTGCGCGACGCCCATGGCTACTGCGCCTTCAAATTCCGGGTCGGGCGCGAATGCGGCCACGACATCGACGAATGGCCGGGCCGGACGGAGGCGATCGTGCCGCAGATCAGGCGGGCGCTCGGTACTGACGCGACGCTGCTCGTCGACGGCAACAGCGCCTATTCGCCGGCCAAGGCCATCGCGGTCGGCAGGATGTTGCAGGATCACGGCATCGTCCATTTCGAGGAGCCCTGCCCGTATTGGGAACACGCCTGGACCCGCGAGGTCCGCGAGACGCTCGACCTCGACGTCACCGGTGGCGAGCAGGATTGCGACCTCGCCGTCTGGCGCGCCATGATCGACGGCCGGGTGGTCGACGTCGTGCAGCCGGACGTCTGGGTCACGGTGTTCACGCTTCACATCATGGGCGCGCTCGCCAATGCCGGCCCCTATGTCGAGTTCTCGATCGAGGGGCCGGATTACTATCCCTGGGAGCAGGGTTTGCTGCGCAACCCGCCGCGGGCGCGCGACGGCAAGGTCGCGATCCCCGACGGACCTGGCTGGGGCGTCGAGATCGAGCCGTCCTGGCTCGACAAGGCCGCCTATCAGGTCACGGAGATCGGCGCGTGAACCTGGATCGCGCCGATCTCGTCGCCGAGGCCGTCAGGACAGGCACCCTCGCTGGCCTGCCGAGCGGGCATTTCATCGACGGCCGCTTCGTCGAGTCCGCGTCCGGGCGGCGGATGGAGAGCCTCGATCCCGGCCGCGGCAAGGCCTTCGCAACGGTGGCGGCTGGCGACGGCGCGGATATCGACCGCGCGGTTGCCGCCGCCCGTGACGCCCTGTCCGGCCCTTGGTCGCGTCTCAGTCCCGCCGCGCGCGGTGAGATCCTGATGCGGGCGAGCCGCCTGATCGCCGAACGCGCGGCCCGTTTTGCCGTGGTCGAGACCCTCGATTCCGGCAAGCGGTTGGCAGAAGCGGAAGGCGATGTCGGCGGCGTCGTGAAAGCCTTCGCCTATTATGCCGGCGCCGCCGACAAGCTGCATGGCGACAGCATGCCGCTCGGCCCCGACCATATCGGCTTGACGATCGAGGAGCCGGTCGGCGTCGCCGCCCAGATCGTGCCCTGGAATTACCCGCTTTCGACGGCGGCGCGCGGCATCGCCCCCGCGCTCGCGGCCGGGTGCACGCTCGTGGTCAAGCCAGCCGAGCAGACGCCCTTCACCACGCTCATGCTGGCGGAACTGCTTGACGAAGCCGGACTGCCCGCAGGCGTGCTCAACGTCGTCGCCGGCACCGGTGCCGAGGCGGGCGCGGCGCTCGTTTCCCATCCCGGCATCGACCACATCACCTTCACCGGCTCGGTCGTCACCGGGCAGCAGGTGATGCGCGCCGCGGCCGAGCACGTCACCCGGCTCGTCCTCGAGCTCGGCGGCAAGTCGCCGCTCGTCGTGCTAGCCGATTGCGATCTCGACGCGGCCGTCGCCGGCATCATGGAAGCGATCTTCGAGAATGCCGGCCAGATCTGCTCGGCCGGTTCGCGCCTGATCGTCGAGGAGGCGGTGGCCGAGCCCTTGCTCGAACGCCTCGTCGCAAGCGCGCAGGGCTTGCGGCTGGGCCATGGCCTCAGCGATGCCGGGATCGGGCCGATCAATTCGCCGGCGCAGTTGGCGCGCGTCGCCGGCCATGTCGATCGCGCCCGCGCCGCCGGCAACCGCATACTGACCGGGGGAG
>SEEM01000235.1 GCA_004144595.1 Hyphomicrobiales bacterium
GAGTATACCTGGTCGGCGGCAGCCGAGCGGCGCCATATGATCATGCGCGAGACGATGCGGCAGCAGCGCCATGGGCGTGGTGGCGGTTACGGTTATGGCCCCCGCTCTGGCTATGGTCCGGGTCCAGGCTACGGTCCGCGCCGTGGATACGGCCCGCCGCCGGGCCAATATCGCCGCCATCGCGGCTGGTGAGCGCCTCACGGCTCGTCGTCATCGATCGGCGGCCCGGTAACGGGCCGCCTTTCATATCGAAGGCCTCGTGAAGGCGGTCCGGCCGAGCCGGGCCGCCTTCGTCGCGTTTACGATGAATTAGGCATCTTGTTTCCGTAGCGTCATCGGAGCGCTAAACCCCCTCCAGCGACGATGGAGTGGGTGATGATTGCCACGGGTTCGACGGCTGACGGCGCCTCTCCGGAATCAGGTGAGCGCAGCATGAAGGTGCTGCTCGCGTTGTTCCTGGGAGCTATACAGATCGCCTGGCTCGGCCTGCTCCTATGGGTAGCCTGCCAGATCGCTAGCGCCGTCTGATCCGCCTCGTCGGCCTGCTCGAAGGCCCGGATCGGGGAAACGTGCCGCGCCGCCATGGCGCAGGATATCGTACTCCTGGCGGACGATCTCGCCGACCTGCACGAAATGCTCGGCCAAGGGGTTCGTCCTGCGCCAGACCAGGCCGATGCTGCGCTGCGGCCTCGGCTCCGCCAGCCGGGCGATGCTGACCTCGACGGCCGAGGTTTCCGCCGGCACCGCCATTTCGGGGATCAGCGTCACGCCCATGCCGGCGCCGACCATGCGCACCAGTGTCGACAGCGAACTGCCCTCCATCGGATCCTGCGACAGGCCAGGCCCGAAGTCATGTTGCAGAAGGCCAGTGCCTGATCGCGGAAGCAGTGGCCTTCCTCCAGCAGGAGCAGGCGCATCGCGCGCAGGCTTTCCACGCTCGGCGGCGGCTTGTGCCGGTCGGCCGGCGCGCGCACCAACACGAATTCCTCGTCGAAGAGCGGATGGCCCTGTAGAGAAGGCTCCGCGACCGGCAGGGCCATCACCGCGACATCGAGCCCGCCGGTAATGAGGTCCTCGGTCAGCTTGCCGGTCACCGCCTCGCGCGGACGCAGGTCGACCGCCGGAAACCGCTCGGTCAGACGCCGGATCACCGCCGGCAGGAGATAGGGCGCGACCGTCGGAATCATGCCGATGCGCAATCGACCGCCTAGCGAGGGACTCGAAGCGCGCGCCAGATCCGCCAGTTCGTCCACCGCGCGCAGGATCTGCTGCGCCCGTTCGGAGAAAGCTTCGCCGAGGCCGGTGAGCCGGACCTGGCGGCGGTCGCGCTCGACCAGTTGGGCGCCGAGCAACTCCTCGAGATCCTTGATCTGCAGCGACAGGGCCGGCTGGCTGATGGAGCAGGCATCTGCCGCGCGCCCGAAATGGCGGTGCTGCGCCAGCGCCGCGAAATAGCGGAGATGCTTGATCGATATCATTTGAAAAAATTATCGTAATGATTTGAAAATTCAAGTTCTCATTATCGAAGCTTTTCCCTAGAACCATTCGAATGGAACGGCGTGGCTTCTGCGAAGGCAGATGCGGACGTGGCCGTGATCGGGCACGAGGCGGCTTTCGCCTTCCGAAAAGCGTGAATTCAGCAGGCTCCGAAGGGGGGATATCATGGACGGTGGTGACGTGGAGACGACCGGCAAATGCCCGGTCATGCATGGCGGGATGACCCAGACCGGCGGTTCCGTCACCAGCTGGTGGCCGAATGCGCTGAACCTGGACATCCTCCACCAGCAGGACAGCAAGACCAATCCGCTCGGCAAGAGCTTCAACTATCGCGAGGAGCTGAAGAAGCTCGATGTCGCGGCGCTGAAGAACGATCTGCGCGCCCTGATGACCGAGAGCCAGGATTGGTGGCCGGCCGATTGGGGCAGCTATGTCGGCACCATGGCCCGGATGACCTGGCATGCCGCCGGCACCTACCGCATCTCCGATGGCCGCGGCGGCGCCGGCACCGGCAACCAGCGCTTCGCGCCGCTGAATTCCTGGCCGGACAACGCCAATACCGACAAGCCGCGCCGCCTGCTCTGGCCGATCAAGAAGAAATACGGCAACCGCGTCAGCTGGGCCGACCTGATCGCGCTCGCCGGCACGATCGCCTATGAGGTCGCCGGCCTCAAGACCTTCGGCTTTGCCTTCGGCCGCGAGGATATCTGGCATCCCGAGAAGGACATCTACTGGGGCGAGGAGAAGGAGTGGCTGGCGCCGAGCGACAACCGCTATGCCGACGTCACCGACGCCAAGACGCTGGCGAACCCGCTCGCTGCGGTCCAGATGGGCCTGATCTACGTCAACCCGGAAGGCGTGAACGGCAAGCCGGACCCGCTCAAGACCGCGGCGATGATGCGCGAGACCTTCGCGCGCATGGCGATGAACGACGAGGAGACGGTGGCGCTCACTGCTGGCGGCCACACCATCGGCAAGAGCCATGGCAACGGCGATGCGGCCAATCTCAGCCCGGCGCCGGAAGGCGGCTCGATCGAGGACCAGGGCCTCGGCTGGATGAATCGCAAGGGCCGTGGCATCGGCCGCGATCAGGTCGTCAGCGGCATCGAGGGCGCCTGGACCACCCATCCGACGCGCTGGGACAACGGCTTCTTCGAGATGCTGCTTGGCCATGACTGGGAGCTGCGCAAGTCGCCGGCGGGCGCCTGGCAGTACGAGCCGGTCACGATCGCCGACGTGGACAGGCCGGCGGACGTGGAGGACGCCTCGATCCGCCACAACCCGATGATGACCGATGCCGACATGGCCCTGAAGGTCGATCCGGCCTACCGCGCGATCTCGGAGCGCTTCCTCAACGATTTCGACGCGTTTTCGGATGCTTTCGCCCGCGCCTGGTTCAAGCTGACCCATCGCGATCTCGGCCCGAAGTCGCGCTATTTCGGCCCGGACGTCCCCTCCGAGGAACTCATCTGGCAGGACCCGGTCCCGGCCGGCAGCGTCGGTTACGACGTCGCCGCCGTGAAGGCGAAGATCACTGAGAGCGGCCTCTCGATCGCCGATCTGGTCTCGACCGCCTGGGACAGCGCCCGCACCTTCCGCGGCTCGGACAAGCGCGGCGGCAGCAATGGCGCCCGTATCCGCCTCGCTCCCCAGAAGGACTGGGCCGGTAACGAGCCGGCGCGTCTGGCTAAGGTTCTCGCCGTTCTGGAGCCGATCGCGGCCGCGAGCGGCGCGAGCATTGCCGACGTCATCGTGCTCGCCGGCAATGTCGGCGTCGAGCAGGCGGCCAAGGCTGCCGGCTTCGACGTGACCGTGCCCTTCGCGCCGGGCCGTGGCGATGCCACCGACGCGCAGACCGACGTGTCCTCCTTCGCGCCGCTGGAGCCGCTCGCCGACGGTTTCCGCAATTGGCAGAAGGAAGCCTATGTCGTCACCGGCGAGGAGATGCTGCTCGACCGGGCTCAGTTGCTCGGCCTGACGGCGGCGGAGATGACGGTGCTGCTCGGCGGCATGCGCGTGCTCGGCACCAACCATGGCGGCACGAAGCATGGCGTGTTCACCGACCGGGTCGGTGCGCTGACCAGCGACTTCTTCGTCAACCT
>SEEM01000079.1 GCA_004144595.1 Hyphomicrobiales bacterium
GCACGGCCGATGGCGGGCCGACCGCGATGATCGCGCATTACGTCGCAACCGAGCTGTTTCCGCTGGCGGATCTTGTCATCGACCTTCATTCCGGCGGCAGCTCATTGGATTATTTCACTGTGACGCTCGCTCATCCGGGGCGCGATGACGGCGAAGCGCAGGCCGTGCGACGCCTGCTGGATGTCTTCGCGGCACCCTACAGCATCATCACCGACGGGTCGGGCGGCGGTGCCAAATCAACCTTGTACGCAGCTGCCGAGCAATGCGGCGTGCCAGCGATCTCGACCGAACTCGGCAGCGGAGCAACGCTGTCACGCCATGGTCTGGCCATCGCGCAAGATGGCCTTGCCCGAGTTCTCCGCGAATATGGCATTGCGCCCGACCTTGAGACCCTGCGGCCGGAGCGCACGCAGTTCGTCAAATTCATTCGTGAGGGAGCAATCTACGCACCTTGTCAGGGGCTGTTCGAGCCTCACGTCGTTACGGGCGAACAGGTCGAGGCGGGTCAGGTGGCTGGCCTCGTCCACCGCTTGGAAGATGTCGGCTCCGACCCGGTCGAACTACGCTTCAAGGCGAATGGCACCGTTGCCTACCGGCGGTTCCCGACGTTGACGGCAACCGGGGATGCACTTTTCGGACTGATGATTGTTCAGTGAACCCGCACGGATAGGCTGCGCCAATTGCTGACATTGGACTGACGCCCAAAAGCAGACCTTCTTTAGACTGGCGTTGGTCTCATGGAGGCAAGCGGCCGATCCGGGCGCGATAGGCTTTGGTTCGTTACCGTGAGTTGAACAGCTTGGGCTTAGCGCCTCCGGTGGCCCGATGCGTTCCTGCCTGAGGAACGCAGAAGTCCTCGTTACGAATATAGTGTTCCCCGTTGAGAGCGGCGATTTTCTCCTTGTCCCCGGCAGAAGACATGAGGTCGGTGCTTGAGGACAGGGCGAGGCGCCTATGCCTTGCCCCTTCATCGAGACAGCGGAGAACGACCATGCATAAGAATGTTTACACTCCCGAGAATGCAGCGATGCTGCTGATCGATCATCAGGTCGGCACTATGTCGTGGACCCACTCCCACGACATCAACCTGGTCAAGGCCAATGCTGTGAAGCTGGCGAAGATCGCGGTCGGCGCCGATATCCCGGTGCTTCTGACCGTCAGCATGGAAGATCATGCGCAAGGGCCGCTCATTCCCGAGCTTCAGCAGATCCTGCCGGAGGCTTACGCGAAGCGCATCAAGCGGCCCGGGATCGTCAATGCGATGCATCACGACGGCTTCAATGCGGCGGTCAAGGCGCTCGGCCGCAAGAAGCTGATCGTCGCGGGGATCACGACCGAGATCTGTGTCCTTTTCCCGGTGCTGCAGATGTTGGACGAAGGCTACGAAGTGCAGGTAGCGGCCGATGCTTCAGCCTCCTACACCAAATATGGCGACGACCTCGCCTTGCGCCGGATGGAACGTGCGGGCGCGGTGATCATGACGCATGACCAGCTGATTTCGGAGCTGGCCGTCGACTGGAGCACGCCGCTGGGCCAGCGCCTGTCCGGCATCCTGGCTTATCACTGAGCGCTACGTGCCGCGCTCGTAAGCCCTTCCGGCCGAGAAGGTATGTCGTCGGCCGCTTTCAGCTATGGCCATCCGGGCGGTATCGTACCCGCTCGTATGGCCATGGCGACGACGATGGGCCTCTCTGGCGTTCGACCGAACCCTTCGCTGCCCCGTCATTTACCGCGCGGCGCCGCAACTCCTGAATGAAGGACCACCCCATGAAGGCGATGACCGTTGGTTCCCCCGCGACCCTGGAAACCCTGGGATTCAGCGAAAAGCCTGACCCAGGCCAGCCCGGAGAGGGCGAGATCCGTGTTGCGTTGCACGGTAGCTCACTGAACTTCCACGATCTGGGTGTGGTCACGGGACGCATGCCTGCGGAGGCTGGCCGTATCGCGCTGGCGGATGCCGGTGGAACGGTCGAGGCTGTCGGGAAAGGCGTGACCGAGTTCGCAGTGGGCGACCGGGTGGTTTCCTGCTTCTTTCCGGACTGGCAGGACGGCGCGCCGACGATCGGCAATTTCTCGCGTACCCCCGGCGATGGGATCGACGGCTTCGCGACCGAGTTCGTCGTTACACGCGCGACCGCTTTCACCCATGCCCCACGCGGCTATGATCATGTCGAGGCTGCGACGATAACCACGGCCGGTTTGACGGCATGGCGAGCCCTGATAGCCGATGGTGGCTTAAAGGCCGGCGACACCGTGCTGCTGCTCGGCACCGGCGGGGTCTCTATTTGGGCCTTGCAGATCGCAAAGGCGATGGGTGCGACCGCGATCGTCACGTCATCGTCCGGCGAGAAGCTTGAGCGTGCACGGGACCTCGGCGCCGACCATGTCGTCAACTATCGGGAGGTGAAGGGTTGGGGCCGTGCTGTCGCGGACTGGACCGGTGGGCGGGGCGTCGACTACGTCCTTGAGCTGGGCGGTGCCGGCACTCTCGCCAACTCGATCGCGGCGGTCCGCGTCGGCGGGCACATCGCGCTTATCGGCACTGTAACAGGCGTCGCGGGCGACGTGCCGACCGCCGCACTGATGGCCAAGCAGGCGCGATTGCAAGGCTTGATCGTCGGATCGCGGCGGCAGCAGCAGGAGTTCGTGCGCGCCATCGATGTGACCGGAATCCGTCCGGTGGTGGACCGGCGTTTCCCGCTCGGCAAACTTGCGGAAGCCTTCCGCTTTCAGCAGTCCTCCGGCCATTTCGGCAAGATCGGCATCGAGTGGTAGGTCATTTCGCAGCCGGCCCGATCCTCTCGATGAGGATTTCCGTCAGCACCCTCACTTTGCGTGGGAGGTGCTGACCGGGCGGACGCACGACGAAGATGCCGACCGATGGCAGCAGCCAATCGATCATGATCGGCACCAGCCGGCCCGCCGCGACATAGCGCTCGGCAATCAGCTGCGGCAGTGCCGCGATCCCGATGCCGGTCGCGGTCGCCTCGGCGATCGCCACGGCGCTGTCTGCCTTGAAGCGACCATGCGGGTGAATTTGCGTGACCGTGCCGTCGCGCTCGAATTTCCAGCTCTCAGTCCCGATCATCACCGCTGAATGACCAGCTACCTCCGCGGGAACCGATGGTGCGCCATGGGCGACCACATAATCGGGGCTGGCAAAGAGTCTGACGGGCAGCGTGCCGATGCGTCTCGCTACCAGGTTTGAGTCCGGCAGATAGCCGACCCGGATACCGCAGTCGAAGCCCTCGCTGACGAGATCGACATAGCGGTCGTTGAACAGAGTGTGGACGTGCAGAAGCGGATGTCGCTTCGCCATCTCGGCAAGGACAGGCGCGAAATATTCGGGGCCGAAGGATGACGGTGCCGCCAATCGCAGCAGTCCGCGCAGTTCGCCCGCGGGCATAATCTCTTCGCACGCGGCATCCAGCTCCGAACATATCCGAGCGGCGTGCTCCCGAAACGTCACTCCGGCCTCGGTCAGCGCCGCACCGCGGGTGGTTCGCGCCAGCAGTTGTGCCCCCAGCTCCTCTTCCAGCCGCACGAGACGCCGGCTGACGATCGACTTGGCCAAGCCGAGCCGCCTCGCTGCAGGCGATACGCCTCCAGCGTCAGCGACTTGAACGAAGGTCCTCAAATCGTCGACATCCATGGCGTTCCTCTTGCCGAGACTCAGCTAACCGTCAGACGTGGCTACTCGCCCGCATACAGCAACGCTACCTCTTCTGGCGAGAAGTCCATCCCGGACCTGAGGAGTATCATCATGCAACCGACCAAAATCATGCCGTCGATCACAAGGGGCGACTGGAAGCACGGCTTCGGCATCAAGGTGTTCTATCCGGGCTCCCTGTCGAACGAGGGCGACAGCGGCATCGGCGCGATCGGCCGGATTGACCGCGCTCAGATTCAGCCCGGACACATCATCGGAATGCATCCGCACAAGGATGACGAGATCTTCACCTACAAGAGGGCGGGCCGTATGCTTCATCTCGATACCGTCGGCAACCGCGAGGAGGTGACGCCCCGCCGTTTGATGATGATGAACGCCGGGCATAGCTTTCAGCACGAGGAACATGTCCTGGGCGACGAGCCCACGCAGGCGCTCCAGATCTTCCTGCGTCCGCGCGAGGGCGATCTGGAGCCGAAGGTTCAGTTCCACGAGATGGATGCGGAGCGCAGCGACGATGCCTGGCGGCTTCTCGTTGCCCCGCAGGGAGCGGCTTTCGAAGTTCGTTCGCAAGCGTGGGTTCGAGATGCGCATTTGCACGCCGGTCACACTCTGGCTTTGCCCGACGTCATAGCGCCCGGTTTCGTCAGTCTCCTCTTTGTCTTCTCAGGCAAGGTGCGCGTCGGCGACCTCGCGATCGATGCTGGAGAACTCTACCATCTTGGCGACAGCGAGGTTGGCATCGCGGCAGTCACCGACGCCGACATCGTTCTGTTTACCACTGATACCACGGCCTCGGTCTTCAAGGGCGGCATGTTCAGCGGCAACGTCGCGCAGGCATGATCGAGCGGCCGATATCGGACCGATATTCGGCGTTTCGCCTGGATGGCGCAGGCGATCGCGAGCGCGAAGCAGGATGTCAATCAGGCGGGATTCTGCGTGCCTTCCCGTCCGATCGAGGTGATGGCGCAGGCGCATGTCGATCGGTCATTCTTCCACGCCGCGTAACAATGAACTGCCGAGCTTGAGCATTCTGCAAGAGTGAAACCTGCGGCACCTTGGCGATGCGGATCGGGAACAGGCCCGTCCATCATCGCAGGAGTGAGCCGTGAAGCTCTATCATCATCCCCTTTCGGGCCATGCCCACCGCGCCCGTCTCTTCGCTTCTCTTCTGGGGCTGCCGCACGAACTGGTCGAGGTCGACCTCAAGGCCGGCGCGCACAAGAAGCCCGACTTCCTCCGGATAAACCCGTTCGGTCAGGTTCCCGCTCTGGAAGACGGCGAGGTCGCCATCGCCGACTCGAATGCCATTCTCGTCTACCTGGCCAAGAAGGCAGGACGGAACGATTGGCTTCCAGACGATGCAAAGGGCGCCGCCGCGGTCCAGCGCTGGCTGTCGGTCGCTGCAGGCGAGGTCGCCTACGGTCCGGCTGCCGCGCGGCTCATCACGGTGTTCGGGGCCAAGTACAACCCCGAGGAGGTCATCGCCCGCGCTCATGTGCTGCTGGCGAGGCTTGAGAGCCAGCTCGACGGTCGCGATTGGCTCGTCGGCGACGGCCCCACCATCGCGGACGTGGCGATCTACAGCTATGTCGCCCGCGCGCCGGAAGGCAATGTCGATCTAACCGGCTATCCGAATGTCAACGCGTTTCTGCGGCGCGTCGAGGCCCTGCCCGGGTTCGTACCCTTTGTGCAGACCCCCGTCGGCCTGGCTGCGTGACGATGTGCCGGAGCGCGCCCGCCGGCGCGCCCGGACCTTTGATTCGAAGGAGCGGGGACATGGATACGACACTCGCGAAGCTGCCTGTATGGCATGAGGGAGAACGGTATCTGCAGGAAAAGGCCGGCATGGCCGAACGCATGGCCGTCGTCGGGCAACGGGTGGTCCGTGACTTCATGCCGGACCAGCACCGCGAGTTCTATGCGCAGCTGCCCTTCATCGTGCTCGGCAGCATCGATCCTGCCGGGGATGCCTGGGCAACGTTCATCGAGGGGCGGTCCGGCTTCATGTCGTCACCGTCGCCGACCGTTCTCGATATCGCAGCACATCCGGCCGCGGGCGATCCGGCGGCCGAGGGCATGGCGGATGGCGCTCCCATCGGGCTGCTCGGCATCGAAATGCATACCCGCCGCCGCAACCGCATGAACGGCTTCGTCTCGACGACCGCCGCAGGCCTCAGCGTCGCGGTCGACCAGAGCTTCGGCAACTGCCCCCGCTATATACAGTTGCGGGATTTCTCGTTCAGCCGGGAGCCCGGCACCCGGCCGGGATCGATTGCCGAGAGCCTGGCGACGCTGGACGATGCTGCGCGCGAGACGATACACCTTGCGGACGCGTTCTTCGTTGCCTCCTATGCCGATCGAGAAGATCGCCGCCAGGTCGATGTTTCGCACCGCGGCGGCAAGGCCGGGTTCGTCCGCGTCGGCGAGGACGGAACGCTGACAATCCCGGATTTCGACGGGAATCTGTTCTTCGCCACCCTCGGCAACATTCATCTGAACGGCAAGGCCGGGCTCCTGTTCGTCGATTTCGAAAGCGGCGATATGCTCCAACTGACGGGAGACGCGGCGCTTGTTCTGGACTCGCCGGAGATCGCCGCCTTCCAGGGGGCCGAACGGCTCTGGACCTTCAAGGCGCGCCGGATCGTCCGACGCCGCGCCGCGCTCGCCCTGCGCTGGAACTTCCGGCAGAACGGCTGGTCTGCGAACTCGCTGATGACCGGCGATTGGGAGCAGGCCGCCGACCGGCTTCGGGCGGCGGAGCTGGCGACGCGCTGGAGGCCACTGCGCATTGCGAGGATCGTCGACGAGAGCGCTTCGATCCGATCGTTTTATCTGCAGCCCACGGATGGAGCGGGACTGCTCGCTCACCTCGCCGGGCAGCACCTCCCGATCCGTCTGACGCCCAAAGGCGCCGAGCAGCCTGTGGTGAGGACCTACACCATGTCGGCAGCACCCTCAGACGGCGTCTACCGGATCAGCGTGCGACGCGACGGTCTGGTCTCGACCCATCTGCACGACAATCTGCGGGTGGGCGATACCATCGAGGCGCGCGCGCCTGCAGGCTCCTTCACCATCGACGCAAGAGCGACACGTCCTGTCGTGATGCTGGCGGGTGGCGTCGGTATCACCCCGCTGCTCGCGATGCTGCGGCACATCGTCTACGAGGGGGTGCGCAAGCAGCGCATCCGGCCGGTCACCCTGTTCCAGGCCGCTCGGACCAAGAAGGATAGGGCATTCGACCACGAGCTTTCCGAGTTGGTCGCGGCTGCACAAGGTGCGGTCAAGCTGGTGCGCCTCCTCAGTGATACGACCGATGCAGAGCCAGAGCGTGATTACGACGTCTCGGGCCGGCTGGACGTGGCTGCGCTGAGTCGCTTCCTGTCCTTCGGCGATTACGACTTCTTCCTCTGCGGTCCGCCGTCCTTCACCCAGGCTCTGTATGACGGCCTGCGCGGCCTCAACATCGCAGACGACCGTATTCATGCCGAAGCCTTCGGACCGTCGTCACTCAAGCGCACGGCTCCGGCAGTCCCGATCGAGTCAGCCGTCAAGCCACAGCCCGCGACTCATGCGGTTCCTGTCGTCTTTACGGAATCGCTCAAGGAAGCCCGCTGGACTCCGGGCTCCGGCACGCTCCTGGAATTGGCCGAGGCGCGCGGGCTGGAGCCCGCATTCAGCTGCCGCGAGGGCCATTGCGGCACATGCCGGACCAAGCTCGTCAAGGGCCGTGTCGCTTACGTCCGGGAGCCTGCGGCCGCATTGGAAGAGGGCGAGATCCTGCTCTGCTCGACCGTTCCGGCCGAGCCGGAGGGGAGCGACGACAACAGGATCCAGCTGGCGGTCTAATCTCGTCCGCCGTCATTGCTGTCTGGCGCGCAATAAAGCCTTCCGCCTTTCGAGCATTCAGCACGTTGACCCAACGGATCATTCTTCAACTCAGACGAGAGCAGTTCTCTCGCCTTCAAAACAGGAGAAACATCATGTCCTACATCCCGACCCCCTCGACGATCGAGGAGGCACCTGAAGCCTCACAGCCTATCCTCGAGACGATCCGCAAGCAGATCGGCACGGTGCCGAACATCTTCCGGCTGGTTTCGACCAGCACCACAGCTCTGACGGGGCTTACCGGCTTCCAGGCCGCCTTGGGCAAGGGCAAGCTTGCGCCGGCGACTCGCGAGCGGATCGCGCTGGCGATGGCCGGCGTCAACGGCTGCGATTACTGCCAGGCGGCGCACACCTATTTCGGCGGCAAGTTCGCCAAGCTCAGCGACGATGAGATTGCGGCCAATCTGGAGGGCACCTCCCAGGATCCCAAGGCGGCTGCGGCGGTCGCCTTCGCGCGGGCCCTGGTGGTCTCGCGAGGATCGGTCGGCCCGGCCGCGCTCGATCAGGTTCGGGCCGCCGGGTACAGCGATGCCGAGATCCTCGAAATCATCGGCCATGTCGCTGTCAATACCTTCACCAACTACGTCAACGAAGCGCTCGGCACCGAGGTCGATTTCCCCCTCGTCGAGCGTCTCGCGGCCTGAAGTCGACGGCCGGCGCGCGCGATGCGCCCGGCCGCCGTTTCCAAGCAATCCAGGAGAAGAAAAATGTCCCGCCCGCCGCTACCACCCTTCACCGAAGAGAGCGCCATCGAGAAAGTCCGCCTGGCTGAAGACGGCTGGAATACGCGCGATGCCGCCAAGGTCGCGCTCGCCTATACGCTCGACACGAAATGGCGGAACCGGGCGGAATTCTGCAACGGTCGCGATGAGGCCCAGGCCTTCCTGACCCGTAAGTGGAATCGGGAGCTCGACTACCGTCTCATCAAGGAGCTCTGGGCCTTCCGCGGCAACCGGATCGCCGTGCGCTATGCCTACGAGTATCACGACGACAGCGGCCAGTGGTTCCGTGCCTATGGCAACGAAAACTGGGAGTTCGCCGAGGATGGGCTGATGCGGGCGCGCCATGCCAGCATCAACGAAATGCCGATCAGCGAGGCCGAGCGTAAGTTCCGCTGGCCCTTGGGCCGCCGCCCTGACGATCATCCCGGCCTCAGCCATTTCGGCTTTTGAAATCCTTCATCCTTGCGGAGACGCGGCCGTGATTTCCGATCCAATCAACGAGCGCGTTCGCGTCTCGATTGAGCTCGCCTTGATGGAAGGCCCAGATGACCCGTCCGCATATTGGCAACAGTATGCGGACGCCAAGCGGCTCGGGATGAGTGAGGCCGAGATCGACATTGCAAGAGAGGGGCGAAGCTTCGATGTCCAGACCGCTACGGTTCAGGCGGTCGCGATCGCGGCGCTGTCCGAAGATGAGGCGCTGCGAACTGCCGCTCGCGCGAGGGCGGAGACCCTCGGCCTGTGCGACGACACATGCCGAAAGATCGAGACCTTCGCCAGACGCTTCATAGCGACATTCAAACAAGGCTCGGCCAGCAGCGCGTAAGCGCATGGCGGTCCAATTTTGCGGAACCTCCTTGCGACCCGCTATAGGCTGCTGAAAGCATTGCAGCGGGCATACCGGCCGCAGGGGGCAATTGATGGATCGCTGGCAGGCCATGCGCATCTTCGTGAAGGTAGCGGAGACCGCTAGCTTTTCGGAAAGCGCGCGCCAATTGCATATGAGCGCTCCTGCCGTGACGCGCTCCGTGGCTGCCCTGGAAGACGCCATCGGCGCGCGCTTGTTCGTGCGCACGACCCGATCCGTGAAGCTCACCGAAGCCGGCGACCGCTACTTCGACGATTGCCGCCGAATCCTCTCGGATATCCTGGAGGCGGAAGCTGCGGCCGCCGGGTCCTATGCGACGCCCTCAGGAACGCTCGCGGTCACCGCGTCGCTCCTGTTCGGCCAGATGTACGTCCTGCCGATCGTCACGGATTATCTCGACGCCTATCCGACCATGGCGGCAAGGACCCTGTTCCTGGACCGCCAGGTCAATATCGTCGAGGAAGGTATCGATGTCGCGGTCCGGATAGGGCATCTCCCAGATTCCGGCTTCACGGCAGTGAAGGTCGGCTCGGTTCGGCGGGTTGTCTGTGGTGCCCCGTCCTATTTCGAGAAGCATGGCGTCCCAACGACTCCCCAGCAGCTCAAGGACCATCGGATCGCGGCCTCGACGAGTGCCTGGGCTTCGCCGGAATGGCGGTTTGCCCGTGAACAGCGGGTCACAGTTCATCCCTCGCTTCAGTGCAACACCAATGAAGCGGTCATTTCGGCCGCTGCCGCTGGCTGGGGGCTGACGCGCGTCCTGCATTATCAAATCGGCCCGGCCTTGTTGGATGGACGCCTCCAGGTCGTGCTGAGTGACGACGAGGAACCGCCCTTGCCGATCCACGTCGTGTATGCGGAAGGACGCCAGGCCCCGGCCAAGGTGCGCACATTTGTGGACGCCGCGGTGACAGCGCTCCGCGCCAACCGTCTCCTGAACTGATCCCCTGCCAGGAAGGCCAGTTCGGCTCGCTCATTGCTGTCCGGGCTCCCTGCGCCAACCCTCACCCCAAAACGGAGCGCGGCTCCAGGAAAGCCTCCAATCCGAATGAGCCATACTCGCGTCCAATCCCCGACTGCTTGAAGCCGCCGAAGGGCGCGTGCGGTTCGTGTTTCGCTCCATTGATGACTACGCGGCCCGATTGCAGCTGCGACGCAATGCGCCGGCAACGCTCTGGGTCGGTACCGATGACATAGTTCTGAAGGCCGTAGTCCGTGTCGTTTGCGATGCTGATGGCGTCATCCTCACCGCGATAGGGGAGAACGCAGAGTACCGGCCCGAATATCTCCTCGCGTGCGATCCGCATGCTGTTATCGACCTCTCCGAAAAGCGTCGGTTTGACGAACCAGCCGCTATTCAGGCCGTCGGGCCTGCCTTCGCCACCGGCGAGAATACGAGCCCCCTCTTGTGGGCCGAGCGCGATGTAAGACTGGACGCGCTCCCACTGCTTGGCGCTGACCATCGGGCCGATGCGCGAAGCCGGATCATTGCCGGGTCCGACCGGCCAATTCGCCAAGCCCGCCACCAAGCGTTCCTGCATCGTCGTCAGCTTGTGCTCCGGGACCAGAATGCGCGTTCCTGCGATGCAGGCCTGCCCGCTATTGATGAAACCGTTGGCGAGCACCTGAGCAGCGGCAGCGTCTAGATCGGCATCGTCGAGAACGATCTGCGCACCTTTCCCGCCGAGTTCGAGCGTGACCCGCTTCATCGTCTCCGATGCCGCGCGAAGGATCGCCCGCCCGGTCGCAGTCGACCCGGTGAAGGTAATTTTGGCGATGTCGCGATGACGGGTCAGGGCGTCCCCGGCCAATGCTCCAGTCCCGTTGATGATGTTGTAGACGCCGTTCGGCAGTTCGGCCTCATCGAGCGCCTCCGCGAGCACCTGCGTCTGCCAGGCGCTCATCTCCGAAGGCTTGATCACGATCGAGGTGCCCGCCGCGATGGCTGTGGCGAGCTTCGAGCAGATGAAGCCGAGATTGCTGTTCCAGGGCGTGACAGCGGCGGCCACGCCAACCGGGCGCATCTCGACCAGCGCTGATCCGATTTGGCGCTGCCAAGGATAGGCCTCGACCGTTTGTGCCATGTCGAGGAAGACCTGTCCTGCCCGGCTGGCGCTGGCCTCCACGAATGGCGCGGGTGCGCCGTATTCTTCGCTCATGGCCTCGGCGAGATCCGCGCTACGTCGCGAGACGACATCCGATAGCCGATGCAGCATCGCGACGCGCTTGCTGTTCGACATCGTTGAAATCTCCGCATAAGCGGCCACAGCCGCTCGAACCGCTGCATCAACATCCGCTGCATTCGACAAATGGACCGTGGCGATCTGCTCCTCCGTCGCGGGGTTGAACAGCGGCCTTAGGTCAGTGCCTTGCACCGGCACGAAGCGGCCATCGATATAGTTCTGATTGATTGTTCGCATCGAAAGCTCCTGTGTCTGGCTTTCGATATGCAGGGCGACGTGCGATGAAAGAAGCCACGTCAATCTCATCGGATCAATGAGAATAATCGAGCAATGAAGCTGAGCTTTGCGGAGGCCGAGGCGGTTATCGCCGTGGCGCGCCATGGAGGATTCCGCGCGGCCGGGCGCTCGCTCGGGCAGACCTCGTCTGCGCTGAGCCATGCCGTCGCTGGTTTGGAGAACCGGCTGGCGGTCAAGCTGTTCAATCGCACGACCCGGAGCGTCTCGCTGACGGCAGCCGGTGAGCAATTCGTCAACGGCATCGGTCCGGCCCTCCAGTCGATCGGTCAAACGATTGACGAACTCGGCGCGGAGGCGAGCGAGCCGTCGGGGACGTTGCGCATCACCACATCCTTGGGCGCAGCGCGCATGATGCTGGAGCCGATCCTGCTCGCCTATTCCACACGCTACCCCAAGGTGACGCTGGAGATCGCGACCGATGCGGCCTTTGTCGATCTTGCGGACGGATCGTTCGATGCCGGTGCACGGCTGGCCGACGCAGTGCCCCCTGATATGGTCGCCGTGCCGATCTTTCCCTGGCTCAGGATGATCGTCGTCGGCGCGACGGACTATTTCGCCGAGCGCCCAAAGCCTTCATCGCCGCTCGACCTAGCGAAGCATCATTGCATCCAGCATCGGATGGCCAACGGTCGCCTTTATCGGTGGGAGTTCGAGCGCCGTGGCGAAGCAATGACTGTCGATGTACCAGGCGTGCTCATCTTCGACGCCACAGAACTCGCTCTATCCGCCGCTCTGGCAGGCGTCGGTCTCGCCTACGTCGAGGAGACTTCGGCCCGCCCACATGTCGAAGCTGGCCGGCTCATCGAGGTGCTTAGCGAGTGGACGCCGCCTTTTCCGGGCTTGTCGCTGTATTTCTCTGGGCGCCGGAATATCCCGCTGAAGCTTCGCGCGCTCATTGATCTGATCAGAGAGGGGGGCCGATAGCTCACGGCACATTACCAGAGTGGGATGAACGAGAAGCGCCAACAGCAGCACTTCGTGATTCATCCAAAAGCAGACATGAATCGATCTCGCTCATCCATCCATAAATCGATCTAAAATCATGCGGACATGCGTCATCTGGTCGTCCCGTTTGAAT
>SEEM01000236.1 GCA_004144595.1 Hyphomicrobiales bacterium
GCCATGCAGCTGGATGCAGGCGTTGGCGATGGTCATGGCGGCGTTCGACGCGCGGACATGAGCGCGCGAGATCGCGGCATGGGCACGCAGGCTGCCGGGGCCGGCATCCCAAAGCACCGCCGCATCCTCGATGGAGGCGCGTGTCAACGACACCTCGAGCTTCAGGTCGACAGCCATGTGCTGCAGGGCCTGGAAGCTGCCGATCGGACTGCCGAACTGGATTCTGGTCTTGAGGTATTCCACTGTCATGGCGAGTGCGGCGTCGCTGAGGCCGAGCAGATAAGCGCTCGTGGCGAGCGACGCCTCGGCGAAGGCCGATCGCAAATCGGCGGGGACCGGCGTGGCCGGTGCGCCATCGAATACGACCGTGGCGACGTTGCCACCGTCCTGCATTGGCATCGTCGTGATCTGAACACCCGGCGCATCTGCGCTGACCAGCGCGGCGCCGTCCGTACCCATCACCAGAAAGGCATCAGCCGCAGCAGCGTTCGGAACATGCAGCTTGACCGCGTCCAGGCGACCATCCTCGATCTTCAGTCCCTGCTCCGGCGCCAGAGCGTCACGGCTGTCCTGCCAGGCCGGGATCACGAGCATATCCCCGGCGAGATGGCGCGCCTGGGCTTCGCCCGACAGCGAAACCGCGGCGAGTGTGGCGGGCACCAGCGGCTCCGGGACGAGCCCGGCGCCGAGTTCTTCAATCAGGGCGCAGTAGAGCAAAATGCTCTGCCGGCTGCCATCGCCGGCCTCCGGAACCCGCATGGCGGGCCAGCCCATTTCGCAGATTTCGCGCCAGGTCTCGCGGCAGAAGCCCGCCTCGCCGAAACGCAGCTTGCGCACCCGGCCGAGATCACCGCGCCGCACGATGCCCCCAGCGCTCTCGCGCACAAGGTTCATGTATTCGCGGATATCGGGATCAATCATCGCCTACCTCGAGCAGTTCCACCGATCCGCCATCGACCACGACCGTCTCTCGTGCCGGAATCAGCGCCCGGAAGCGCCCGTCGTTCCAGATTTCTGTCCGGATCGTTTCGCCCGGAAAGACAGGCGATACGAAGCGCAGGCTCAGGGAACGCAAAGCCTGCGAGCGATAGCGCGCACGGGCGGCAAGGATGGCATGCGTCACGACGCCCATCGTGCACAGCCCGTGCAGGATCGGCGCGGCGAAGCCAACGCGAGCGGCGGCGGCGGGGTCGCTGTGCAAGGGGTTGAGATCGCCGTTGAGACGGTAGAGCAACGCCTGAAAAGGATCGGTCGCAAGGTCGACGACGTGATCGGGTGCAGTATCGGGTGCAGCTTCGCGGGCCCGCGCCGGGGTTGCCTGGCCTCCGAAACCGCCACCATTGCGCACGAAGGTAACGCGCTCCAGCCGCGCGAAGATGCGCCCCGTTTCATCGCGGAGATCGGTCGTGGTGCCGATGAGGGCGGCGCTGCCTGCGCCCTTGTCGAACACCTCGGTCACCCGGCTGCGGCTCTCCACCACACCCGAGCGTGGCAATTCGCCCAGAATGGTGAAGCTCTGCGAAGCATGCAGGACCGCTTCCGGATCGACGCCTGAGCGCGGGTCCGCCATCCAGAAGCCCGGGTGCGCCATGGTCAGCACCATCGACGGCATCACGACCGGACCGCGCAGCGGGTCGACATAGGCGAGCTGATTCCGGTCCAGGGGATCGCGCCCAACGCCGACCGACAGCGCATAAAGTGCGATCGCCTCGGGCGTCACGACCTGCCGCCCGACGGGGATCTCGAAGCTCATCAGTTTTTCGATGTCGATCGGCATGGGCGTCGGTCAGCAAGTCTCGATGATGACGTTTGCGCTCATCGCGGTGTATCCGCCGGGTCCCTCGGCCCAGAGCTCATGCGTGCCGGGTGTCCCGCTCCCTCTGCCGCAGAGCCGGACGGGCCGATCGGCGAAGAGCGGAGACTGGCCGCGGAACTGGAACGCCTCGACCCGTGCGTCACTCCGCCGGCAGAATGCGGCCAGGAGAAGCGTCGCGGTCATCGGCCCCTGCACGACGAGGCCGGGATAGCATTCCGTCTCTGTTGCGTAGGGAAGATCGTAGTGGATTCGGTGTGCGTTGTAGGTCAGCGCCGAATAGCGGAACAGCATCACGGCGTCGGGAGTGAGCGCATCGCTCCATTCAGCCTGCTTCGTCTCGGCCGGCGGCGCTGGCGACGGCGAGGAGGTCAGCGGTTCGCGATAAACGATATCCTGCTCCTCATCGATGGCGACGCCCGCCTCATTCGAAAGCACATGTCTCACCGTGACGAACACCAGCCTGCCCTGCTTGCCGTTCTTCGGCTCGACGGAGAGGATTTCGCTGCGCCTCGACACGGGCTGGCCGATGCGAAGCGGTGCCACGAAGCGCACGCGGCTTCCGGCCCACATACGCCGGGGCAAGGCGACCGGCGGAAGGAAGTCGCCCCGCACGGGATGGCCGTCCACGTCGATCAGGGACTGCCGGGCATGCGGCGCGAAATAGGCCCAGTGCCAGAGCGGCGGAAGCTCGGCCCCATCGGCCGGTGGCACATCGAGGTCTAGCAGAGCTGCCATGCGGAGCGCCTGCTCAAGCGTCAGAACGTCCGAAACCTGGACGCTCCGTCCGACCCAGGATCGAAGCTGCTCTTCCGTCAGATCCGTCACGCCACGCTCCTTCCCACGCCCTCGACAGCTTCACGGCCGCGGTGGTGCGGAGGCACCTTGCGCCTGTTCGAGATATGCGAGGTCTGTCACGCTGACGGGCTCTGAACTAGAAAAACCACGTCAACGAAATACGCGGGCTGGTAGAGGTTTTCCCTATGCCCCCCGGCAGAACCGTGAGAACGGCATGTCTTTCGGATGTCCTCGGCG
>SEEM01000237.1 GCA_004144595.1 Hyphomicrobiales bacterium
GCCGGCGCCTGGCTGCGCTTCCATTGCGGAACGGCCCTCGTCGAAGATCCTACTGAGGCCGCCTTCGCGGTTATCGACGGAGCCGCGGCGGGGCCCGAACTCTCGGCCTTCAATCTCGGAACGGACCAGTTCCCGGACCGCTCCACCACCGTGATCGTGCAGGTGGCGAGCCTGGAAGGTGGCACCACCGTCACCCTCGCCGGCCCCGGCATCCTGGGCTCCCGCGATATCGCGCCGCAGGGCCTGCCCCCCGGCTTTGCTGATGAATTGCGCGATAACGGCGCGCTCTACCCGCTCGGCGTCGATGTCCTGCTCGCCCATGGCGAGAGCCTGATCGGCCTGCCGCGCTCGACGCAGATCGAGGAGACTCGCTGATGCCCCGCCGGGAGTCTTACTGATGTACGTTGCCGTCAAAGGCGGCGAGGCCGCCATCCTCGCCACGCATGATCTCGTCGCCGAGGCGCGCCGTGGCGATCCGGCCGTGCCGGAAATCTCCGTCGCCCAGATCCGCGAGCAGCAGGCTCTGGCCTGCGCCCGCGTGATGAACGAGGGCTCGCTCTACGATCAGGACCTCGCCGCGCTCGCGCTGAAGCAGTCGCAGGGCGACGTCATCGAGGCGGCCTTCCTGATGCGCGCCTATCGCACGACGCTGCCGCGCTTCGGCTCCTCCGAGCCACTCGATACAGCCGCCATGGCGATCCGCCGCCGCGTCTCCGCCACCTACAAGGACCTGCCCGGCGGGCAGGTGCTCGGCCCGACCTATGACTACACCCACCGGCTGTTTGATTTCGGGTTGATGGACTCCCCTGCCGTCATGGCCGGGCTTGACCCGGCCATTTCAGGACGAGACGGCGGCGGAACCTCCGTGTCCGGAGATGCTCGGGTCAAGCCCGAGCATGACGGCCTGAAAGCCCCGCTGGACGCCACCATGCCGCGCGTGCCGGACATTCTAGGCGCCGAGGGCCTGATGGAAGCCGAAGAGCCTCCGGAAGGCGATCCGCGCCCCTTCGACCTGACCCGCGATCCCGTCTCGTTCCCGGCCGATCGCGACGTTCGCCTGCAATCGATGGCGCGCGGCGACGAGGGTTTCCTGCTCGGCCTCGGCTATTCCGTGCAGCGCGGCTTCGGCGGCACCCATCCCTTCGTCGGCGAGGTCCGCGTCGGCGAGGTCGCGGTCGAATTCGTGCCGGAAGAGCTCGGCTTCGCCGTCGATCTCGGCGACGTCACCCTGACCGAGTGCCAGATGGTCAACCAGTTCCAGGGCTCGAAAGAGGTGCCGCCGCAATTCACCCGCGGCTACGGCCTCGTTTTCGGCCATAGCGAGCGCAAGGCGATGTCGATGTCGCTGGTCGACCGCGCCCTGAAGGCGCGCGATTTCGGCGAGGCGACCAACTACCCGGCGCAGCAGGACGAATTCGTCCTCTACCACGCCGACAATGTCGAGGCGGCCGGCTTCGTCGAGCATCTCAAGCTGCCGCATTATGTCGATTTCCAGGGCGAGCTCGAGCTGATCCGCCGCATCCGTCGGGAACGCGAGGAACGGCTGGCCCAGGAACAGAACGCCAAAGAGCCTGATACGATGCCGGAGGCTGCGGAATGACCATCCATCAGATGCCTGCGGGCGATACCAAGCCGGCTTATAACTATGCCTATCTCGATGAGCAGACCAAGCGGATGATCCGCCGCGCCTTGCTCAAGGCGGTCGCGGTGCCGGGCTATCAGGTGCCGTTCGGCTCGCGCGAGATGCCGCTGGCCCGCGGCTGGGGCACCGGCGGCATCCAGATCACCGCCGCGATCATCGGCCCGGCCGACACGCTGAAAGTGATCGACCAGGGCGCCGACGACACCACCAACGCCGTCTCGATCCGCAGGTTCTTCGAGCGCACGGCCAGCGCCCGTACCTGCGAGGCGACGGATGAGGCGACGATCATCCAGACCCGCCACCGCATCCCGGAAGCGCCGCTGAAACCTGGGCAGGTCATGGTCTATCAGGTGCCGATGCCGGAACCCCTGCGCCGGCTGGAACCACGCGAGGCCGAGACCCGCAAGATGCACGCCTGGGCCGAATACGGGCTGATGCAGGTCAAGCTCTACGAGGACATCGCCCGCTATGGCGAGATCACCAAGACCTATGACTACCCGGTCATGGTCAACGACCGCTACGTGATGGCACCCTCGCCCATCCCGAAATTCGACAACCCGAAAATGCACATGTCGCCGTCGCTGCAATTATTCGGCGCCGGCCGCGAGAAGCGCATCTACGCGCTGCCGCCCTATACCAGCGTGCGCAGCCTCGATTTCGAGGATCACCCCTTCCGCATCCAGAGCTGGACCCAGCCCTGCGGGCTCTGCGGCGCGGCCGACAGCTATCTCGACGAGGTCGTGATCGACGACCAGGGCGGGCGCATGTTCGTCTGCTCCGACAGCCATTACTGCGAGACCCGCCGGGCCGAAGGCCATCGCGGCACCATGCTGGGCGATGCCGCCGCGAGCGGCCTCGTTGAGGAGACCACCCCATGACCCTGCATGTCGCCGCGGCCGAGCTCGCGCTCGAACCCGCCCCCCTGCTCTCCGTCGACGACCTCAGCCGCTTCTATGGCGAGCGCATTGGCTGCGCCGATGTCGCTTTCGACCTCTGGCCGGGCGAAGTGCTGGGGATCGTCGGCGAGTCCGGCTCGGGCAAATCGACCCTGCTGCGCTGCCTCGCCGGCATCGACAAGCCCGACGCGGGCGAGGTGCTGTTCCGTGGCGGCACGGCGCCGCTCGATATCTACTCGGTCTCCGAGCAGGAGCGCCGCCGCCTGATGCGTACGGCCTGGGGCATCGTCCACCAG
>SEEM01000238.1 GCA_004144595.1 Hyphomicrobiales bacterium
CGGCCTGATCGGCTCGCTGTTCACGACGGCCTGCGACTGGAAGGTCGCCGATCTCGGCTGGATGTACACGCTGTTCTTCGTCTTCCTCGGCTCGTCGGCGGCGATCTGGGGCGGCTGGCTCGAGCGCGTCGGCCCGCGCAAGGCCGCCTTCGTCTCGACCTTGTGCTGGTGCGGCGGCCTGCTGATCTCGGCGCTCGGCATCTACTGGCACCAGCTCTGGATGATGTGGCTCGGCTCCGGCGTGATCGGCGGCATCGGGCTCGGCCTCGGCTACATTTCGCCGGTCTCGACCCTGGTGAAATGGTTCCCCGACCGGCGCGGCATGGCCACCGGGATGGCGATCATGGGCTTCGGCGGCGGCGCCATGATCGGCTCGCCGCTGGCGGACATGCTGATGAACTCTTTCAAGACCCCGGCCTCGGTCGGCGTCTGGCAGACCTTCGTCGCGATGGCCGCAATCTATTTCGTGTTCATGATGGCCGGCACTTTCGGCTATCGCGTCCCGCCGGCGAACTGGCGGCCGGAAGGCTGGACGCCTCCGGCGACGCAGAACGCGATGATCACCTCGGGCCATGTGCATCTGCAGAACGCCCACAAGACCAAGCAGTTCTGGCTGATCTGGGCCGTGCTCTGCCTCAATGTCTCCGCCGGCATCGGCGTGCTCGGCATGGCCTCGCCCATGTTGCAGGAGATTTTCGCGGGCAAGCTCATCGGCCAGCCGGAAATCGGCTTCGCCGCGCTCGACGCCGGCCAGAAGACGCAGATCGCTACGATCGCGGCGGCCTTCGTCGGGCTGCTCTCGCTGTTCAACATCGTCGGGCGCTTCTTCTGGGCTTCGCTCTCGGACAAGCTCGGCCGCAAGCTGACCTATGCAACCTTCTTCGGGCTCGGCATCCTGCTCTATGCGCTCTCGCCCTGGGCGGCGCATGCCGGGTCGCTGGCGCTCTTCGTCGCCTTCTTCTGCATCATCCTGTCGATGTATGGCGGCGGCTTCGCCACGGTGCCGGCCTATCTCGCCGACATGTTCGGCACGCAGTTCGTCGGCGCCATCCATGGCCGCCTGCTGACGGCGTGGTCGACCGCCGGCATCATCGGCCCCGTCGTGGTGAACTATATCCGCGAGGCGCAGATCAACGCCGGCGTGCCGCGCGCTCAGGTCTATGACCGCACCATGTACATCCTTGCCGGCATGCTGGTGCTCGGTTTCCTCTGCAACCTGCTGATCCGCCCGGTCGCGGCCAAATGGTTCATGAAGGATGCCGAGGTGGCGGCATTGCAGAAGCGCTCGGCCAGCGCCGACGCGACCGCGCATTACGGCTCCTATGGCATCGGCAAGGGCGGTGTCGACGGCGCGGCGCTCCTCGCCTGGGCCGTCGTCGGCCTGCCGATCGCCTGGGGCGTCTGGATCACGCTGTCGAAGTCGCTGGCGCTGTTCCGCTAGGCTGCGAGCACAATCGTGCCCCCGCGAGGCCCGCGTCGGGAAACCGGCGCGGGCCTTTCGCCGTCATGAAGGGCTGCTACGATCTGTCCTGACAAGGCGGGGCGAACCGCGAGCGCTTTCGGCCGTTACTGCAAGACTGGCAGCGTTCACGCGCGCCGGAACCCCAAGCCAACAGGAGACAGCATCATGGCGATCAACAAGACCGGCGCGGCTCATTGGGAAGGCGGCATCAAGGACGGCAAGGGCACGATCTCGACAGAGACCAAGGCACTGGATGCCTATCCCTACGGCTTCGCCAGCCGCTTCGAGGGCAAGCCCGGCAGCAATCCCGAGGAGCTGATCGGCGCGGCCCACGCCGCCTGCTTCACCATGGCGCTGTCGCTCATCCTGGGCGAGGCCGATCTCAAGGCCGATGCGCTCGACACCACGGCGCGGGTGACGCTCGACAAGCAGGATGACGGTTACGCGATCACCGCGATCCATCTGACGCTCAAGGGCAAGGTGCCCGGCACCGACCAGGCGACCTTCCAGTCGCTGGCCGACAAGGCCAAGGCCGGCTGCCCTGTCTCCAAGCTGTTCAAGGCGCCGATCACGCTGGAAGCGACGCTGGTCAGCTAGGCTGAGATCCACACCGTCATGCTCGCCCTCGTGGCGAGCATCCACGTCTTGGACACCGCCCTCGCAGAAGGAAGGCGTGGATGGTCGGGACAATCCCGACCATGACGGAAGCGCCAGGTCTCAGGCGAAATGGCAGGAGACGCTGACGTCGCCCAACTGCCGCAGCTCCGGCCGCTCGACGCGGCAGCGATCGGCGGCCTGGGCGCAGCGCGGGTTGAAGGTGCAGCCGGCCGGCGGATTGATCGGGCTCGGCACCTCGCCCGACATCGGCCGGCGCTCGCGGTTGGGTCGCTCGACATCGGGGATCGTGTCGAGCAGCAGGCGCGTATAGGGGTGCTGCGGCCGGGTGAAGACCTGCTCGGCCGGGCCCGCCTCGACGAAGCGGCCGAGATACATGATCGCCAGCTCGTCGGACATGTGCCGGACGACAGAGAGATTATGGCTGATGAAGAGATAGGTCAGCCCGAATTCCTTTTGCAGGCGGACCATCAGGTTGAGGATCTGCGCCTGCACGGAAACGTCGAGCGCCGAGGTCGGTTCGTCGCAGACGAGGAAATCGGCCTCGGTCGCGAGCGCGCGGGCAATCGAGATGCGCTGGCGCTGGCCGCCGGAGAAGGCGTGCGGATAGCGACTCGCATCGGTTCGCGACAAGCCCACCACTTCCAGAAGATCGCCGACGCGCTGGTTGACCGCCGCCTCGTCGGACCTGAGCTTCAGCTCGCGGATCGGCTCGGCGATGATGTCGCCGACACGCCAGCGCGGGTTGAGCGAGGCG
>SEEM01000023.1 GCA_004144595.1 Hyphomicrobiales bacterium
GAAGAAGACCGACCATGTCGGCCCGCTGAGGCTGAGGCGAAACAGGTCGATGACCGGCAGCAGATAGATGAAGCCGAGGAAAAGCCCGGCCGGCAGCAGGAGCAGCGCCGGGTTGGCAAGCCTGCCGCGGAGGCTTCCCCGCCTGGAACTGGCGAAGGTGGTTGCGGCGGCGCTCACGCGAGCACCCAGCAATCGGCGGCGCCCCAACTCACATGGAGACGCTCCCCTATCGCAGGCAAGCCCCGCCCAGCCGCATCCGTGCAGCGGATCAGCAGTGTCTCGCCGCTATCCGCCCGCGCCTCGATCCGCAGGATCTCGCCGAGGAACAGGGCCGAGGTCACCGTGACCGGCATCGCATGCGGCCCGGGGCCGTCGGCGATGGCGATCCGCTCCGGCCGCACCAGCACCGTCGCGCGCCCGACATCGATGCCGTGCCCGGCATCGGCCTCGAAGACGTAGCCGGCGCGGTTGCGCAGCGCCATCGTCGCGCCGCGGCGCTGGACGACCTCGGCCTCGATCAGGTTGCTCTCCCCGACGAAGGAAGCGACGAAGCGGTTCTGCGGATGCCGGTAGATATCGACCGGCGTGCCGATCTGCACGATCCGCCCGGCATCCATCACCGCGATGCGGTCGCTCATCGTCAGGGCCTCGCCCTGGTCGTGGGTAACGAACAGGATGGTGCTGCCGATGGCGCGGTGCAGTTCGCGGATCTCGATCTGGATGGATTCCCTGAGCCGCCGGTCGAGCGCGCTCAAGGGCTCGTCCATGAGGACGATCCGCGGACGACGCACGATGGCGCGGGCGATGGCGACACGCTGCTGCTGGCCGCCGGACATCTGCGCGGGCGTCTTCTGCGCATGCTCGGAGAGGCGCATGATTTCGAGCGTCTCGGCGACGCGGCGCTCGGCGGTGGCACGGTCGAAACCGGCCATGCGCAGCGGGAACGCCACGTTCTGCGCGACCGTCATCGTCGGAAAGAGCGCGTAGCTCTGGAAGACCATTCCGAAGCCGCGCTTATGTGTCGGGACATGGTCGATCGGCGCGCCGTCGACATGTATCTCGCCGCCGTCGAGCCTCTGGAAGCCGGCGATGAGGTTGAGCAGCGTCGTCTTCCCGCTCCCCGAAGGTCCGAGCAGCGTGATGAACTCGCCCGGCTGGATATCGAGGGAGATGCAGTCGGCCGCACGGAAATCGCCGTAGTTCTTGACCACGTCGCGCAGGACGATGCCCGCGCCGATCGAGCTCTGCGTCAGGGGCGCATTCGACATCCCGGCCATCGCCAGCGGCCCGGCGACAGGCGCCAGTTCAGTCACCATCGCGTTTCTTCCCGTGTTCTGAATTATAGAACTCTATTCTGTTTTCTTTCAATAATCAGCTTGATCGCGGCGCTGTCAAGCTGTCTTATCAAGGTCGGGCGATGACGGGCGCCGGCAGCGTGCAAGGCCGTATTGACAGTGCGAGTGGCAGGCCGCTACGCTATTTTCAGAATATCGTTCTATAATTCAGAACACGCGGAGTCGCATTGCAATGCCGGCTTCCCGGACGAAACGGAGGGACGCGATGGACCTGCAAGGCATGGCGCGCCATGTCGAGGCGGGAATGCAGCTGGCTCTGCCGGTCGACTATGCCGGGGTCTCGATGGCGATGACCCGGGCCCTGATCGAGCATGGGGCCGGCGATCTCGATCTCTTCTGCGTTCCCACCGGCGGCCTGCAGGTCGACCAGCTGGTCGGCGCCGGGCTTGTCCGCTCCGTCGAGACCAGCGCGGTCTCGCTCGGCGAAGCGGGTGGCGCCCCGCGCTTCAACCAGGCGATCGCGCAAGGGCGGATCGTGGTCAAGGATGCCACCTGCCCGGCGATCCATGCCGGGCTGATGGCTGCGCAGAAGGGCAATCCCTTTCAGCCCCTGCGCGGCATCATCGGCAGCGACATCCTCCGCTTCCGGCCGGATTGGCGGGTGATCGACAATCCCTTCGCCGAAGACGGCGACCCGATCGTCCTGATCCCCGCGGTACGGCCGGATATCGCGATCTTCCATGCGCCGATGGCGGACCGCCACGGCAATGTCTGGATCGGGCGGCGGCGCGAGCTCGCCGCGATGGCCTATGCGGCGGACCAGACCCTGGTCACGGTCGAGCGCATCGTCGAGGAAAACCTGCTCGGCGACGAGATGAGCGCCGCCGGAACCCTGCCGGCGCTCTACGTGACCGAGATCGCGGTCGCCCCCCGGGGGGCCTGGCCCTATGGCCTCTGGGGCGAGTATGCGACCGACACGGCCGAGATCCTGCGCTACGCCAGGGCCGCCCGCACGCCGGAAGGCTTCGCCGCATACATGGCGGCCGCGCCGGCCGGGCAGATGCAGGACGGCGCCCGATGACGGAGATCCACCCCCGCGAGATTCTGATCACGACGATCGCGCGGCTGCTCGACGGCGTCCGGCATGTCGCAGTCGGCGCCTCCTCGCCGATTCCCGCCGCCGGCGCCATGCTGCTGCGCGCCTTGAAGCAGAGCGCCGGTGCGCCGCCGGTCAGGATCTCGATCCTCGGCTCGGTCGAGCACAACTTCTTCACCAACGGCTCCGCCGAACTGTTCGATTGTGCCGGTCAGGGGCGGATCGATGCGTTTTTCCTCGGCGGCGGCCAGATCGACGGACATGCCAACATCAACCTCGTCGGCATCGGCGACTACCCGGCCTCGGCGCCGCGCTGGCCGGGCTCCTTCGGCTCGGCCTATCTCTATTTCGTCGTTCCCCGCGTCATCCTCTTCCGCGAGGAGCACAGCCCCCGCGTCTTCGTCGAAAAGGTCGATTTCACCAGCGCGCCAGGAACCAGCGAACCCGGCATTTATCGGACGGGCGGTCCGATGGCGCTGCTGACGGGCAAGGCCCTGTTCAGCTTCGACAAGGCTCGCCGCGGCTTCACCCTGGAGAGCCTCCATCCCGGCCATGAGCTGGCGGAGGTCCGGGAGGCGACGGGCTTCGGGTTCGAACACGCCGATCGGCCGCCGCAGACCGAGCTGCCCGACCGGGCGACGCTCGACCTCCTGCGCGGGCAGGTGATGGACGAGCTCGCGGAAACCTATCCCGAATTCGCAAGCCAGATGCGGCGCGAGACGCATGCGTGACGCGTCGATCCGCCCGAGACAGCCAGCAGGACAGACCATGAATTCTCGTACCGGCTCTCTCGCCGACATCAAGGTGATCGACGCCAGCCGCGTTCTCGGCGGGCCCTATGCCGGCCAGATCCTTGGCGACCACGGCGCCGACGTCATCAAGATCGAGCCACCCGCGGGCGACGAGACGCGCGGCTGGGGGCCGCCCTTCCTCGACGGCGCGGCGAGCTATTTCCTCGGCCTCAACCGCAACAAGCGCGGCATGGCGCTCGACCTGGCGCAGGAAGCCGGCCGCGAATTGCTGCTGCGTCTGCTGGAGACCGCCGACGTCTTCATCGAGAATTTCAAGACCGGCACGCTCGAGCGCTGGGGCCTCGGCCGGGAGGAGTTGGAGCAGCGCTTCCCGCGTCTCGTCCACTGCCGTGTCTCGGGCTTCGGCGCGGATGGGCCGCTCGGCGGCCTGCCCGGCTACGATGCCGCGATCCAAGCCTCCGCCGGCATCATGAGCGTCAATGGCGAGCTCGGCGGAGAGCCGCTGCGGGTGGGGCTGCCCGTCGTCGACATGGTGACGGGGCTCAATGCGGTGATCGGCATCCTGATGGCGCTGCAGGAGCGCAGCGCGAGCGGCAAAGGCCAGTTCGTCGAGACCACGCTCTATGATTGCGGGGTTTCGCTGCTTCATCCGCATCTGCCGAACTACTATCTCTCGGGCAAGGTCGCCGGCCGTTCCGGCAACGCCCATCCCAACATCACCCCCTATGACGTCTTCGCCACGCGCGATGCGCCGCTCTTCCTGGCCGTCGGCAACGACCGGCAATTCGCCACGCTCTGCAGGATCGTCGGCCGGCCGGAGCTGGCCCAGGATGCGCGCTACGCGACCAACCGGGATCGAAACGTCAATCGCGACGCGCTCAAAGCCGATCTGGAGGCCGCGATGGCGGGCTTCGATTGCGGCCCGCTGGCCGAGCGCCTGGTCAGGTCCGGCGTGCCTTGCGGCGCTGTTCGCAATATCGACGAGGTGATGGCCGATCCGCATACGCATCACCGCGGGATGGTGGTCGATATCGGGGCCTATCGGGGCACAGGCAGCCCGATCAAGCTGTCGCGGACTCCGGCCTCCTATCGCCTGGCGCCACCGCGCTTCGGCGAGCACACCGCGGCGATCCTCGACGAGGCCGGCGTGCAGGGCGATCTCTTCGCCGATGCGTTGCCGGGTTTTGCCCCGGCCGGAGAGGCGCCGCGCCCCGATGCGGATGCGGAGACCGCTAACCGGCAGAAGGTGCGCCGATGAGCACGATCCAGCGCTTCCCGCATTGCAGCCACTGGGGCGCCTACACGATCCTGGTGGAGGACGGACGCATCGTCGGGATCGAGCCCTTCGAGCATGACCCCTCCCCGTCGCCGATCAACCAGTCGGTCCGCGACTGGGCTAGCACCGAGCGCCGGGTCCTGACGCCGCTGGTCCGCGCGGGCTGGCTGCAGGATCGCGAGACCAGCGATCGCCGCGGCAGAGGTCGCGACAAGTTCGTGCCGGTGAGCTGGGACGAGGCGACCGCGCTCGTCGCCGGCGAGATCCGGCGCGTGGCGGAGACCCATGGCAACGCCTCGATCTTCGCCGGCTCCTATGGCTGGACGAGCTGCGGGCGGTTCCATCACGCTCCCTCGCAACTGAAGCGCATGCTGAACCTCGTCGGCGGCTATACCGGCCATGTCGATACCTATTCGATCGCCGCTGGCCCTGTGATCCTGCGTCATACGCTGGGCGACGACGGCGCCTGCGGCGGCCAGGCCAACACGCTCGACACCGTTGCGGAGCATACCGAAACGCTCGTGGTATTCGGCGCGCTCTCGCCGCGAACCGCGCAAAACGAGGCCGGCGGCATCGCAAGCCACACGCTCGAAACCCATCTGCGCAAGATCGCCGAGAGGGGCGTGAAGGTCATCCTGGTTTCGCCGCTGCGCGACGACATCCCGGACTGGGTCGGCGCCGAATGGTGGCCGATCCGGCCGAACACCGACGCGGCCCTGATGCTCGGGCTCGCGGGCGAGATCCTGAAGCGGGATCGGCACGACCGCTCCTTCCTCGCACGCTGCACCAGCGGCTCCGAGCGGCTGATCGCCTATCTCGACGGCAGCCGGGACGGCGTGGCCAAGGATGCGGCCTGGGCGGCGGGTGTCACCGGGCTCGATGCCGGCTGGATCGCCGATCTGGCGCAGCGGCTGGTCGAGACCCGCTCCATGCTGACCGTGAGCTGGAGCCTGCAGCGGGCCCATCATGGCGAGCAGCCCTTCTGGGCGGCTCTGGCGCTTGCGGCGATGACGGGCCAGATCGGCCTTCCCGGCGGCGGTGTCGGCTATGGCTATGCCTCGCTCGGCGGCGTCGGGGCACCGATCAACCTGGCCAAGTCGCCGTCGCTGCCGCAACTGCGCAAGCCGCTGGAGAGCTTCATTCCCGTCGCACGGATCAGCGACATGCTGCTCAATCCCGGCGGCGAATACAGCTATGAGGGCCAGACCCGGACCTATCCGGATGCCCGGCTGGTCTACTGGGCCGGCGGCAACCCTTATCACCACCATCAGGACCTCAACCGCCTCGCCGAAGCCTGGACGCGGCCGGAGACGATCATCGTCCAGGACCCGATGTTCACGGCCACCGCGCAGCGCGCCGACATCGTGCTGCCGGCCAACACCTCGATCGAGCGCAACGACATCGCCGGCAACAGGCGCTCGGATTTCGTCATCGCCATGCACAAGGCAATCGGACCCGTCGGCGATTCCCGCTCCGATTTCGACATCTTCCGCGCCATAGCCGAAAAGCTCGGCGTCGGACCGGCCTTCGACGAAGGCCGCGACGAGATGGGTTGGCTGCGCCATCTCTACGAGGCGACCCGAACCGACGCGGCCACGCGCCTCGATTTCGCGATGCCGGATTTCGATGCCTTCTGGGCTCAAGGCTACGCCCGCTGCCCGACGGAAGCCGAGCACACCTATCTCTCCGAGTTCCGCGAGCGGCCCGAGGACAATGCGCTTGAGACGGAGAGCGGGCGCATCGTCCTGGGCAGCGAGACCCTCGATGCGCTCGGCTACGATGATTGTCCCGCGCACCCGGCCTGGATCGAGCCGGTCGAGTGGCTCGGTGCTGCCGATGCGGCCGAGCAGTTCCACCTGATCTCGCACCAGCCGGAAGGCCGGCTCCACAGCCAGCTCGAGACGAGCCCGGCCAGCATGGCCACCAAGCGTGGCGGCCGCGAGCAGGCGCGCGTCCACCCGCAGGACGCCGCCGGGCTTGGCGTCGCAGACGGCCAGACGATCCGGCTCTGGAACGAGCGCGGCGCCTGCCTCGCGACGGCGCGGCTCACCGAGGATGTCCGGCGCAGGGTCGTCGTCCTGCCGACGGGCGCCTGGTTCACGCCGACCGGCAACAGCGGCCTCGATATCGCCGGCAACCCGAACGTCCTGACGGTCGATATCGGCACGTCCCGCTTCGGCCAGGGCTGCTCGGCCCATACCTGCCTGGTCAGGATCGAACCCTATGAGGGCGAGGCCGGCGATGCGATCGAACAGTATCGCGAGCAGATGGAACGGCTGGTCGCCGTCTAGCTCTGCACTTCGCCGAACAGGGAGACGCCAGGCTCCCTGCTTTGGCTGCCCCGTCCGCGCAAAAGAGGAATTGAGACATGACGCCACCCGCCATCAGCCGCTTTCCGGTTCCCGCGATCGACGCGTTGCCGGACGATATCCGCGAACGGATTCTCGCCGTGCAGGAGAAGTCCGGTTTCGTGCCGAACGTCTTCCTGACACTGGCGCATCGCCCCGACGAGTTCCGCGCCTTCTTCGCCTATCACGACGCCCTGATGAACAAGGCGGAGGGCCTGACGAAGGCCGAGCGCGAGATGATCGTGGTCGCGACCAGTAATGCCAACCAGTGCCAGTATTGCGTCGTCGCCCATGGCGCGATCCTGCGCGTGCGGGCCAAGAACCCGCTGATCGCCGACCAGGTGGCGGTCAACTACCGCAAGGCCGACATCACGCTCCGGCAGAAGGCGATGCTCGACTTCGCCATGAAGGTTTCGGCGCGTGCCTACGAGGTCGGCGACGACGACGTCGCCGCTCTCAAGGAGCACGACTTCAGCGAGGACGATATCTGGGACATCGCCGCGATCGCGGCCTTCTTCGGCATGTCGAACCGCCTCGCCAACGTGACCAGCATGAGGCCGAACGACGAGTTCTACGCGATGGGCCGTTAGGGCCAAGGCCGCTTGCGGGCAGCGGCCGGCCGGCGCAGCCCTGCCATTTCGCCATGGCCGGGCCGGCGCTTTTGCGTGTTGGAGTGCGCAGCCGCCTGTGATTACCTCGGCGGCAACCGGGGAGAGAACGGATGCCGCGCCGCGTCGCATTTGGTGGATTTCTGCACGAAACCAATACCTTCGCACCCAGTATGGCGGGGATGGAAGCGTTCCGGCAGGGCGGTGGCTGGCCGCCGCTCGCGCGCGGCGAAACGATCTTCGCAGCCGTGAAGAACGTCAATGTCAGCGCTGCCGGCTTCGTCGACAACGCTCGCAGCCGGGATTGGGACCTCGTTCCGACGCTCTGGTGCGCGGCGAGCCCCTCCGCCCATGTCACGGAGGAGGCCTTCGAGACCCTCGCGAACGAGTTGGTCGAGCGCATAGCGGCGGCGCTACCGCTGGACGGCGTCTATCTCGACCTGCACGGCGCCATGGTCGCGCAGAACCATGATGACGGCGAAGGCGAATTGCTGCGGCGGGTGCGCGCCGCGATCGGGCCGGACGTTCCGCTCGTCGTAAGCCTCGACCTGCATGGCAATGTCACGCCGCTGATGATGGCGATGGCCGATGCGCTCGTCGCCTTCCGCACCTATCCGCATGTCGACATGGCCCTGACGGGCAGCCGCACGGCCGAGGTGCTGGCGCGATTGATCGACACAAGGGTCCGCCCCGCCAAGGCCTTCCGCCAGGTGCCTTATCTCATTCCCATCGCCTGGCAGGCGACGGCGATGGAACCCTGCCGCACGATCTATGCGGAGCTTGCCGCGCTTGAAGGCCCCGCCGTGCCGACGCTTTCCTTCCTGCCCGGCTTCCCGGCGGCGGATTTCCCCGATTGCGGCGCGACCGTGCTCGCCTATGGCGCGACGCAAGCTGATGCCGACCGGGCGGCCGATGCCGTCCTCGCCCGCGTCATGGCGAGCGAAGCTGCGTTCAAGGGCCGGGTCTTCTCGCCCGAGGATGGCGTTGCGGAGGCGATGCGATTGTCCCGGACTGCGACCAAGCCCGTCGTCATCGCCGACACCCAGGACAATCCCGGCGCCGGCGGCGATTCCGACACGATGGGCATGGCGCATGCCCTCGTGCAGGGCGGCGCCGAGCGCGCCGCCATCGGCGTCATCGTCGATCCCGCCGCGGCCGCGGCCGCCCATGCCGCGGGCGAAGGCAAGACCATCGCGCTGTCGCTCGGCGCGAAATCCGGCATCCCCGGCGACAGGCCGCTCAGCGGCGAATTCCTGGTCGAGAAGCTGTCGGAAGGCCGCTTCGTCGCGCCCGGCCCGTTCTACGGCGGCTCGCGGATGAATCTCGGGCCGAGCGCCTGCCTGCGTATCGGCGATGTCCGGATCGTCGTCGGCTCGCGCAAGGCGCAGATGGCCGATCAGGCGATGTACCGTCAGGTCGGCATCGAGCCGACCGAGCAGGCCATCCTGGTCAACAAGAGTTCGGTGCATTTCCGCGCCGATTTCGAGCCGATCGCGGAGACGATCCTCGTCTGCGCCGCGCCGGGGCCGATGCCGGTCGACCCCGCCGCCCTGCCCTGGCGCCGGCTGCGTCCGGGGCTGCGAACCTCGCCCCTCGGCCAGCCCTTCGCCTGAACCGTCCGATACCTGGAGTAGCCATGCCCGCCCTGCCTGAGATCCTGTCCTTCACGGACGAACTCGTCGCCATCCGCCGCGATCTCCATGCCCATCCCGAAATCGGCTTCGAGGAGGTCAGGACCTCCGACATCGTCGCCGAAAAGCTCGCTTCCTGGGGCATCGAGGTCCATCGCGGCATCGGCAAGACCGGCCTGGTCGGCATCCTCGACGGCACCGGCGGGCCCGGCCGGCGCATCGGCCTGCGCGCCGACATGGACGCGCTGCCGATCCATGAGATCACCAACCTGCCCTGGCGCTCGACCGTCCCCGGCAAGATGCATGCCTGCGGCCATGACGGGCACACCACCATGCTGCTCGGAGCCGCCCGCTATCTCTCGGAGAATCGCGGCTTCAAGGGGACGGCGGTCTTCGTCTTCCAGCCGGCCGAAGAGGGCCTCGGCGGCGCGCGCAGCATGATCGCCGAGAAGCTGTTCGAGCGCTTCCCCTGCGACGAGATCTACGGGTTGCACAATTCGCCCGATCTCGATCCCGGCCAGATCTCGATCTTTCCCGGCCCCGCCATGGCAGGCGCCGATTTCTTCGACATCAAGATCACCGGCCGCGGCAGCCATGGCGCCATGCCGCATATGGGGCGCGACCCGATCGTCGTGGCGATGAGCCTCGCCAACGCGCTGCAGACCATCGTCAGCCGCAATGCCGATCCGCGCGAGGCCGCCGTGCTCTCGATCACGCAGATCCATGCTGGCTCCGCCTATAACGTCATCCCCGAAGAGGCCGTGCTCGCCGGCACGATCCGCACCTTCTCCCCCGAAACCGGCGCGCTCATCCGCGACCGCATGCGCGAGATCGCGGCCGGCACGGCGGCAAGCTTCGGCGTTACCATCGAGGTCGACATCCGCAACATCTTCAACGTGCTGGTCAACCACGAAGCCCAGACCGACGCCGTTCTCGCCGTCGCCGCCGAGATCGTCGGTGCCGCGGGCGTACTGACCGACGGCAAGCCATTGATGGGCAGCGAGGATTTCGCCGACATGCTGCGCGTCGTGCCCGGCGCCTATGCCTGGGTCGGCCATGCCGGCACGGTGCCGGTGCACAATCCGGCCTATGTCCTCGACGACGGCATCCTGCCGGTCGGCGCGAGCCTGCTTGCCCGGCTCGTCGAAACCCGCGCCGCCGCCTGAGGACCGATCGGATGGATCTCGCAGCGCTGCCGCTCGACACCGAGGCCATGCTCGCGGGCCTGCGACCCTGGATCGAGTGCGAGAGCCCGACCTTCGACACCGCCGCCGTCAACCGGATGATGGACCGTGCCGCCGCCGATACCGCGGCGGCCGGCGCTGCCATTACCCGCATCCCCGGGCCGAAAGGGCTGGGCGACTGCGTGCGTGCGACCTTCCCGCATCCGCGCCAGGGCGAGCCCGGCATCCTCGTGATGTCGCATCTCGATACGGTGCATCCGGTCGGGACGCTAGCGAAGTTGCCCTTCCGCCGCGACGGCTCGCGCTGCTATGGGCCAGGCATCCTCGACATGAAGGGCGGCGCCTATGCCGGCTTGCAGGCCATCGTGGCCTTGGTGAAGGCCGGCGTCGCGACGCCGCTGCCGGTCACGGTGCTCTATACCTCCGACGAGGAGATCGGCAGCCTCGGCACGCGCGAACTGATCATGGAGGAGGCAGGTCGCCAACGCTACGTGCTGGTGCCGGAACCGGGGCAGCCGGGCGACGGTGTCGTCACCGGGCGCTATGCGATCGCTCGGTTCAATCTCGCGGCGGAGGGCCGGCCGAGCCATGCCGGCTCGCAGCTGAAAAACGGGCGCTCTGCCATCAGCATGATGGCCCGGCAGCTGCTAGCCATCGAGGCGATGACCGACGAGGACTGCACCTTCTCGGTCGGCGTGATCCAGGGCGGCCAATGGGTCAATTGCGTGCCGACCTCGTGCCGGGCCGAGGCGCTCAGCATGGCCAAGCGCCAGCAGGACCTCGACCGTGGCGTCGAGCGCATGCTCGCCTTGTCGGATCGCGACGCCGACGGCACCGGCTTCACGGTCGAGCGCGGCGTCACCCGCCCCGTCTGGGAGCCAGGCGAAGGCACCATGGCGCTCTACCGGCAGGCGCGCGGCATCGCGGCTGAACTCGGCTGGGACCTCAGCCATGCCTCGGCCGGCGGCGGCTCCGACGCCAATTTCACCGGCGCGGCCGGC
The DNA here is from genome assembly GCA_004144595.1 of Hyphomicrobiales bacterium. Taxonomy (GTDB): domain Bacteria; phylum Pseudomonadota; class Alphaproteobacteria; order Rhizobiales; family Beijerinckiaceae; genus Allobosea. The sequence goes on from SEEM01000023.1 coordinate 11,192, forward strand.
ATTGCCTCGCTCGACGGGCTCGGCCTGCTCGGCGCGGGCTATCACACGCTCGAAGAGCATATCGAGGTGGAGAGCCTGGCGCGGCGCACCCGGCTGATCGCCGGCCTCCTGGCGCGGCTTGCGGACTGAAGCGGCAGGCCGCAAGCGCAGCATCGATCGAACCCGGCAGCCACGCCATCTTGCGCCCGCCGGACGGAGCTTGCAGATCGCTTCATCCGAAGCCGCTGCTGCCGTACTGCCGGTCGCAGGCGACAAACCCGTCCTGCGCCGATAGGCGACGTGCAGACACAAGGAATGCCTTTGATGATGACGATGAAGAACGCGATGATCGTCGCGCCGCAGCCGGAAGCGGCAGAGGCCGGCGCCGAGGTGCTCGAACGCGGCGGCAATGCCATCGACGCGGCGATTGCCTGCGCTTTCATGCAGGGCGTGGTCGATCCGCTGATGTGCGGCATCGGCGGCTTCGGCTCGATGCAGGTCTATATGCCCGGCCGCGGCGTCCACGAGATCGTCGAGTTCTACGCCAGGGCCCCGCTCGCAGCGACGCCGGACATGTGGCTGCAGCATCTACAGGGGCAAACGCGGGACGGTTTCGCCTTCCTGCTCAAGGGCGGCATCAACGAGTTCGGCCATCTCGCCGTCTGCACGCCCGGCAGCGTCAAGGGCTATGCGCATGCGCTCGCCCGGTTCGGCACGATGGACTGGCGCGATGTGATGGCCCCGGCGATCCGGCAGGCGCATGAGGGCGTGCTCGTCCGCCCGCACATGCATTGGTTCTGGAGCCAGGACCAGAGCGGCGGCGGCGAGGTCAATACCGGTGATAAGCTGCGCTACAGCAAGACCGGCCGCGCGGTTTACTTCCGCCCCGACGGCAGCCCCAAGCGCGTCGGCGATACGCTGGTCAATCCCGATCTCGCGGCGACGCTGGAGCATCTCGCCAGTGCCGGCCCGGATGATTTCTACCATGGCGCGCTGGCCGCCCGGATGGCAGCGGATTTCGCGGCTGAGGGTGGGCTGATCGGCGAGCGCGACTTCGCGGCCTATGAGCTCTCCGTCGCCGAGCCGATCTGGGGCTCCTACCGGGGCCATCGCATCTCGACCTCGCCGCCGCCGGCAAGCGGCATGTCGATGCTGCAGATGCTGCACATTCTCGAGAATTTCGACATCGGCTCGCTCAGGCATGGCGGCGCCGAACACATCACCCTGCTCGCCGAGGCGATGCGGCGCATGACCATCGACAAGGATCGCTTCATGGGCGATCCGGCCTATGTCGATGTGCCCGTCGAGCGACTGATCTCCAGGAAGCATGCGGCCGAACAGGCCGAGGCGATCAAGCGCGGCGAGCGCGCGGTGATCAATCGGCTCGACAAGTCGCAGCGCGAGACGACGCATGTCACCGTCGTCGATCGTGAGGGCAACTGCGTGGCACTGACCCATACGCTCGGCAGCCCGTCCGGCGCGATCTCGGATGGTCTGGGCTTCATCTATAACGGCACGATGAGCCGCTTCGACCCGCGTCCAGGCAGGGCGGCCTCGATCGCGCCGGGCAAGCGCCGGGCATCCTCGGCCGCCCCGACCATCGTCTTCGAGGGCGAGACGCCGCGCATCGTCATCGGCGCCCCCGGCGGCAGCTACATCGCGCCGGCGATCGCCCAGGGCATCATGAACATGATCGATTTCGGCATGTCGCCTTTCGAGGCCGTCGCGGCGCCGCGGATCATGGCCGTGTCGAACACGATCGACATCTCAAACCGCATCCGCCGGAGCGTCAGCGCCGAACTCACGGCCGCGGGATACGACGTCAAGCGCTCCGCCCAGACATTCCCTTTCGCCGCCCTTCATGCGATCGGGATCGCCGATGGACTGTGCTCCGGCGGAGCCGATCCCCAGCGCGACGGCATGGCGATCTCCGTCTGATATCGCCTCCGACACGGACAACAACATTTTCGAGGAAGGCGGATACCCGCTGGCATGCAGAAAAAGCGATAAGACAACAATCGAGGTCGCTCCCGCATTCGGGGAATGCGAGAGCGATCCATGCCGGTTCGGCGGGAGTGGGAATGTTCCTGAGCGTCTTCGATGTCTTCAAGATCGGTATCGGTCCCTCGTCCTCGCATACGATGGGGCCGATGACCGCAGCCGGGCATTTTCTGGAGCTGCTGCGCCGGGCCCCGTCGCGCCACCGGGCCGCGGCCGTGAAGGCAACGCTCTATGGCTCGCTCGCCTTCACCGGAAAGGGCCATGCCACCGACCGGGCCGTGGCGCTCGGCCTGCTCGGCTGGACGCCGGCCGCCTTCGATTTCGATGCGGCAGAACGGGGGCTCGACGAACTCGGCCGCAGCCATCTATTGCGCCATGACGGCCTGCCGCCGCTGGCTTTCGACCCCGCAACCGACATCGTCTTCGACTACGGGCCTCCCCTGCCCGGCCATGCAAATGGGCTCGTCTTCTGCGCTTCCGATTCCGCGGGCGCCGCGCTGGTGTCCGAGACCTATTATTCGATCGGCGGCGGTTTCGTGGTGACGGCGCAGGAGCGCGAAGCGCCCGCAGCCGCCGCGACGGCATCGTCCTGGCCCTATCCGTTCGCGAATGCGGCGACGATGCTGCGCATGGCCAGCGAGAGCGGGCTGTCGATAGCAGAGATGAAGCGCGCCAACGAGATTCATCTGCGTTCGGCCGGAGAGCTCGAGACCGGCCTCTCCCGCCTCTGGTCGGTAATGAACGACTGCATCGAGCGCGGCATGAGCCAGGAGGGCGAATTGCCCGGCGGTTTGCGCGTGCGCCGCAGGGCCGCGCGCATCCACCGGCAACTTCAAGCCGAGAAGCTGGCCAATCGCTCGCAGCCGCACGCCTCGACGGACTGGCTCAGCGTCTACGCGATGGCCGTGAACGAGGAGAACGCGGCCGGCGGCCGGGTGGTAACCTCGCCGACCAACGGCGCGGCCGGCGTCGTGCCCGCGGTGCTGCGCTACTATCTCGACCATTGCATCGGGGCGGAACCGGCCAAGGTTTCGGATTTCCTGCTCACGGCCGCCGCGATCGGCGGGTTGATCAAGCACAACGCCTCGATCTCCGGGGCCGAAGCCGGCTGCCAGGGCGAGGTCGGCTCCGCCGCCGCCATGGCAGCCGCCGGGCTCTGCGCCGTGCTCGGCGGCACGCCCGCCCAGATCGAGAACGCAGCCGAGATCGCGCTGGAGCATCATCTCGGCATGACCTGCGATCCCGCGGCGGGGCTGGTCCAGGTGCCCTGCATCGAGCGCAACGGCATCGGCGCGATCAAGGCGGTTGCAGCAGCGTCGCTGGCGCTGCGCGGGGACGGCTCGCATTTCATGCCGCTGGACAATTGCATCGAGGCGATGCGCCAGACCGGGGAGGCCATGAACGAGCGCTTCAAGGAAACCAGCCTTGGCGGACTCGCGGTCAACCTGCCGGAATGCTGAGCCCGCCCCTGCCATTTTTGCATGATGGGCCGGGCAAGAGCCCGATAGGGTGTGCAGACTGCCTGCAAGGATCGGATCGATGATCGTGGATGACTTCCGCTCGGATACGGTGACGCGCCCCGACGAAGGGATGCGCGCTGCCATGGCAGCGGCCGAGGTCGGCGACGCCGTCTATGACGATTGCCCGACGACCAAGCGGCTGGAATCCATGACCGCCGAGCGGCTCGGCAAGGAATCGGCTCTCTTCTTCCCCACCGGCACGCAAGCCAATCTCGCCGGGCTGATGGCCCATTGCGGCCGGGGCGAGGAATATCTCGTCGGCCAGATGGCCCATACCTATCGCCTGGAAGGCGGCGGCGCGGCCGTGCTGGGCTCGATCCAGCCGCAGCCGCTGCCGAACGAGGCCGACGGCACGATCGCGCTCGACGCCATCGCCAACGCGATCAAGCCGAACGACTTCCATTTCGCGATGACGCGGTTGCTGGCGCTGGAGAACACCTTCAACGGCCAGGTCCTGCCCGATTCCTATCTGGAGGCCGCGACCGGGCTCGCCCGCGCGCGCGGCCTTTCCACACATCTTGACGGCGCTCGCCTGATGAACGCGGCCGCCGCGAGCAACCGCGATGCCGCCTGGATCGCCGGGCAGTTCGATACCGTCTCGCTTTGCCTGTCGAAAGGTCTGGGCGCGCCGGTTGGCTCCATCCTCGTCGGCCCGAAGGATTTCATCGAGAAGGCCCGCCGCATCCGCAAGATGCTGGGCGGCGGCATGCGCCAGACCGGCGTCATCGCCGCGGCCGCGATCTATGCGCTGGAGCATAACGTCACGCGGCTGAGCGAGGACCACCGACGCGCCGCTAAACTCGCGGAGGTACTGGCGCGTTTCCCCGAGCTTGGCACCGGCCCGTCCCGGACCAACATGGTGTTCATGTCGCCCAAGACGCTCGATACCGCCGCCTTCGCCGCATTCCTGCGCGAGCGCGGCATCGCCGTCAGCGGGCGCTACGGCACGCTGCGCTGGGTGACCCATCTCGATGTCGACGACGACGCCGTCGCGCGTGTCGCCGAAGCCTGCGAGCGCTTCTTCGACGGCAAACAGGCGCCCGCCGCGATGAAGGCGCAGGCCTGAACACGCAAGGAGGAAGGGCGCGCGCAGCCGGAGCTGTAGATAGCAGGCGGCGCGTCTATACCGACGCTTCCGGCACCCTTCGGCTTGCATGGAGAAGGGCGAAGACGAAGACGAGCGACAGGAGCAGCACGATCGTCGGTGCCGGCGCGCTGTCGAGGAAGAACGAGAGATAGACGCCGAGCAGCGAGCCCGCGACGGCGATGACGACCGATGTCAGCAGCATCGTGCTAAAGTGACGGGTCAACAGGAACGCGATGGCGCCGGGCGCGATCAGCATGGCGACGGAGAGGATGATGCCCACCGCCTGCAGCGCGCCGACGATCGTCAGCGAGATCAGCCCGAGCAGGCCGTAGTGGAGCAGCTTCACCCGCAGGCCGATCGCCTGCGCCTGCGCGGGATCGAAGGCGTGCAGCAGGAACTCCTTCCACTTGATGGCGATCACCGCCGCCGTGAACGCGGCGATCGCAGCGGCTCCGGCAATGTCGGCCCCGGACACGCCGAGCATGTCGCCCTTGGCGAGGCCCACGAAGCCCATGATCGCCTTGAACAGCGTCGACTTGCCGGAGCCGTTGACTCCGACGAGCGCCGCGATCGTGCCGGTCGGGATGCGGAAGCTTGCATCCCTGAGAGCGGTATGGCCGTTGCGATAGGTGACCGTCGCGCCGGTCACCGCAATGCCTGAGCCCTCCTCCGCCGCAGGCGGAACCAAGCGGCTGGCGGCGGGAGCCTTCACCGCGTCAGTCCCTTCGCAATGGTGTCCGCAGTAACCTTGAGCAGGTCGATATAGGTCGGGACCGGGCCCTCAGCCTCGCTCAGCGAATCCACATAGAGCACGTCGCCATAGTTGGCGCCGGTCTCGCGTGCGACCTGCTGGGCTGGCTTCTCAGAGATCGTGCTCTCGGAGAAGACTACGGTGATCTTGTTCTTCCTGACCGCGTCGATGACCTTGCGGACCTGCTGCGGCGTGCCTTGCTGGTCGGCATTGATCGGCCAGAGGTAGAGCTCCTTCAGTCCGAAATCGCGGGCCAGATAGGAGAAGGCACCCTCGCTGGAGACGAGCCAGCGCTTCTCCATGGGGACGGCGGCAAGCTCCGCCCTGATCGGGTCGACGGCTGCCTTGATCCGGGCCTTGTACCGGCACAATAACAGACGCTTACGCGTTCGATTTCTGTGTGAGATCCGATCATGACTTTGCTCGGCTCGACCGCGCCAAATCGCGAGATGGAGTCGAGACACTCTCGCTTGGCTGCCTCTTGAAAACTTATTCTGACACGTCCAAATCGGCACCATCGATTTCAGGGTTCGAGAGCCGCTATGACGACCGCGACCACAGAGAATCGCAGCTTCGAAGCTGACGTCTCCCGCCTGCTCCATATGATGGTTCATTCGGTCTATTCCGACCGGGACGTCTTCCTTCGCGAGCTGATCTCCAACGCGGCGGATGCCTGCGAGAAGCTGCGCTATGAAGCGATCGCGACGCCGACGCTAATCGCCGACGAAAGCAAGCTCGGTATCACGGTTGCCGCCGATCCGGAGGCGGGCGCCCTCTCCATCAGCGACAACGGCATCGGCATGAGTCGCGACGAGATGATCGAGGCGCTCGGTACGATCGCGCGCTCGGGCACCCGTGCTTTCATGGAGCAGGTCGAGGCGGCGAAGGGCAAGGAAGGCGCTCAACTCATCGGGCAGTTCGGGGTTGGCTTCTATTCGGCCTTCATGGTCGCCAGCGAGGTCACCGTTGTCAGCCGCCGCGCCGGCAGCGACGAAGCTTGGGCCTGGACATCCGACGGCAAGGGTGAGTTCTCGGTCTCGCCCGCCGCGCTGGACGATGCGCCCGCACGCGGCACGCGGGTGACGCTCAAACTGCTCGACGACGCGAAGACCTATGCCGAGCGCTGGACATTGGAACGCACCATCAAGGCCCAGTCAGGCCATGTTCCGGTGCCGATCACACTGCTGGAAAAGCCGGGAGCGGAGCCGACCTCGCTTGCCGATGGCGCAGCGCTCTGGACGAAGCCCAAGAGCGAGATCACCCCGGCGGAATATACCGACTTCTACCGCAGCGTGGCCGCGCAGTATGACGAGCCAGCAGCGACCGTGCATTTTCGGGCGGAAGGTCGGCACGAATATACGACGCTAGCTTTCATTCCTGGCAGCAAGCCATTCGACTTGTTCGACGCCGATCGCAAGGGCAGGATGAAGCTCTATGTGAAGCGCGTCTTCATTACCGAAGAGGCGGAGCTGCTTCCGCGCTATCTGCGGTTCGTCCGGGGCCTGGTCGACACCGCCGATCTGCCCCTGAACGTCTCGCGTGAGATGATCCAGGACAGCCCGCTGCTTGCGGCGATCAAGAAGGGCATCACCAGCCGCATCCTGTCGGACCTCGGCAAGCTCGCAGAGAACGAACCCGTCACCTATGGGTCAATCTGGGAGAATTTCGGGGCGGTCGTGAAGGAGGGTCTCTACGAGGACTTCGAGCGGCGCGAGCAGCTGCTCGGGCTCGCGCGCTTCAAGTCGACCTTTGCCAGCGAAGGCACGCGCAGCCTGAAGGATTATGTCGGCTCGTTGAAAGAAAACCAGACCGCGATCTACTACATCGTCGGCGACGACCTCGCGCGGATTTCCGCCTCGCCGCAGCTCGAAGGTTTCCGGGCGCGTGGTGTGGAGGTTCTGCTGCTGAGCGATCCGGTCGACAGCTTCTGGGTTTCTAATGCGCCAGATTTTGAAGGTAAGCCGTTCAAGTCGGTCACGCAGGGCACCGCGGATCTCGGATTGATCCCGCTCCTCGACGGCGGCGCGCAGGCTGGGACGGAGACCTCTCCGGCAGTAGGAAAGCTGATCGACGCCCTCAAGCAGATCCTCGCAGCGGAGGTCGCTGACGTTCGTGCGTCCGATCGCCTGACCGATAGCGCTGTCTGTCTCGTGGCGCCCGACAGCGGTCCTGACCGCCAATTCGAGAAGCTGCTTTCGGCTGCCGGGCGGCTCGACAGTGCAGCCAGGCCGATCCTGGAGATCAACCCGCAGCACGCTCTGGTGACCAGGCTCGCCGCGCTGGAAGACGAGGCGCTGCGTGACGACATCGCTCATCTATTGCTCGACGAAGCGCGCGTGCTGGACGGAGAGCGACCAGCCGATGCCCAGCTGTTCGCCGCTCGCCTGGGGCGCCTAATGGCGTCGTCGCTGAGGTGACACGATAGCTCGGACTTCCGTTAGGCTGTTGCAGATCGCTCGCGGTTGAGATTTTAGGCTGGCCGCACCCTCTTCGACTCCTCCTTGCTGCAGATATTCGTCGCACAACTGGACGGCTCGAGCAGCTTCCAACGCAACGAGCGCTGCATCCACCTTGGCGCGAGCTCCCTCGATGTCGGCCATGTCTAGGTGTTTAGCCACATCATTCGCCGGCGTGGATCCCGCGCAATCGGAAGGCATTCCCGGCATAGATCAGCCCAATAGCTTCAGCTTCTCGCCCGAGCCGTGCGTTGGGCCGGAAAGAGCCTCGATGTGTCCTAAGGCATCGCGTCATTCGGCATTGGATTGACAGGCATCACATACTGCTTCTGCCCAGCCAACGCCATGGCGTACTCAAAGGGCGATGCCACCAGCGCACCAGGGGATCGACCTCCTCTAGCGAGAATTGCCACACCGGGCGTCGGCCAACGGCTTGGTACCTCGGATAGGCCGGCCATCGTCTCGCGCGGGACATCGGGGTTATACGCGTAGGCGACGATGCGACAGGGTTGCGGCGCCATCAGCGCCTTCGCATCGATCACGTCAGAAATGGGCTTTCGGTTGAAGCCTCAATGTTGTCTTCGTTGAATCCGCCACCTTTGCCAGAAGCCAGCCGGGATTGCCCAGATTGAAGTAGAGTTTCAGAAAAAGACGCCAGAACGCGCGCTTTCGGTTCGATGCGGGTCCGTGCTCGGCCAGGATCTTCGCCCATTCGCGCGCCGTACGGCTTCCGTTTATCGCGCTGTTGTTCATTCCCGTCCGCCTGAAGCAGGCGATGGGTCGGTCGATCCTGTCATAGGGGGCTTTCAGTAAAGCCCGACAGAACATCTCGTAGTCACCGGAGTCCTTGTAGGTAATATCAAAACCGCCCAGTTCCTCGAAGAAGTCCCGGGAAAAATAGGTTCCCATGTGCATGATGGGATTCCAGCCGAGGCTGACCAACATGGCCGGCGTCATCCAGTTCGGAGGCGCGGCAAGGTGGCCAAGGCTACGCCCTGTCGAATCCGTCCATCTGATCCCACCGACGACCCAGCGCCGACCACTCCGGCGATAGGCCTGCACGACGGCGGCAGCCGCGCCCTCGAGCATGACGTCATCGGCGCCGAGAAATCCCAGCAACTCGCCCGACGAGTCGAACGAGCCCTTGTTGATCGCATCGAAGATCCCGCTGTCCTTGCCCTGGAGCACCCGCAGCCCGCAGCCACGGGCGAGTTCGACCGTGCCGTCCGTGCTGCCGCCGTCGACGATCACATGCTCGATTTCAATATCCCTCGTTGCGTTTTTGCGCGCCGATTCGATGCATTCCTGCAGGTAGCCGACCGCATTGAGGGTCGGCGTCACGACGGTGACGATCATGGAGCGGGTTCCCATCTGGCCTGGTTATGAGAATTGTGATGAGAACGCCGCTTCCGGCTTCGCAGCGATCGGCGGCAACAGCTCCTCACCGGTGACGCCAGGCTCGTCCAGGACCGGAATCTGGGAGGCCACGTTCTGCATCGCCCACATTGCCGCCTGAGTGCGGTTCTTGACGCGGACCTTTCGCAGGATGGCCTTGACATGCACCTTTACGGTAGCTTCGGCGATCTGCAATTTCCGCGCGATCACCTTGTTGGATTCTCCCAGCATCAGACCTTCGAGGATATTGACCTCCCTGCCGGAAAGCCCCGAGAACCGCGACCCGTCGGCCCTGTGTTGCACGCCCTGGAGAAGGCGCTGCGGCTCGACGGCAACTTCTGAAAGCTGCAACAACAGTTCTGGCGGGAAGACGGCGCCATTCGCGATCACGACTTCCAGCGACATGATGAGATCCGTCGCGGATATCGATTCGACGAGATAGCCGACGGCGCCGAGCTGCACCGCCCGCCGCATCAAGTCGCAATTGTCGCGCAGGGCGAGAGCGACGATTTTGGCGCTCTTGAATTCGCGCTTGATGTCGCCGACGATCGAGCAGGACATGTCATCGATCACCACGATGAACAGGTCAGGAGATTTTTGCCCGTTTTCGTAGCGATGGAGATCGAGGCTGGCGGCCCTCTGACTCACTTGGAAGCGCGCCCCGCTCAGCAATTGCGCAATTCCTTCCCGCAGCAGAACGTTGTCGCTCAGCACTGTGGTCTCGATAATCCCAGGCATCGCAATCTCCCTCCACTCGACAAAACGAAAGCCGCAAAGCCCGCAAAGATTTTTCCGCCTTCCGCGGAATAACCTTTCTTCTGGATGTAATCCCTCCCGGCCCGTCTCTTTTAATTGAAGCCTACCTCGTTCGAGGTATATATTCGCAAACTTCTTCAGACCTAACCCTTGGTTACCGTTAATAAGTAGTTCACTCGGACGCGTCCGTCCTGTCAGGAAAATACGATCGACGTAAGGATAAACCTTACAGGAAATTTCGGTTCTGATGAGGATTACCTTCGCGGCGGCGCCTTGTGTTGATCCGAATTGTTGGCGCCTTCCGAATCCTTCTCGAAGGAGCGAACCACATCACGGGCCAGGACAGCGGCCTCGGTTCGATTCCGCACGTTGAGGGCGCGCATCAGCGCGGATACGTGAATTTTCGTGGTGGGCTCGGCAATGTGGAGAATCTGGGCGATCTCGCGATTGGAGAGCCCATCCGCCAATAATGCCAGGACCTCGCTTTGCCGCGGCGTCAAGCCGAACGGATTCTGTTGCGGGATTCGGCGATGCTGCTGCCCGCGCGAGGACCGATTTTCGGTAGGGGCGCCAGACGGGGTCAAGGCGCGCGGCACAGCGAGACGCCCGGCGAGAACGTCCGAAATCGACTGGACGATTTCGTTGTCTCCCTGCAGCTTTGAAATGAACCCCTGAAAGCCTTCGGCGACGAAATGAAGGACCTGATCGAAGGTGCCGTCGGTCGCCAGCGCGACATAGCGCGTCATCGGCGCGGCGCGTTTAAGGCTCCCGATGAGCTGCATATCGGTAGGCGGCGTCAAATTCAGGCTCACGAGAGCGAGATCGATGGGTTGCTCTTCCATCAAATGCCGCATCAGGCCGCCGAGATCGGCGGCCTCGAGAAACTCGACCCCAGGCAGGGCAGCCTGCAAGATGACACGCAGACCCATGCGATAGATGGCGTGTTCGTCGGCAACGACAATCCTGACCATGGTTCGTGCAGCCGATCCGGTCGCCCTTCCATTGTCGGGAGAGACTGTGCGGCGTCATGTGAGGGGCTCTACGCCATCACTGCCTTTTAGCGAGTCTGCTTGTTTCAGTCGCTACACCCTTCGGGACAGGGGAGCCGCGCGCGGGCGGCCATTAATTCCCACAGCGCCAAGCTGATTACTCCCCGCATAGGGGCATCGTACAGAGGACGACGAAGCTTAGTCGGCACTCTCCGATGCCAGGAACCAGCCCTGGCTGGCTCCATATCTGATGATGTCGAGGCGCGACTGCAGCAGCAGCTTCTTGCAGGCTCTGTATCGATAGGTTTCGACCGATTTTACCCCAAGATCGACGCGGCGCGCGATTTCCTTGTTGGAATGTCCGATTGCTGACAGGCGCAGGACCTGTGCCTCGCGAGTGGTCAGAGTGCCCGTGGGAGGGAGCGGCGCATCACGGCTGGATCGCTGCGCCTGCTTGCGCACCCATTCGGAGCGGAACTCCTGCAGCTCGGAATCGATATACAGGCCGCCGCCCTGCACGGTCCTGATAGCTTGGATGACCTTGTCGCCGGGTGACGACTTGAGAACGTAGCCGCGAATGCCGATCCTCAGCGCATTCTGGACGTAGCTTGGCTCCTCGTAGTGGGTCAGCATCACGATCCGGGTTTCGGGCGCCCCTTCAAGGATGCGCTCGGCCAGTGCAACACCGTTCATCCCCGGCAGGCCCATGTCGAGCACGACGATGCCCGGAGCCTGCTCGCGGACGAGCGCAAGCGCTTGCGACGCAGATTTCGCTTGTCCGACAAGTTCGAAATCAGGAAGACCGTCCAGAAGGGTCACGAGCCCGGCCAGAACGACCGGGTGATCGTCCACCAGGATTACCCGCGCCATCACGACGTGCTCATCTGCTCTGGTGGAGAGCCAAGCGGTACGCTGGCCGTGATGGTCGTGCCTGCACCGGGATACGCGTCGATCGTTAGCGTTCCACCGACATCCCTCATGCGCTGCTGCATTCCCCGAAGACCAATGCCGTGATCGTCGCGCCCTCCATAATCCAACGACTCCATCAGAAAACCGGGCCCGTCGTCGGCGATCGTGAGGGAAATGAGTTCGATGGAGAAGGCCAGGGTTACCTTCAAGGTTCGCGCGCCGGGCGCGTGCTTCATCACGTTCGTCATCGCCTCTTGGGCGATCCTGTAGAGCGCGCTCTCGACCGGCGCCGGCAGGATTTCGGGAGCCGCACCGTTGCTCTCGAAAGACGAATCGAGACCGCCATCCGCAGCGAACGAAACCACGGTCACCTGGATAGCGCGCGCGAGACCCAATTCTTCGACGATGCGCGGACGCCCTCCAATGACGGCACGATGGAGGCGACGCCCGACGTCGGAAACATGCGCTGCAACGGCTTCGAGACGATCTCGTTCCACCCCCAGCGCATCGTCACGCAATCTCCTGACTTCTGCCAGAACCTCAGCCATTTCATGCCCAACCTGGTCGTGAATGTCGCGGGCGATGCGTTCGCGTTCGTCGGCCCGGATGAATTTCACCTCGGCATGAATCTCTCGCTTCTGTTCCTCGACGACTCGCAGCGCCTCTGCCATCAACGCCAATCGCTCGCCAAGGCGTTTGCGATCCCGCTGCAGATCCTCGATCTGACGCAGCGCATGTTGTCCAACCGTTTCCGTCGCCTGGTCGTGCCCGGCCACGACCGTCTCGTCATGCGTTGAAAAAAGGCGAAGCAGAATGGTCGGCTCATGATCGCCATACCGCGTAGCGAGAACGCCGCCGGAACACTGAAATTCGCTGACATCGTCATGTCCGAAAAATGTGAGCCTTGCGCTCGACGGCGGCCCAGGACGGGAACAGTGCGCGAGATACTGTCTCAAAGTGTCGGGCGGGCTATCGCATAGATCGAACAGGGAGCAGCCGACCGCCGCCCGACGCAGCGTCAACTCGGCCACGCGATTGAATGCCTGGACATGTCCGTCTCTCGACACGATCAACGAAGGCTCCAGATAGATTCCTAGATCATGCTCATTCCGAGTCTGCATGCGCGTCATTGCGAGAGAACTCCCTCTTGCCTGTGCGCACTTCCTTTCGTTTCAAAACAGCCATGACGCGCGAGTGATCAGCGCGTGCAGGGATCCCCTCCAATGGGTCGTTGTCGGCACCGCCAAAAATGACCTGATGGCAGCGCGCCGTCACCGAAGTGACGCCCGCCATTGCCGTGTTTCGAATGCCGTCACGATACGTTCACCTCCTGCGCGGAGCAGTAGCGGGGCAACGGTATCAGTCACTCAAAGCGGCCTTGGGCCCAAATCCAGTTCAGTTCAGTCACGGCGCAGCAGCTTGCGAGATGCGCCCCAAAAAACTGATATATAAATTCTTACAGCCCACCCTGGCAGCATAGCGCTTTTGAGAATGAAATTCTCATTTATTTTTGACTTAATGTACTAAAGCAGTTCTATCACCCGTTATAGCACGAAAATGTGATATTCGGCGTCCAGCCAATGCCCCCTAAATTATGCATCCTCTCGGACAATAACCGTTTCCCTCGGCTTCCACATCGATGCCCGCAGATTACGGTTTCAAAAATTGACTCAAGAAAAACTTCAAAATCGAAAATTATAGAATATTCCTACGCTGATTTATTTTCAAAGATCACTTTAGGGAGCCATCTTTGTCTACAAAATGATATATAAAACTTGTGTCCGGAAAGTTCCCGATTTTCTGCTAAGAATGTTTCTAGGAGGGCGCCATGCCCAATCTTGATACGAATAAGTTCGATTCAGCACTATTTTTGGCACTAATCGGAAACGGGGGCGTCGAGCGGAATATTGCGGGCGGAACTATCGTTTATTCGCAAGGTGACCCGGCTAATTCTGTCTATTTCATACGAAAAGGGACGGTCCGGATCGCCACGGTGTCCTCTCACGGCAAGGAAGCCGTCGTAGCGGTGCTCGGCCCTGGCGATTTCTTCGGCGAGGGCTGCCTGGCCGGGCAGGACGTCAGAATCGGAACCGCGATTGCGGTGGTCGACAGCGACATCATACAGGTCGCGATGTCCGCAATCTTGGGGGTTCTCAAGGAGAACCACGCGGTGGCCGGCATTTTCACGACCCACTTGCTCGCCCGCAATGTCCGGATGGAATCGGACCTCATCGACCAGTTGTTCAACTCCAGCGAAAAACGACTGGCACGGCTGCTGCTTCTCCTCGCCAATTTCGGCAAGGAGGGAATGCCGCAGCCGATCGTTAGCGAGATCAGCCAGGAAACTCTGGCCGAGATGATCGGAACGAGCCGTGCGCGGGTCGAGCGCTTCATGGGTAAGTTCAGGCGCCTGGGCTTCATTTCCGGCAGCGGGCCTATCGAGGTGCACAGCTCCCTCCTCAGCGTCGTGTTGCGGGACAATATGCACAGCATCGCGATCGCAGCCGAGGACGACGCGCAGTTATCGGAGCAATGAACCGCGCGCCGCCCCGATTGCGGAAGCGGCCGGAAGCCGCCGGGAAGCTAAGAGTTTGCAAACTCTCCTCCAGACGAAGGGCAGGAAGCTCTGCGCGGAATGGTCGATCGGCGTCGGCAGGACGAGGCCTGGGTCGACGAGCATGCTGGCGCCGGTCATCTCCGCAAGGCCGCGATTGAAGACCAGATGCTCGCAGATGCTGCGCCCGCGCCGAAGATAACTTCCCAGACGATAGATATCGCCGCGATAAAGACACAGGCCGTTGAAGGTCGACCAGCACTCGATCTCACGATCCTCGGTCAAAGCCCGCTGGTGCGGATAAATCCGCGAACGGAAAAAGCGATAGTAACTGAAGATGTTGCCCCGATTTCTAGCGAGATCGTCGAGTAGCGTCTCGAACGATCTGTGTTCGTCCTGGAAGGCCAGGAGGTCGTAGTAATGAGGCCGCGACGTCGCCGAGACCCCGAAGATATCGGTTCGGTCGAGCTTGGCGGCAGCCTCGATCAACGCTGCAGCCGAAGGAGGCCTGACGAGAACGTTGTCGATATCGATGACGCAGACGATCCGTGGCTCCAGCCGCGATGCCTCGAGCTCCATCTTGAGCCGCTCGCGGCCGAGGGCCATCCGTTTGAGCCGGTCCGGTATCTCCGCCATGAAAGCCGTCGGCACGAGTATGATTTGCTCGGCCGCTTGGGCGCGCTCCAGCAACGCTCTCGTCCCGTCGCGCGAGCCGTTTTCGCCGACAAAGGCCGCGACGCTTGCCCCCTCGGAACGCAAGGCTCCGAGCAGATCAAGGAAGCACGGAACTGTCCGGGCGCAATCCTTGGCCAGGGACAGAAATACAAAATCGCACTTCTTTGGCGCCGCGATAAGCTCAGACATCCGGGCTCCTGATCGCGATGAGTGATTTGGGAAGGAAAAGGACGTTCTCGGTCAGAATCCGCGCGTCCGGGAAGAGTTCGGCGAGCTGGGCGCGGTCCAGCATCGAGGTGCCCTCGACGATTTGCATGGCATGATCGATGGAGGTGGCCTTCGCGTAGAATCCGCGTGCCCTGCTCGACACCAAGCGCCGCTGCAGCGGCTGTGGCAGCCAGTGCATTACAGGGGCATTGCTGTGCGGGTCGAGAGGAAACCAGAAGTTCGGCGTCTGGACGTAATAACGCGGTGCCAGCCGCCTGATCTCGGCCGCGACGCGCTTCATGTCATCCCAGCGCCCGACGTGCTCGATCAGCGAGTTGGAGTGGACGAAATCAAAGCTTAGATTATCAAACTGCGCCACGTCGCGGGCATCGCCCTGCACGAAGTGAAATCGCCGATCCGGCGGATCAGCCTTTTCCTCGATGTTCAGGATGCATATCTCGACGCCCGACGCCGGAATATCGAACCGCCAGTAGTCGGCATCCCCTCCGAGATCGAGAATCCGGCACGATCCACGCTCCCTGATCAGCGCCTCGATGATGGGCTGGACATGGGTCTTGAAGCGTTCTTCCCGAAAGCGCGAGCGGCGGAACGATCGCGGGATCATGTTCATGGAATCCTGGCCTCGCGATGGTCGATATTCGAAGGCTGAATTCTATCTGGATCCAGGCCTCCCGGCCGCCGCCCCAACGGTTAGATGATGCGAGCGTCGGGACTACCGCCGATGGATGACGGCGCGCGGCCGCGATCATTTCGGCCTAAGAATCTGCCCGTTCGCCTCCTGGCCGAGATTGCGGAATCTCTCGTAGGAGATGGCTTCGTGCCCCCAGACGAAAGCGGCGGAGCCCACCGCCTGACGCAGAACATAGGTGTTGCGATCGAAGCGGTTGCCGCCGGTTTCGATGATCCCGAAATTCGGATTCAACCTCGCAACGTCGCTTGCGCCCCCCGAAATGCCGGCCCGGCCATCGTAGATGATCTCGTTGTCGTGCACGACGTTGCGCGCCGTTCTGTAGAGGACTTTCGCGGCTCCCGCCTTTGCGGCAGGCTGTGCGCTCCGCTCGCGGGCCTGATCGACGAGCACGATCCCCGTCCCTCCTTCCCCCACGGTGACGGAGTTGCCGTAGACCTCGACGCCCTCCGATGCGGCGATCTGGATGCCGGCCCCCCAGATCCAGGCGCTGCCCTGCTGGCCGCCATGCCCCGTGCCGTTGAAGCGAACGATGTTGTTGCGGATCACGGCGTCGAAACTGATCTCGTAGAAAATGCCGGCATCGGCGTTGCGCTCGACCCGGTTGTTCTCGATGAGGACGTTGCGGCAATCGACGTCGCACCACAGGCCGGAACCGAAATTGTCGTGCACATGGTTGCGGCGCAACGTCAGCCGCTCGACCGCGCCCGCCTTGACCCCGCCGGCCTCCCAGGCAGCGTCGAAGCCGAAGATGTTGTTCTCGTAAATCTCGTTGTCCTCGATCAGGACGTCGGCACCGTTGGGCGAGATGCCGAGCTGTCCGTTATGATGGACCTTGTTGCCGCGAACGACGCTCCGGTCGCCCGTCGCGATTCCCGATCCGCTGTTGAGGCGAACCTCGTTGCCCTCGACGAGCCAATCGGTCGCCCGGGAATTTTCATCGCCGAAGATCGCGCCCTGCTGGGCCGGCGTCGCATACTTCTCCACGATCAGGCCTTTGACGGTGACGTTGCGCGCGCCGTCATTGCGAAAGGCGTAGGGCTGGCGCGTATGCTCCAGCCTGCGGCCGCCGGGATCCTCGGCGAGATAAAAGCGGCCCACCGAAGCATCGTGGAAGATCGCGCCCGGCCGCAGATCGGCGAGGGCGGCGACGGGTTCCAGCGACTGGTCATCGAGGAAGAAGCGCTCGGGGTCGTTGCAGCGGGGGCGCGTTTTCAGGCAGGTGCCGAACGAACGAAGGCCCAGCTTCGTAGCGTGGCCGACCCAGAAGCGCCCCTCCTGCCTGATTTCGGTGATCAGCTCGGCACCGTTCAGCACGGCGCCAGGTGCGCCGATGAAGGTCTGCCCGTCCTTGGGAGCGACGAGCTGCGCTCGGTGTAGCCCCGCCGCGATGCAGAACGTCGCTCCCTGCGGAGCCTTGGCAACGAGCGCCTGGATCAATGCGCCGACCGGAACCGGAATCGACGAAGCCGGACAGGCCGCGCCTTCAGCGGCTTCGGAAGGACGGCCGCTCAGGCAAGCCGCCGCGAGCAACATGGCTGCACCGCCGATGCGAACGCCGACGCGGCGCGTCGACCGGGAGGCTGAGGGTATGTCGACAAGATGCAGGCACCGATAGATCATCAGCGAGCCCAGGCCGATGCCGAAGAGAATCCAGAAGGGAATGCCGAGCATCGGCCCTTCGAGAGCGACGTCGAAGGAAGCGTCGATGATGATCGCCGCGAGATAGCAGACGAGGAAGACGAAATAGCGCGACCAGTCACGGTCTCCACGCAGCCAGGCCATGCGGGCGGCCCGCAGCAGCGCCGCCATCCAGGTGGTGAAGGTCAGCAGCCACAGCGCCAGGCCCGGCACCCCGCCTCTCGCGAGATAGGTCATGTGAACGCTGTGCGGGCTGCGCAATGTCGGGCCGCCGCGTTCGAGGCCCACGACGAAGCCATCAGCTTCCGCCAGGTTCACGCCGAAGCCCTTGCCCGTCCAGAAATAGGGGCCGTGGAGGGTGTAGTTGCGGATCGCTTCCCACCAGCGCAGCCGCCATTGCTTGGTGCCGTCGAGATTGTTGGCATCACTTGGCACGGCGATGCTGGCGATATTATCGATGACAGCGCGGGCGCTGATCGGCCTCTCGCCCCTGGGGAGATCGATCTCGATATCGGCGGCATAGGCCGCGGACATGATCAGGGCGACGAGACCACCGATCGCGGCGAAGCGGCGCAACTGCCCCGTGAGCACCATCGCGAGCGCCAGGGGGAGCATCAAGGCCAGCATGCCGCCGCGACTCTGGCTGGCGATGAGCAAGGCGGCCCCGACGCAAATCACAAGCCAGACGCGCCCCACCCTGCAGAGCCCGACGAGGACCAGCACGAGCGCGCCGCACAGATGGGCGGCAAGCTCTCCGGAGCGGACCGAGATGACCTCGACATCCTGCCCAGGGAGCTTTGGGATCGCGGTGCCGGCGAACCGCGCGACCAGATAGGCGGCAATCGCGATCGGGATGAGCACGCGGGCATGAATCCTGAAATAGCCGACGATCCGGGCGAGCCTCGCCGGATGCTCGACCAGCAACGCAGCCACGATGAAGGCAAAGCCGCCATAGAGCGCGACCGCCCCGTCACGCAGGGCATCGACCTTGTAGGTGCCAATGCCCTGCAGCGTCCGCAGCAGGACCCAGCCCATGAGCAGGGCTGCGCTGATGGCAGGCAGGGTGGTCAGCAGTGTCGTTGCACAGCCCGAGGCGAGCAGAGCCAGGATGCCGAGGCAAAGCAGCATCTCACCGATGAAGAGGGGCGGCACTCCGAGATAGGCGAAGCTCTTTCCGAACAGGACATAGCCGGCGAAGCCGAGCGCGAGGAGAGGCATGTATCGGTCGGTTGCTCGCCCGTCGGGCACGCCCAGCGCCTGCACTGATGACATCTCGGCCACGATCCAACCCCGTCATGCGCCCGCGGCTGCGGTTACGACCGACGAGACTAGCGCCGTGGCGGAGTGAAGCGGGGTGGGCTTTGGAGGTAACCACGTCCGCGGCTGCCATGCTCATCCACCTTGCGGGTAGTCCCGATGCCCAGCGCAGACGTCGCGATGGCGACGGTAGACTTCCCGCAACGAGGAACGGCAGAGCTGCCGCCTGCAGCTTTCGGGGGAGAGCCAGATGAAACGCGATGCGGGAGGCGGTTCGGCGAGACACCGGTATCTTTTCCGATCCCCGACAAGATGACGACGGCCGCCGATCGAGGAATGGCAGGCGGCCGGCCTCCGCGCGGCATCAAGGAACGCCTGCGCCCCGCCATCGGCCCGGCGCTCTCCTTCAGCGACCAGGCTTTTTGCAGCATCTGCAATTTCCTGACGACCGTCGTGCTGGCGCGTGCGCTCGGCCTCGAGGCCTTCGGCCTCTACACGATGGTCTGGCTCGCGATCTATCTCGCCATGAACCTCCAGCTCGGCTTGATCGTCAGCCCGATGATGAGCATCGGTTCGAAGGAGGACGGAGCGGAGGCGGATGCCTATTACACCGTGGTCTTCATCCATCAGGCCGCCTATGTCGGGGCGGCGGCGATCGCGATCTTCTCCATCCTGAAGTTTGCCGCAGCCGGGACGGCGCTCGATGGTGTGGCCCTGCCGGGCGCGGCCTCCGCCGCAGCCTATCTGACCCAGGATTTCCTGCGACGATATCTCTTTGCGCGTCGACGTCCGGCGGCGGCTCTGCTGATCGACATCGTGAATCAGGGGCTCAAGCTCGGCGTGCTCGCAGCGCTCTGGCATGTCGGCTCGATCAGCGT
The DNA here is from genome assembly GCA_004144595.1 of Hyphomicrobiales bacterium. Lineage (GTDB taxonomy): Bacteria > Pseudomonadota > Alphaproteobacteria > Rhizobiales > Beijerinckiaceae > Allobosea. The sequence goes on from SEEM01000023.1 coordinate 30,956, forward strand.
CGCCCATGCTTTGTGGGCCGTCGCAGCGGCAGCCGCCGTTTCGGCGGGCTTCGGCTTGTTCATGTCAGGGCCCTTCCTCTGGAAACGGAAGGTCTTCGCGGATGTGACACGTCGGCAATGGCACTCCGCGCGCTGGCTCGTCCTCACCGGCTCCGTCCAGTGGGCGCTTTCCTATAGCGGCCTTCTGGTGACCGCAGGCCTCTTCGGCCCCCGGATTCTCGGCGCCTTGCGGGCCGCCCAGAGCCTTCTCGCCGTCATGAATGTCGTGCGCGAGGCGCTGGAGAACGTCGTTCCGCCGCTCGCCGGCGATGCCTTTGCGAAGGCGGGGCTGGCGGGCCTCCGGCAGACGCTGGCGCGTGCGACCGGGTTCGCCTTGCTGATCGGCATCTCCGCGGTGCTGGGCCTCTCGCTGTTCGGCCCATGGCTGCTGCATCGGATCTATGGCGGCGAGATTCTCGAATTCGACTGGTTGATCGGCTGGTATTCCCTCATCGTTCCGCTGACGCTGGTGAATGTGGTGTTGGGCTGTGCGTTCCGGGCGCTGGAACGAACGCGCCCACTTTTTCTCGCCACACTCGCGGCTGCCTGCTTCAACCTGCTCGCGGTCTATCCGGCCGCGCTGGTGTTTGGTGTGGCGGGGCTGATCGCGGTCACGATCCTGTCGGAACTGACCACGCTTATCGTCCTGGCGGTCCTTGTCGCGCGGACGTCCGGCCTGATGAGCAGCGGCTCGCGCCAACGCAGCCCCGTGGCCGGCGGCGAACCAGCGGGCCTGCGCTCCCCATGATGCCGCTCCCGCGGTCGGAAGTGCATCTGTGGTGCTCCCGCACCGATCTCGGCGATATCGAGGCGGCCGAACGGCGCTCGGTCTTGTCCGCCTCGGAACGGGTCCGCGCCGATCGTTACCGCGTCGCAGAGGCCGGTATCGCCTTTGTCGCCGCGCGAAGCTGGCTGCGCCGCGTTCTGGCCGCCTATACGCTCATCCCGCCGGCGCGCCTCCGCTTCGAGGAGACGCCGTCCGGCAAGCCGTTTCTCGCCGATCAGAACACCGATCGGCCCGTCGCCTTTAATCTCAGCCATTCCGGCGATCTGGCCATCGTCGCGGTGACGGCCGGAATGACGGTCGGCATCGATATCGAACGCATCCGCCCCGTGGCCCCCGATGCCGCGGCAGATTGTCTGACGACCGGCGAGGCCACGGCACTTGCGGCTCTGGCGCCCGCGCTTCGGGAAGAGGCCTTCATCCGGTGCTGGACGCGCAAGGAAGCCTATCTGAAGGCGACCGGCGCGGGGCTGAATACGTCGCCGTCAAGCTTCGCGGTGTCCCTCGATCCGTTCGCGGCGCGGATGCTGGTCGTCGGATCCGATGCCGAAGAGGCCGCGCATTGGCAGCTCGCCGATCTGCGGCCTGCGCCGGGCTATTGCGGCGCTCTGGCGGCACGGCAGCATGGCTGGTCGGCCGTCTGGATGGCTCGGCCCATATCCGCGCCGGCCGCTGAACCTGCGATCGCTATCGCGGCGTTGCCTGCACGGCCTCGATGATGCGCTGGGCCATTGATTGCGATCCGGCATCCGAGAACGCGCCTTCGTGACCCTCGCCCCGGATGGCGTGACCCGGCGTGCCGGCGGCAAGATGCCTTTTCCAGCCAAGCGTCTGATCGGGTGGCCAGCCTTCCGGGATGGCCTCGCTCCGGAAAAGCAGGACGCGGCCGTCATAATAGGGCACGGCATAGCGCTGGACAAGAGCTTCCAGCTCGTCGGTCGCGCGCCAGAAATCGGCCTCGTCGGCCGTGTCCTCGGCCGCTCTCCAGAAGAGCAGGCGTTTCGCCTGCCGCATGGCGGCCGTCGATTGCAGCCAGAACGACATGCGCGTTACGAAGCTGCGCGGGCCGCCTCGCCAGAGCCGCCGGGCGAAGCGACCGGCACGTCTCATCCTGAAGAGCAGGCGCGCGACGTAGGGCTGCCGCAGGAAATAACCGGGCGCCCAGCAGTCGATCAGCACGAGCAGATCGACCTTGTATCCCTTGGCCACAAGCTGCCTTGCGACCTCGTATGCGATCACGCCGGATCGGCAGAAGCCGGCGAGGCGATAACCGTCATCTGCTTTTGTCGCGATGATCGCATCACAATAGGCCGCGGCCAGCTGCTCGATCGAGGCCGGCGCAGCGCCGTCGATGGTCGGCTCGAGAAGCTGTAGAGCGAGGAAGGGCTGATCGGGCCCGAGCCCCTGCGACAGCGGCCGGTACAGGCGCAGGTTATGGGCGGTATGGTTGAGCGCAAACAGCGTCGGCTGCGTGCCCGTCTTCTGCAGCCATGTCCGGCGCTGTGCTGAAGCCCCATTGGGGGGCATCGAGCCCAGGCCTGCCGCGGGCGGAGCAGGCGGCGACGGCAGCCGGACGACCGGCAGCGCATGCGACAGCGGCGCGGCGGGGTCGGCAAGCACCGCCTCCGCAATGCTCTCATACTGCGCGACCAATCCGCTCGCGGTCGCCTCGTCATAGAGATCGCGATGATATTCGCAGGTCAGGCGCCAGCCTTCCTCGCGCTCGACCAGGATGAAATTCAGATCGTAGAGCGCCCCCGGCAGCGGCGAGGGAATGCCGGACAGCTGGAAGCTGTCATTGGCGAGTTCGCCGATGAAGGCGCGCTGGACGATGAAATTGATCGAAAGCGGCGGCCGGCCGGCATCCCCGTTGCCCGGCAGCATGGGAGCGACCTTGTCGAACGGCCACAGGTGATGATCGAGCGCGTTCTCAAAGGTGTCGCGGGCCGCCCGGCACAGTTCGATGAAGGACAGGTCGTCCGTGACGGTCGTTCGCAGCACCAGCGTGTTGACGAAGGGCCCAATGATCGGCTCGAGCTCGGCATCGTCACGGGCCGCGATCTGCGTGCCGAGCACGATGTCCGAACCGCCGGTGCGCTGGTGCAGCAGTTCCAGTAGCACTGCATAGGCGCCTGAGAAGAAAGTCGTGCCTTCGCCGCGTGCCAGTTCGGTGAGACCTGCGGTCAGCGCGCGCGGCAGCAGCCGCGCCAGGGAAGCGCCGTTGGTGTTGCGTAGCACGGGGCGAGGACGATCCGGCGGCACGACGACGACGGGCAGGTCAGCGAGTTGCCGGCGCCAGTAGGCTTCTTCCCGCGCGAATTCCCCGTCGGAGAGGCCGTCCTGGCTGCCCTCGGCGAAATCGGAGTACTGCAGCGGGAGATCGCGCAACGGCGGCTTGCGGCCGCGCCCCAGCGCCTGATAGGCGGAGACGAAATCCTTCGCGATGATCCCCATCGACCAGCCGTCGCTGACGATGTGGTGGGCGATGACGAGGATCACCGCCTCGGCCCGGCTCTGCCGCAGCAGCGTCGCCCGCAGCAGTGGCGCCTCGCCCAGCACGAAGCCGGTTCGAGCTTCGCTTTGCGCGATGCGGTCGGTCTCGATGGTTCGATCGGCCTCCGCAAGGCCCGAAAGGTCGATCTCGGGCAGCTTGAAGGGGATGTGCTCCGCAATGGCCTGGACGGGGCGCCCTTCCTCCTCGCGGATCGAGGTGCGCAGGCTCTCGTGCCGGTCCAGGATGGCCTGGAAGGCGTCTTGCGCTAAAGCGGCTTCGAGATGGCCGCGAATGCGCCATTTGACGACGATATTGAGTGCTGGGGTACCTGGATCGAGGCGGTCGAGCCGCCAGTAGCGCTCCTGGGCCGAAGAACAGCGCGCCGTCATCACGATTCGGCCCGGTGCGTGGACAGGAACTTCCGGCTCGCGGGTGAAATGGTTCGGCATGCCCCGGCTACCCCTGTTCGCGCTGGGAGACCGCATCCGGTCCGGTCGGCGACGTATCCTCGCGTGCGCGCCGCCAGGTCCGCTTCCAGAGGGGCGCTGCCGCGGGCGGCTCGGAAACATCGCTCTCGGGCAGTGCGGCCGCGACGCCAGCGATCGTCCGGTTGCGGAAGAAGTCGCGGGCCGCGACCTTGAGGCCTTCGCGGCGCGCCCGTCCGGTGATCTGGAAGATGCTGAGGGAGTCGGCACCGAGATCGAAGAGATCGTCGTCGATGCCGATATCGTCGCGCTTCAGCACCTCGCTCCAGATACGGATCAGAGTATCCTCGACGGGCGTGCGCGGCGCGGCTTTCTCCGCCCTCGGGACCTCCATCTGGGTTGCGGGAGCGGGAAGCTCAGCCCTATCGAGCTTTCCGCTGCTGTTGAATGGCAGAGCCGACAGCCCGACCCAGGCGGCAGGCACCATATAGTCGGGGAGCTCCTGCGCCAGGACGGCCCGCAGGTCGGCCGAGCTCAGGTTTTCGACGGTCGGCACATAGTAGCAGACCAGCCGCGGCTCGTTCGGGATGTCTTCACGAAGGACGACGGCCGATACGACGCCCGTGCGGCGGGCAAGAACGGCCTCGATCTCGCCGGGCTCGATCCGGAAACCCCGCAGCTTCATCTGATGGTCGAGGCGCCCGAGATGCTGGACGCGGCCGTCGGGCAGATACTTGGCCCGGTCGCCGGTGCGGTAGGCCATAGCGCTCGTGCCGGGGTCGACCGGGTTCGCGATGAAGCTCGCGGCCGTGAGCTTCGGGTTGCCGGCGTAGCCGCGCGCAAGCCCCGCGCCACCGATCAGCAGCTCGCCGGGAATGCCGACGCCGACAGGCGCGTCATTGGCATCGACGATATAGAACTGCGTGTTGGCGATTGGCAGGCCGATCGTGATGACTTCGTCGTCGGGCTGAATGCGGGCTACCGAGGACCAGATCGTGGTCTCGGTCGGGCCGTACATGTTCCATAGCTGGCCGCCGCCCTCCATCAGCTTGCGTGCAAGGTCGAGCGGCAAGCCCTCGCCGCCGCACAGCATGCGCAAGCCCGGCCATGAGCTGAAACCGGCTTCCAGCAGCAACCGCCATGTCATCGGCGTCGCTTGGAGCACGGTAGCCCGGCTCTGGTTCAGCCGCGCCAGCAATGCCGATCCGTCGCGCGCCTCCTCGGCGGTGGCGATGGCGACGCGTCCGCCGCTGACCAGCGGCAGCAGCAGTTCGAGCGCGGCGATGTCGAAGGTGACGGTGGTCACGGCGAGGATGGTGTCACCATCGTCGAAGCCCGGTTCGCGGGCCATGGCGAAAAGCAGGTTCGACAGGGCGCCATGCGTGATCTCGACGCCCTTGGGAGCCCCGGTCGAACCGGAGGTGTAAATGACATAGGCGAGTTGGTCGGAAGTGGGCGTCGTCCTGGTTCCCACGGGCTTGGGATCGGCCCGATGAACGTCGATGAGCGCGACGCCTTCGTCCGGTTCGATCGCGGCAGGCTCCCGCGAGCCGGCAATCAGGAGAACCTGGGCCTCAGCATCCCGCAGGATCCTTCGGATTCTGGCCTTTGGCATCGCCGGGTCGAGCGGCACATAGGGGAAGCCGGCCTTCAGCGCACCCAGCATGGCGGCGATGAGCGCCGGGGAGCGTTCGATCAGCAGCCCGACACGGCTTTCCGGCGTATCGAGCCTTGCCCTCAATTCGGCCGCGATGCGATCTGCCCAGGCGTTCAGAGCCGCGTAGGACAGCTCTTCCTCGCCGCAAACCACCGCAATCGCATTTGGACGCTGCCGAGCCTGTGTCTCGAAGATCTCGATCGCATCCTGCCCGTCCCGCAAGGTGATCCGGGTGTCGTTGAGACCTGAGACGAGGCGTTGGCGCTCCCCGCCCTCGATCAACGGCATCGCCGCGATGAACTGGTCGGGGTTGGCGACGAAGGCGCAGAGCAGCGTGCGGTAATGCCCGAGCCAGCGGTCGATCGTTGCCGCATCGAAGAGATCGGCACCGTAGCAACAGTCTATGCGGAGTCCGTCATCGGATTCGACGATGTTGAAGTAGAGATCGAAGGTCGAGAAGGATTTCGGGTTCGGCTGGGCGCTGGCGCGCAGACCCGGACCGAAATCGATACGATCGGCCAGGCGCTCTAGATTGAACTGAACCTCCACGAGCGGTAGCCGGCCCCGTACGGGCGTGACGCTGAGCCGCTTGAGCAGCGCGCCGAGCGTACAGCTTTGATGGTCATAGGCGTCGAGGATGATGCGGCCCACCTTCTCCAGGTGAGCGGAAAAGGGCTCCGCCGGATCGATCACGCAGCGGACCGGCAGGAAGTTGACGCAGTGCCCCACGGGAGCAGCGGCCTCCAGCAGCGATTGCCCAGCAGCGGGGATGCCGACGACGAGGTCGCGCTGGTCGGAGAGCCGAAGCATCAGCACCTGGAAGGCGGCGAAGAGCGTGGCGAAGAGGGTGCGGCGGCGCTGGGCTCCGGTCGCCTTCACATTGCGGTAGAGCCCGGCGTCGATAAAAGCGGTGCGCGTGCCGCCGCGAAAGCTGCGCATCGCCTGCCGCGGACGGTCGGTCGGCAGTTCGAGCGCCGCGGGAATGGTTTCGAACATTTGGGCCCAGTACACTGCGGATTCTTCCGCGCGCGCATCGTCCCGGATCTGCCCGGCATAATCGGCGAAGGACATCGGGGCTTTGAGGGCGTCGATGCCGGCGCGATAGGTCGTGGCGATCTCGTCCAGCAGGATGTTCGTCGACCAGCCGTCGCAGACGATGTGATGCGTCGAGACGATGACGACATGTTTCTTGTCGCCCAGCCGGACGATTTCCGCTTCCGCCACGGGCCCCTGCACGAGATCGTAAGGTCGGCTCGCCCGCGCCTCGATCCGCGCGCGCAAGGCGCTTTCGGGCTCGCTTTGGTTGCCGAGGTCGACGATCGCCACGGGAAGCGCGTCCGAAGGCGCGATCCGCATCGTCTCGCCGTCGGCGGAAAAGCGCGCGTGCAGGATCGCGTGGCGCGCCGCCACCTGCCGGATCGTCTCCGCGAGCCGATTCACGTCGATGTCGCCGTCCAATGTCAGGCTGACCGATTCGTTGAAGGCGGCGCTGGCCTCCGGGCCGGTTTGGTCCGAGAGCCAGATTTCCGCCTGGGCTTCGGTGAGGGGGAGCTCGATCGCGGTCGGGATGCGCGCGATGCCCGCCGGCAGGATCGCCTTTGGCAAATGCGCTTCGGCCGCCGCGCCGGGCAGCATCCCGTCCCGCCGCATGAGCCGCAGGCTGTCGCGGAAAGCCCCTACGATCGCCGAGATCTCGGCGTCGCCGTGTTGCGTGGTCAGGAAGCAGGGGTAGTGCTCCTGGATGAAGATGCCGCGCGTCCGCAGATGGTAGTGCAGCAGGCTGCCGAGGCGATGGTCGCGGCCCGGTTCGAAATACATCAAGCTGCCGTAGTGCTCGATCGGTACGTCCCAGCCGACCTCGGCGAAGGCGTGCCTCAGCTCCTCGGCGAGGTGCTGCATGCGGCTGGTCAGTCCGTCGGTAAGCGCCGCTCCCCGTTCCCTAACGTGCTTCAGCACCGCGACCGTTGCCGCCAGCACGAGCGGATGCCGGACGAAGGTTCCGGCGAAGAACGTGACGCCAACCTCCGGCGCGCTGGCGTCGCCGAAACGCCAGGCCCCACCGTCGAGCGCGTCCATGAAGCGGGGCGTGCCCGCCAGTAGGCCGATCGGCAGGCCGCCGCCGACGACCTTGCCGTAAGTGGCGAGGTCCGGCTTGATGCCGAGCAGGGCCTGGACGCCGGCCGGATGCACACGGAAGCCGGTCACGACCTCGTCGAAGACCAGCGCGGTGCCAGATCGTTCGGTGATCGCGCGCAGTTCCCTTAGGAACGCGGCGGGTAGGTATCCGGGCCGGCGGCTCTGGACCGGTTCCACCAGCACGGCGGCGAGTTCACGGGCATGCTCGCGCAACCAGGAGAGACTCTCATCCGTGCCGTAGTCCAGCACGGTCATGCGTCCCACCGCCTCCGCCGGGATGCCGGGAGCGGCGGGCAGGGAGCGGCGCTGCTCTCCTGCTCCGACGCCACGCACCAGCACCTCGTCGAACTGGCCGTGATAGGCGCCTGCGAAGGCGACGACCTGGTCGCGGCCGGTGACGGTGCGGGCGACGCGCAGCGCCGCCATCACGGCTTCCGAGCCGGTGTTGCAGAAGGCGACGCGGTCATGGCTGGTCAGCTCGCAGAAGAGTTGGGCGGCCTCGTGCGCCAATGGCGATTGCGGGCCGATGGCAAACCCTTCCGCGAGCTGTCTCTGAACGGCCTCGACGACGAAATCCGGCGCGTGACCGAATGCGGTCTGGCCGTAGCCGTTGACGAGGTCGACGTAATCGTTTCCGTCGACATCCCAGATATGGGCGCCCTTCGCCCGCGCTGAGACGATCGGATAGACCATCTCCTTCCAGTCCGCCGCGAAACCGGAGACGGTGCGCGGATCGGCCAGAACAGCACGGCTCTCGTCCGCGAGCCGCTTCGAGGCCGGGGTCTTGCCGACATAGAGCTCCGTCAGCCGGCCGATATGCGCGCGCTGGCCCTCGGTGAGCGTCTCATTGCCGATACGGATCAGCGGCTTGAAACGCGCGGCCGCCTCCTTCGCGGGGACAGCAGCTGCCGCCTGCTGCGCTGGTGCCGACTGGATCACTGGAGCGGTCGCCTCGAGGGCGGGCACGGGCGGCCGGCCGCTCATGGCCTGCAATTGCCGCTCCATCAGCCGCGACATCACCTCGAGCTGCTCCCGCATGAGCGTATCGAACCCCACGCCGTGTTGCGCGGCAGCCAGAGACGGAGCCAGCTGGGGAGCGGCATGTTGCGGCTGGGCGAAAACGGGGGCCGAAGCCACCGCCACGACCGGGGCCGGGTTGGCGACTTCGGGCGGACACGTCTCCGCGATATGGCGCGCGACGTCGTCCACGCTTGGCAAGTCGTCGAGAAGTTGCCGGAAGCGGATCTGGACGCCGAATGTGGTTTGAAGGCTCTGCGCCGCCTGAGTCAGCAGCAGCGAGTCGAAGCCGAGTTCGAGAAAGCTCGCCCCGCTATCCCCCGCGCCGAAGGAGCGGCCCGACAGGTTCTCGAAGATCGCGGCCACACGGCTGCCCAGCTCCGGGCGGCCCACGGCAATGTCGGCATCGGCTTGGCGGAGCATGGCGGAATCCTGGTCGGGTTGGCTTGAGCATTCGGCGGGAGGAGGGGGTGTCGGGCTCACGGCCTTAGCCTCAGCGGCGGATGGCGGAGGCGCGACCCAGTGCCGGCTGCGCTCGAACGGGTAGGTCGGCAGGGAGACGCGCATCCGGCCGCCTTCGCCGTGATAGGCGGTCCAGTCAGGCATGATGCCGGCGCTCCAAAGGCGCCCGGCCGCGGCCGCCAGCATCTCCTCGGCATCGCCCTCGGGCGAGGGCAGGCAGGAGACCGCGGTGCCACCGGCGCCAGCCCCTTGCAACGCGAAGCTCGACAGCGCAGCCCCGGGGCCGACTTCGAGCAGGACCGGCGAAAGCTCACGCGCCAGCGTGGCGATGCCGTCGGCAAAGCGGACAGGCTCGCGGGCATGCCTCGCCCAGTAGGACGGGTCCATCGCCTGTGCCGCTGTGATCCAGTCGCCGGTCACCCCCGAGACATAGGGCAGTTGAGGCGCATTGAGCCGGATCGCTGCGACCGCCTCGGTGAAGGGTTCGATCAGCGGTTCGAGCATGCCCGAGTGGAAAGCGTGCGAGGTCTGAAGCCGGCGATATGTCACCTTGCGCCGCGTGAGCGCGCCTTCCAGCGCCTCGATTGCCTCGAACGGTCCCGCCAGCACGGCCATCCCCGGTGCGTTGATTGCGGCGAGCGAGATATCCCCGTGCGCCAGCGCGGCGATTTCGGCATCGGGCAGGCGCACGGCCAGCATCGCACCGCCCGGCAGGTCCTGCATCATGCGCCCGCGCACCGCCACGAGCGACAGGGCATCCTCCAGCGAGAACACGCCGGCGATGCAGGCGGCGGCAAACTCGCCGACGCTGTGGCCGATCATGGCGGCGGGGTGCAGACCCCAGCTCGCCAGCAATTGCGCAAGCGCGTATTCGACCGTGAAAATCGCAGGCTGGGCCAGCACCGTCGCGGCCAGGCGCTCGCCGTGGGCGCCGCCATTGCTGGGATAAAGCAGACCCCGCAGATCGAGGCCGAGCTTCGGCTTCAGGATTTCGCAGCAGAGATCGACCGCCCGGCGGAAGACCGGCTCACCCGCGTGGAGCTCCCGCGCCATCTGGGGGTATTGTGAACCCTGTCCTGGGAACATGAAGACGAGGTCGCCGGCACCCGAGACCGCCGGAATGCGCGCCATACTCTGCTTCCGCAACGCAGCGGCAGCCTCGGCATGGCCCCCGGCGGTCACCGACATGCGGTGTGGGAAAGGGCGCCGCCCCGTCTGCAAGGTGAAGGCGATGTCGGCGAGGGCTTGCTCGGGATGCGTTTCGAGATGTTGGGCCAGCCGGTTCCGCACTGCGCCGAGCGCTTCGGCGCTCCTGGCCGAAACCGTCAGGATCTGGTTGCGGCGTGCCGGAGCCCCTTGCCCGATCCGCGGAGCCTCCTCCAGCACGAGATGGACATTGGTGCCGCCGAAGCCGAAGGCGCTGACGCCGGCACGGCGCGTTCCCTCGCCGGCAGGCCATTCCTGCCGGCGGTCGGCGATGAAGAACGGGCTGTCCGGCAGATCGAGCGCGGGATTGGGCTTCGCGACATGAAGGCTGGCCGGCACTGTTCCGGTCGAGACCGCGAGCGCCGCCTTGATCAGGCCGGTCACCCCGGCGGCAGCATCGAGATGGCCGACATTAGACTTGACGGAGCCGAGCGCGCAGAAACCGCGATCCTCCGTCGTCAGGCGGAAGGCGGCGGTGAGCCCGGCGACCTCGATGGGATCGCCCATCGGCGTGCCCGTGCCATGGCATTCGACATAGCCGATGGAGCGTGCGTCGATACCGGCCGTCGCATGGGCCATCGCGATGACCGCCGCCTGTCCGTCGACGCTCGGTGCGGTGAATCCGACCTTGGCCCCGCCGTCATTGTTGACGCCAGCGCCGCGGATGACGGCGTAGATGTGATCGCAATCAGCGACAGCATCCTCCAGCCGCTTCAGCAGCACCATGCCGGCGCCGCTGCCGAAGACGGTGCCGGTTGCGCCGCTGTCGAAGGGGCGGCAATGGCCGTCGGTCGAGACGATGCCGCCCTCCTGGGCGAGGTAACCGCGTCTTTGCGGGAAGGTGATCGAGACGCCGCCCGCCAGAGCCATATCGCAGCCGTGGCAGAGCAGGTTCTGCACCGCCTGCGCCACGGCCAGCAGCGAGGTCGAGCAGGCCGACTGCACGGCTATGCAGGGGCCGGTCAGACCGAGCTTGTAGCCGATCCGCGTCGCCGTGAAATCGGACGCCGAGCCGACCAGCATCGACAGGTTGCCGATCTGGAAATTCGAGGTGTAGTCGGCAATCGTCGCGCGGTCCTGAAACAGGTTGTTCAGCAGATAGGTGCCGGAGGTCGCGCCTGCGAAGACGCCGATACATTGCCCGGGAGAGGCCGGATCATGGCCGGCATCCTCCAGTGCTTCCCAGGCGCATTCGAGCAGCAGCCGCTGCTGCGGGTCGGTGAGCGCCGCCTCCCGGGGCAGCATGCCGAAAAAGGGCGCATCGAACAGCTCGACGCCTTCGAGAATGGATCGCGCCGGGACGTAATTCGGCAATGCGCGCGTCGCGTCGTCGAAATTGTCCTCCAGCTCCGCGGCGTCGAAACGGCTGATCGATTCCACGCCGTTCAGGAGATTTTGCCAGAAGGAGCCGACATCCGCGGCACCGGGAAAGCGCCCGGACATGCCGATGATAGCGACGGCGTTGCGCGGGAGCAGGTCACTCATGGGGGCCACCGGCAGGCAGGGTTTCGAAGGTCGACCGGGAGGGTTCCCGCATGCGAATCCCGCGTTCGCGGGCGGCCGCGAGGGGGCTGAGCGCGCCGGCACGCGCCGGCGTCATGGCGCCGGCGAGCGCCCGCAGATTCGGCCGGCGATACAGATCGATCAGCGTGAGCCAGGCGATATCGGGGCGGAGGCGCCGTTGGAGCTCGACCATCAGCAGCGAGTTGCCGCCGAGGTCGAAGAAATTGTCGTCGATGCCGACGAGGTCGATCTGGAGCACGTCCGCGATCGTTTCGGCCAGCGTCCGTTCGAGCGCGTTGCGCGGGGCGCTATAGGGCGCGACGGTGTCGGGCCGCGACCGGCCGGGCGCCGGCAGCGCCGTCCGGTCAAGCTTGCCGTTCACCGTCAGTGGGAGATGCGGCACGAAGACGAAGAGCGCCGGCACCATGTGATCCGGCAGGCTCCGGGCGAGATGGGCCTTCAGCGCGGCGGGCGACGGACGTTCTCCGCCATTGCCGACGAGATAGCCGACGAGGCGATCATGGCCGTCGTCGGAGCGGAGCAGGACGGCGGCCAGTCCGATCGCGGGATGCGCCATCAGCGCCGTCTCGACTTCGCCGAGTTCGATGCGGAAGCCCCTGATCTTGACCTGCTGGTCGGCGCGGCCGAGATGCTCGTATTCGCCGTCCTGGTTAAGCCGTCCAAGGTCGCCGGAGCGGTAGAGACGCGCGCCGGACTGGTTCGGATGCGACACGAAGCGGGCTGCGGTCAGGTCCGGACGGTTGAGATAGCCGCGCGCCAGCCCCGCCCCCGCCACGAAGATCTCGCCGATCTCGCCGGCAGGGACCGGCTGCATCGTCTCGCCGTCCAGCAGGAGGATGGCGAGATCCGGTATCGCCTGGCCGATCGGGCTCGATTGCAATGCCGTGTCTGCGGGCGACAACGGGCGATAGGTGACGTGAACGGTGGTCTCGGTGATGCCGTACATGTTGACGAGATGCGCGTGCTCGCCCCGGCGCGCATACCAGCCGGCGAGGCGCCTGACGTCGAGCGCTTCGCCGCCGAAGATGACGAGCCGGAGCATGAGTTGCTCTTGTCCCAGGCGGTCGTGGTCGGCGCGGTCGAGCGCAGCGAAGGCCGACGGCGTCTGGTTGAGGACCGTGACGCCCTCGTCGGCGAGCAGGCGCAGGAAGGCGATGGGATCCCGTGCCGTGCTCTCCGGCACGATCACGAGACGCCCGCCATGGAGGAGAGCTCCCCAGATTTCCCAGACGGAGAAGTCGAAGGACACGGAGTGGAACAGGGTCCAGACATCGTCGGGCCGGAAGCCGAACCAGTGTCGCGTCGCGCTGAAGAGCCGCGAGACGGCGCCATGTTCGACCGCGACGCCTTTCGGGCGGCCGGTCGAACCGGAGGTATAGATCACATAGGCCAGATCACCCGCGCCGGGCAGGCTCATAGCGGGAGGCTCCGGCTCCGCCTCATCAGCGTCGTGAGGGTCTAGCCGCTGCCGGCCTGCAGGCAGCCAGTCCGCGCAGTCGGCGGCGGCAACGATGATCGTGGCTCCTGCATCCTCGACCATGAAGGCGAGACGCTCGCCGGGATAGGCGGGGTCGAGCGGCAGATAGGCCGCGCCGCTCTTCAGGATGGCGAGCATCGCCACGATCAGGTCGAGCGAGCGCGGCAGGCACAATCCTACGATCGCGCCCGGACCGGCCCCCATGGTCGCCAGTCGCCCCGCCAGCCTGTCGGCACGCGCGTCGAGAGCGCCATAACTGAGGCTGCTCATGCCGAGGGACAGCGCTAAGCGATGGGGATGTCTGACGACCTGTTCGGCGAATAGCGAAACGAGGGTCGAGGGGGCGCAAGGAGCCGGCGCACCGCCGGTTTCGCCCTGCGGTGTTTCCGGCCGACCGGCGGGCTCCACTGCACCGCGGATACCCGGCGCGGTCGCGGCTTGCAGCCCCTCACGTTTCGGGTTGCGGCGGATTTTCCGTTCGAAAGCCTTGCTCATGACAGCAGGCTATGCTCCCAGCCTCCGCGACAAAATGGGAGCAGTCGGAGTAACGCCATCTCTCCAGAAGGCCGGGATGCGGCGCATTTGGCCGGCACGATGTCGCGGTTGGTGCGGCTCCCCAGGGAGCGGCTGCCGGTCCCGCGCGACATTCCGGGATGGCTGCGATGCGTGCTGAACCGGGCGGGCGCCGATGTCCGCGACAGAGGATATGCCCGCTCGCGCTCGATGCGCTATCGTCGCACCCAGGCTTCGCCGACGACGCTTACCCGCCGTGTTCCGCCGCGGCTCTGGACCTCGAAATTGCGATCCGGGATATCCCACCGCGCCTGCAAGGCGTAGCCGAGCGACGCCCGGACATCGGCCAGTTCGTCCTCGCCAAAGACGCGGTAGGGCATTCTTCCCCGGCCGAAGGATTCGAGAGTGAAGAAGCCGGATCGGGCCAGCGCGATCTTGTTCACGATGATGGTCGGGGGAAACCGGCCCAGTTGAGCGACAACCTGCTTCAGCGACAGGTCGGCATATTGGAGGGAGCCGGAGCAGAGCAGCAGATCGCAGGGCACGGTCTCGATGACAGTCTCGTGAAAGCTCAGCGCCGCTGCCCAGGCGGGTCGCCGGCCAAGACCTTCGCGACACACGGCGGGGACGTCCACCACCTGCCAGATCAGGTCGTCCGGATACGCCAGACAGGTGCCGTAGGCATAGAATTTGACCCCGACATGCCCGCCGAAATCCGTCACGGTCCGGAGCAAGCCCGCTTTGATCAGCCGCTCCATGAAGAACATCACGGGCCAGTCGAACACCTGGATCTGCTTGAATGCCTCCAGATTGATCTGGACGATGTCGTCGTCGTCGTATTCCGCGCGCGGCCGTCCCGCCAGGAATGCGACGGCCTCGGCCTTCGTCTCGAAACACCCCCAGTGCCGCCCATATCCCACTCGAAACAGGTCGTTCAGGAGGTCGGATTGCCGGACCTGTTTCAGTCCGGGAATGGACCAGATGCTCGCCATGGCCTCCTCCCTTGCGCCGGCACCGCGACCGATCGGACGCGCGGCGATCTAAAGCCGCCCGATCAGGCTTGCGGCCGGTTCCGCAAAAAAAATGGCCAGGGCGAGCAGGAGCAGAGCCAGGGTTGCCTTCAGGCGGGCCGGCTGGGGCGCGGTGCCATGCGTTTTACCCGCAGCGAGGACCGTGGGCGGTTCCTGAGCGATGACGAGCGGAGCGATCCGCGGCGCCGCCCGGCGGGCGGCGGTCCCGAATGCCGCGGTCATGAGTTCGGCGCCCCCCTCGTCGGCGGCCAGCCAGTGCCTCGCGAAAGCCGGATGCCGCACAGCAGGCAGGGTCGCAGGCGATGCCGCGCCGGTCTTGTCGTCCCGTTCAGGCTTCTCGAATGCAACCAAAGACGCCTCCCCTATTCGCTCTCCCGAGCCCCGCCATGCCTGCGCCCCGGACCGGCATGATCCGTCAGGCCTGCAAGCGGACGTCATGGCCACGGATGGCATCGTCCTCGCCGAGATAGCTCCCGTTCTGGATGCCGATGAGCTCGAGCGGCTCGACCCCGCCATTCTCGAGCTGATGCGTGGTCCCGAGCGGGATGAAGATGTGCTGGTTCGCGCCGAAATGGCTGACCTGGCCCTCGATGGTCACGATCGCCTTGCCCCGCACGACGACCCAGTGCTCGGACCGGAAGCGGTGCTTTTGCAAGAGCAGCCGCCCCCGGGGCGCAACGATGAAGCGCTTCACCTGAAACCCCTCGCCGGCATCGACGATCTGGTAGGAACCCCATGCGCAATGGACGCTGGCATGTGTCTCTGCCTGGCTGCAGCCCTTGCTGCGCAACAGCTCGACGACTTGCTTGACGTCGGCCGCACGACTGCGATCGGCCACAAGCACCGCATCGCGGCAGGCGATGATGATCAGATCCTCGACGCCGAGTACCGACGTCATCGGACCATCCGTCGAGACGATGCAGTTATGGACATCGAACAGCTCGACATTGCCACGACGGGCATTGCCGGAGCCGTCATGAGCACTCAGCGCCCACAAGGCATCCCAATTGCCGACATCTGACCAGCCACAGGATGTCGCGACCACAGCTGCTCTCTCCGTGCGCTCCATGACGGCAAAATCGATGGAGCGCTTCTCGGCTTTGACGAAATCGGCAAGCGCGAGCGCGAGAGCACCGTTTTCCTCCGTCCCGTTCGCAATCGCGTTCTCGACAGCGCTCACGGTTTCCGGTTCGAAGGAGCGATACTCCTCGATGAGCGTGCCGGCGCCGAACAGGAAGTTGCCGGAGTTCCACAGCCAACCGTTCAGCAGATACTCTGCAGCGCGGCGCCCGTCCGGCTTTTCGGCGAAGCGCTCGACACGCCGCGCTTCTCCTTCGAGCATCAGCCCCGGCTCGATCCAGCCATATTCGGTACAGGCGTGGGTCGCCGTCACACCGAAGGTGACGAGGCGTCCGGCCCGGGCGGCGGGAAGGCCGCTGGCAACGGCACGCCGAAATGCCGCCGCGTTTTCGACCACGTGGTCGGAGGCGACCACGAGAACGGGGGTGTCGGGCGCATCCCGTGCCGCGACCATGCAGCCGGCCAGAATGCCCGGACCGGAGTCACGCCGCTCGGGTTCAAGCACGATATCGGCTGAGGCGTTGATCTCGGCGAGTTGTTTCTCCGCCAGGACACGGTGATCGCGATTGGTCAGAACGATCGGGCGATCGAACAGCTTGTGCTGAAGCCGCAGGACCGTCTCCTGGAATGTCGAGCGCTCGCCGAGCAGCATTGCGAACTGCTTCGGAAGAGAATTCCGGGAGGTCGGCCACAGCCTCGTTCCCGCTCCCCCACACATGATGATCGGGCGTATCTTGGCAGGCATGAATGGTCCTCTCGGCGGATAGGTCGTGGCGGGTCATTCACGGCTCGCGATGCCTGCGGGCAGGCGCGGACTGGTGCTGGCTTCCGCAGCCGAGCTGTTTTCGGCCCAGCCCCCTTTGGGGGTGATCTGCACGATGTCGCCCGGCTGCAGCGCGGTTTCGAAGCCTGCGCCGATCGTCATCGGCGCAAGGCCGGCTTGCCTCATGATCCGGATGTTCCAGTCCGAGGCGGTTCCGCTGCCCCCGTTCGCCGCCAGCCTGCGGCGGCGGCCATCGGCGATTTCCCGCGCAACCGGCATGCTCCGCTCGACCTCCAGGATCTTCTGTCGGGCTTCCTGAAGCTCGAGAACGACGCGGCGCATGAAGGTCGTGTCGGCCTCCTGCACGCGCAGCATGAGCTCGCCCAGCGTGGTTTCGTTCTTTGCGAGCTCGGCCTTGAGACGGGCCGCGTCACTGCGGGTACGCGCATATTCGCGCTCACGCTCGACCTGGACGGTCCGCAGCCCATGCCCGGTGGCCGCGAGCTTGCTGTATTCGGACGATTGCTCGCGTGTCAGCTCGACCTGGCGTTCGGCCAGCCCGGCCTGTTCCGTCAGGGCCGTCTTCTCGGATTCGAGCCGCGCGACCTGCTGGCTCAACAAGGCGCGCTCGCCCTCGCGCGCGCGCCGCTGGAAGTCGAGGATCTCCTGCTCTCCGGCGAGAATCTGCGCGCTACCCCCGCCAGAGCCGGACGGGGCAAGCAGCTTCGCGCCGTCACGCTCCGCCTCGAGCCGCAGACGCCGCGCCGTGAGGGCCTGGAGCGAGCCGTCGAGCAGGCGCTCGCGCTCCTCGGCGAGCAGGAGCTCCGACTTGAGGACGGAGAGCGATTCATCGCCCACCCGGTACCCCCCGGCGAGCGCTATGGCTCCGAGGACGCTGAGTCCGTGCCGGAAGGGGTAGCTGCCGGGGGAGCGGACCTCGCCCATGATGTAGACGGGCTTCAGCTCAGCCACCCGCAGGCTGACGACCGCGTCCCGGAGATAGCCGTCCATCAGCGCGCCGCGGATGCGCCTCTCCGCATCCGGCACCGTCAGCCCTGCCACCCTGACGCGCCCGGCCAGCGGCATGTTCACCGCCCCTGCGCCGTCGAGCACGAAATCGCCGGAGAGATCCGCCTGGCCGAAGACCGTGACTGTGACCTTGTCGCCGATCGAGAGGGTCTCGGCCGCTTCCTGCGCCCCTGCCCCGGTCGCCATCGGCAGAAGCAGGACGACCACCAGCCAGAACAGGCGCAGCCAGTGTCCGCAACGACGCGACTCCTGTTCGGTGCCGGGTTGCTGTTCGGAGGGGCGACATGCACCCCGGTAAGTGGATGAGAGGGGCAAGGTCGTTCCAAACCGTCCTGCCCGGATGGACCTCGTGATTGAGCGCCGGGCGGACGGTAGGATGTCAGCACACGCCCCGATTTCCGCCTTGCCATTTGGGGCGAGGCCAGGTCTCGCCGGGATTAACCCCGATGTGCGCTGCAACATTCGCGAGCGCGGCACAACCTTGTGCAAGGCCCCCGGGGAAGTAGCCCTTTCTCGCCGACGCCGGAACGAAAGCACCCCAAAGCGTCCTTTGAGAACGGCGATCTTGCGGCAAAGCTGAAGGCTGCTCGTCGCGCCCGAACCGTGACCTTTGGAGTTCTCCCATGCAGAAACGCATTCTCGTCACCGGTGGCGCTGGCTTCCTGGGTTGCCATCTCTGCGAGCGGCTGGTCGCTCAGGGACATCAGGTCCTGTCGGTCGACAACTACTATACCGGACGCCGCGAGAACCTGAGCGGACTGCTCGGCCAGCCCCTGTTCGAGGCGGTGAGGCACGACGTAACCTTCCCGCTCTATCTGGAGGTCGACGAGATCTACAACCTCGCCTGCCCAGCTTCGCCGGTGCATTACCAGCGGGACCCGGTGCAGACGACGAAGACGAGCGTGCTCGGCGCCATCAACATGCTGGGCATGGCCAAGCGGCTCGGCATCCCGATCCTGCAGGCCTCGACCAGTGAAATCTACGGCGATCCGGACGTTCACCCGCAGGTCGAGGGCTATCGTGGCCTCGTCAGCATCAGCGGGCCCCGCGCCTGCTATGACGAGGGCAAGCGCTGCGCCGAAACGCTGTTCTACGACTACAACCGGCGCCATGGCGTGGCCATTCGCGTCGCCCGCATCTTCAATACCTACGGCCCCCGCATGAACGCGGAAGACGGTCGTGTCGTTTCGAACTTCATCGTCCAGGCACTGCGAAACGAGCCGATCACGCTCTATGGAGACGGGCAGCAGACGCGTGCCTTCTGCTTCGTCGACGATCTCGTCGACGGCCTGATGCGGCTGATGAACGTGACCAAGCCGCTGGACAGCGCCGTCAATCTCGGCAACCCCGTCGAGACCACCATGGCGGAGATCGCAGACCTCATCGTCTCGATGACGGGGTCGCGCTCAGAGATCGTGTTCAGGCCCCTCCCGCAGGACGATCCGCGTCAGCGCTGCCCTGACATCACCAAGGCGCAGGAGCTGCTGCACTGGAGCCCCAAGGTTCCGTTGCAGGAGGGCTTGCGTCGCACGATCGCCTATTTCGAGGACACGCTTTCGCGGTCGCGCGATCCGGTGCGGCAGATGGATGTCGCGAGGGCCGGATGATGACCGCGCCTCCTTGCCCTCCCCACGCCCGCATCATGGGCGTCAATGTCAGCGCCATCACGATGGCGGACGCTCTGCGCACGATCGAAGACTGGATCGGCCGGAGGGAGCAGCATTTCGTCTGCATCACCGGCGTCCACGGCGTGATCGAGAGCCAGTCGGACCCGGAACTTATGGCGATTCACGAGCGGGCCGGTCTCGTGACACCTGACGGGATGCCGCTGGTATGGATGGCCCGAAAGCTCGGCTATCGCCAGACGGAGCGGGTCTACGGGCCCGACCTGATGCTGGCGCTCTCGGCGCTGTCCGCGCAGAAGGGCTACCGCCAGTATTATTATGGCGGCGCTCCGGGCCTTGCCGAGCGTCTTCGCGAACGCCTCGCCGAGCGCTTTCCGGGGCTCCC
>SEEM01000239.1 GCA_004144595.1 Hyphomicrobiales bacterium
AGGACCTTGTTCCTCGGATTGGCCGCCAGCCGGTTGGCGACGACGCAGCCGGCCGAGCCTGCGCCGATGACGACATAGTCGAAGCTGCCGATCAGGCGACGGTCGGAGGACTGGAGATTGGGCATGACGCTCCCCGCAGGTTACGGCGGATGGCGATCCGCTTGTTGATATGAGGGATAAGTGGCGCCGCGCCGGGCGACAATGCCACCGATGTGCGAACCCGCTCGCGCTTTCGGATCATCGGCTGAGGGTCATGCGTCGTGCACTCTCGACCGATGGGAAGTGGAGCACTATAAGCCGCGCCAGACGCTTGCTTGTTCCTGTCTTGGCGCCTGCCCCTTGCAATGAGGCTCTTGAATGTGCGGCATTTTTGGTTCGATCGGCTTCGAACCCGATCCCCAGAGGATTGACATCGTCGCGCATCGCGGGCCGGACGGACGAGGCTGGGAAACCTATGCCAGCGCGAAGGGGCCGGTGGCCCTGGGGCACCGTCGCCTTGCGATCATCGACGTTTCCGACGCCGGCCTGCAGCCGATGTCCGATGCATCAGGCCGCTATTGGCTCGTCTTCAATGGCGAGATCTACAACTACATCGAGTTGCGCGAGGAAATGCGGGCGAAAGGCGAGGTCTTCGTCTCGGAATCCGACTCCGAGGTGCTGCTGCGCGCTTATATGTTATGGGGAGAGGGCGCGCTGCCGCGGCTACGCGGCATGTTTGCGTTCCTGATCTGGGACGATCGCGACAAAAAGCTCTTCGCGGCCCGGGACCGCTACGGGATCAAGCCGCTCTACATGGTGGCAAGCCCGCGCGGCGTAGCCTTCGGCTCTGAAATCAAGCAATTGCTCGGTCTGCCCGGCGTTTCCGGCCGGATGAATGTCGCCCGGGTTCATGATTTCCTCGCCTCGGGCATTTCCGACCATACCTCGGAGACGATGTTCGACGGCGTGGTCCAGATGCGTGGGGGCGAATGCGTCGCGATCGATGTGAGCAGCGACGCCGCGATCGAGGCACGGCCGCGTCGCTGGTACCCAGCGACCGCCGGCGATATCCGGCTGTCCGAGGATGAGGCCGCAGCCCGTTTCCGTGAGCTGTTGACGGAGTCGGTCCGACTGCATCTGCGGTCGGACGTGCCGATTGGCTCATGCCTGTCTGGAGGGCTGGACTCGTCGTCCATCGTTTGCCTGATGTCCGGCATGATGAGCTCGGGGGCGGGCGGCGCGAAGGTCAACACGGTATCGGCCTGCTATGCCGAGAAGAGCGTCGACGAGAAACCGTTCATGGAGCAGGTCGTCGCCCACGCGCATACCGAGCCGCACTACATCTTCCCCAAGGCCGAGGACGTGTTCCAGCGGGCGTCCGACATCACCTGGCATCAGGACGAGCCTTTCGGCTCGACCTCGATCTTTGCTCAATGGTGCGTGTTCGAAGAGGCGAAGCGGGTCGGCGTCAAGGTGATGCTGGATGGGCAGGGGGCCGACGAGCAACTCGCCGGCTATCACGGGGGTTTCTCCTACTACATGGCCGATTTGACCCGCCGTCGGCAGTTCAAGCAATTGCTGACGACCATCGTGGAGCGAAATCGCTATCACGGCACTCCGATCGCGGATCAGATCAAGCATCATCTCGTGCCGCTGCTCCCGCGTGGCCTCGGCAGCCTGCTGCGGCGCCAGCACCGTGCGCTTGCTCAGCACGACTGGCTGGGGACCGATCTGCTACGCCAGCACGGCAATCCCAGGACGGCGCTCGAACTGGCCAGCGACGAGCTCGGCCTGCCGCCGGTCACGGATCTTCGGACGCTGTGCATGACCATGACCTACGGCTCGAATCTCGCCATGCTGCTGCATTGGGAGGATCGCAATTCGATGGCCCATTCGATCGAGGCGCGCGTACCGTTCCTCGATCACCCGCTGGTCGAGTTCGATCTTGCGCTCGGCAATGATCACAAGATCGTCGGGGGCGACACCAAGCGGGTACTTCGCAAGGGCATGGCGCATGTCCTGCCGGAAAGCGTGCGCGAGCGTCGCGACAAGCTCGGCTTTGCGACGCCCGAGCAGATCTGGTTCCGCGGACCGCTGCGTGGGCAAGTGGAGGATGGCATCGAGAAGACGCTGGCACGCTATCCCGGGCTTATGAATGCCGCCGGGGTACGGGCGCTGGCCAAGGAAATGCTGGATGGAGAGAGGCCGCTCGATTTCACGCTGTGGCGGATCGTCAATCTGGGCATGTGGGGCGAGCGCGTTGGAGTGTCTCTCTGAGGTTCGCTCCGGCTGCGGCCGGCATGACAATATCGCATCCGCCTGTTAAACACCGCCCGGCATCCTAAAAAGAGGGGTCGACCCAGCGGCCATTGGCTACCGCTCGGGGCTCCAGAGGCCAGAAAGTTTGTCATGTGTGGAATCGCAGGGGCGGTCTCCCTGACGCGTCAGCCTATCGCGAAGCTCGCGAATGCGCTTGCCGTGATGAATCAGCTGATCGCGCATCGCGGCCCCGACGGGCAAGGCGCTTGGGTTGCACCGGATCGTGCCTGCGGTCTCGCCCATCGGCGCCTCGCGATCATCGATCTGTCGCCGGCCGGCCACCAGCCCATGATCGGCAACGACGGCACGGTCATCACCTTCAACGGTGAAATCTATAATTACATCGAGCTGATGGCCGAGTTGGAGGCCGGCTGGGATTTCCGCTCATCCTCTGACACCGAGACCGTGCTGGCTGCCTATGCGAAATGGGGCATCGATTGCCTGCAGCATCTGCGCGGCATGTTCGCCTTTGCTCTTTGGGACGGCGACCGCTTCTTCGCGGCGCGCGACCGCT
>SEEM01000240.1 GCA_004144595.1 Hyphomicrobiales bacterium
TGCGCTCGCGGGTCGCCGGCGTCGTCGAGGCCGTGCATTTCCGCGAGGGCAACCTCGTCCAGCGGGGCGACCTGCTCGTCAGCATCGACCAGGCGCCCTACCTCGCCGATCTCCAGCGGGCCGAGGCGCAGGTGCAGGGCGCAAAAGCGAGGGTCGCCCTTGCCGAAAGCGAGAACGAACGCGGCCAGCAATTGCTGGCGACCCGCAACCTCTCCCAGCGCGACATCGACACCCGCGTCAACAATCTGCGGGAAGCGCAGGCGAACCTCCAGGTCGCCGAGGCCGCCCGCCGCACGGCGCAGCTCAACCTCGACTATACCCAGATCCGCGCCCCGATCAGCGGCCGCATCGGCCGGCTCGATATCACGGTCGGCAATCTGATCGCGGCCGGCGGGCAGGTCCTGACCTCGCTGCTCTCGGTCGACCCGATCTATGCCGCCTTCAATGCCGACGAGCGCAGCGTGCTCGACGCTCTCGCCTCCCTGCCGGACGGCTCGCGGGCGCTCGAACAGATCCCGGTCAGGCTCACCACCGCGACGGCGCAGGCCGCGCAGTTCAGCGGCAAGCTGCATTTCGTCGATAACGGCATCGACGGCGCCAGCGGCACGGTCAGGGTGCGCGCCAGGCTCGACAACCCCGACGGCAAGTTGATGCCCGGCCAGTTCGTGCGAGTCCAGCTCGGGCAGGCCAAGGCCGAGCAGCAGCTCGTCATCAACGAGCGCGCCGTCGGCACCGACCAGAACAAGAAATTCGTCTTCGTCGTCGGCGACGACGCCAAGGCCGCATGGCGCGAGGTCTCGCTCGGCGCCGCCCATGACGGCCTGCGCGTCGTCAATGCCGGTCTGAAGCCGGGTGAGCGCATCGTCGTCAACGGCCTCCAGCGCGTGCGGCCCGGCGCGACGGTCGCGCCCGAGCCGGTGCCGATGGCTGAGAAGAGCGAGCTCAGGAAGCCCGCGACCGAACTCGCACAACGCTGAAAATCACCGCCGTCATTCTCGGGCGAAGCGGAGCGCAGACCCGAGAATCTCAGGCAGGATGAGGCTGAAGGAGCTTCCTCCGGCACGAGATGCTCGGGTCAGGCCCGAGCATGACGGCGCTTTGTCCAATGACCTATTCGCTCCGAAGGGGCGCCCTCATGAACCTCTCGAAATTCTTCATCGACCGGCCGATCTTCGCGGCGGTCCTCTCCGTCCTGATCTTCCTGGCAGGGCTGCTCTCGATCAGGGCCCTGCCGATCTCGGAATATCCGGAAGTCGTCCCGCCGACGGTCGTCGTGCGGGCGCAATATCCGGGCGCCAGTCCGCGCGTAATCGCCGAAACGGTGGCGACGCCGATCGAGGAGCAGATCAACGGCGTCGAAGGCATGCTCTACATGTCGAGCCAGGCGACGACTGACGGCGTCATGACGCTGAACGTCACCTTCCGCCTGGGCACCGACCCGGACAAGGCCCAGCAGCTGGTGCAGAACCGCGTCAGCCAGGCCGAGCCGCGCCTGCCCGAGGAGGTGCGCCGGCTCGGCGTCACCACGGTCAAGAGCTCGCCGGACCTGACGATGGTGGTGCACATCACCTCGCCGAACGGCCGCTACGACATGACCTATCTGCGCAATTACGCGGTGCTGAACGTCAAGGACCGGCTCGCCCGCATCGACGGCGTCGGACAGGTCCAGCTCTTCGGCTCCGGCGATTATTCGATGCGCGTCTGGCTCGATCCGCAGAAGGTCGCCGAGCACGGGCTCTCGCCCGGCGACGTCGTGCGCGAGATCCGCGCCCAGAACGTCCAGGCCGCGGCCGGCGTCATCGGCGCTTCGCCGAACGCGCCGGGCCTCGACCTCCAGCTTTCGGTGAACGCGCAGGGCCGCCTCCAGAACGAGGAGCAGTTCGGCGAGATCATCGTCAAGACCGCAGCCGACGGCGCCGTCGTCCGGCTGAAGGATATCTCCCGCATCGAGCTCGGTGCTGCGGATTATGCGCTGCGCTCGTTGCTCAACGGCAAGTCGGCCGTCGCCGTCCCGGTCTTCCAGGCGCCGGGCTCGAACGCCATAGCGATCGCCGACCGCGTCCAGGAGACGATGCGAGAGATCAAGCAGAACATGCCCGAGGGCGTGGATTATTCGATCGTCTACGATACCACCCAGTTCGTCCGCGCCTCGATCAAGGCGGTGATCTCGACGCTGCTGGAGGCAGTGGCGCTCGTCGTGCTCGTCGTCATCGTCTTCCTGCAGACATGGCGCGCCTCGATCATCCCGCTCGTCGCGGTGCCGATCTCAGTCGTCGGCACCTTCGCGGTGATGTATCTCCTGGGCTTCTCGATCAATGCGCTGAGCCTGTTCGGGCTGGTGCTCGCCATCGGCATCGTCGTCGACGATGCGATCGTCGTGGTCGAGAATGTCGAGCGCAACATCGAGAACGGCCTCTCGCCGCGCGAAGCGACCTACAAGGCGATGCGCGAGGTCTCCGGCCCGATCATCGCGATCGCGCTGGTGCTGGTTGCGGTCTTCGTGCCGCTCGCCTTCATCTCGGGCCTGACCGGGCAGTTCTACCGCCAGTTCGCGCTGACCATCGCGATCTCGACGGTGATCTCCGCCATCAACTCGCTGACCCTGTCGCCGGCGCTCGCCGCGCTCCTGCTAAAGGGCCACCACGCCCCGAAGGACGCACTGACGCGGGTCATGGACAAGCTGTTCGGCTGGTTCTTCCGCGCCTTCAATCGCTTCTTCAACCGCTCGTCGGAGGCCTATGGCGGCGGCGTGCGCCGGGTGATCTCGCATCGCGCGGTGATGCTTGCGGTCTATGTCGTCATGCTCGGC
>SEEM01000241.1 GCA_004144595.1 Hyphomicrobiales bacterium
GTCGACGCGTCGCTGAAAACCAAACTCAATTCAATTCGTCTTGCCATGAAAGAGGTCGGCTGATGGACATCCGCCCCGCTGAAATCTCCGCCATCCTGAAGGCTCAGATCTCGAACTTCGGCTCGGAAGCCTCGGTCACCGAGGTCGGTCAGGTTCTCTCCGTCGGTGACGGCATCGCCCGCGTCTATGGTCTCGACAAGGTCCAGGCCGGCGAGATGGTCGAGTTCGAGTCGGGCGTGCGCGGCATGGCCCTCAACCTCGAGAGCGACAATGTCGGCGTCGTCATTTTCGGCTCCGACCGTGAGATCAAGGAAGGCCAGACCGTCAAGCGCACCGGCGCCATCGTCGACGTGCCGGTCGGCAAGGAGCTGCTCGGCCGCGTCGTCGACGCGCTCGGCAATCCGATCGACGGCAAGGGTCCGATCAAGGCGGCCCAGCGCGCCCGCGTCGACGTCAAGGCCCCCGGCATCATCCCGCGCAAGTCGGTGCACGAGCCGATGGCGACCGGCCTCAAGGCTGTCGACGCCCTGATCCCGATCGGCCGTGGCCAGCGCGAGCTGATCATCGGCGACCGCCAGACCGGCAAGACCGCGATCGCGCTCGACACGATCCTGAACCAGCGCGCGCTGAACGTCGAAGGCGCCCCCGAGAGCCAGAAGCTCTACTGCGTCTACGTCGCCGTCGGCCAGAAGCGCTCGACCGTCGCCCAGCTCGTGAAGGTGCTCGAAGAGCGCGGCGCGATGGAATACTCGATCGTGGTGGCCGCGACCGCTTCGGACCCGGCCCCGATGCAGTTCCTGGCGCCCTTCGCCGGCTGCTCGATGGGCGAGTTCTTCCGCGACAACGGCATGCATGCGGTCATCATCTATGACGACCTTTCCAAGCAGGCCGTCGCCTACCGCCAGATGTCGCTGCTGCTGCGCCGGCCGCCGGGCCGCGAGGCCTATCCGGGCGACGTGTTCTATCTCCACTCCCGCCTGCTCGAGCGCGCGGCGAAGATGGGCGAGGACGCCGGCCTCGGCTCGCTGACGGCGCTGCCGGTCATCGAGACCCAGGCGAACGACGTGTCCGCCTACATCCCGACCAACGTGATCTCGATCACCGACGGCCAGATCTTCCTCGAGACGGACCTGTTCTACCAGGGCATCCGCCCGGCGGTGAACGTCGGCCTCTCGGTGTCGCGCGTCGGTTCGTCGGCGCAGACAAAGGCCACCAAGAAGGTCGCCGGCAAGATCAAGGGCGAACTCGCCCAGTATCGCGAGATGGCCGCCTTCGCCCAGTTCGGCTCGGACCTCGACGCGGTCACGCAGCGCCTGCTCAACCGCGGCGCCCGCCTGACCGAGCTCCTGAAGCAGCCGCAGTTCTCGCCGCTGAAGATGGAAGAGCAGGTCGTCGTGATCTATGCCGGCGTCAACGGCTATCTCGATGCGCTGCCGGTCGCCAAGGTCCGCGCCTTCGAGGACGGTCTGCTTTCGCTGGTCCGCGGCAAGCATGCCGACATGCTGAACGAGATCGGCACGTCGAAAGACCTGTCGGACGCCAACGCCGCCAAGCTCAAGGACATCGTCGCGGGTTTCGCGAAGTCCTTCGCCTGAGATTGAGCCTTCCCGTCATGGTCGGCCTTGTGCCGACCATCCACGCCTTGCGACCGATCGAGCAAGGCAGGCGGGGTTGAAGAGCTGGATGTTCGGGACAAGCCCGAGCATGACGGAACGAGACGTAGATGGTCAGTTTCGACCATGACGGGGTGAGAGCGCCACATGCCTTCTTTGAAGGACCTTAGAAACCGCATCGCTTCGGTGAAGTCGACGCAGAAAATCACCAAGGCGATGCAGATGGTCGCGGCGGCGAAGCTGCGTCGCGCGCAGATGGCCGCCGAGGCCGCACGCCCCTATGCCGAGCGCATGGAGACGGTGCTGTCGAACCTCGCGTCCGGCGTGTCGGGTTCGAGCGCGCCGCGCCTGATCGCGGGCACGGGTTCCGACAAGGTGCATCTGTTGCTCGTGCTGACCGCCGAGCGCGGCCTGTGCGGCGCCTTCAACTCCTCGATCGCCCGGCTTGCCCGCGACAAGGCGCTTGCGCTGAAGGCCGAGGGCAAGACGGTCAAGATCATCTGCGTGGGCAAGAAGGGCTACGATATCCTGCGTCGCCAGTTCTCGGCGGAGATCATCGAGTTCATCGACCTGCGCGAGTTCAAGCAGGTCGGCTTCGTCAATGCCGAGACGATCGCCCAGAACGTGCTGACCCGCTTCGCCAATGGCGAATTCGACGTCGCGACGCTGTTCTTCTCGCGCTTCCGCTCGGTGATCGCCCAGATCCCGACGGCGCAGCGCATCATCCCGGCCGAGATTCCGGAAGGCACCAAGCTGAGCGACGCGGTCTATGATTACGAACCGGACGAGGGCGAGATCCTGGAAGCGCTGCTGCCGCGCAACCTGACCGTCCAGGTCCTGCGCGGGCTGCTCGAGAACGCCGCCTCCGAGCAGGGCGCGCGCATGTCGGCGATGGACTCCGCCACGCGCAACGCCGGCGAGATGATCAAGAAGCAGACGCAGCTCTACAACCGCTCGCGCCAGGCGATGATCACGAAGGAACTGATCGAGATCATCTCCGGCGCGGAAGCGCTCTAACCGCCTAATCTTCGCTGGTGGCGCAAGCCGCCGGCTGCCGCTACATCCGAATGCGCTAGTCCCGAGGTTCCACCATGGCCAAAGCCGCTACCAAGACCACCAAGACGAAGACCGCCGAGAAG
>SEEM01000242.1 GCA_004144595.1 Hyphomicrobiales bacterium
CGGCCCGAGGGCTTCGCACAGCAGCGCCTTCATCGATCCTCCATCCCGTCCGGCCGGTTCCTTCGCATCCGCACAAGGCTGGCACAGCCTGAAGCCGAACGGAACCGAGCACGGGCCTGCTCTAAACTATTGAAGCAGAAGGCGTCGTCCGATCGGCGAACCTGCAGCGGGCATTCGCATTTTCGCCAGGATCGTGACATCCTATCCGTCGCGTCGCGTCAATCCGGATCGCCGATCCCGCGCATTGTCCATTCGGCGTTAACGTTTTTGTTGGTTACTGGCGATCCATGATTCGCATTTCGGCTCCCTCTTCCGTCCGCCTCCCGGCCCTGGCCGCTGCCTTGCTCGGCCTGGCGGCCCTGACCTTTGCGGCCGCCCCGGCGCAGGCCCAGCGCGCCGGCAGCAAGCCGGCGCCGGCCAAGACGGCCGCGGCCGGCGGGCAAGGCCAGGCGCTGCTGCTCGAAACCGCCGGCAAATGGCAGGCCTTCTCGTCGCAGCAGGGCCGCACGAAGATCTGCTACGCTCTGTCCAAGGCCGAGAGCCGGACGCCTGCCAATCTCAAGGATGTCGAAGGCCTGCTGTTCATCTCCAGCCGCCCGGGCGAGGGCGTGCGCAACGAGATCAGCCTCGTCATGAATTTCGACCTCAAGGAAGATGTCGAGCATCAGGCGATCATCGGCGCCGAGCGCTTCGCGCTGGTCGCCAAGGGCCAGAATGTCTGGCTGAAGAACCCGGCCGAGGAAGGCCGCATGCTCGATGCGCTGCGCAAGGGCTCCGGGCTCGAGATCAAGGGCACCTCGAAGCGCGGCAACGCAACCAGCGACAAGTATTCGCTCGCCGGCATCTCGCAGATCGTCAAGCGGGCCGAGGACGCCTGCAAATAGGCTGATTTCGCGATAGGCCGCTCCCGTGCTATGAGGCGGCCAATTCCGGGCGGAAGTGCCCGCCATGAGCCGAGTCCCGATGAATCTCTCTGTTACCGAAGCCGCCCCTCCGGCGGCCGAACCCGTTATGCGGCGGCCGTCACTGGCCGGGCGTACGCGCGCCGGCCTCGATGCGGCGCTGGCCGAGATCGGCATTCCCGAGAAGGAACGGCGCATGCGCGTCGGCCAGCTCTGGAACTGGATCTACCATTTTGGCGTCCGCGACTTCGCGGAGATGACGACGATCGGCAAAGGCCTGCGCGCCCAGCTCGCCGAGTATTTCACGCTCGACCTGCCGGAAGTCACTGCCGAGCAGGTCTCCAGCGACGGCACCCGCAAATGGCTGCTGCGCATGGCCCCGACCGGCCCGCGCGACCGGCTCGGCGATTTCCCCAACCGCAGCGCGCCTGACGGCGCCTTCGTTCCCAATGATGGCGGGCGCTTCGTCTCGAACATCGTCTTCATGGGCATGGGCGAACCGCTCTATAATTTCGACGGCGTGCGCGACGCGATCGGCGTGATCACCGACGATCAGGGCCTGTCGATCGGGCGCCGGCGCATCACCGTCTCGACCTCGGGCGTGGTGCCGCAGATCGGCCCGCTCGGCGACGAGATGGGCACGATGCTGGCGATCTCGCTGCATGCCGTGCGCGACGAGCTGCGCAACGAACTGGTGCCGCTCAACAAGAAGTACCCGATCAAGGACCTGCTCGACGCCTGCCGGAACTATCCCGGCCTGTCGAACGCGAAGCGCATCACCTTCGAGTACGTCATGCTCAAGGGCGTCAACGACAGCGATGCCGAGGCGCGCGAGCTGGTGCGCCTGCTCAAGGGCATCCCGGCCAAGATCAACCTGATCCCGTTCAACCCCTGGCCCGGCACGCGCTACGAATGCTCGGACTGGGAGCGGATCGAGCGCTTCTCGGAGATCGTGTTCAAGGCAGGCTACGCCTCGCCGGTGCGCACCCCGCGCGGCCGCGACATTCTCGCCGCCTGCGGCCAGCTCAAGAGCGAGACCGAGAAGCTCTCGGCCCGCGCCCGGCTGATGCTGGAGCAGGGCGACGCCGACGCCGTAGCAGCTCCGCACTGACATGCTGCGCTGGCTGCTGCTGATCCCATTCGCGCTGCTGTTTGCGATCGGCTCGGGCCTGGTCGCCCTGCTGATCGCCGGCGTCGCCTCGCCCGATCTCGGCCTTCTGATCGGCGGCGGCTTCGACCGGCTGATCTCGGCGCTGTTCGACCAGGCCGAGCGCGGCTTCGACCCCGGCCCGACCGCGGAGGCGGCGTTTTCCCTGCTCGGCCGGCTCGGCTTCGCCATCCTGGTCCTGCCGGTGGTGCTGGTCGCGATCGCGTCGGAGCTCTTCCGCTTCCGCAGCGGCCTGATCCAGAGCGGGCTCACCGGCCTGCTGGCCGCCCTGCTGCCGCTCGCCATGCTCGGCATGGCGAGGGCGCCGCGCGCCGGCGAGATGCAGGTCGTGGCGGCGCTCTTCCTGGTCGGCGCCGCCACCGGCTTCGTCTACTGGCTGATCGCCGGGCGCGGGGCGGGCGGGGAGCCACGGACACCGCCGCAGCAGGCCTGAATCGCCAAATCGCGCCTGAGCGCGCCAAATCTGGCATCGTCACCATGATGGGAGGATGCCATGCTCTGCCGTGCCTTGCTCATCTGCCTGCCGTCGTTCGGCCTGGTTCAGGCCGCGGCTGCCCAGGAGCCAGCCTATGCGGGCCGCTGGGCCAATGAAGCTGCGTGGTGCCGCAACAAGCTCGGCACGACCGACGAAATCGCCATGCGCTTCACCGCGCGCCGTGTCGACGGCTTCGAGTTCTACTG
>SEEM01000080.1 GCA_004144595.1 Hyphomicrobiales bacterium
GTTCGGGCGATCCCCGGCAATGGCGGGGCGATCACCGTCTCTGCCGACCTGCTGGCCGATCTCGTGCCGAATTCCGGCCAGGTCTCCGTGAGCGTCTCGCCATTCGGCTCGCTCGACGTGCCCGGCCTGCTCAAGGCGCTCGACCGCTACCCCTATGGCTGCACCGAGCAGACCGTCTCGCGCGCCCTGCCGCTGCTGGCGGTCAACCAGCTTGCCTCACTGGAACAGCTCGCGCTCGACGACAAGGCCGACGAGCGCGTCGTCAACGCGATCGAGCGCGTGCTCGCCCGCCAGGGCGGCAACGGCTCCTTCGGTCTCTGGAGCGTCGGCGGCGACGATCTCTGGCTCGACGCCTTCGTCACGGACTTCCTGACCCGCGCCCGCGAGAAGCAGTTCGCGGTGCCGCAGATCGCCTTCAACCTTGCGCTTGACCGCCTGCGCAACCAGGTCGTCAACACCAGCGAGATCAACAAGGAGGAGGCCGCCGGCATCGCCTATGCGCTCTATGTGCTGGCCCGCAACGGCCGGCCGGTGATGGGCGACCTGCGCTATCTCGCCGACAACAAGCTCGGAGATTTCGCGACGCCGCTTGCCCGCGCCCAGATCGGCGCGGCGCTCTCGGCTCTGGGCGATCGCGGCCGCGGCCGCGCCGCCTTCGGCAGCGCCCTCGGGCTGCTCCAGCAGGCGAGCGACGACGGCTTCTCGCGCCCCGATTACGGCTCCCGCCTGCGCGACGGAGCGGGCGTGCTCGCCCTGATCGCGGAAGCCAATGGCGAGCGCGCCGATATCAGCCGTGCCGTCTCGATCGTCGATGCCACCCGCAACAGCGCCCGCTACAACTACACCTCGACGCAGGAGCAGATGTGGATGGTGCTGGCGGCACAGGCCATGGCCAAGGACGCCGAGGGCATGACGCTGACGGTCGATGGTGCCGCTCGCAAGGGCGCGCTCTACCGCACGCTCTCGGCCGAGGCGCTTGAAGCCAAGTCCCTGACCATCGCCAACCCCGGCGCCGGCAATGCGCAAGCCGTCATCACCGTCGCCGGCATCCCGACTGCGCCGGAGCCGGCGCTGAACCAGGGCTTCGGGCTGGAGCGCGTGATCTACACGATGAAGGGCGAGAAGGCCGACCCGGCGCGCCTGCGCCAGAACGAACGTTATGTCGTGGCGCTGACCGTGACGGAAGGCGCGCCACGTTATGGCCGGCTGCTGCTGGTCGATCCCGTTCCAGCCGGACTCGAGATCGAGAATGCCAACCTGACGGAAGGCGCCTCGGTCGCAGGGCTCGACTGGCTGAAGCAGGAGGTCAACCCGGTCCATACCGAGTCGCGCGACGACCGCTATGTCGCCGCCTTCGAGCGCTCCGGCTCGAAGAACGACAAGCTCTCCTACACCGTCGCCTATATCGCGCGCGCGGTCTCGCCAGGCCGCTATGTCTCGCCCGCCGCCGTGATCGAGGACAT
The DNA here is from genome assembly GCA_004144595.1 of Hyphomicrobiales bacterium. Lineage (GTDB taxonomy): Bacteria > Pseudomonadota > Alphaproteobacteria > Rhizobiales > Beijerinckiaceae > Allobosea. The sequence continues at coordinate 1,464 of SEEM01000080.1, forward strand.
GTACCGGCCGGACCGCTTCGGCAGGACGGGCTTCGGCGCGGTGGAGATCACCTCGGCGCGGTAATATGAGCGAGAGTGGGCAAACACGGCCGTCATTCTCGGGCGAAGCGCAGCGCAGACCCGAGAATCTCGATCAGGAGATGCTCGGGTCAAGCCCGAGCATGACGGCGCGCCCTGGCCGCCTCCGCAAGCTGAAGATCGCCGCTGGCGCCCTGACCGTCTCGGCAATCGCAGCCGGCGCCGCCCTCACCCTCTACGCCCGCTCCCTCCCCCCGCTCGACCTCGCGGCCGCTGCCGACCGCTCGACCGTGGTGCTCGACCGCGAAGGCAGGCTCCTGCGCCCCTTCCTCACCGCCGACGGTCGCTGGAAGCTCCCCGTCACCAGCGAGGATGTCGACCCGCGCTATCTCGCGATGCTCAAGGCTTTCGAGGACAAGCGCTTCGACGCGCACCACGGGATCGACCCGCTCGGCATGCTGCGCGCCGCCGGCCAGATGCTGAGGAATGGCCGCATCGTTTCCGGCGGCTCGACGCTGACCATGCAGGTCGCGCGCCTGCTCGAACCGCGCGAGGAGCGCACGCTCTCAGCCAAGCTCCGGCAGGCCGTACGCGCCGTCGAGCTGGAGCGGCGCTTCGACAAGGCGCGCATTCTCGACCTTTACCTGACGCTCGCCCCTTTCGGCGGCAATCTCGAAGGCGTGCGCGCCGCGAGCTTTGCCTATTTCGGCAAGGAGCCGAAGCGCCTCTCGACCGCCGAAGCCGCCCTCCTCGTCGCCCTCCCGCAATCGCCGGAAACGCGCCGGCCGGACCGCTTCGGCGAAGCTGCCCGCAAGGCGCGCGAGCGCGTGCTGGAGCGGGTCGAGCAGGCCGGCCTCGCCACCCGTGATGAGGTGGCCGCCGCCCGCAACGAGCCGATCCCGACCGCCCGGCGCCCCTTCCCGAATCTCAGCCCCCATATCGCCGAGCAGGCCGTGGCGGAGGCCCCGGCCGAGCGCATCCAGAAACTCTCGCTCGATGCGCGCCTGCAAACCGCGCTCGAAGGCCTCGCGCGCGAGCGCAGCCTCGGCTTGGCGCCGCAGGTCTCGATCGCGATCCTCGCGGTCGACAACGAGACCGGCGAGATCCGCGCGTCCGTCGGCGGTGTCGATTATTTCGCGGCCGAACGCGCTGGCGCGCTCGATCTGACGCGGGCGCTGCGCTCGCCGGGCTCGGCGCTGAAACCCTTCATCTACGCCCTCGCCTTCGACAACGGCATCGCTCATCCCGAGACCATGCTGGAGGACCGCCCGGCGCGATACGGCATCTATATCCCAGAGAATTTCGACATGACCTTCCAGGGCATGGTCAGCGCGCGCAAGGCGCTTCAGCTCTCGCTCAACGTGCCCGCCGTCGAGCTGCTATCGGCGCTCGGCCCCCAGCGCTTCCTATCCCGCCTGCGCGATGCCGGCATCGCCATCGCCATGCCCAAAGACAGCGGCGCGCCCGGCCTTGCGGTCGGCCTCGGCGGCCTCGGCATCACCTTGCAGGACCTGACCCGCGCCTATGTCGGATTGGCGCGCGGCGGCGAGATGCTGCCGCTGCACTTCCGCCAGCAAGCCGCCGTAACGGGCTCGGCGCCGCGCCTCGTCGACCCCGTCGCCGCCTGGTATGTCGCCGACACCTTGCTCGGCGCGCCGCCGCCGCTCAACGCCGTGCCGGGCCGCATCGCCTACAAGACCGGCACCTCCTACGGCTATCGCGACGCCTGGGCCGTCGGCTTCGACCGAAAGCACACGATCGGCGTCTGGGTCGGCCGGGCCGATAACGGCGCCGTGCCCGGATTGGTCGGGCGCACGGTCGCGGCACCGATCCTGTTCGACGCCTTCGCCCGGCTCGGCATCGACCCGCGCCCCTTTCCGCAGCCGACTGACGCGATCGTCGCCAGCACGAGCCATCTGCCGCCGCCGCTCCGTCATCTGCGGCAGGACGTGCCCAAGAGCGTGACGGCGATGACGACGCCGACGCTGAAGCTCGCCTTCCCGCCGGACGGCGCCCGCATCGATCTTTCCGCGGCCGCGCTCGACGGCAACGGCCGGCTCAATCTCAAGGTGGCCGGCGGGTCTCCGCCCTATACCTGGATGGTCGACGGCACGCCGGTGACCGAGCCGCAGCGCCGCCGCGAAACGCAATGGCAGCCGCCTGGCAAGGGCTTCATGCGGATTTCGGTGATCGATGCGACCGGGGCGAGCGAAAGCGTCTCGGTCAGGCTGCAGTAGCTCGCAGCGTCATCCCGCACGCGCTGCGGCACGAAGTGCTGCGGCGCAGATGCGGGACCGTCTTCAGGTCGGGCGCCCTCTCGTCACGCTGTCCCGTGTCTGCGCAGCAGCGTTGCACGCTGCGGCGCGCACGGGATGACAGCTGGTGTCGTCACTCCGCCGGAGCCGGATGAGCGCCGTGCCCTTCCTCATGCGGGGCATGGCGCGAGCCGTGCACCGGGCGGGCGAGGTAGCTATAGGCGACCGGCACCACATAGAGCGTTAGCAGCGTGCCGAAGGTCATGCCGCCGACGATGACCCAGCCGATCTGCGAGCGGCTCTCGGCACCGGCACCCTCGGCGATGGCGAGCGGCACCGCGCCGAGCACCATCGCGCCGGTGGTCATCAGGATCGGCCGCAGGCGCAGTTCCGCAGCCTCGACCAGGGCTTCGATGATCTCCTTGCCCTCCTCCCGGAGCTGGTTGGTGAACTCCAGGATCAGGATGCCGTGCTTGGTGATCAGGCCGACCAGCGTGATCAGGCCGATCTGGCTGTAGACGTTCATCGTCCCGCCCGTGAAGTAGAGCGCTGCCAGAGCGCCGGTCAGCGAGAGCGGCACCGAGACCATGATCACGACCGGGTCGACGAAGCTTTCGAACTGCGCCGCCAGCACGAGATAGATGAAGCCCAGTGCGAGCAGGAAGACGATGAAGATGCTGGCACCCGACTGCTTGAACTCGCGGCTCTGGCCGGAATAGTCGACCTGCACGGTATTGGGCAGCACGCGCGCGGCGCCCTCCTCCAGCACCTTGAGCGCGTCGCCGAGCGAATAGCCCGGTGCCGGGATTGCGGTGATCGTCGCCGAGCGGAGCTGGTTGAAGCGCACGAGTTCCTTCGGCGCGACCGTCTCTTCGATCTTGACCACGCTGGAGAGCTGCACGATGGCACCGCCCCGCCCCATCAGGTAGATCGACTGCAGCGCCTGCGGTGTGTTGCGCTCCGCCCCCTCGACCTGCAGCATGACGTCGTACTGCTTGCTGTTCATGTTGAAGCGGGTGACCTGCCGGCCGCCGAGCAGCGTCTCCATCGTGCGGCCGATGATGTCGACATTGACGCCGAGATCGGCGGCGCGCTGCCGGTCGATCGAGACCTTGATCTGCGGCTTGTCGAGGATGAGGTTGGTCTCGACATTGGTCAGAACAGGCGAATTGGAGACCTCCGTCATCAGCTGGTCGACATAGGACTTGATCTGCGTATAGGGCTCCGACGAGCGCAGCACGAACTCGACCGGCTTGCTGTTCGCCTGGCCCTGCCCGAGCGAGGCCGGGTTGGTCGCGAACAGGCGGATGCCCGGAATCTGCGACAACCCCCGGTTGATCTCGACGACGAGGTCCTGCTGCTTGCGCTGGCGTTCTTCCCAGGGCTTGAGGCGCGCGAAGCCGACGGCACGCGTCACGTCGGGGAAGCCGACGATCACGAGATAGGTCTCGACCTCCGGGATGTTCCGGAAATAGTTCTCGACCTGGCGGGCATATTCGGCCGTGAACGAGACGGTGGCGCCTTCGGGAGCGACGCCGACGGCGTTGATCGTGCCGCGATCCTCGACCGGCGCCAGCTCGGCGCGCAAATGGGTGAAGAAGTAATAGCCGCCGCCGGCGACGCCGATCGCGAGCAGGATGACGAGCGGACGCACCGAGAGCGCCCCGCGCAACGAAGCCTTGTAGCCGCGCGACAAGGCGTTGAAGCCGCCTTCCAGCACGTTGTAGAGCCAACTGTGCTTCTCATGATGGCGCAGCAGCTTGGCGCACATCATCGGCGTCAGCGTCAGCGCGACGAAACCCGAGACGAGCACCGCGCCGGCCAGGGTCAGCGCGAACTCGATGAAGAGCTTGCCGGTGCGGCCGGTCGAGAAGGCCATCGGCGCGTAGACCGCGACCAGCGTCAGCGTCATCGCCACCACGGCGAAGGCGATCTCGTTGATGCCGCGGATCGCCGCGGGGGTCGGCTGCATGCCGTCCTCGATATGGCGATGCACGTTCTCCAGCACGACGATCGCGTCGTCGACGACGAGGCCGATGGCGAGCACCATCGAGAGCAGCGTCAGCGTGTTCACGGTGAAGCCGAACGCATACATCAGCGCGAAGGAGCCGATCAGCGACACCGGGATCGTCACCAGCGGGATCAGCGTCGCGCGGACCGAGCGCAGGAAGATGAAGATGATCAGCACGACCAGTACGATCGCTTCGATGATCGTCTGGTAGACCGCCTTGATCGAGCGATCGATGAAGACCGAGCTGTCATAGGACTTGGCGATCGACATGCCTTCCGGCAGGTCCTCGATGATGCCGGGCAACGCTTCCTCGATGCCGGCTGAAACGTCGAGCGGGTTCGCAGTCGCCTGCTTGACGATGCCGATCGTGACCGAGGGCGTGCCCTTGAACCAGGCGGCGTTGCGCTCCTCGCGCGCAGCGAGCTCGACCTTGGCGATGTCCTTGACCTTGACCGGAAAGCCGCTGGCGTCCTTGACGACGATCTCGCGGAATTCCCCCGGCGTCGTCATGCTGGTCTGCGAGAGCACCGTGAATTCGCGGTCGTTGCTCTCGATGCGGCCAGACGGAATCTCGATGTTCTGCGCCCTGACCGCGGCCTCGACCTCCTGGACGCTGACATTGTAGGCCGACATGCGGGCGCGATCGAGCCAGATGCGCATCGCGTACTGGCGCTGGCCGAGGATGCGGACCTCCGCCACGCCGGTGACGTTCTGGACGCGGTCGGAGATGGAGCGATCGGCGAAATCGGTCAGTTCGAGCGGCCCGTGCCGCGAGCTGGTCAGCGAAAGATAGAGGATCGGCTGCGAGTCGGCCTCGACCTTGGCGATGACCGGCTCGTCGATCTCGTCGGGCATGCGGCTGCGCACGCGGCTGACGCGATCGCGCACGTCGGAAGCCGCAACGTCGGGATCGACATCCGGCCGGAAACGCACCTGGATGAAGCTGCGCTCCTGGCGGCTGGTCGAGGACAGGATCTCGATGCCCTCGATCCCGGCGATCGAGTTCTCCAGGATCTGCGTGACCTGCGTCTCGATGATCTCGGCTGAGGCGCCGCGATAATCCGTGCGGACCGAGACGATCGGCTCGTCGATATTGGGGTATTCGCGGATCGTCAGGCGGCCATAGGAGACGATGCCGATCAGCATCACCAGAAGGCTCAGCACCGTCGAGAGAACGGGCCGGCGGACGAAGAGTTCGAACAGGCTCATGCGTCGGTCCTAGAGCACTTTCGAGCGAAGCGGATCTCGGTTCGCCTGGAAAAAAGCGACAAAACAATGAGGTGGAGCATCTCGCGAGGAGCGCGATAAGGCTCTAGAGCTGGCTCGTCTGGACGACCTTGTCCTTGATCGCGATGGTCGCGCCGTCGCGCAGCCGCATCTGGCCGGCGGTGATGATCTGCATGTCGGGCTTCAGCCCGCTGACGATCTCAACCTTGCCAGGCAGGCGCTTGCCCAACTCGACGGTGACGCGCTTGGCCTTACCCTTCTCGACGATGTAGACCATCTTGCCGACCGCATCCGGCACGACCGCCATTTCCGGAACCAGGATCGCGTTCTCGCGCTGGTCGACGGTGATGGCGAGGCGGGCGAACAGGCCGGGCTTCAGCGCGAGATCGGCATTGGGGATGTTGGCGCGCAGGCGGATCGCCCGGCCGTTCACATCCACGACCGGGTCGATCGCGTAGATCTTGCCCTGGAAATTCCGGTCCGGCACCGCATCGACGCGCATCTGCACGGGCTGGCCCACCTTGAGGCGGCTGAGAAAGATCTCGGGCACGCGGAAATCGATCTTGATCGGGTCGATGCTGGTCAGCGTGATCAACGGTTTGCCGACGGAGACGTAGTCGCCGACGCCGACCGAGCGCAGGCCGACGACACCGCTGAACGGCGCCAGGATGGTCGACTGCGCGAGCTTGGCCTTGGCGAGCTGGATGCGGGCTTCGCTGGAAGCGAGCTTCGCGCCGGCTTCATCGAGCGCGACCTGCGTGCCCGAGCCGCGCTGCACCAGCGCGCGCAGGCGCTCATGGGTATCGCGGGCAAGGCTGAGATCGGCCTGCGACTGCTTGAGTTCGGCATCGAGGATCGCGGTGTCGAGCTTGACCAGCTCCTGGCCGGCCTTGACCCGTTCGCCCTCCTTGAAGCCGAGCGCGACCACGCGACCGGCGATCTCAGGCGCGATCACGACGGATTCGTCAGCGGCCAGCGTGCCGAGCGCCTCGACCTCCTCGCTGACAGTCCCGATTTCGATGGACGCCACCTCGACCGGCACGGCGCGCGGTCCCGAGACCGCGCTCGCCTGTGCCTGCTGCGTGCCGGCGCGCTGGTTGCGGTAGGCATAATATCCGCCGCCGCCGATGGCGGCGACGAGAACAAGAAGGACGAACCGCTTCATCAGGCTGGTGGCTCCGTTGCCGCCCATTGGTCTTAAATGGAACGAAAGGCGTTGCTAAGATGCCGGCGCGCCACAGCGGAACAAAAACAGCAGTTTTCGCGCCGATGCCGCATCGATCCGGCCTCGCAGGCATCGATGCAAGATGCTTGCCGATAAGAGGCCCACCGTCACGGGCATCTCCGCCGCACACAAGCATCCGCTATCATGCTGCCGGTAACCTGCGGATCGTCCAAGCGCATTCTGGAGACCTCACGAAACGTTGACCGGCCCCGCGGTGGCAAATGGCTGCCTTCGGGGCGTCACGAGACGTCATGCGGCTGTCATCCGCCGTCGCTAGGGATCGCCGCCATCGAGATGCCAGTCCCTCCGGCCTCAGCCGTGTGGGAATGCGCTCATGCCCGCATCGTGCCCGAGAACCAGTTCATGCTCCGCATCGAAGGCCTGACCAAGCGCTTTGGCGACAGGAACGCGGTCGACACCGTCACTCTGACCGTCCCCAAAGGTGAAATGGTCGGCGTGATCGGCCCCTCCGGCGCCGGCAAGTCGACGCTGCTGCGCATGCTGAACCGCCTCACCGAGCCCACCGCCGGCCAGATCATCTGCGAGGAGCAGAACGTCACCGGGCTGAAGGGCGCCTCGCTCAGGCGCTGGCGCCGCGACACGGCGATGATCTTCCAGCAATTCAACCTCGTCGGCCGCCTCGACGTGCTGACCAACGTCCTGCTCGGCCGCCTGAACCATCGCTCCGCCGCCCTGACGCTGGTCAAGAGCTTCTCCGACGACGACAAGATCCGCGCCATCGCGGCGCTCGAGCGTCTCGATATGGGCCATCTCCTGGCGCAGCGCGCCGAGACCCTTTCGGGCGGCCAACAGCAGCGCGTCGCCATCGCCCGCGCCCTCGTCCAGGAACCGCGCATCATCCTCGCCGACGAGCCGATCGCCTCGCTCGATCCCCGTAACACCCAGGTCGTCATGGACGCGCTGTTCCGCATCAATCGCGAAGACGGCATCCCCGTGATGTGCAACCTGCACGACCTCGACATCGCCGCGAAATATTGCGACCGCCTGATCGGCATGTCCGCGGGCAAGGTCGTGTTCGACGACGTGCCGCAGGCGCTGACCCGCGAGGTCGCAGCCGAGCTCTACGGGATCGAGGCCAAGGATGCCGGCGCCGAGGCGCTGGATGCGCTCGACGTCATCGCGGCTTCCGAGGCGAAGCGCGCCCGCCAGAAGATCGCCTGATTTCCCGAGATCGCCGGACCGGCCGAAGGCCGTCGCCGCGAGAAGACCATCCCGTCTACGATTAAAACCAGGAGCATATCGATGCTGACCCGTCGTCATACCCTCTCGCTCGCCGTCGCCGGCCTGGCGCTCGCCGCCACACCGGCTTTCGCTCAGGACTGGAAGGCCAAGTATCCCGAACTCGTCTTCGCGATCATCCCCTCCGAGAACGCCTCGGGCGTCACCGAGCGCTACACCCCCTTCGTGCAGTATCTCGCCAAGGAACTCGGCACCAAGGTCACGCTGCGCATCGCCAACGACTACGCCGCGATCATCGAGGGCCAGCGCGCCGGCAACATCCACATCGCCTCCTACGGCCCGTCCTCCTTTGCCCGCGCCCGCATGACCGGCGCCAAGGTCGATGCTTTCGCCATCGAGACCAATCTGGACGGCACCAAGGGCTATCACTCGGTCTTCTACGTGAAGAAGGACTCGCCCTATCAGAAGGTCGAGGACCTCAAGGGCAAGAATCTCGGCCTCGTCGACCCGAATTCGACCTCGGGCAACAATGTCCCCCGCTTCGCGCTGAACGGCATGAAGATCGAGCCGGAAACCTTCTTCTCGAAGGTCGTCTATACCGGCAGCCACGAGAACGCGATCATCGCGCTCCAGCAGGGCACCGTCGATATCGCTGCGAACTGGTGGAACGACGAGCAGGAATCCAACCTGCAGCGCATGGCCCGCAAGAACATGGCCAAGGCCGACGATTTCCGGATCATCTTCAAGTCCGAGCAGATCGTGAACTCGCCGATGGCCTATCTCACCGACCTGCCGGAAGAGCTGAAGGCCAAGATTCGCGACGCGGTCCTGAACCTCGCCACCAAGGACAAGGCCGCCTTCGACAAGATCTATGAAGGCAAGCAGGGCCCGCTCGTCGCGGTCGACAACAAGGCCTACGACCCGATCATCGAGCTCAACAAGTTCGTCGACGAGCTCCGCAAGAAGAAGTCGTCCTAAAGCAGCATCCACGCTCTCGCCGTCATGGTCGGGCTTGTCCCGACCATCCACGTCTTCCGAGCCTTTCGCAGCGCTCAAGACATGGATGCTCGCCACAAGGGTGAGCATGACGGCAGCGGCGCCACCGGCGCCCTCTCCGGCAACGGACGCAAGATTCCATGACCCTCGCGATCGACCGCAACGACCCGGCCATCCGCGCCCGTGCCGAAATCTATCGGCAGGCTTCTTCGGCCAAGCGCCGGCAGGCCTTGATCGGCATCGCCGTCTTCATCGCCTGCGTGCTGCTTTCGGCGCGCGGCGCGGAGGTCGATCTCACCAAGTTCTTCGCCAACATCCACCGCTTCCCGAAATATATCTACGAGACGCTGCCGACGCTTCGCCTCTCCAGCTTCGGTGCGGACCTGTCCGAATGGTACTGGGGCCTGAAGGGCTGGCTGAAGCTGCTCTGGCAGACCGTGCTCATCGCCTATGTCGGCACGATCCTCGGCGTCGCCGGCGCCTTCCTGTGCTGCTTCGCTGCCGCCGCCAATCTCGGCCGCGCCGGCTGGCTGCGCTTCGCGGTGCGGCGCTATCTCGAATTCTGCCGCACCGTTCCCGAGATCGTCTTCGCGCTGATCTTCGTCATTGCCTTCGGCCTCGGCCCGCTGCCCGGCGTGCTCGCCATCGCGATTCACACCATGGGCGCACTCGGCAAGCTCTTCTCCGAAGTGGTCGAGAATATCGATCTGAAGCCGGTCGACGGCGTCACCGCCGCCGGCGGAAGCTGGTGGCAGATCGTCCGCTTCGCCGTCGTCCCGCAGGTGCTGTCCAATTTCGCGAGCTACGCGCTGCTGCGCTTCGAGATCAATGTCCGCGGCGCCTCGATCATGGGTTTCGTCGGCGCCGGCGGCATCGGCCAGGACCTGATCGAGGCCATCCGCAAATTCTACTTCACCGATGTCAGCGCCATCCTGCTGCTGATCATCATTGCCGTGATGCTGATCGACTACGGTACCGAACGGCTGCGCCACGCCCTCCTCAGCCTGGAGCACAGCCGATGAGCCTCGCCCTCGACGCGGCCGCGCGCGCCGACATCGTCAACCGGCATCAGGCAGCGATCCACGGCTCCCTCAGGACGAAGCTCGCCACGATCGGAACCATCGCCGCCCTCGCCGGCCTCTTCCTCTACGGGCTGACGACGCTCGAAACCTCGCTCTGGAAGATCATTGCGGGGCTCGGTAATCTCGGCACCTTCGTCATGCTGATGCTGCCGCCCGATCCCGGCTCCTTCGCCCGCGCGATCATCTTCGTGAAGGCGCTGTTCGAGACGATCGCCATCGCCTTCCTCGGCACGGTGCTGGCGGCGATCCTCGCCCTCCCGCTCGGCTTCATTGCGGCACGCAACGTCGTCGCCAACCGCGTCGTGCATTTCCTCGCCCGCCGCTCGCTTGACACGGTGCGCGGCGTCGATGCCCTGATCTGGGCGCTGATCTGGGTGAATGTCGTCGGCCTGGGTCCGTTCGCCGGCATGCTCGCGATCATGACCAGCGATCTCGGCGCCTTCGGTAAGCTCTATTCCGAAGCGATCGAGGCGGCCGACCGCCGGGCGGTCGAGGGCGTGGCCTCCGTCGGCGGCGGTAAGGCGCATGAAATCCGCTTCGGCCTCCTGCCGCAGGTGCTGCCGGTGATCGCGAGCCAGGTGCTCTACTATATCGAGTCGAACACCCGCTCCTCGACCATCATCGGCATCGTCGGCGCCGGCGGCATCGGCCTCTATCTCGCCGAGACGATCCGCACGCTGGAATGGCAGCAGGTCTCCTTCCTGATCCTGCTCGTCCTCGCCGCGGTCTCCGCCATCGACTTCCTGTCAGGCAAGCTGCGCTTCGCGATCATCGGCAAGCGGGCGCG
>SEEM01000081.1 GCA_004144595.1 Hyphomicrobiales bacterium
GAGGAGGCCGGGCGCGGCGCCCGCTCCCTGCTCGGCTCGCTCGCGACCTTGCCCGATACGGTCGTCCGCGCCGAGCGCGTGCTCGGCCAGCTCGAGGATGCCTCGCGCCACGGGTTCACGTTGGACGAGCGCAGCATCGAGGCGATCGGCCGGGCCGAAGCCCGGCGCAATCGCTGGGGCAATATCGCGCTCTGGGCGATCGCGGGGCTGCTGGCTTACGGCGTCTTCGGCTGAGGCGAGCTTACCTGAACGGCGGCTCGTCGAAGCTCCTGAGCTTGCGCGAATGGATGGTGGAGCCTGCCTCCTTCAGCTTCTCCAGCGCATCGAGCCCGATGCGCAGATGCTCGCCGACCGCGCGCTCGTAGAAGGCATTCGCCGCGCCGGGCAGCTTGATCTCGCCATGGAGCGGCTTGTCGGAGACGCAGAGCAAGGTGCCATAGGGCACACGTAGCCGATACCCTTGCGCCGCGATCGTGCCGGATTCCATGTCGACCGCGATGGCGCGCGACAGGTTGATGCGCCGCCGCTCCTTGGTCCATTGCAGTTCCCAGTTGCGGTCGTCCTGGGTCACGACGGTGCCGGTGCGCAGGCGCTGCTTCAGCCGGTCGCCCTTCTCGCCGGTGATGTCGGCCGCCGCCTGCTGCAAGGCGACCTGTACCTCCGCCAGCGCCGGAATCGGGATATCCGGCGGCACGAGATCGTCGAGGATGCGGTCCTGCCGGAGATAGGCGTGCGCGAGCACATAGTCGCCGATGATCTGCGTCTGCCGCAGCCCTCCGCAATGGCCGACCATCAGCCAGCAATTGGGCCTGAGCACCGCGAGATGGTCGGTGATGTTCTTCGCGTTGGAGGGCCCGACGCCGATATTGACCAGCGTGACACCCTCGCCGCCCTTTCTTATCAGGTGATAGGCCGGCATCTGGAAGCGGTGCCAGGGCGCCGACATCACCCGCTCGGCGGCGGAGACGTCGATGCCGTCCTTGTCGATGCGCACGCCCCCCGGTGCGATCAGCGCCTCGGCCGTGCCGGCCTCGATCTCGGCGAGGCCGAGCCGGACGAACTGGTCGACATAGCGGTGGTAATTGGTCAGCAGCACCCAGGGCTGCACCGCCCGCCAGTCGGTGCCGGTATAATGCACCAGTCGGCGCAGCGAGTAATCGACCCGGACCGCGTCGAACAGCGAAAGCGGGCGCGGCTCGCCCTCGATCAGCTCGTAGCTGCCATCGGCGATCTCGTCGCCGACCAGCGCGAGCAGCGGTGTCGGAAAATAGCGCGCGAGTTCCGCGGCGGTGATCTTGCCGCGACCGAGCTCGTCGCCGCCTTCGAGCGCATAGGGATAGGGGATTTCCTGCGTGCTGACGCCAGTCTCGATCGTCGCGCCGTATTCGGCGACGAGCGGTCTGAGCTGGTCGAGCAGATAGGCGCGGAACTCGGCCGGCTGCGTCACCGTCGTCGAATAGATGCCGGGCACCGCGAATTTGGCATAGCCCCGCCGTGTCGCCGCCGGCAGCTTCGAGGGCTCGTAGGTCACGCGCAGCATCGGGTAGCGATAGCGCTCCCGGTCATCCGCCGTGGGCGCCTCGCCGGTGTCGAAGAAGCGCTGCAGGTCGCCCCGAAGGGCCGAGCGCGCGCTATCGTAGAGCTGTTCGAGCCGATCCACGGCGGCCTCGGGTGTCGCTGCAGTCTCGAAGCTCATGAACCCTCCTCGTCGTCCATCCGGTTCTAGCCGCGTGTCCGCGTTCCTGACAACAACCGGCGGTGGCACGCGCCACTCTCCCGCCGAAGCCGGTTGACAAGGGACGGCTATAGCGTTAGTAAACCGATCAGTTAATTAACTGATCGGTTTCATAAGATGTCGACGGACCCGCTCAGCCTGACATTCTCGGCTCTCGCCGACCCGACGCGCCGCGCCATCCTGGCGCGGCTGTCGCAAGGCGAGACCTCGGTGAAGGAACTGGCCGAGCCCTTCGCGATGAGCCTTCCCGCGGTTTCCAAGCATCTCAAGGTGCTGGAGCGCGCCGGGCTGATCACGCGGGGGCGGGATGCCCAGTGGCGTCCCTGCCGGCTCGATCCCGGCCCGCTGCAGGACGTCTCGGAATGGCTGGAGCATTACAGCCGCTTCTGGGACCAGAGCCTGGGGCGGCTGGACGAGATGCTCCGCGAGATCAAGGCGAAGCCACCCGATAAGCCGCGCGCTTGATGCTCAAGACGCTTTTTTCAGCTCGTTTCAGGTAGTCATCATGCTCAAGACCATTCTTCTCGGCCTGCTCGGCGTCGTCGCGACCGGTATCGTCGTCGTGCTGATCCTCGCGGCCCGCAAGCCCGACACGTTCCAGGTCACGCGTTCCATTGCGATCAATGCGCCACCGGAGCGGATCTATCCGCTGATCGCCGATTTCCGGGCCTGGAAAGCCTGGTCGCCCTGGGAGAAGAAGGACCCGGCGATGCAGCGCAGCTTCGGCGGGCCGGAGACCGGCGTCGGCGCGACCTATGCCTGGGCCGGCGACAAAAACGTCGGCGAGGGCAGCATGCGGATCACCGAGGCGCAGGCGCCGGGCAAGCTCGGGCTCAAGCTCGATTTCCTCAAGCCCTTCGAAGCGCATAACGACGTCGTCTTCGCGCTGACGCCGCAGGGCCAGCAGACGAACGTGACCTGGATCATGACCGGACCGACTCCCTTCATCGGCAAGATCATGCATGTCTTCATGGACATGGACCGCATGGTCGGCGGCGATTTCGAAGCCGGCCTCAAGGACATGAAGGAGGCCGCCGAGCGCCCGGCCTGAGCGGCGCGAAAAGCCCGATCACCTCGAAAACCACAACACGAGAGGAGAGAAACCATGATGGGTGAACCGCAGAAGGAACATCAGTGGCTCCACCAGTTGATCGGCGACTGGACAGCCGAGATGAACTGCTCGATGGGGCCGGACCAGCCGCCTTCCTCATCCAAGGGTACCGAAAGCGTGCGTTCGCTCGGCGGGCTCTGGACGCTCGGTGAGGGGCAGGGGGAAGGGCCGGACGGCAAGCCGGTGACCAGCCTGATGACGCTCGGCTTCGACCCGGCCAGGGGCCGCTTCGTCGGCAGCTTCGTTGCCTCGATGATGACGATGATGTGGACCTATGACGGCGCGCTTTCGGCCGATGGCAAGTCGCTGGTTCTCGACACCGAGGGGCCGAGCATGACCGGCGACGGCTCCATGGCGAAATACCAGGACGTCATCACCTTCCTGTCGCCGGACCACCGCACCCTGACCTCGCGCGCGCTTCAGCCAGACGGCCAGTGGGCCGAGTTCATGGCTGCCCAGTACCACCGCAAATCCTGACACCAGGATCGCAAGAGGAGGAACCGATGAAGCTCTCGACCTACCTGATGTTCGACGGCAATTGCCGCGAGGCCTTCACCCATTACGAGAAGGTGCTGGGCGGCAAGATGCTCGCCATGATGGACCACAAGGGCACGCCTGCCGAAGAGCACACCCCGCCGGAATGGCACGACAAGATCCTTCATGCCTGCCTCGAGATCGACGGCCAGATGCTGATGGCCTCCGATGCGCCGCCGGATCGCTCTGACGGCCCGATGCGCTCGGTCTCGGTGAGCGTCGGCGTCGCGACTCCCGAGGAGGCCGACCGCATCTTCGCCGGCCTGTCCGAGGGCGCCGCCAAGGTCACGATGCCGATGGCCGAGACCTTCTGGTCGCCGCGCTTCGGCATGCTGACCGACCGTTTCGGCACGAGCTGGATGGTCGGCGCCGAGATGCCGGCGGATCAGGCCAATTGCGGTTGAGGCAGCTCCGCCGTCATGCCCGAGCATGACGGCGTTTTTCCGGGCCGCCTCCTACGACCGCCCGCCATCGACCGAGAGCACCTGCCCGCTGATCCAGCCGGCCTGCTCGCTCAGGAAGAACAGCGCAGCGTTGGCGATATCCTCGGGCGTGCCGAGCCGGCGGGTGTGGATGCTCTCGACGAGCTTCTTCTGCCCCTCCGGCCCATAGCTCTGCCATTGCCGCTCGGTGGCGGGGTTGGAGCGCACGAAGCCCGGAGCGACCGAATTCACCGTGATGCCATGCGGGCCGAACTCCCAGGCGAGCTGCTTGGTCAGCCCGACCAGCGCATGCTTGGCGCTGGCATAGGCCTGGATGCCGGTGAGGCTCGGCCTCAGGCCCGCGCCCGACGAGATCGTCACGATCCGCCCATAGCCGCCCTGCTTCATCACGGGTGCCGCCGCCTGCGCCAGGAAGAAGGCGGCGTCGACATTGGCGGCGAAGATCACCCGCCAATCGTCCTCGGAAATCTCCTCGATCGCCCGGCCGACCTGCCCGCGCACGCCACCGGCGGCATGGACGAGGAGGTCGAGCCGACCATCGGTCGCGACAATGTCCCGGATCAGAGCCTGCGCGGCCTCGGGCGAGCCGAGATCGGCGGCATGGCCGGTCGCGACGATTTCTTTCGCGGTGGCCTGCACGCCGCCCGCATCGATATCGGCGAGGTGGACGCGCGCGCCTGCCGCGGCCAAGGCGGCCGCGATCGCACGCCCGATGCCCTGGGCCGCGCCGGTGACGAGGGCTACGCGGTCGTCGAAGCGGATTTGCATCGGTCGATCAGTACCTTGAGCGTCTCGAAAGCCATTGGGCGGCGGCCGTCCTCGATGTCGTGGATCAGCGAGACCAGCGTCTCCAGCACCGGCGTTGCGATCCCGACCTCGCGGCCCAGCGTCGCGATGACGCCGATCTGCGGGGTGACCTCGGTCTTGCGCTTGCGAACGGCGAGATCGCGCCAGATGCCGGAATGGGTCTTGGCAGTCTGCGCGGTGTAATGCGCCAGCCAGTTGATCGTCTCGATCTGCGGCCCCTCCGGCCGCCCCGGCGCAAACACCATCGGATCGAAATCGCCGAAGCCGAGCGAGGTCACGCCGCGCTTCGCCGCGACCGCGCCGACCTCTCGTCCAAGCGCGAGCCAGACCGGCAGCCGTTCCGGGTCCGCGAAGTTCGCCGACATCGAATCGTCGGTCAGCGCCGTGCCGAACAGCATCGCGCCATAAGCGAGCTTGCCCCAGAGATAGCCGAAGATGTTGTCGGTCAGGATCGCGTCGGGCTCGAACAGCTGCATCAGGCGATGCATCTCGACGACGCGCTCGCTCATCGCCCCGTCGAGCTCGCCGACCACGCTCGCGCCGCGATTGCCGTAGAGGATCTCGCCGGGCCCGAGCCAGTCGGCGCCGAAATTGACGAAGCAGCCCATGGTGCGTCGCTCGCCGACCGCCTTGGCGATGGCGAGTTCGTTCAGCCCGTTCTGGGCGGAGAGCACGAAACCATCGTCAGCCAGATGCGGCTTCAGCGCGTCAAGCGCCGCTTCCGTCGCGCCGGCCTTCACCGCAAGCACGATGCGGCTGTAGCGGCCGGTCAGCTCGGCCGGCGTCACGGCCGGGACGACCTGCGTGAATGCCTCGACCGGCCCGGAAATGTCGAGGCCCTTGGTCCGGCAGGCTTCGACATGCTCGGGCACGATATCGACCAGCAACACCGGCACGCCGGCCCGTGCCCAGTAGGCGCAGAGCGTGCCGCCGATGGCGCCGGCGCCCCAGATCAGGATCGGTTCGCTCACGCCTGCCCCGCCATCTCGACATGGTCATGCGTCGCGACATGGATCAGGCCGTCCGCCGTCACCCATCCCCGATACATGCCCTCGGTGTTGTAGGGCGCGACGATCGTGCCGTCGGCACCGACGGCGACGAGGCCCGCGCCGATCTTGTGCTCGGAGAGCTCGGCGAGGACCGTGTCGGTCGCCCCCTCCAGCGAGAGGCCCTTATAGGCGATCAGCGATGCGATCTCGTGGCCGACGCAGTAGCGGATGAAATACTCGCCCTTGCCGGTCCCGGAGACGGCGCAGCGTCCGTCGCGGGCATAGGTTCCGGCGCCGATGATCGGGGAATCGCCGACGCGGCCGACCGGCTTGTTGGTGTAGCCGCCGGTCGAGGTCGCGGCGGCGAGATGACCCTGCGCGTCGCAGGCGACGGCGCCGACCGTGCCGTGCTTCTCGGCCTCGCTTGCCTCGGCGGCAGTGCCGACGATCTCGCGCAGCTTCATCGAGGCGAGATTCTTGCGCCGGCGCTCGGTCGAGAAATGCTCGTTCGCAACCGTGTCGACGCCGTCATGCTCGGCGAAATCGTCGGCCGCAGACCCGGCGAGCATCACCGGGTCGCCGCGCAGCATCAGGGCCTTGGCGGCCATGATCGGATTGCGGATGCGCTTGGCGCCGCAGATCGCACCGGCGGCCAGCGTCGCCCCGTCCATGATCGAGGCGTCGAGCTCATGCTCGCCCTCGCTGTTGAAGGCGGCGCCGTAGGCAGCGTTGAAATGCGGGGAATCCTCCATCACCCGCACGGCAGCCTCGACCGCGTCGACGGCCGCGCCGCCCTTGCTCAGGATCGCCCAGCCGGCCCGCAATGCGCTGGCGAGGTCGGACCGGGCCTGGGCCCATTCGGCCTCCGTCATCTCGGCCTTCGGCAGCGTGCCGCAGCCGCCATGGATGGCAAGCGCGAGGGTCATGTCGTTATCCTGTCGGGTCTTGAACGTGAGCGACCATGGCCGGCCGGAGCCGGCCATGGCGTCGAAGGCGGCCCCGTTACTTCTTGGCGGGCTTGATGTCCATCGCCAGCGTGTCCTCGTCGACGCGCGGCGAGATCGTCACCTTGTCCTTCTGCATCGCCCAGGCCGAGCCGACGGCGGCGATCGGCAGGCGCGGTCGATCCTTGGCGACGATCGCCGCTGCATCGGACAGCATCTGGTTACGCTTGGCCTCGTCCATCTCGACGGCCGCGTCCTCGATCAGCTTGTCGACCTCGGCATTCTTGTAGCCGAGCACGTTGAACGCCCCGAGCTTCTTGGCCGGGTCGTTGGAATGGACCACGGAGGAGAGGGTGTAGTTCGCCTCGCCCGTCAGCGTGCCCCAGCCGGACATCGACAGCGAGAAATCGCCGCGCGTGCGCGCCGGGAAGAACACCGCGCCGGGCTGGGCATTGGCGTTCACCTCAATGCCGATGCGCGCCAGCATCTGCGCGATCGAGGTGCCGACTTGCCGGTCGCCGGGCAGGCGGTCATTGGTGAAGGAGAAGGAGACCTTGAAGCCGTTCGGGTAGCCGGCCTCCTCCATCAGCTTCTTCGCCTTGGCGAGGTCCGGCTTGAGCGCCGGCAGGCTCTTGTTGAAGCCGGCGATGGTCGGCGTCACCAGCTGGTTGGCGGGCGTGCCGAGCCCTTCCATCGCGATCTCCGCCAGCGCCGGCCGGTCGATGGCGAGGTCGATCGCCTCACGCACCTTCGGGTCCTGCATCGGGTTCTTCGGCAGGGCCGAGCCGTCCTTGGCGCTGACCTGCGGGGACTTGTCCCGCATGTCGAGTTCCATGTTGAAGAGGTAGACGCTCTCGATCGTGCTCACGGTGAGCTTCGGATCGCGCTTCAGCGTCGGCACGTCGGAGGCCGGTGCGCGCACGATGATGTCGACCTGTCCCGCCTTGAGCTGCGCGACGCGGGCGGCGTCGTTCGGCAATTCCTTGCGCACGACCTTGGCCCAGGGCTCCTTCGCGCCCCAGTAGCCGTCGAAGCGATCCAGCACCATCTGGTCCTTCGGCGTCCAGGAGACGAACTTGTAGGGACCTGTGCCGACAGCCGCCTTGCCCGAGTTGAAGGCCTCGTTGGCGCTGTCCTTGGTCAGGCCGGCCGCGGCCTTGTGCGAGACGATGAACAGGCGGATGAAATCATTCGGCAGGTTGGGCGCCGGCCCGTCGGTGACGATATGCACCGTCAGCGGGTCGATGATCTTCACCTCCTTGACGCGGCGGACATAGATCGTCGTGGGGTTGGGACCCGCGACCACCGGGATGCGCTCGATCGAGAACTTCACGTCCTCGGCGGTGAAGTCCGAGCCGTCGTGAAACTTGACGCCGGGGCGCAGCTTGAACTCCCAGACGGTCGGCTCCAGCGTCTTCCAGCTCAGCGCCAGCCGCGGCTCGATCTGCAATTTGTCGCCGGACCAGGTCAGCGTGTCGAAGACGTGCTTGAGCGCCTCGGCATGGGTGCCGGTCGCGGTGAAATGCGGGTCGATCGATTCAGGCCCGGCGCGGACGCCGATGGTCAACGTCTGCGCCAGCGCACCCGTCGAGACGGTGGCGCCGAGCAGGGCGGCGAAGGCGGCAAGGCGGAAGCTTTTCGCGAGTGTCATGACGTTATCCCCTGTTTTTCTGTGGTTGCGATTAGAATTCCTGAGGCCAGGTCGGCGAGGCGATGACGAGCTTGTCCATCAGCGCGCAGAGCTGCCGCTGCTCCTCTTCGCTGAGGCCGGCGAGCATCGTCGCCTGATGCTGGACCATCGGGACCATCGTCTCGTCGAAGATGTTGCGTCCGGCCGGCGTGAGATGGAGCACGTAGCTGCGCAGGTCGGTCGGGTCGGTCTCGCGCTTCAGCAATCGCCGCTGCAGCAGCTTCTGCACGGCGCGCGAGAGCGTGTTCTTGGGCAGGCCCGAGGAGGCGACGATGTTCTTGGCGGCGACGCCTTCCTTGAGCCCGACCGCATAGAGCGCGACGAATTCGGGCCGAACGAGGCCGTAGCGCGTCTCGATCCAGCGATAGACCGGATCGTTGAATCGGAAGGCGACGAAGTTCAGCCGGAAGGACAGCCAGCAGGGATTGTCCCAGAGCTTGGTCACGGTCAGCGGGTCGAGATCGGCAAGCGCGGCCTCGCGCTCGGGGTCGACGCGGGAGGGAGAGGTCGGCGCGCGTCGCATCGGGAAATCTTTCGGCCGATTTAGTTCCAAATGGAACTTGACGCTACCGAAGGCCAGAGTCAAGGATGGCTCCGACGGGTGGCCAGCGCGGCCTGCCGGGATTGTCTACCGCTTGTCAGAGCGAAGCAAGGATCGCGCCGTGCGTGTCTCCGATTTGAACTGGATGCAGATCGAGGCCCAGGCGAAGCGGGACGACCGCTGCGTGCTGCCGCTCGGCAGCGTCGAGCAGCACGCCTACCTGAGCCTCGCGACCGATGTCATCCTGTCCGAGCGGGTGGCGCAGGAGGCGGCCGAGCCGCTCGGCATTCCGGTCTTTCCGGTGCTGGCCTATGGCCTGACGCCGGGCTTCCTCGATTTTCCCGGCAGCGTCTCGCTGCGCCTGAGCACCTATGCCGCCCTGCTCGGCGACATCTTCGACGGTCTCTATCGCTCGGGCTTCCGCCGCATCGTCCTCGTCAACGGCCATGGCGGCAATTCGCCGGCCCTGAATTTCGCGACCGAATGGCTGGGTGCGCATCCCGATGCGAGCATCCGGCTGCACAATTGGTGGGCGGCGCCGCAATTCCAGGCGGCGGTGAAGGCGGTCGACCCCGCGGCTTCGCATGCCTCCTGGATGGAGAATTTCCCCTGGACGCGGCTCGCCGGTGTCGCCATGCCCGATACGCTGAAGCCGCCCTTCGATGCGGCGCAGTACCAGGCCGCGAGCCCCGCGAAGCGCCGTGAAATCCTTGGCGACGGCAATTTCCATGGGCTCTACCAGCGGCCCGACGAGGAGATGCTTGGGCTCTGGCAGGTCGGCGTCGCGGAGACGCGCGCGGCCATGGTGGAGAACTGGCCGTGAGGCCGCGCCGAGAGCTTCACCGATGCTAGGCCACGTCGCCTCCCGGCTGGCGCAGGCGCTCGTCGTCATGCTCGTAATGTCGGTACTGGTCTTCGTCGGCGTCTATGCGATCGGCAACCCGATCGACGTGCTGATCGGCCCCGATGTCAGCCAGGAACTGCGACTTCAGACCATCGCCCAGTATGGGCTGGACCGGCCGCTCTGGCAGCAATACCTGACCTTCCTCGGGCGCGTGCTGCACGGAGATTTCGGCCGCTCCTTCGTCTTCGGCATGCCGGTGATGGATCTGATCCTGTCGCGCCTGCCGGCCACGCTGGAACTGACGCTGGCCGCGGTCTGCGGCGCCGCTCTGATCGGCATCCCCGCTGGAATCTATGCCGGCTACAGGCCCGACAGTTTCGCCTCCAAGCTGATCATGACGGTCTCGATCCTCGGCTTCTCGGTTCCGACCTTCTGGATCGGCCTCGTGCTGATCATGGCCTTTGCCGTCGAACTGCAATGGCTGCCGGCCGGCGGGCGCGGCGAGACGGTCTCCATCTTCGGCGTCGCATGGAGCTTTCTGACCCCGAACGGCTTGAGCCATCTGCTGCTGCCGGCGCTGAATCTGGCCTTCTTCAAGCTCGCCCTGATGACGCGCCTGGCGCGTGCCGGCACACGCGAGACCATGCTCACCGACACCGTGAAATTCGCCCGCGCCGCCGGCCTCTCGGAATGGACCGTCTTGCGCCGGCACGTGCTGCGCCTGATCGCGATCCCGCTGGTCACCGTCTTCGGTCTCGAATTCGCCTCGACGCTGGCCTTCGCCGTGGTCACCGAGACGATCTTCTCCTGGCCCGGCATCGGCAAGCTCATCATCGATTCCATCCAGTCCCTCGATCGTCCGGTGATGGTCGCCTACCTGATGCTCGTCGCCTTCGTCTTCATCACCATCAACTTCCTCGTCGACCTCGCCTATGTCGGGCTCGATCCGCGACTGAGGCAGGGAGGCGCGCGATGACCGACGCTTCCCCCGCCGCCCGCTTCTGGGCCGAGTTCCGCGAGAGCCGGACCGCCGTCGTCGCGCTCGCCGTGGTCGTCCTGATGATCGGCATTGCCCTGCTTGCGCCGCTCGTCGCCCCGCAAGACCCTTACGACCTCGCCAATCTCTCGCTCTCCGATGCGCGCCGCCCGCCCGGCTTCGTCGGCGAAGGCGGCTATACGCATTGGCTCGGCACGGACGCGCAGGGGCGCGACCTGCTGTCCGCGATCCTGTATGGCCTGCGCATCTCCCTGCAGATGGGGCTGGTGGCGGGTGCCTTCGCCTTCGTGCTCGGCGTCTCGCTCGGCATCGGCGCGGCCTATGTCGGCGGGCGCTGGGAAGCCTTCATCATGCGCGTCGTCGATCTCCAGCTCGCCTTCCCGGCGATCCTGCTGGCGCTCGTGCTTTCGGCCCTGCTGGGGCAAGGCAAGATGCAGCTCATCGCTGCGCTCGCCGCCGCGCAATACGCCTATTTCGCCCGCACGGCCCATGGGGCGGCCTCGGCCGAGCGCGGCAAGGACTATGTCGAGGCGGTGCTCTCGACGCCGCTGCCGGGCTGGCGCGTCGTGCTGCGCCATATCTTCCCGAACTGCCTGCCGCCGCTGATTGTCGTCGCGACCGTGCAGGTGGCCAATGCCATCGCCTTGGAGGCGACGCTCTCCTTCCTCGGCGTCGGCCTGCCGGTGACCGAGCCCTCGCTCGGCATGCTGATCGCCAACGGCTTCCAGTACATGCTGTCGGGCCGCTACTGGATCTCGATCTATCCCGGCATCGCGCTCATCGTGCTGATCGTCGCGATCAACCTCGTCGGCGACCGCATCCGCGATCAGGTCAATCCGAGGCTGAAGCGATGAGCGACGCGCCTCTCCTCGAAGTCACCGACCTCGCGACCTATTTCCACGCCCGCGCCGGCGTGGTGAAGGCCGTGGACGGCGTCTCCTTCGCGCTGAAGCGCGGCGAGGTCATGGGGCTCGTCGGCGAATCCGGTTCGGGCAAGAGCATCACCGGCTTCTCGATCATCGGGCTGATCGACCCGCCTGGCCGTGCCGAACCCGGCTCCTCGGTCAGGCTGGAAGGGCGCGAGATCGTCGGTCTCTCCCCGGTCGAACTGCGAAAAATCCGCGGCAAGCAGATCTCGATGGTCTTCCAGGACCCGATGATGACGCTGAACCCGATGCTGACCATCGGCACACAGATCCGGCTCGCGCTGGAGGCGCACGAGACGGTCTCGAGCGCCGACGCCCGGCGCCGCGCGGTCGCGGCACTGGCGCAGGTCCGTATTCCCGACGCGGACAACAAGGTCGATTTCTACCCGCACCAGTTCTCCGGCGGCATGCGCCAGCGCGTCGCCATCGCGATCGCCCTGCTGCACCGGCCGAAGCTGATCATCTGCGACGAGCCGACGACCGCGCTCGACGTTTCCGTGCAGGCCGAGATTCTCGCGGAGATGAAGGAACTCGTCGCCGAGCTCGGCACGGCGCTGATCTGGATCAGTCACGACCTCGCCGTCGTCGCTTCGCTCGCCGACCATGTCTGCGTCATGCGCCATGGCAGGATCGTCGAGGCGGGGCCGACGCGCGCTGTGCTGACCCATCCGCAGCATGCTTACACGCAGGCCCTG
>SEEM01000082.1 GCA_004144595.1 Hyphomicrobiales bacterium
CCCGTCTCGGCCAAAACCTTCGTGATCGCAGCCGTCAAAGACGTCTTGCCATGGTCAACGTGACCAATCGTTCCAATGTTGCAATGCGGCTTGGTGCGCGCAAACTTCTCTTTGGCCATCGTAGCCTCCGTCAGATCTTGTTCAAATGGTCAGTCGGGTCGGTGCGGGGTTCAGGCGTACTTGGCCTGGACCTCGGCGGCCACCGCCGACGGCACCTGCTCATAGTGGTCGAACTGCATCGTGTAGTTGGCGCGGCCCTGCGAGAACGAGCGAAGCTGGTTCACATAGCCGAACATGTTAGCCAGCGGGACCATCGCGTTGATCACGACGGCGTTGCCGCGCATGTCCTGGCCCTGGATTTGGCCACGACGCGAGTTCAGGTCGCCGATGACCGAACCGGTATAGTCTTCCGGGGTCACGACTTCGACCTTCATGATCGGCTCGAGCAGCACGGAGCCGCCCTTCTGCAGACCTTCGCGCAGCGCCGCACGGGAAGCGATTTCGAAGGCCAGGGCCGACGAGTCGACTTCGTGGAAGGCGCCGTCGATCAGCGTGACCTTGACGTCCACCACCGGGAAGCCGGCGAGCACGCCGGAGCCGATAACCGAGTTAAGGCCCTTCTCGACGCCGGGGATGTACTCCTTCGGCACCGAACCGCCGACGACCTTCGACTCGAATTCGAAGCCCTTGCCGGTCTCGTTCGGCTCGATGACGAGCTTGACGCGGGCGAACTGGCCGGTACCGCCGGTCTGCTTCTTGTGGGTGTAGTCGATCTCGGCCTTCTTGGTCAGCGTCTCGCGATACGCAACCTGCGGAGCGCCAATGTTGGCGTCGACCTTGTAGGTGCGCTTCAGGATGTCGACCTTGATGTCGAGATGAAGCTCGCCCATGCCCTTCAGGATGGTCTGGCCGCTCTCCTGGTCGGTCGACACGCGGAAGGACGGATCCTCGTTCGCGAGCTTCGACAGGGCGAGGCCCAGCTTCTCCTGGTCGGCCTTGGACTTCGGCTCGATCGCGATCGTGATGACCGGCTCGGGGAACTCCATGCGCTCCAGGATGACCGCGTTGGCGGGGTCGCAGAGGGTGTCGCCGGTACGGACATCCTTGAGGCCGGCCAGGGCGACGATGTCGCCGGCGAAAGCCTCCTTGATGTCTTCGCGGTTGTTCGCATGCATCAGCAGCATGCGGCCGACACGCTCTTTCTTGTCACGGGTCGAATTGATCACGCCCTGGCCGGCGTCGACCTTGCCGGAATAGACGCGGCAGAAGGTGATCGTGCCGACGAAGGGGTCGTCCATGATCTTGAAGGCGAGCATCGCGAAGGGATCCTCGTCCGTCGGATTGCGGACGGTCGGCTCTTCGGTCTTGAAATCGATACCTTCGACCGCGCCGCGATCAACAGGCGACGGCAGGAAGTCGACGACGGCGTCGAGCAGCGGCTGCACGCCCTTGTTCTTGAAGGCCGAGCCACACAGTACCGGGTGGAAGGCGCGGCGCTGCACGGCAGTACGCACGAGACGGCGCAGCGTCTCGGCATCCGGCTCGGTGCCGTCGAGATAGGCTTCCATCGCCGCATCGTCCATGTCGACGGCGGCTTCGATCAGCTTGCCACGGTATTCGGTGGCCTTGTCGAGCAGATCGGCAGGAATCTCCTGCTCCTCGAAGGAGGCACCCAGCGCTTCGCCGTTCCAGACGATCGCCTTCATCTTGATCAGATCGATGACGCCCGCGAAATTCGACTCCGAACCGATCGGGATCTGCAGGCAGACGGGCTTGCCGGCGACGCGGTCGATGATGTCCTGGACGCAGCGATAGAAATCGGCGCCGATCTTGTCCATCTTGTTGACGAAGACGACGCGCGGAACGTCGTATTTGTCGGCCTGGCGCCAGACGGTCTCGGTCTGGGGCTCGACGCCCTGGTTGCCGTCGAGAACGCAGACGGCGCCGTCGAGAACGCGCAGCGAACGCTCGACTTCGATGGTGAAGTCGACGTGGCCGGGGGTGTCGATGATGTTCAGGCGGTGGTCGCGCCACAGACAGGTCGTCGCAGCCGAGGTGATCGTGATGCCACGCTCCTGCTCCTGCGTCATCCAGTCCATGGTGGCAGCGCCATCATGAACTTCGCCGATTTTGTGCGACTTGCCTGTGTAGAACAGGATGCGCTCGGTCGTCGTCGTCTTCCCGGCATCAATGTGGGCCATGATGCCGAAGTTGCGATAACGGTCGATGGGATGGGAACGGGCCATGATCTGCTCTGTGTCTCGGTGCAGTTAGCCGCTTACCAGCGGTAGTGCGAGAAGGCGCGGTTGGCTTCCGCCATCCGGTGCGTGTCTTCACGCTTCTTGACGGCGTTACCGCGGTTGTTGGCTGCATCCATAAGCTCGGACGACAGGCGCTCGACCATGGTCTTGTCGTTGCGGCCGCGAGCAGCCGTGATCAGCCAGCGGATCGCCAGCGCCTGACGGCGCTCGGTGCGGACTTCGACCGGAACCTGATAGGTCGCGCCACCGACGCGGCGGGACCTGACTTCGATCGCCGGAGCGACGTTCTCGAGCGCCGACTTGAAGACGCCGAGCGGCTCGCTCTTGGTCTTGGCCTCGATGATGTCGAAGGCACCGTAGACGATCCGCTCGGCGGTCGACTTCTTGCCTTCATACATCACGGAGTTCATGAACTTGGTCACGATGATATCGCCGAACTTCGGGTCCGGGATAACTTCGCGCTTTTCGGCACTGTGGCGGCGGGACATCGTCTAGTCTCCGGTCAATCTGGAACGCTGCGGACCGGCTTGGATCGAACGACCCCGCCGGCCTGGCAGAAAATTACTTGGGACGCTTCGCGCCGTACTTCGAACGGCGCTGCTTGCGGTTCTTGACACCCTGGGTGTCGAGCACGCCGCGCAGGATGTGGTAGCGCACGCCGGGAAGATCCTTCACGCGGCCGCCACGGATCATGACGACAGAGTGCTCCTGGAGGTTGTGACCCTCGCCGGGGATGTAGCCGATCACCTCGAAGCCGTTGGTCAGGCGAACCTTGGCAACCTTGCGGAGCGCCGAGTTCGGCTTCTTCGGGGTCGTCGTATAGACGCGCGTGCAGACGCCGCGCTTCTGCGGGCAATTCTCAAGCGCCGGAGCGGTGTTACGCGCCTTCACGGGCGACCGCGGCTTGCGGATGAGCTGGCTGATTGTCGGCATTCTGGCCTCTCGCCCCATTGAGCGTTTGGAAATTCCTGGTCAATCTCCCAGGCCGAGCAAAGCCATGACATAAACGAAGTCGCGCCATCGGCGCCCTTTCAGGGGCCTCAGGCGCGTTCGCCAGCAGAGGAACACGGAAGATCCGCGTTCATGCATCCTGCCATGTCGTCAATCGACGCTGGAATTCCGACGGAGTTTCGGTCGCGAAACTCGCTCGCGAACGATGCGCAAGCGACAAACGTGTCCGACAACCGTCGACAGTGGCGCGCTTATGACTCGAACGGAGATTCGCGTCAACCCCGGATTGCCGCCCCAGGCGCGTTTGCGCCTGCATTTCCGCCACCCGCAGACCGAATGGCGGCCCTCGAACCGACGGCAGCCGCCTATCCTGCGCCGATCGACAGCATAGCGGCGGTAAACGAAGCGTAAAGCTCCCTTGAATTCGACCGGTGCACGATCCCCAGAAGAGAATCATAAGCCGCAGGCAGGCCTCATGGGAATGAGGGGCTTGAAGGCCCCTGCCCTAGCGGACCGCCATCCGGGCCAGCAGCGACGAAAGCTCGCTCTGCCGCGTCACACCGGTCTTCTGGAAGACGCGCTTCAGGGTCGTGCGCGCCGTCTCCTCCGTGATGCCGAGGCGCTCGCTCGCCTCCCGCGGCGCCAGCCCTACGCCGATCAGTGCGGCCAGGCGTGCCTCGGCCAGCGTCAGGCCGAGAAGATCGCGGACAAGTGCGGGATCGGCGGGAGCGCCGGGCTGCGAGCTCGTGACGACCGCGATCGCCGCCACGTCGGCGAGCAGGCTCTCGACGACGCCCCTTTCCGCCCCGCGGACGGGAATCACATGCACCGCGAGGAATCCTTCGCGGCTCAGCTCGCGGATGATGACCGGCCGCGGCGCGTCGAGGAGGGACGTCTCGCTGAATGCGGCATCTGCGATGCGCGCCCGCAGGGCTTGACGCGGCTCCTCGGCCTGCGCGGTCAGATACCCGCTTCTGACGAGGAGCCCGTCACCGGCAAGCATGTTTCCAGCAGGGTTGGAGAAGAGAACCTTGCCGTCTCGGGCAAGAAGAAACACGCCGACGCCAAGCCGGGTCAAGGCATCGGCGAGGGCCTGCTGGGAAGCATCCGCATTGATCAGCCTGATGCCGACACGCAGCGCATTCTCGACATGACGGCCGACACGGGCGAGGAGCGCGAGCTCCGCTTCCGAAAACGGGGCACGTGTCCCGGCGCGCTGTATGGACAGGGCGACGCCGACCCGGGGATCGGGGGAAATCCCGATGCCGCCGAACCAACCCAGTCCGTGCGACCGCAGGAACTGCACATAGAACGGCAGGCTTCTCATCTCCTCTGGACTGGCGATATCGCGATCCGTCACTGCATCTGCCCGCGCAATGGCACCGCGCTCGAGCGATCGGGAGAAGCGGATATCCTGGCGCCACCATTCCCCGGCCTCGTAGTCGCGCTGGGCCTCTTCCAGCGTCGGGGAACAGATAGATCCGTAAGCTCCGTCTTCCCGCTGGTAGATCAGGATGGCCCCGACATCCCCGAAAGCATCGGCGACAGCCTGCAATGCGGAGGGCCAGCGTTCGGGAACCAGAGCCGCATCGTAGATCGCCTCTATCGCCGCGATAAAGCCGGGCGGCGTCTCGAGGTTGCGAGCGTTCTCGCCATCCTGCTTTTCAAGCCAGCTCATGAAGCATCCAAGGCCTCTCCACCTGCGCAGCTTAGGCGTCGAGCCCATGAATACGTCAAGTCCGGACGCGTTCGGCCAGAAACGAGGGCCTGAAATGAAAACGGCCGCCCGAAGGCGGCCGTTCCAGTGACGTAAGGCTTTAGCCTGGCTGTTACTCGGCAGCCGGGAGCACCGCGGCGGCTGCCTTGGCGGCCTTGGCCGCCGCATCCGCCTTCTGGCCGACGATCAGATCGTCGCGGCGCGTCGCCACCTGCTTGATCCGGGCAACCTGGGCGCCCGTACCGGCCGGGATGAGCGAGCCGACGATGACGTTCTCCTTGAGGCCCTCGAGCATGTCCGACTTGCCGTTGACCGCCGCCTCGGTGAGGACGCGGGTGGTCTCCTGGAAGGACGCCGCCGAGATGAAGGAGCGGGTCTGCAGCGAGGCCTTGGTGATGCCGAGCAGGACCGGAACGCCGGAGGCCGGCTTCTTGCCCTCTTCGCGCAGCTTCACGTTGACCTCTTCCAGCTCGATCCTGTCGATCTGGTCGCCGGTCAGGATGTCGCTATCGCCGGACTCGGTGATCTCGACCTTCTGCAGCATCTGCCGGACGATGACCTCGATGTGCTTATCGTTGATGGTCACGCCCTGGAGGCGATAGACCTCCTGGATTTCGTTGACCAGATAAGCCGCCAGCTCCTCGACGCCCTTGATCGCAAGGATGTCGTGCGGGGCCGGGTTGCCGTCGAGGATGTAGTCGCCGACCTCCACGACGTCGCCTTCCTGGAGATGGATGTGCTTGCCCTTAGGGATCAGGTACTCGACCCCGTCGGAACCGTCATGCGGCGCCAGCGTAACGCGGCGCTTGTTCTTGTAGTCCTTGCCGAAGCCGATCACGCCCGACTTCTCGGCGATGATCGCCGCATCCTTCGGACGACGCGCCTCGAACAGCTCCGCGACGCGCGGCAGACCGCCGGTGATGTCGCGGGTCTTGGCCGAGTCGGTCGAGACACGCGCCAGCACGTCGCCGGCCTTGATCGAATGGCCCGGCTCCACCGAGATGATGCCGTCGACAGGCAGGATGTAGCGGGCCTCGCCACCACGGGCGAGCTTCGCAATCTTCCCGTCCGTGCCGAAGATCACCATCGCCGGCTTCAGATCGGCCGTACGGGCCGAACCACGCCAGTCGATCACGACGCGCTTCGAGATGCCGGTCGCTTCGTCGGTCGTCTCGGTGATCGACATGCCGTCCACGAGGTCCTCGTAGCCGACCTTGCCGTCCACTTCCGCGAGGATCGGGCGGGAATAGGGGTCCCACTCGATCAGGCGCTGGCCACGCTTGACCTTGTCGCCCTCGTCGACCCGCAGCTTCGAGCCGAACTGGACGCGATGGACCGCGCGCTCGGCACCGTCCGGCCCGACGATCACGATGGCGATGTTGCGCGCCATGGCGATGAGGTCGCCGTCCGAGTTACGCGCCGCATTGCGGTTGCGCATCTTGACCGTGCCTTCGAAATTCGACTCGACGAAGGACTGGTCGGCGATGGTGGCCGCGCCGCCGATGTGGAAGGTACGCATGGTGAGCTGCGTACCCGGCTCGCCGATCGATTGCGCCGCGATGACGCCGACGGCCTCGCCCATGTTGACGGGCGTGCCGCGAGCAAGGTCGCGTCCGTAGCAGGTGGCGCAGACGCCGTTCTTGGTCTCGCAGGTGAGGACCGAGCGGATCTTCACCTCCTGGACGCCGGCGGCGTTGATCTTGGCGATGTCGCTCTCTTCGATCACGATACCCTTGGCGACGATGACCTTGCCGTCGATGTCGACGATCTCCTCGGCCGTGGCGCGACCCAGGATGCGCATGCCGAGCGAAGCCACGATCTGCCCCGCATCGACGATGGCGCGCATCTTGATGCCGTTATCCGAGCCGCAATCCACCTCGGAGATGATCGCGTCCTGGGCCACGTCGACGAGACGACGCGTGAGATAGCCGGAGTTGGCCGTCTTGAGCGCGGTGTCGGCGAGGCCCTTACGGGCGCCGTGGGTCGAGTTGAAGTACTCGAGAACGTCGAGGCCTTCCTTGAAGTTCGAGATGATCGGCGACTCGATGATCTCGCCCGACGGCTTGGCCATCAGGCCGCGCATGGCGGCGAGCTGGCGCATCTGCGCTGGCGAACCACGGGCGCCGGAGTGCGACATCATGTAGATCGAGTTGATCTGCTTGTCGCGGCCGGTCTCGTCCTTCTGGACGGTCGAGATGCGGGCCATCATCTCCTGGGCGAGCTTGTCGGAGCACTTCGCCCAGGCGTCGACGACCTTGTTGTACTTCTCGCCCTGGGTGATCAGGCCGTCTTGGTACTGCTGCTCGTAATCCTTGGCGAGCGCGCGGGTGGTATCGACGATCTCCCACTTGTTCTCCGGCACGACCATGTCGTCCTTGCCGAAGGAGATGCCGGCCTTGAACGCGTGGCGGAAGCCCAGCGCCATGACGCGGTCGCAGAAGATCACCGATTCCTTCTGACCGCAGCCGCGATACACGGCGTCGATCATTCCGGAGATTTCCTTCTTGGTCATCAGGCGGTTGCTGACGTCGAAGGACACGGCCGGGTGGTCCGGCAGCGCGGTCGAGAGGATCACGCGGCCAGGCGTGGTGTCATAGATCTTCGTGTACGGCTTGCCGTCCTTGCCGGTGCCGGTCCAGCGATACTTGATCTTGGTATGCAGCGTGACGACCTTCTCGTGCAGCGCGTGCTCGAGCTCGCCGAAATCGCCGAAGACCTTGCCCTGGCCGGGCTCGCCATCCGAGACGATCGAGAGATAGTAGAGGCCGAGCACGATGTCCTGCGAGGGCACGATGATCGGCATGCCGTTCGCCGGGTGCAGGATGTTGTTGGTCGACATCATCAGCACGCGCGCTTCCAGCTGCGCTTCCAGCGACAGCGGGACGTGCACGGCCATCTGGTCGCCGTCGAAATCCGCGTTGAAGGCGGCGCAGACCAGCGGGTGAAGCTGGATCGCCTTGCCCTCGATCAGCACGGGCTCGAACGCCTGGATGCCGAGGCGGTGAAGCGTCGGCGCCCGGTTCAGCATCACCGGATGCTCGCGGATGACCTCGTCCAGGATATCCCAGACCTCGGGCTTCTCCTTCTCGACGAGCTTCTTGGCCTGCTTGACCGTGGTCGAGTAGCCCTTGGCGTCGAGGCGCGCATAGATGAACGGCTTGAACAGCTCAAGCGCCATCTTCTTCGGCAGGCCGCACTGGTGCAGCTTCATCTCCGGGCCGACGACGATGACCGAGCGGCCCGAATAGTCGACGCGCTTGCCGAGCAGGTTCTGGCGGAAGCGGCCCTGCTTGCCCTTCAGCATGTCGGCGAGCGACTTCAGCGGGCGCTTGTTGGCACCCGTGATGACGCGGCCGCGACGGCCGTTGTCGAACAGCGCGTCGACGGATTCCTGCAGCATCCGCTTTTCGTTGCGGATGATGATGTCCGGCGCGCGCAGCTCGATCAGGCGCTTCAGGCGGTTGTTGCGGTTGATGACGCGGCGATAGAGGTCGTTCAGGTCGGAGGTCGCGAAGCGGCCGCCGTCGAGCGGCACGAGCGGGCGCAGATCCGGCGGGATGACCGGGATCTGGGTCATCACCATCCATTCCGGCTTG
The DNA here is from genome assembly GCA_004144595.1 of Hyphomicrobiales bacterium. GTDB lineage: Bacteria > Pseudomonadota > Alphaproteobacteria > Rhizobiales > Beijerinckiaceae > Allobosea. The sequence goes on from SEEM01000082.1 coordinate 8,526, forward strand.
TTGCCCGATTCCTGGAAGGCCTCGATGATCTTGAGGCGCTTCATAAGCTTCTTGGGCTTCAGCTCCGACGTCGTCGTCGCGATCTCATGCTTGAGATCGGCGTTGATCTGGTCGAGGTCGAGCGCGCGCAGCATCTCGCGGATGGCTTCCGCGCCGATCATGGCAGTGAAGGTGTCCGCGCCATACTCTTCCTGGCAGCGCACATACTCTTCTTCCGACAGCAGCTGACGGTCCTTGAGCGGGGTCAGGCCCGGCTCGATGACGACGTAGCTTTCGAAGTAGAGGATGCGCTCGAGGTCCTTGAGCGGCATATCCATCAGGAGGCCGATGCGCGAGGGCAGCGACTTCAGGAACCAGATATGCGCGACGGGCGCGGCGAGCTCGATATGGCCCATGCGCTCGCGCCGGACGCGGGCGAGCGTGACTTCCACGCCGCACTTCTCGCAGATGACGCCCTTGAACTTCATGCGCTTGTACTTGCCGCACAGGCACTCGTAGTCCTTGATCGGCCCGAAGATGCGCGCGCAGAACAGGCCGTCACGCTCCGGCTTGAACGTGCGGTAGTTGATCGTCTCGGGCTTTTTGATCTCGCCGAAGGACCAGGACAGGATCTTCTCCGGGCTCGCGATCGAAATCTTGATCGCGTCGAAGGCCTGCTGGACCGGCTGCTGGCCGAAAAGGTTCATGACCTCTTGCTTCATCGCCTGTCTCCTTCCGCCGGCGGGGGCAAAGGCCACCCTGCCCGGCTCGTCAAATCCATCAGCCGGCGGCGTGAGTGCCGCCGGCATTGTTCAAGGTGTCGGGCAGCGGCTTATTCAGCCGCCTCGGCCGGCGGCAACTCGCCGGGCTTCACCTTGTTGTTGATCAACTCGACGTTGAGGCCGAGCGAGCGCATTTCCTTGACGAGAACGTTGAAGCTCTCGGGGATGCCCGCCTCGAAGTTGTCCTCGCCGCGCACGATCGACTCGTAGACCTTGGTGCGGCCCGCGACGTCGTCCGACTTCACCGTCAGCATCTCCTGCAGGGTGTAGGCGGCGCCGTAGGCTTCGAGCGCCCAGACCTCCATCTCGCCGAAGCGCTGTCCGCCGAACTGCGCCTTGCCGCCCAGCGGCTGCTGGGTGACGAGCGAGTACGGGCCGATCGAACGCGCGTGGATCTTGTCGTCGACCAGGTGGTGCAGCTTGAGCATGTAGATGTAGCCCATCGTCACCTTGCGGTCGAAAGGCTCGCCCGTGCGGCCGTCATAGAGCGTCGACTGACCCGACGAATGCAGGCCCGCCTGCTCCAGGAGCCGCTCGATATCGGCCTCCTTCGCGCCGTTGAACACCGGGGTCGCGACCGGAACGCCGCGACGCAGGTTCTGGCCCATCTCGACGAGTTCCTTCTCGTCCATCGAGGCAATGATCTCATTGTCCTCGTAGACGGCGTCGAAGGAAGCCTTCAGCGCCTTGAAGTCGCTCGACTTCTTGTAGGCGTCGAGCGCCGCGCCGATCTGCCGGCCGAGGCCTGCAGCCGCCCAACCCAGATGGGTCTCCAGGATCTGCCCGACATTCATGCGCGAGGGCACGCCGAGCGGGTTCAGCACGATGTCGGCATGGGTGCCGTCCTCGAGGAACGGCATGTCCTCGACCGGCACGATGCGCGAGACCACGCCCTTGTTGCCATGGCGGCCGGCCATCTTGTCGCCCGGCTGGATCTTGCGCTTCACCGCGACGAAGACCTTGACCATCTTCATCACGCCCGGGGGCAGCTCGTCGCCGCGCTGCAGCTTCTCGACCTTGTCGAGGAAGCGCTGCTCGAGGCGCTTCTTCGACTCGTCGTACTGCTTCCGCATCGCCTCGATCTCGGTCATCAGCGAGTCTTCGGCGGTCGCAAACAGCCACCACTGCGAACGCGGGAACTCGCTCATCACCTCGCGGGTGATGACCGTGTCCTTCTTGAAGCCCTTCGGGCCGGCGAGGCCGGTCTTGCCGGTCAGGATTTCGGCCAGACGCGCGAAGGTGTTGCGGTCCAGGATCGCCTGCTCGTCGTCACGGTCCTTGGCGAGACGCTCGATCTCCTCGCGCTCGATCGCCTGGGCGCGCTCGTCCTTGTCGACGCCGTGGCGGTTGAACACGCGGACCTCGACGATCGTGCCCTGCACGCCGGGCGGAACCCGCAGCGAGGTATCGCGCACGTCCGAAGCCTTCTCGCCGAAGATGGCGCGCAGCAGCTTCTCTTCCGGCGTCATCGGGCTTTCGCCCTTCGGCGTGATCTTGCCGCAGAGGATGTCGCCAGCCGCCACCTCGGCGCCGATATAGACGATACCGGCTTCGTCGAGGTTCTTCAGCGCCTCTTCCGAAACGTTCGGAATGTCGCGCGTGATCTCCTCCGGGCCGAGCTTGGTGTCGCGGGCCATGACCTCGAACTCCTCGATATGGATCGAGGTGAAGATGTCCTGGGACACGATGTTCTCGGAGAGAAGGATCGAATCCTCGAAGTTGTAGCCGTTCCACGGCATGAACGCGACGAGCACGTTGCGGCCGAGCGCGAGCTCGCCGAACTCGGTCGACGGGCCGTCGGCGACGATGTCACCCTTCTTGATGATGTCACCGACGCGCACCAGCGGGCGCTGCGTGATGCAGGTCGACTGGTTGGAGCGTTGGAACTTCTGCAGGCGGTAGATGTCGACGCCGGGCTTCGTCGGATCCATCTCGTCCGAAGCGCGGATGACGATACGGGTCGCGTCGACCTGGTCGACGATACCGCCGCGGCGAGCCGCGATCGCGGCGCCCGAGTCACGGGCGACGACCGCTTCCATGCCGGTGCCGACGAAGGGCGCGTCGGCGCGAACCAGCGGCACCGCCTGGCGCTGCATGTTCGAGCCCATCAGCGCGCGGTTCGCGTCGTCGTTCTCGAGGAACGGGATCAGCGCCGCGGCGACCGAAACGAGCTGCTTCGGCGACACGTCCTGGAAGTCAACCTTGTCGACCGGCGTGACCACGACTTCACCGGCGCGGCGGCAGACGACGAGGTCGTCCGTCAGGCGGCCGTCCTTGTCGACGGCGGCATTCGCCTGGGCGACGTTGTACTTCGCCTCCTCCATCGCCGAGAGATAGATGATCTCGTCGGTCTGCTTGCTGTCGCGGATGCGGCGATAGGGGCTCTCGATGAAGCCGTACTTGTTCACCCGCGCGAAGGTGGCGAGCGAGTTGATCAGGCCGATGTTCGGGCCTTCCGGCGTTTCGATCGGGCAGATGCGGCCGTAATGCGTCGGATGCACGTCGCGCACCTCGAAGCCGGCGCGCTCACGGGTCAGACCACCCGGGCCAAGCGCCGAAAGACGGCGCTTGTGGGTGACTTCCGAAAGCGGGTTCGTCTGGTCCATGAACTGCGAGAGCTGCGACGAGCCGAAGAACTCGCGCACGGCGGCGGCCGCCGGCTTCGCGTTGATCAGGTCCTGCGGCATGACCGTGTCGATATCGACCGAGGACATGCGCTCCTTGATGGCGCGCTCCATGCGGAGCAGGCCCAGGCGATACTGGTTCTCCATGAGCTCGCCCACCGAGCGCACGCGGCGGTTGCCGAGATGGTCGATATCGTCGATCTCGCCCTTGCCGTCGCGCAGGTCGACCAGCGCCTTGACGACCGCGAAGATGTCCTCCTTGCGCAGGATGCGCACGGTGTCCTCGGCGTCGAGGTCGAGGCGCATATTCAT
>SEEM01000243.1 GCA_004144595.1 Hyphomicrobiales bacterium
CAGGACGCGCTGGAGCGCAAGCTGTACGTCATCCGCAAGACCGCGAGCGCGAACATCCAGAACCTGGAACTCAAGCACTCCAAGGAGTACTACGTTCCCAGCATGTCGAGCCGCACCGTGGTCTACAAGGGCCTGCTGCTGGCGGACCAGGTCGGCACGTACTACTTCGACCTGCAGGACGAACGCTGCGTCTCGGCCATCGGCCTGGTGCACCAGCGCTTCTCGACCAACACCTTCCCCAAGTGGCCGCTGGCGCACCCGTACCGCTATGTCGCCCACAACGGCGAAATCAACACGGTGCGCGGCAACTACAACTGGATGAAGGCGCGCGAAGGCGTAATGTCGTCGCCGGTGCTCGCCGCCGACCTCAAGAAGCTGTACCCCATCAGCTTCGCCGGCCAGTCCGACACCGCCACCTTCGACAACTGCCTCGAACTCATGACCATGGCCGGCTACCCGATCAGCCAGGCCGTGATGATGATGATTCCCGAGCCGTGGGAGCAGCACACGACCATGGACGAGCGCCGCCGCGCGTTCTACGAATACCATGCCGCGATGATGGAGCCGTGGGACGGCCCGGCGTCGATCGTCTTCACCGACGGCCGCCAGATCGGCGCCACGCTCGACCGCAACGGGCTGCGCCCCTCGCGCTACTGCGTGACCGACGACGACCTGGTCATCATGGCGTCGGAGTCGGGCGTGCTGCCCGTGCCGGAGCACAAGATCATCAAGAAGTGGCGTCTGCAGCCCGGCAAGATGTTCCTGATCGACCTGGAACAGGGCCGCATGATCGACGACGACGAGCTCAAGGCTTACGTCGTCAACACCAAGCCCTACAAGCAGTGGATCGAAAACCTGCGCATCAAGCTCGACAGCGTCGAGGCGCCGGCCGCCGAAGTGCCGGCCAGCGCGGTGTCGCTGCTCGACCGCCAGCAGGCTTTCGGCTACACGCAGGAAGACATCAAGTTCCTGATGAGCCCGATGGCGCAGGCCGGCGAAGAGGGCATCGGCTCGATGGGCAACGACAGCCCGCTGGCCGTGCTCTCGAACAAGAACAAGCCGCTGTACAACTATTTCCGGCAGATGTTCGCGCAAGTGACGAACCCGCCGATCGACCCGATCCGCGAAGCGATCGTGATGTCGCTCAACAGCTTCATCGGGCCCAAGCCCAACCTGCTGGACATCAACCAGGTCAATCCGCCGATGCGGCTCGAAGTGAGCCAGCCGATCCTCGACTTCGCCGACATGGAGAAGCTGCGCCACATCGAGCGCCACACGCAGGGCAAGTTCCGCAGCAGCACGCTCGACATCACCTACCCGGCCGATTGGGGTCGCGAGGGTGTCGAAGCCAAGCTCGCGTCGCTGTGCGCCGAAGCGGTCGATGCCATCAAGGGCGGCAGCAACATCCTGATCGTGAGCGACCGCGCGGTGAGCCCGACGCAAGTGGCCATTCCTGCATTGCTCGCATCGAGCGCGATCCACCAGCACCTGGTGCGTGAAGGCCTGCGCACGACGGCCGGCCTCGTGGTCGAAACCGGCAGCGCCCGCGAAGTGCATCACTTCGGCGTGCTCGCAGGCTACGGCGCCGAAGCCGTGCACCCGTACCTCGCGATGGAAACGCTGGCGGCGATGCACGCCGACCTGCCGGGCGCGCTCTCGGCCGAGAAGGCGATCTACAACTACGTGAAGGCGATCGGCAAGGGCCTGTCGAAGATCATGTCCAAGATGGGCGTGTCCACGTACATGAGCTACTGCGGCGCGCAGCTGTTCGAGGCCATCGGTCTCAACAACGACGCGATCGGCAAGTACTTCACCGGCACCGCGAGCCGCGTCGAAGGCATCGGCGTGTTCGAGATCGCCGAAGAAGCGCTGCGCATGCACACCGCCGCGTTCGGTGACGACCCGATCCTCGCCAACATGCTCGACGCCGGCGGCGAATACGCCTGGCGCACGCGCGGCGAAGACCACATGTGGACGCCCGATGCGATTGCCAAGCTGCAGCACAGCACGCGCGCCAACAACTGGAGCACGTACAAGGAATACGCGCAGATCATCAACGACCAGAGCCGCCGCCACATGACGCTGCGCGGGCTGTTCGAGTTCAAGATCGATCCGTCGAAGGCGATCCCGGTCGAGGAGGTGGAATCAGCTGCGGAGATCGTCAAGCGCTTCGCGACCGGCGCGATGTCGCTTGGATCGATCTCGACCGAGGCGCATGCCACGCTGGCCGTCGCGATGAACCGCATCGGCGGCAAGAGCAACACGGGCGAGGGCGGCGAGGACCCGAACCGCTACCGCAACGAGCTCAAGGGCATCCCGATCAAGCTGGGCGACACGCTCAAGAGCGTGATCGGCGAGAAGGAGGTCGAAGTCGACCTGCCGCTGCAGGCCAGCGATTCGCTGCGCTCGAAGATCAAGCAGGTCGCGTCGGGCCGCTTCGGTGTCACGGCCGAATACCTGAGCTCGGCCGACCAGATCCAGATCAAGATGGCGCAGGGCGCCAAGCCCGGTGAAGGCGGCCAGTTGCCCGGCGGCAAGGTCACCGAGTACATCGGCAAGCAGCGCTACTCGGTGCCGGGCGTAGGCCTCATCAGCCCGCCGCCGCACCACGACATCTATTCGATCGAGGATTTGGCGCAGCTCATCCACGACCTGAAGAACGTCGCGCCGCACGCGAGCATCAGCACCAAGCTGGTCAGCGAAGTGGGCGTGGGCACGGTCGCGACCG
>SEEM01000244.1 GCA_004144595.1 Hyphomicrobiales bacterium
CTTCTCGCAGATCACGCCGCGGTGCTTCAGGCGCTTGTACTTGCCGCACAGGCACTCGTAGTCCTTGATCGGGCCGAAGATCTTGGCGCAGAACAGGCCATCACGCTCGGGCTTGAAGGTCCGGTAGTTGATGGTCTCCGGCTTCTTCACTTCGCCGAACGACCACGAGCGGATCTTTTCGGGCGAGGCGATGCCGATCCGGATGGCATCGAAATGCTCGTCCGGGGTGAATTGCTTGAACAGGTCGAGTAGGGATTTCATGTAACTCTGTCCTTCCTTTTAGCTGCGCTCGAGTTCGATATCGATGCCGAGCGAGCGGATTTCCTTCACCAGCACGTTGAACGATTCCGGCATGCCGGCTTCGATCGCGTGTTCGCCCTTGACGATGGACTCGTACACCTTGGTGCGGCCCTGCACGTCGTCGGACTTGACGGTCAGCATTTCCTGCAGCGTGTAGGAAGCACCGTAGGCTTCGAGTGCCCACACTTCCATTTCGCCGAAACGCTGGCCGCCGAACTGGGCCTTGCCGCCCAGCGGTTGTTGCGTGACCAGCGAGTACGGACCCGTGGAACGCGCGTGCATCTTGTCGTCGACCAGGTGGTGGAGCTTCAAGAAGTGCATGTAGCCGATGGTGGTCGGACGGTCGAACTGGTCGCCCGTGCGGCCGTCGATCAGGTTGGCTTGCGTGCGCGTCGCCGTCAGGCCCTTGAGCTTGGCGATGTCGTCCGGGAAAGCCAGCTTGAGCATGGCGCGGATTTCATCTTCCGAGGCACCGTCGAACACCGGCGTCGCGAAGGGCACGCCCTTCGAGAGGTTGTCGGCCATCTCGAGCACTTCCTCGTCCGACAGCTTGGCCAGGTCTTCCTTGCGGCCGGTGCTGTTGTAGAGCTCGTCGAAGAACTTGCGCAGCTCGGCCACCTTGGCTTCGCGCTGCAGCATGTCGCCGATGCGCTGGCCAATGCCCTTGCCGGCCCAGCCCAGGTGAACCTCGAGCACCTGGCCGACGTTCATCCGCGAGGGCACGCCCAGCGGGTTCAGAACGATGTCGGCGGGGGTGCCGTCGGCCATGTGCGGCATGTCTTCGACCGGAACGATCTTGGACACCACACCCTTGTTGCCGTGACGGCCGGCCATCTTGTCGCCGGGTTGCAGGCGGCGCTTGACGGCCAGGTAGACCTTGACCATCTTGAGCACGCCCGCGGGCAACTCGTCGCCCTGCGTGAGCTTCTTGCGCTTTTCTTCGAACGCGAGGTCGAAGCTGTGGCGCGTCTGCTCGAGCGAGTTCTTGATCGACTCGAGCTGCGAAGCCACTTCGTCGTCCGCCGGGCGGATGTCGAACCAGTGGAACTTCTCGACCGAGGCCAGGTAGGCCTTGTCGAGCTTGGTGCCCTTGGCCAGCTTGTTCGGGCCGCCGTTGGCCGTCTTGCCGTTCAGCAGCTTCTCGATCCGGTCGAACGCGTCGGCTTCGACGATGCGCAGCTGGTCGTTCAGGTCCAGGCGGAAGCGCTTGAGTTCGTCGTCGATGATCTGCTGCGCGCGCTTGTCGCGCACGATGCCTTCACGCGTGAAGACCTGGACGTCGATCACAGTGCCTTGCGAGCCCTGGCTCACGCGCAGCGAGGTGTCCTTCACGTCGGAAGCCTTCTCGCCGAAGATGGCGCGCAGCAGCTTCTCTTCCGGCGTCAGCGTGGTCTCGCCCTTCGGCGTGACCTTGCCCACCAGCGTGTCGCCTGGCTGCACTTCGGCGCCGACATAAATGATGCCGGATTCGTCGAGGCGGTTGAGCTGCTGCTCGGCCAGGTTCGGGATGTCGCGCGTGATTTCCTCGGCGCCCAGCTTGGTGTCGCGCGCCATGACCACCAGTTCCTCGATGTGGATCGAGGTGTAGCGGTCTTCGGCGACGATGCGCTCCGAGATCAGGATCGAGTCTTCGAAGTTGTAGCCGTTCCAGGGCATGAACGCGACCAGCATGTTCTGGCCGAGCGCCAGTTCGCCGAGGTCGGTCGATGCACCGTCAGCCACCACGTCGCCCTTGGCGATCTTGTCGCCGCGCTTGACGATCGGACGCTGATGGATGTTGGTGTTCTGGTTCGAACGCTGGTACTTGATCAGGTTGTAGATGTCCACACCGACTTCGCCAGCCGCTGCTTCGGCGTCGTTCACGCGCACCACGATGCGGGTCGCGTCGACGTAGTCCACGATGCCGCCGCGGGTGGCCGTGACCACGGTGCCCGAGTCGACCGCCGAAACGCGCTCGATGCCGGTGCCGACAAAGGCCTTTTCAGGGCGCAGCACAGGCACGGCCTGACGCTGCATGTTGGCGCCCATCAGCGCGCGATTCGCATCGTCGTGCTCCAGGAAGGGCACGAGCGACGCCGCCACCGACACGATCTGCGCGGGCGACACGTCCATGTACTGGATGCGTTCGGCGCCGACCAGGATCGACTCGCCAGCTTCACGCGCCGAGACCAGATCGCCGGTCAGCTTGCCGTCCTTGTCCAGCACCGCGTTGGCCTGGGCGATGACGTACTTGCCTTCTTCGATGGCCGACAGGTAGTCGATCTCCATCGTGACCTTGCCGTCCACCACGCGGCGGTACGGCGTCTCGATGAAGCCGTACTCGTTCAGGCGGGCGTACAGGGCCAGCGAGTTGATCAGGCCGATGTTCGGGCCTTCAGGCGTTTCGATCGGGCATACG
>SEEM01000245.1 GCA_004144595.1 Hyphomicrobiales bacterium
CACGCGCAGCGTGTCGCCCTGCCAGGCGAGCGTCACGGCGTGGAGCTCGATCGGGTTATGATTGTGCCTGGGTGTCGTATAGACCGCGTCGACCTTGACGGGAGCCTCCGCGAGCGCGGCTTCGGCATCGCCCTTGGCGTCGTGCAGCGGCTGACCCATGAACTGCGCCGAGCGGGTTCCGCGCTTCTCGGCCTCTCCGAAATCGGTGTTCGCCTCCTCCTCCTCCTCATAGCGGAAGCGGATCAGCGACTTGGCATGGTCAGCCTGTTCCTGGGTCTCGGCCAACACGACCGCAAGGGGCTGGCCGTTCCAATAAATGCGGTCATTTTGCATCACGGGCAGGGAGTCCCCGCCCGAAGCCTTGGCCGATGACAGGAAGAGCGGCGTCGGCTTCAGCCTCGGCGCATTGAGATGCGTCATCACGAGAACGACGCCGGCAGCGGCTTCCGCGGCCGTCACGTCAATTTCGGCGATGCGGCCCTTGGCGATCGTGCTGTAAGCCATGGCGGCATAGACCATGCCTTCCATCGCGATTTCGGCCGCGAATAGCGCACCGCCGGTGACCTTGAGGGGGCCGTCCAGGCGCGACATCGGCTTACCGACATGCCCGTGGCGCTCGTTGATCATCGGATCGGGCTCGCCACCCGGAATCCAGCTATCAGGGGCCAGCGCGACAGCCTTGGCCATCACGGCCTGCGCGACGCCCTGTGCGAGCTGCTTGGCGTCCTCGATGATGCTCATGCGAGATCTCCGGCCAGCTTGCTGAGGGTCGCGACGATGGTCCGGCTGAGCAATTCGACCTTGAAGGCATTGTTTTTGAGGGGACGAGCTTCGGCGAGTTCAGCGGCTGTCGCTGCTGCGAAAGCCTCCGCGGTAGCGTGTTGGCCGCGCAGCGCTTGTTCAGCCTTGAAGGCTCGCCACGGCTTGTGGGCGACGCCGCCCAGCGCCAGCCTGACATCCGCGATGCGTCCGTTTTCGACGGATAAGGCAGCCCCCACCGAGACGAGGGCAAAGGCATAGCTCGCACGGTCACGCACCTTGCGGTACTCGGATCGCGCAGCAAGAGCGGACGGCGGCAGCGTAATCCGCGTGATCAACTCGCCGGGCTTCAGGACCGTCTCGATGTCGGGTCGATCTCCGGGCGGCTGGTAGAATTCGGTCAAGGGCAAGCTGCGTTCGCCGTCGCGGCCGCACAGATGGACGCGGGCGTCGAGCGCGACGAGAGCCACCGCCATGTCCGAGGGGTGGGTCGCGACGCAGGACGGCGAGGCGCCGAGAATGGCATGAATGCGATGAAAGCCCTCGATCGCGTCACAGCCTTGGCCGGGCACGCGCTTGTTGCAGCGGGAGCCGTCATCGTCGTAGAAATAGGTGCAGCGGGTGCGCTGGAGGATATTGCCTCCGACCGTTGCCATGTTGCGGATCTGCGCGCTGGCCCCGGCCATGATGGCGCGGGCCAGCATCGGATAGCGGGTCCGCACAAGCCGGTTCTCTGCAACGGCAGTGTTGCGAGCCGCTGCGCCAATGACGAGCCCACCATCGTCGTCCTCTACGATCTCGGCAGACAAGCCCGTCACATCGACAAGCTTATCGGGTCGTTCGATCGTCTCACGCATCAGGTCGACAAGATTCGTGCCACCACCGAGGTATTTCGCGGTGCCAGTCGCGCGGCGCACGGCGTCGGACGCATCGACGGCGCGCTCATAGCTGAACGGCATCATCGGGAAGCCTCCCCATAGACGGATTCGATGGCGTCGATGATGCCGTTATGGGCGCCGCAGCGGCACAGATTACCGCTCATCCGTTCGCGCACCTCTTCGCGGCTGAACGCGATCGCATCGACATCGAGATCGCGGGTGACCTGGCTCGGCACGCCGCGCTCAACCTCGCTCATCATTGCGACTGCCGAGCAAAGTTGGCCCGGCGTGCAGTAGCCGCACTGGAACCCGTCATGGTCGATGAAAGCCTGTTGCAGCGGCGCCAGCGAGCCGAGCGTTCCTAGCCCCTCGACCGTCGTGATCTCGCGGCCCTCATACTGCACCGCGAGCCCGAGACAGGCATTGATGCGCTCCCCATCGACGAGCACGGTGCAAGCGCCACAGGCGCCTTGGTTGCACCCCTTTTTCGAGCCGGTCAGCCCGAGATGATCGCGCAGGACATCGAGGAGCGAGGTGCGAATATCGGCCTCCACCTCGACGGAGTTGCCGTTGATGATGAACCGCATGCTGCGCTCCTGGGTCGAACTCTTGTTCACTCCAGTTCGCAAACGCGGCGAAGGCCAATCGGTTCGCCCGACCGCCGGCGATCTTCCCGATAACCGTCTGCTCGGCTGCGGATGTCGTCCTCATAGCGCTTCTGTGAGTCAGCGGCCTTCGACTGAAGGTGCTCCGTCGTCAGCCGCTCGGCGCATGCCGTCGGCGCGCTTTCAAATACGGCCCGGGCTCTGTGGCCCGAGCCGCGGATTGGCAGACCGCCGCTATTTGACCCGCGACCAGTTGCCGACGTCCCAGAGCTCGCTGTCCCAGGGGTTCATCTCAACCCCTGCGAGCGATTTCGTCGCACCCGAGATATTGCCGCGATGTACGAGCGGGATGACAGTATAGGACTGCACCAGCATGTCGTTCATCTTCCGTGCGAGTTCGGCGCGTGCCTCGATTCCGTC
>SEEM01000083.1 GCA_004144595.1 Hyphomicrobiales bacterium
GGGCTCGCGCTGAACGACTTTCCGGGCTTATGCAGCCGCACGGCATGGCCGCAGCATCCGGCTAGCGCGTGGCCGTCGCCCTCGCATCGCATCAGCCTGATCGGGTCGACCAATCAGGTTCGTTTGGTGGGCTGCGGATAGCGGCTAGGCGCTTGGCTGGCCCCTTGCCGCCGGCTTCTCTCAGGTCGAGCGCAACGCGCCTTACGGAGATCTCCTCAGGATCGAGCGTGACCTCGAACCCCAAGTCGCGACAAAGTGCCAGCATTGGCCCGTTTTCCGCCAGAACCTGGCTATGGACGCGCTGCAGCGTCTCGGCCTTGGCCCAGTCGATGATCAGCTCCATCAGCGCGCGGCCGAGCCCGATGCCCTTGAGGTCGGAGCGCAGCAGGATCGCGTACTCGGCCTCGACATGGCCGGGATCGGCATGCAGGCGAACGGCGCCGGCCGCGTCGCCGCTGCCCTCCTCGATCGCGATGAAGGCCATCTCCCGCGCATAATCGAGCTGGGTGAGGCGCGCGAGAAAGGCGTGGCTGAACGATTTCAGCGGCGCGAAGAAGCGCAGGCGCAGGTCTTCCGCCGTGACCCTGGCCAGCATGGCGCCGATCAGCAGTTCATCCTCAGGCTTCATCGGGCGAACGACAAAGCGCTTCCCGCCGAGCGCGAGCTGCAAGGTCCAGTTGCCGGGATAAGGCCGGATCGCGGGCCGCCGCCGCCGCCCGGGGTCCGGCTCCAGCACGACACGCGCATCGACTGCAACGGCGCCGTTCGCATCGGCAAGGATCGGGTTGAGGTCCATCGCGCGGATCTGCGGCAGCGCCGCCGCGATGTTGCCGAGCGCCACCAGGACGGCGGCGATCGCGCGCCGATCGGCCGCAGGCACGTCGCGATAGGCGGCGAGGATGCGTGAAACCCGCGTGCGGGCGATCAGGCTCTCGGCAGAGGCCAGATCGAGCGGCGGCAGCGCCACATGCGTGTCGGCGATGAGCTCAGCCGCCGTGCCGCCGCGCCCGAAGACGATGACCGGGCCGAAGCAGGGATCGACGGAAAAGCCGGCAATCAGTTCGCGTGCCTTGGCGCGATGGGCCATCGGCTGCACCATGAAACCAGTCAGCCGCGCCTCCGGGCGCTTCTCCCGCAGGCGCCCAGTCATCCGGTCGGCAGCTTTCCGCACGGCCTTTTCATTGGCGAGATCGAGTTCGACGCCGCCGACATCCGATTTATGCGCGACATCGGGCGAGACGATCTTGAGGGCGACGGTGCGGCCGGCCGCGAATTGCGCCCTGGCGGCTTCGGCAGCGCCTGCGGCATCCGCTACGATGGCGAGGCCCAGCGCCGGAATCCGGAACAGCGCGAGGAGATGCGCCACCTCGTCCGGTTCGAGCCAGGCGCGGCCTTCCGCGATCGCCCGCTCGACCAGCGCCGTGGCGGCAACAATATCCGGCTGGTCGCCTTCGTCGAGGACGGGGGGCGTCGCCATCAGCTCCTTGAGCAGGAGGGCATGCCGGGTCAGGTGCTGGAAACCGACGATCGCATCCTGCTCCGTGGCGAAGGAGGGAATCCCGGCGGCCGCGAAGATTCCCGCCGTCTCCTCGCCGCCGCCGAGCCAGACAGCCAGCACGGGCTTGCGCGCCGGCGCGGCCGAACGGGCCTCGGCAAGGGCGCGCGCACAAGCGGCTGCGTCGTCCGGCACGAGCGGGGCATTGAGAGCCAGAACGGCATCGACGTCGCTTTCAGCCAGCAAGCGTGTGACCGCCTGGCGATAATCCTGCGCCGTCCGCACGATCGCGGGCTCCCGGAGCTGCCGGTCAACACCGCCCGCCTGCCGTAGGCGTGCCGTGGCCAGTGCCGCGAGCCCCTCCCCATTGCTGACGATCGCCAGCCGGCCGGCATCGGCGGCACGCGCCCGTCCCAGCGTCTCGGCCGCCGCGAAGAGTTCGTCGAGATCGTTGACCCGCAGCAGCCCAGCCCGGTGGAAGGCGGCATCATGCGCGGCGTCGCTGGTGACGATCAAGGCCGAATGCGTGAGAGCTGGCCAGGGCGGTTCGTGACGCGGCGGCTTCAGCACCAGCACAGGCTTAAGCCGGGCCGCCGCACGGGCCGATGAGAGGAAACGCGCCGCGTCGGTGACACCGTCGATCGCCAGCAGGATCGTCCTGGTCGAGGGATCGGCGCCGAAATGATCGAGGCAATCGGCGATATCGACATCGGCGCCCTCCCCCAGGACGACGGCGCCTGCGAAACCGATGCCGCGCCTGGCCGCCCAGGCCAAGATCCCGGCCGCGACGGAATTCGATTTCGCGACAAGGGCGAGCGAGCCGGCAGCGAGATGCACGGGAACGGCCGTGGCGTTGAGACCTTGCCGCGGCGCAGCGAGGCCAAGCGAGGACGGCCCGATCAAGCGCACACCGGCGGCCCGCGCCGCTTGTCGCAGACGCGCGGCATCGTCGACAGTCCCGTCTGGCACCAGAAGCCCGGCCCAATCGCGCCCTGCCGCTGCCCGCAGGACCTGCTCCGCAACCGCCGCGGGGGCGATAAGGAGATCGCAGGGCGAAAGCGATGAGAGGCGGTCCACATCGGGAAGCACCGTGAGCACACCCCGATACGGCTCAGAGCGGATTTGCGCGACCAGCACCTCCGTTTCGGGCGATCCGGCGATGGCCGTCACCGTCATGGGTTCAAGCGCGCGTCGGAGCAGGGCGAGCGTCATTGGTGGGTCGTTTCCGTCCTGCGCAAGATCAGCGGATTTAAGCGAGGCCAGCAGACGCGATTTTCGGCGGCCAGACCAGACATCTTCTGGAGGCACCGGCCCTGACGATCGACCGCGGACGCCTTGAATTCGGTTTCCCTTCGAGCTGAGCATGGTACAGGGGCTTATGGTCGCGCGCGCTACCCTCGTCGGGGTCACGACGATCCGGCAGGACATCAAGAAGAGCCGCTTCATCGCGGTCGCCGGGCCGGTTGCCGACGAGGCGGCGGCCCGGGATTTCATCGCGGCGCAGTCCGACACCGCGGCCAATCACAATTGCTGGGCCTGGCGCTTCGGGCAGAACTATCGCTTCAACGACGATGGCGAGCCGAGCGGCACCGCTGGCAAGCCGATCCTCGCAGCCATCGATGGGCAAGGGCTCGATCGGATCGCGGTCGTCGTGACGCGCTGGTTCGGCGGCATCCTGCTGGGCAGCGGCGGGTTGATGAGGGCCTATGGCGGTACTGCGGCGCTGGGACTGCGCGAGGCGGCGAAGACCCCGCTGATCGAAACGATCTCGGCTGCGATCACCTGCGGCTTCGGCGATCTGGCCCTTGTCAACGCCCGCCTTGGTGCGCTGCCCGGCGTGACGATCAGCAATCAGGCCTTCACGGACGCAGGCGCGGTGCTGTCGGTATCCGTTCCGAAGGCCGAAGCCGAGGACCTGGCGCGGCTGGTGACGGATATCACCAGCGGACGCGCGGTGATCGACTGGAGCGCCTAGCGCCTTTTTTTGCAGCGACACCGCTTGTCGGGATAATCACGGGGTCCGCGGCGCATGCTTCCTGGAGCGACGAACGCATGAATCGCTATCCGATGTTCAACCCGCAGATCCTCATCAGCTTCGTCGCGGTGTGCGAGACGTTGAGCTTCACGCGCGGCGCCGATCGCGTCTCGCTGTCGCAATCCACCGTCAGCCTGCAGGTCAAGCGCCTCGAGGACCTGCTGGGCTGCCCGCTCTTGGAACGCTCGTCGCATCAGGTCCAGCTCACCGAGGAGGGCGAGCGGCTCCTGAGCTATGCGCGCCGGATCATCGCCCTCAACGAAGAGGCCCATGACGCGCTGACCGGCGTCTGGCGGGACGGCGTGCTGCGGCTGGGCATGCCCGAGGATTTCGCGGTGCCGACCATCGACCTGCTCGCCGATTTCAGCCGGCAACACCCGCATCTCAGGCTCGATGTCAGCAGCGGCCTGAGCGCCGATCTGCGCAGCGCCTATGAGCGCGAGGAACTCGACCTCGTGCTGTTGAAGCAGCGGCGCGGACAGCCCCCGCGCGCAGCAAGGCGGGAGCCCCTGCTCTGGCTCGATAGCCTGGCGCATCCGGCCATCGAGCGCGCGCCGGTGTCGCTCGCGATGTTCCCCCTTGGCGGGCTCTATCGCGAGGAACTGTGCAAGGCGCTCGACACGCTCGGGATGCGCTGGCGCGTCGGCTATTCCAGCGGCAGCCTCGCCGCGCTTGCCGCCGCATCGGCGGCTGGACTCGGCATGACGCTGCTGCCCGCCGGGTGCCGCCTGCCGGGCCACCGGGTCCTCGGTCCAGCCGAAGGCCTGGCCGAGATCACCGATTTCGAACTCGCTCTCTATCATCGCGACGACGCCCCGCCCTCGACCGCGATCCTGGCCGAACGGCTCATCGCCTATTGCCATCTGGAGCCGTAAAGGGCGCCAGCATTGCCGCTCGCAATCGCCAACATTGCCAAATATCGCTGCCAAATCGCCGGCATGGCGCTTAAGGGGGACAGCAACGATCACAAGGAGGCGGCGACCATGGAACCGGCATATCCTCAGAGCAGGCGTTCGTTCATCGGCCGGTCGGGTGGCCTCGCCACCGCCTGCGCCGTGATGGCAGGACTTCCGGGTGGAGCCGCGAAGGCGCAGCCGGCCGCCGCCAGGCCCGCTTCCGCCAAGCCTGCGACCGAGGCGGGCAAGCGCGTCCCGAGCGAGCAGCACTATCTCCTGAGCAATGTCCGGCTCGAAGAGGGCTTCGTCTATGACAGCGACGTCGTGACCGGCACGCGCTCGGGGCTCCACACCCTGGAGATCAAGGCCGGCAAGATCGCCGCGATCCATGCAGCCGGCGCAGCGCTGCCGGCGGGCGTGCCGAGCTACCAGGCCAATGGCCAGCTCGCCCTGCCCGCGATGCGCGACATGCACATCCATCTCGACAAGACCTTCTATGGCCGCGCCTGGCAGGCGCCGCTGCCCCGGCAGGGCAAGACGATCCTCGACATGATCGCCCGCGAGGAAAAGCTGATCCCGCAATTGCTGCCGGATTCGCAGGAGCATGCCGAGCAGCTCATCGCCCTGCTCCATTCCAAGGGCACCACGGTCGCGCGCAGCCACTGCAATATCGATCCGGTGAGCGGGCTGAAGAGCCTCGAGAACCTCAAGCGCGCGCTGGAAAATCACCGCGACGATTTCTCCTGCGAGATCGTCGCCTTCCCGCAGCATGGCCTGCTGCTCTCGAACGTCGACAAGCTGATGCGCGAGGCGATGAGCATGGGCGTCGCCTATGTCGGGGGCCTCGATCCGACCAATGTCGACGGCGCCATGGAGAGGTCGCTCGATGCGATGTTCCAGATCGCGCTCGACACCGGCACGGGCGTCGATATCCACCTGCACGAGTCGAGCCCGGCCGGGGTCGCCGCGATCCAGTACATGATCGCCACGGTCGAGAAGAACCCCGCCTTGCGCGGCAAGGTCACGATCAGCCACGGTTTCGCCCTGGCCACGATGGCGCCGGGCGCTCTCGACGAAGCCGCCACGCGCATGGCCGCGCAGGGCATCAGCGTCGCCTCGACGGTGCCCCTCGGCGCCTCGACGATGCCGCTGCCGCAGCTCAGCGCCAAGGGCGTCTTCGTGATGACCGGCACTGACAGCGTCACCGACCACTGGTCGCCCTTCGGCCGCGCCGACATGCTCGAAAAGGCCAACCTCTACGCGCAGCTCTACCGCGGCAGCGACGAGTTCCGCCTGTCCCGCGCGCTGGCGATCGCGACCGGCGGCGTGCTGCCGCTCACCGACAAGGGCGAGCGGTCCTGGCCCAAGGCCGGCGACGACGCGGATTTCACGCTGGTCCCCGCGAGTTGCTCGGCCGAGGCCGTGGCCCGTCTGCCGGAGCGCAGCGCGACCTTCCATCGCGGCCGGATGGTGTTCGGCGGCGTCGGCGCAGCCTGACGGGGCCGGTAGCGCCTCCAGCCAGATCGCGAAACGGCTGGCGATGGCGCCAGCCGGACCAGATTGCGACAGGCTTTGTCGGACGGCGGATTCCCGCCCTGACCGGGTTCAGGGTCCGACGAGCTGCCCGCCATCGACGACGATGCTCTGGCCGGTGACCCAGCTCGCCTTGGCCGAAGCGAGGAACAGCACGACCTCGGCGACCTCTTCGGGCTTGCCCATTCGGCCGAAGGCGATGGAGGCCAGCGTCGCGTTATAGAGCTCGGGATTGGAGGTCTTCCGGTTCTCCCAGGAGCCGCCGGGGAACTCGATCGAGCCCGGCGCGACGCAGTTCACCCGGATGCCCTTCTTCGCCAGCATCTTCGCCTGGCTCCCGGTATAGTGCATCACCGCCGCCTTGATCGCGCCATAGGGTGCCGAGCGCGAGGACGCGCGCAGGGCCGAGATCGACGAGATGTTCACGATCGAGGAGCCCGGCCCGAGATGCGGAATCGCCGCGTGGCTGCCGCGCACCACCGCCATCATATCGACGCTGAGCGAGGCGGCCCAGCCCTCCTCGTCGTCGGTCTGGCCAAAGCCGGAGGCATTGTTGACGAGGATATCGAGCCCGCCGAGCGCCTTCACCGCCTCCGGCACGTAAGCCTCGATCTGGCCGGCATCGGCGAGGTCGACAGGTCCCGCGTGAGCGGTGACACCCAGCGCCTCGATCTCCTTGCGCGTCGCTTCCAGCGGCCCGGCGCTGCGCGCGCAGATCGAGACCGCAGCCCCGCCCGCGGCGAAGCCGAGTGCGATCGAGCGCCCGATGCCTCGGCTGCCGCCCATGACGATCACGCGCCTGCCGGTGAATTCCTTGGCCATGCGGGCCTCCCCTTCCTGATTGCTTCCCGGTCCTTATTGCCGGCGGGAAGGGGCGCGCTTCAAGGCAGGCGGCACGCATGCCGCCCCTGCGATTCAGGAGGGAACGACTGAGTTACCGGTCGCGGGCGACGCGAAAGCCGTTGGTATAGAAGCGCACGTCCGCCTCGTATTTGAAGCGTGCGGCCGAGCGCAGATAGCGTGGGTCGTTGTTGAACGAGCCCCCGCGCAGCACGCGCTCGCGGCAGCCCCCGACCGTATAGGCGCTGCCGTCGCGGGGTGAGCTGCGGTAATTTTCGCTCCAGCAGTCGGCCACCCATTCGGCGGCATTGCCGGCCATGTCGTAGAGCCCGAAGGCATTGGCCGGGAACTGGCCGGCCGCGACGGCGCTGCCGCGCTTCTGGTCGTTGCAGCCGAGGCAGTTCGCCCGCTCCTTCACCAGGGTCTGGCCCCAGGGATAGGTCGTCGCGGTGCCGGCACGCGCGGCATATTCCCATTCGCTCTCGGTCGGCAGGCGATAGGACTTGCCGGACTTGGCCGAGAGCCAGGCGAGATAGGCATTGGCATCGTTCCAGTGGATGTCCGTCACCGGCCGCTTGCCGCGGCCGAGCCCACGATCATCCGGCCGGTGGTTGCAGCCGCCCTGATCGATGCAAAGGTCCCATTCCTCGAAGGTCACCTCACGCGCACCGAGATAGAAGCCGCGGACGCTCACCGGATGCACCGGCTTCTCGAATTCGTAGAGATCGTTCGAGCCCATCTGGAAGCCGCCGGCGGGAATCGCCACCACCTCCGGACAGCCCGCGCAATCGCGCTGCGGCGCCCCGACCGGCTGGGGCACCGCCGGCGGCGATGCAACGGCGGCAACGGCGGCAGGCGCGGTTGGGCTCGCCCGGTATTCCTGCTCGCGCGTGCGGGCGAGCGAGGCGAAGCGCCCGTTCGGATAGGCATCGAGATAGGCGCGGTATTCCGCGGCGCTGCGGCTGTTGCGGATCGATTCCCAGAAGGCGAGGTCGTAGGCGGCGTCCTGCGTCGCGCCCGGCGTCTGCGGCGGCGGAATCACGGCGCGGCTGCCTTGCGCGACGGCAACCGGCCGGGCGACCGGCGTGACGACGAGCCCCTTCGGAGGCTCGGCCGACAGCCAGAGCTGCTGGCTGCGGCGGGTGTCGCGCGAAACCGTGTCGCGCACCTGCTTCAGCGCCTGCGCCATCTCCAGCCCCGGCGTCCGGATCGTCTTGAGCCAGGCGTCGCCGGCACGGTCGGGGCCAGCTGGCAGCGCCTTGCCCGGCGCATTCGGAAACAACGCCGCAATCCCTTCCATCGCCTCGATCGGCAGAAGTCCCCTGGCCTGGCCCTGCCAGGGATTGTCGCGCCCGGCATTGATGAACAGCAGGGCGCTCGCCGGACGGGCGACGATCAGCGGATCGACGATTTCATCGAGATCGACCGCAGCCTCGGCGCCGTTCTGCACCGGCAGCATGAAATTGCGGTTCCGCTGCTGGATGGCATGGCCGCTATAGAAGACCACCACCTGCGCACCGCGCTGGAGCTTGCTCGCAAAACCGGCGATCGCCTGCCGGAGCGCATTGCGGTCGGCATTCTCGACCGCGACGACATCGAAGCCACCCGCACGCAAGGTCTCGGCGACGGCACGGCCTTGCTGGACGGCGCCACCGATCGGCACCTCCGAATAGGCTTCGTTGGCGATCACGAGGGCGATGCGCGCAGACTCGCTCGTCTGCTGGGCAAGCCCGGGCACGGCCAGCAGCGGTAGCAGGAAAACGGCAACGAGGACGCGCAACCAGGCCATCTGCAGACGATATCCTTTCCGGCTGAGCCATCGGACCAAGACGTGGAATGCACCTTTCGGCGAAATCCGATGCCAGGATAATAAGCTAGACCGCTGTTGCTCCGGTACACATGGCGGTCTAGCGGACATTGACCGTGATCTTCGGTGACATCACCGGCGGATTATGCGGCGTGTGGGTGTGATCGCCGAGCAGCAATTGCAGCGTGTGCCGGCCCTTGGGCAGCGTCACCACCACCTCGGTCTGCCCGTTGCCGAGATGGATATTGTTGTAGTCGGACGGGATCGGCTGGTCCGGCGGGCCGGGGTCGGTATCGATCAGCAGGTGGTGATGCCCCGTTCGCGCATGATTGATGCCCGCAGGCGCGACACCCATGCCGCGCAGGCCGATGCGCACGGTGAAGCGCTCGGGGACGCTCAACCCGTCGATCGGATAATGGAAATAGACCTGTGCACCCGCAGGGGCCGCCTGTCGTGTCGGCGTCTGCGCCGATGCCTCAAGGGCGCGCCCCTGCCAGGCCATCAGCGCGAACAGGCCTGCTGCTGCGATGCGGGCTCGCGATATCACCGGCGTCTCCTCGCATTCGGCCCGCCCGGCGCCACGATCACCGTGATGCGCTCAGAGATCACCGGCGGATCATGCGGCACATGGTTCTCGTCAGCGAGCAGGAGCTGCAGCGTGTGCCGCCCATTAGGCAGGGTGAGCTTGTATTCGGTCTGCCCGCCGCCGAGATGGATGTGGTTGAGATCGGCAGGAATCGGCTCGCCGAAGGCTGGCGGCTCGGTATCGACCAGGAGATGGTGATGTCCGGTATTCGGCTTGGCGATGCCGGCCGGGGCCACGCCCATGTTGCGCAGGCCGAACCGGATCGTCGAGTTTGGATAGATCCGGTCGCCGTCCCGCGGGTAGACGAAATAGACGGCCGCGTCGTTGGGCGATGCCGTGCGGGCGTGGCCGGCACCATGGGCATGCGGCGGCGGCGGTGGCGCGGCGACGGCCGGCTGCCCATCGGCGACGACACGGACCCGGATGCGCTGGGAGACGACCGGGGGATCGTGCGGCACATGCTCGTGGTCCCCCATCAGCAATTGCAGCTTGTGCTCGCCGGGCGGCAGCGAGAGTTCGACCTCGGTCTGCCCGCGTCCGAAATGAAGATGGTTGAAGTCGCTGGGGATCTCGCGGTCGAGCGCCGGCAGTTCGGTATCGACGAGGAGATGGTGGTGGCCACCATTGGCGCTGGTCGTCCCGGCCGGCGTGACCGTGATGCCCTCGGAGCCGAAGCGGATTTTTGCGCGGCTGGGAATCGTCGCGCCGTCCTGCAGGTCGATGAAGAAGACGCGGGCGCCGGGCGCCGCAGCCGAGCGCGGCTTCTCGCCCGACGCTGCCGAAACCTCGACCGTGATGCGCTCCGACACCACCGGCGGATCATGCGGCACATGGTTGTGGTCGGCGAAGAGCAGTTGCAGCGTGTGCTTGCCCGGCGTTAGCGCGATCTCGGCCTCGGTCTGGCCGCCGCCGAAATGGATATGGTTGAAATCGCTGGGTATCGGCTGATCGAGCGGCGGCAATTCGGTGTCGATCAGCAGGTGATGATGCCCGCCATTGCGCGCGGCCTGCCCTGCGGGCACGACCTCCATCCCGGAGATCGCGAAGCGCACCGTGAGCTTTGCCGGAACCTGCGCCTTGTCGGCGAGGCCGACGAAGGACAGGCGGGTCGATGCGGGGGCTGTGCTGCGCTGTTGTGCGCGCTGCTGCGCCGATGCCACCGCAAGGGGAACCGCCACGGCCAGGCCGAACAGGAGAAGCGCCAGCCGGAGGCGAAGCATCGGCGTCTTCCTTTCGCGAGAAGATGGACGGAAGGCTACCAGCAGCCATGGAAGCCTTCAAGCAAAACGCCATCCCTTATCGCTCAGGACTATGCTTTGTTCTGGAGATGGCCGGGGTCATGCGTTAGCATGACGTAGAGGCCGCCGGCAGCCTCTAGGAAAGTCCCCATGACCCTCGTCGCCCGGCTCTGCGGCTTGATCCTCGTGCTGCTGTCAGGCCTTGCCCTGGCCGAGACGCCGCCCGAGCGCCGCGTCGCGCTGGTCATCGGCAATTCCAGCTATCGCAACGCCCCCGTGCTGCCGAACACCGTGAACGACGCGCGCGACATGGTCGTCGCCCTGCGCAAGGTGGGCTTCGAGGTGGTCGATGGCCTCGATCTCGACAAGCGCGGCATGGATGCGGCGCTGACGCGCTTCGCCCGGCTCGCGCAGGATGCCGATGCCGCGATGTTCTATTTCGCCGGTCACGGCTTCCAGTTCAACGGCGAGAACTATCTCGTTCCGGTTGAAGCCAAGATCGAGGACGAGGTCGGCGTCCAGTACGAGACGACGCGGCTCAACGACGTCGTCACCGCCCTGAACTATGCCAAGGGCGTCAAGATCATGGTGCTCGACGCCTGCCGCAACAACCCGTTCGTCGGGCTGCTCGCCAAGCGGCAGGCGACGCGCGGCTTCTCGGTCGGCTCGGGCCTCGCCCCCGTCCAGCGCGCGCAGGGCATGGTCATCGCCTATGCCACGCAGGCAAACGACGTCGCCGCCGACGGCGCCGGCCGCAACAGCCCCTTCACCGCCGCTCTCGTGCGCGAGATCGACCAGCCCGGACTGGAAGTCGCGGCGCTGTTCCGCCGCGTACAAAAGAGCGTCTACGACAACACCGCCGGCCGCCAGACGCCGGAACTGTCGCTCTCCCTGCTCGGCGATTTCTATCTCAACCGCGAGGAGACGGACGCCGATATCTGGCGCCGCATCCGCGCCAGCGACGACCCCACCGCACTGCAAAGCTTCATCCAGCGCTATCCGCAGAGCTTCTTCGTTATCGACGCCCGCACCCGGCTCGACCTGCTGGAGCGCCGCTCGGCGGTCTCGAGCGACCGCGACAAGCTGGTGCGCGAATTCGCCGAGCGTGAGCGTGCCCTGCTCCAGCGTCTCGAACGGGCAGAACAGGGGCGGCGACAGGCGGCCGACGATCTCGCCCGCAAGGATATCGGCGATGCGGTGGGCGTCCCGCCGCCCGTGCCGGCTCCGGGCACCGCGCCCATCGCGGTTGCGCCCACTCCGCCTCCACCGCGTGCGCAGGACAAGGCGGAGCGCGCGCGACTTGCCGACGAGCTCGCGCGTCGGGAAGCAGAGCTTGCAGCGATCGAAACCGAGAAGCAGCGCCTTGCCGAAGAGCGTCGTGCGGTCGAGCAGGCGATGGCGGCGCGGCTCGGCGCGCC
>SEEM01000246.1 GCA_004144595.1 Hyphomicrobiales bacterium
GCCGGCATCCTCGTGCCGCTCTTGACGCTCGGCCTGCCTTCGACCGCGACGGCGGCCGTCCTGCTCGCCGCTTTCCAGAATTACGGGCTCCAGCCCGGTCCGCTGCTCTTCGCCACCAACCCGGACCTGCTCTGGGGCCTGATCGCCTCGCTTTATATCGGCAACGTCATCCTGCTGATCCTCAACCTTCCGCTGGTCGGCATCTGGGTCCGGCTTTTGCTGATCCCCCGGCACTACATCTATGGCGGCATTGTCGTCTTCGCGATGGTCGGCGTATGGGGCCTGTCGACGTCCTGGATGGACCTGGCGCTGATGTGCGGGCTCGGCGTCATAGGCTATGCCGCGCGGGTCCATGATTTCCCGATCGCGCCGGCCCTGATCGGCCTGATCTTGGGACCGCAGGCGGAAATCCAGCTCCGCCGTGCGCTGGCCGTCAGCCAGAACGACTGGAGCGTCCTGGTCGGCACGCCGATCGCAGCGACTTTGCTCGGGGTCGCCGCGCTGGTGCTGGTCGTGCCGCCCTTGCTCGCGTACCGCCGCCGCCGCTCCGCGGCGGAAGGGCAATCGGCCGCTATTACCGGCTGAATCGTCATTGCGAGCGGAGCGAAGCAATCCAGGGGACTGGGTGAGACGTTTGACCCAGTCACCTGGATTGCTTCGTCGCTTCGCTTCTCGCAATGACGGGCGGGCTTAGGCCCAGTCGACAACAATCTCAGCGCTTCGTTCGAATCGGGCGCTTGCCCGGCTTGGTGCTTTCGCTGGTCGCCAAGGCCGCCTGCAAGGCGGTGCGCGCGGCACGGATATGGCGACGCATCAGGATCTCCGCGAGTTCGCCGTCGCGATGGCTGATCGCCTCGGTGATCCGCATATGCTCGCGCCAGGCCTCGCGGCCGCGCCCCGGCACCGTGGAATGCAGGCGCCGGCACAGGCGCAATCGCGGATAGAATTGCTCGCAGAGCAGTTCGGCCAGGATCGGGTTGCCGCTGCCCGTGGCGATCCGGCGGTGAAAATCCGCCTCCGGCTCGTCCTGGAGATAGGCGCCCATCGGGTTGCGTTCGATCTCGTCGCGATGGCCCGTGACCAGCGCTTCCAGCGCCGCGATCTCGCCCTCGCTCATGGTCTCGGCCGCGAGCCGCGCCGCCATGCCTTCGGTCGCCTCGCGCACGTCGAGCAGGGCGAGGAACTCGGCCGCGCTCGGTTCGGCGACGCGGGCGCCCTGGTTGGCGACATAGGTGACGAGCCCGCGCTCCTGCAAACGCCGGATCGCCTCGCGCACCGGTGCACGGCTGACGCCGAAGCGGCGTGCGATCGCGGGCTCGCTCAGCTTGGCGCCGGGCGCGATCTCGCCGGAGACGATGGCAAAGGAGAGATCGTCATAGAGTTTGACGGTGACACCCACGCTCGCGGGGGGCAAAGTCTCGGCCAGCATCGAGCGGGTGCCTATCTGCTTCGGTTCGTCGGAGTATAACGCAGCCGCCGCGATTGCCGAGCGTGTTCATCGCGCTGCCGCCGATATCGACAGGGCCGGAAACAGGCGCTACCTGCTCTAGACGGATAACGGGAGCGCGATCGGGAATGCGTGGGGCAGGGGCAAGCATTGCTGGCGCGCTCATTCTCTTCTTCGCCCGCTTCATCACGGCCGTTCGCGGCCGCTGGGCCGGAGCGGCGCCGAGCGACGAGCAGCGGATCTACTTCGCCAACCATGCCAGCCACGGGGATTTCGTCCTGGTCTGGACCGTGCTGCCGCGTCGCATGCGCTTCACGACGCGGCCGGTTGCCGGGAGCGATTACTGGCTGAAAGGCAGCTTGCGGCGCTTCATCGGCTGCGACGTGTTCAATGCCGTCCTGATCGACCGCGATCGCGACAGCCGGACGAGCGACCCGGTCGCCCAGATGACCGAGGCGCTCGATGCCGGCTCCTCGCTCATCGTCTTCCCGGAGGGCACGCGCAACACCACCGAGGCGCGCCTGCTGCCGTTCAAGAGCGGCCTGTTCCATTTGGCGCAAGCGCGTCCGAACGTGGCGCTCGTGCCGGCCTGGATCGACAATCTCAACCGCGTCATGCCCAAGGGCGAATTCGTGCCGATCCCGCTGATCTGTACGGTGACCTTCGGCGCGCCGATCTGCCTCGGCGAGGCGGAAGCGAAGCAGGATTTCCTGAAGAGGACCGAAGCCGCACTCCTCGCCCTCGCCCCGAAGGCGAACGCATCATGACGATGCCGCATCCCGATCTGGTGACCGTGCTCGCGGGCATCCTGGGCGTCCTCGTCGTCGCTTCGACGATCGGCTTCGTGCTGCAGCGCAAGCTCTCGCCCGATGGCACCAACGCGGTGGTCGAGAACCTCAACGACCGCATCAGGGCCTGGTGGATCATGGTCGTGCTGATGGGGGTCGCACTCATCGGCGGCAAGACCGGCGTGACCCTGCTCTTCGGCTTCTGCTCTTTCGCGGCCTTGCGCGAGTTCATCACGCTGACCGATACGCGCCGGGCCGACCACTGGGCGCTGGCCGCGGCCTTTTTCGTCGTGCTGCCGGTGCAATATTATCTGATCTGGATCGAGTGGTACGGGCTCTACTCGATCTTCATCCCCGTCTACGCCTTCCTGCTGATGCCGATCATCGCCGCG
>SEEM01000247.1 GCA_004144595.1 Hyphomicrobiales bacterium
CGTACCGCGCCGGCGAGTTCGACGCGACCCTGCTCAAGATGCTCGCCCGCTACGACGCGGTGATGAAGATCATGCTGCCGACCTTGCGCGAGGAGCGGGCCGCGACCTATTCGCCCTTCCTGCCAATCCATCCGAAGACGCGCATCGTCATGCAGGTGCCGATCGACGAGGTCGATGTCGAGGCCGGCACCATCGCCTGGATCGACCCGGAGACGAAGGAGCGCTTCGTCTCGCCCGTCACCGGCGGCCATGTGAAGCTGCAATGGAAACCCGACTGGGCGATGCGCTGGGTCGCGCTCGGCGTCGATTATGAGATGGCCGGCAAGGACCTGATCGACTCGGTCAAGGTCTCCTCGCAGATCGCCCGCGCGCTCGACGGCACGCCGCCGGACGGCTTCAACTACGAGCTCTTCCTCGACGAGCAGGGCCAGAAGATCTCGAAGTCCAAGGGCAACGGCCTGACCATCGAGGACTGGCTGACCTATGGCCCGCCGGAAAGCCTGGCGCTCTACATGTTCCAGCGCCCGCGCGAGGCCAAGAAGCTGCATTTCGACGTCATCCCGCGCGCTGTCGACGAGTACCTCCAGTTCCTCAACGGCTACGAGAAGCAGGACTGGAAGAACCGGCTCGGCAACCCGGTCTGGCACATCCATGCCGGCAATCCCCCAGCGCCGGAGGTCATCGCGTCGGGCGAAGGCGACAACACGGTCCGGACCCAGGTCACCTTCGGCCTGCTGATGAACCTCGTCGCCGTCGCGAATTCCGAGGACAAGGCCGTGCTCTGGGGCTTCCTCCAGCGCTATGCGCCGGGCATGTCGGCGCAGACCCATCCCCGCCTCGATGCGCTGGTCGGCTACGCGATCGCGTATTTTCGCGACTTCGTGAAGCCGGCGAAGAGCTATCGCCCGGCCGACGAGGTCGAGCGCGACGCCTTCACCAGGCTCGACGCCGCACTGGCCGCCCTGCCGGCCGATCCGACGCCCGAGATGGTGCAGGACACCGCGCTCGACGTCGCCCGCGCCATCCCGCGCTATCAGAACCTCACCGCCAAGAACGCGACACCGGAACGCCCGGGTGTCTCCGGCGACTGGTGGAAAGCGATCTATCAGGTGATGTTCGGCGAGGATCAGGGGCCGCGCTTCGGTTCCTTCGCCGCGATCTACGGTGTGGCCAACACCCGCGCCCTGATCGCCAAGGGGCTGGCCGGCGATCTGGTTAAAGAGCACGCCGCCTTCCTCGCGGCCCGCAAAGCCGACTGACGAGCCGACGGAGCCTGCCATGACCATTCCCGATGACGCGCTCGCGGCGCTTGCGGAGGTGGTCGGCCAGGGCCACCTCCGCAGCGGCGAGGCGATCCCCGCCCGCAACCGCAAGGACGCCTCGCGGACGAAAGACGGCCTGCCGGCCCTCCTCGTCACGCCGCGGACGACGCAGGAGGTCGCCGCGGTACTGGCGATCTGCTCCCGGCTTTCGCTGCCCGTCGTCGTCCAGGGCGGCATGACCGGCCTGGCCGGCGGCGCCACGCCGCAGCCTGGCGAGATCGCGCTCTCGCTCGAACGTCTGAACGGCGTCGAGGAAATCGACCCGGTGACGCGGACGATGACCGTGCTTGCCGGCACGCCGCTCGCGGTCGTGCAGGAGAAGGCGGCCGCGGCCGGCTTCCTCTATGGCGTCGATCTCGGCGCGCGCGGTTCGTGCACCATCGGCGGCAATGTCGCGACCAATGCCGGCGGCGTGCAGGTGCTGCGCTACGGCATGACCCGCCGCAACGTGCTCGGCCTCGAAGTGGTGATGGCCGACGGCCGCATCGTGAGCCACCTCAGCAAGGTGGTGAAGAACAATGCCGGCTATGACTGGACGCAGCTTTTCATCGGCAGCGAGGGCACGCTCGGCATCGTCACCCGCGTGCTGCTCGCGCTGCAGCCGGCGGTGACAGGCACGCAGACCGCGCTCTGCGCCGCCGGCAGCGTCGGCAACGCGCTCGCGGCGCTCAACCGCCTCGAGGCCCGGCTCGGTGGCGGCGTGCTCGCCTTCGAGGCGATGTGGTCGGAATACATGAGGGCTGCGGTTGCGAAAGCTGGCCTGCCCGCTCCCTTCTCGGAAGAGCCCGAGCTCATTCTGGTCATCGAGGCCGCAATGGGCCTGGGCAGCACCGGCGAGGAGACTTTCGCGGAGGCGCTGGCCGAGCTGGCCGAGGACGGCCTGCTCGACGATGCCCTGATCGCCCAATCGGGCCGGGACCGGCAGCGCTTCTGGGCCTATCGCGAGGCGAATTACGAGTTCTACCGCGAGTTGCCGCGCGGCATCCATTTCGACGTCAGCATTCCCCTGGGTGCGATGGCGGATACGGTTTCGATGCTGCGCCGGCAGGTCGAGGCCCGCAGCGCCACGGCCCTCCCCATCGTTTTCGGCCATCTCGCCGACAGCAACCTGCATATCTCGATCCATGACGAGACGGGAGACCTCTCCGGCTTCGCCGACATCGTCTACGAACTGGTGCGGGAGAAGCAGGGCAGCATTTCGGCCGAGCACGGCGTCGGCATCCTGAAGCGGCCCTATCTCGGCATGAGCCGCTCGGATGCCGAGCTCGCCTTGATGACGACGCTGAAACGGACGCTCGACCC
>SEEM01000024.1 GCA_004144595.1 Hyphomicrobiales bacterium
CATGAGGTTGCTCCATCGCTGACTGCGGCAACGATGGTACCGGCCTCGTTGCGCTGCCCATAGCTTCTAAGCCGCTCTCGCGGCAGGGCGCTGCGGCGCGGTCGTCGCTGAGATTTCGCCTGTGAGGCGCTGCATCCGAGGATTTGGGGGTCGTTTCCCCTGATCCTCGGAGGGTTCCATGATCAATGCCGTCTCGTCACTCCGCTGCGCCAGCGGATGATCGAGGACATCACCATCCGCCGGTTTGGCGAGCATACGAGCCCTGGGCACAATTTTGCAGTCAACCGCCAAAGGCATCGCGCGTACGAAGGACGACGTCGAGAAACGCCCTGATGATCCGGGTCGACTCGCGCTGCTTCAGCACGACGACATGGGCATAGGTGTAGACCTCGGCCCCTTCGATCCGGACCAGTTTCAGGTTCTCGTCCGCCACGAACTCCGCCTCGGAGACATAACTGATGCCGAGACCGTGGATCACCGCCTCGCGGATGGCTTCGCGGCTGCCGATCTCCATGACCAGGCGGGGCTTCGTACCGGTCCTGGCAAGGGCATTCTCGAAGGCGCGTCGCGTGGTCGAGCCTTGCTCCCGCACGATCATCGGCTCTCCCTCCAGCTCCTCCAGCCGGATGCTGTCGCGTTCGGCGAAACGATGGTCGCGGCGCACGAACACGGCCACAGGGTGACGCCGATAGGGCATGGTCAAAAGGCGGTCGCCTTCGTCGATGTAAGCGAGGACGGCGACGTCGCATCTGTAGCTTTCGAGATCGTCGAGCACCTCGGCGGAGTTCCCGAGCTTCACGGCGAGTTCGATCTCCGGATAGGCTTGATTGAAGGCGGCCAGCATCTCTGTGACATGGTATGGCCCGACGGCGCTGATCGATAAGCGGCCGGTCCGCAATTCCCGCGTTTCCGACAGGAAGGCGAGCACCTCGGCTTCCTCGGCGAAGAGGCGGGTGGTGATGGCAAGAAGCTGGCGGCCGGTGTCGCTGAGCTCGCGTCGTCGGCCACGCTTCACGAAGAGCTCGACGCCGAACTCCTCCTCCAGCGCGCCGACCTGGGCCGTCAAGGTCGGCTGACTGATGTGGAACGCGTCCGCGGCGGCGTTGAAGCCCCCCGAGTTGGCCACGAGATGGAACGATCTGAGCTGGGTGTAACGCATAGCAAATAGCTATCCAATCGCGTCAAAAAATCAATTTGTTCTGAGAACTCGGTTCTGTGAGCATCCTCGCAACAGGCCGGAAAGGCGCATTGCGAGGATGAACCGCATGAACTGGGCGTACTGGAATCCCGTCAGGATCCGCTTCGGATCCGGCCTGCTCGACGAGGTCGCGAAGCTGGTCGGCAAGCGCCGCTGGGCGCTCGTCACCTATGACCAGCCGATCTTCCGCGAGCTCTCGGTGCGACTGACCGCGGTCGCCGGTGCGCCGGTCGTGTCGATCACCAATATCGAGACGAATCCGGATTGCGCCGATCTCGCCTTGTCCTGCCGCCAGTTCGGCGCGGCGGAGCCGGCCGAGGTGATCGTCGCGCTCGGCGGCGGCTCGATGATCGATGCCGCGAAGGTACTGGCCGCCAGCAACGGCGATTTCGAGACCGTGCGCCGCCATCTCGTCGAGAAGACGCCGCTCGACGAGAGCGCGATCATCCCGATCATCGCCGTGCCGACGACGGCCGGGACAGGGAGCGAGGTCACCTCCTGGGCCACGGTCTGGGACGCGGCCAATGGCAGCAAGTACTCGCTTGCCCATCCCCGGCTCTACCCGGAGACCGCGGTACTCGATCCGGCGCTGACCGTCGGCGCGCCGCGGGCCCTGACGCTGGCGACCGGGCTCGACGCCCTGTCCCATGCTCTGGAGAGCATCTGGAACGTCAACGGCAATCCGGTCTCGGCGAATTATGCCGTCGAGGCCGCGAGGGAGATCATCGACACCTTGCCTCGCCTGCTGGAGCGCCTCGACGATGTCGAGCTCCGCGCCCGCCAGATGCGCGCGAGCTTGCTCGCCGGCATGGCCTTCTCGAACACCAAGACCGCGCTCGCCCATAACATCTCCTACGACATCACCCTGAAGAGCGGGACGATCCACGGCATCGCCTGCTCCTTCTCGCTGCCGATCGTGATGCGCTGGGCCATGGGCGCTGAGCCGCAATGCGACGCGGCGCTGCGCCGCGTCTTCGGCCCAGATCTCGAAGCGGGTGCCGAGCGTCTCGGCGCCTTCCTGCGCAATCTCGGCGTCTCGACCGACCCCACCGCCTACGGCGTCTCAGGCGTCGAGTGGAACCGCCTCGTCGGCAAGGCACTCGAAGGCGAACGCGGCCGCAATTTCATCGGAAGGCGGGCGGCCATGGCCGCCTGAGAGCAAGCAACAGGCAACGACGCCCGCAACGGTTTACCGGCAGATCAAAAGATCGCCGGATCATCTTGGGAGGATGACATGACCATTTCGAGTCGTACGATACTGAAGAGCTCACTGGCTGCGGGGCGCGTGCTGCAGTAACGCTATAGGTAAATGGGGTTCGACCAGGCGATCTTGCCGGCTTCGTCGATGACGACGAGGCGGCACCAGTCGCCCTCGAATTTGCGCCAGGGCAGGCGCGCAGAGGTCATGCCGCGGCCCGAAATCTTTTCGTTCTTCGAAGCGCGCCCGACCAGCGAGATCTGGAAGGCCGGCGAGCACGCGATCTCGACGAAATCGCCATCAACGGTGACGTTCTCGATGAGCGGGCCCTGACTGGAATAGTAGCGGCCCTGCTTGAGGGCATCGACCAGCGCCTGCGGCTCGTTGACCTCAGCCTTGACCATGACCCAGCCACCGAAGGCATCGCGGTTGCGGTCCTCCTCGACCACCCAGTGGGCATCGTCACAGGCGAGCGCATCGATGCGCCGGCCGGTGTTGAGGATGTCGTCGAGATAGTAGGAGCCGCCGCCGCGCCCGTTCAGGACCTGGCTCGTATGATTGTAGACCTCGACCGCATGCGCGCCCGGGATCGAGGCGGCATCGCCCGCGGTCAGCCCATACCATTCGGGATGAGGGATCGCGACGAAGGCGCCGGCATCGAGGCAGCGCTGCGCGAGCTGGGCCCCGGTCTCGCCATTGCGGTTGGGAGCGAAGTCGAGAGGCAGACCGACGGCTAGGATATGCCATTTTTCGCCGCGCTCCGTCGCGGGCGCGTGGCATTCCGCGCCCAGGATTGTGGTGAAAGCGTCGGTACGATAGCCGGTCGTGTCGACGATCGGGTAGTCGTAGTGCTCCATGAAGTGATCGGAGAGGCAGATGAAATCGTAGCCGCGCTCGCGATAGCGCTTGCAAACCTCTTCGGGCGAAAGCTTGCCGTCCGAACGCGTCGAATGCGTGTGGAGATTGCCTCGGTAAAACTGGCCGGGCGCAGCGAAAGCCTCAACTTGCATGCTTCAAGGTCCTGTGTGCGAGCTGCTGCGAGGCGGTCGCGAAGGCCGCCAGCAGATTTCGGGTGTAGTCTGAGGATGGCGCGCTCAGCACGGCGCCCGTTTCGCCGTAGTCGCGGATGCGACCCTTCTCGAGCACGAGAATCCGGTCCGACATCTCGGCAACGACCGGCAGGTCATGCGAGATGAAGAGATAGGTCGTGCCGTGTTCGCGCTGCAGCCGCTTCATCACGCGCAGGACGGAGGCCTGCACCGTCACGTCGAGCGCGGAGGTGACCTCGTCGCAGAGCACCAGATCCGGCTTGCCGGCGAAGGCGCGGGCGATGGCGACGCGCTGTTGCTGGCCGCCGGAGAGCTGACGCGGCGAGCGGTCGAGGAAGGTCGCGCTCAGTCCGAGTTCGGCCAGCAGTTCGATCGTGCGCTCGCGTGCCGCGGCGCGGCTCATGCCGAAGAAGACCTGCAGCGGCCGGGCGATGAGCTGCTCCACGGTATGCTGCGGATTGAGCGAGGAAGCCGGGTCCTGGAAGATCATCTGCACGCGCCGGCGCAGGTCGCGGTCGCGCCGCGGGGCGAGGCCGTACAGGATCTGCCCGTCGAAGCGGATCTCGCCGCCATTGCCGGCGACGAGGCCGGCGACCAGCGCAGCCAGCGTCGACTTGCCGCTGCCGGATTCCCCGACGACCCCAAGCGTGGTGCCGGGTGGGATCGCGAGCGAGATATCGGCCAATGTCGGGGGCAGCGCCGGCCGCGGGAAGAACCGCCGCAGCGGGTTCCACCCGGGCGGGCGGCCATACGAGAAATCGAGCTTTTCGATCGACAGCGCCGGCTCCTGGCCGTGGAACGGCGCGACATTCGAGGACTTGGCAGTCTCGAGCTTCGGAATGGCGGCGATAAGGGTCCGCGCATAATCCGTGCGAGGGCGGGTGAAGACCTCGCCGGTCGGCCCGTCTTCCAGGACCTTGCCGTCCTTCATGACCAGAACCCGCTCGCACATCCGGGCGATCACGTTGAGATCGTGGCTGACATAGATCAGCGTCGTGCCGGTGCGCTTCTGCAGTCGGCTGACGAGATCGAGCACCTGGGACTCGACCGTCTTGTCCAGCGCCGTGGTCGGCTCGTCGAGGATAACAAGCTCCGGCTCCGCCACCAGCGCGGCCGCAATGACGACGCGCTGCCGCTGCCCGCCGGAAAGCTGGTGCGGATAGCGGTCGTAGATCGCGGCGGGATCGGGCAGCTCCATCGCCGCCAGCAGTTCGAGCGCCTTCTTCTTCGGCGTCAGTCCGCCGGCCGCCTTGTGCAGCCGGATGAGTTCGACGAGATGCTGGCCGATGGTCAGATGCGGCGTCAGCGCAGAGAGCGGATTCTGCGGCACCATCGCCGCGCGCCGGCCGCGGTATTGCAGGAGCTGGTCGGGCTTCAGCTTCAGCACGTCGAGCCCGGCGACGTTGAGGCTGCCCCCGGCAATCCGTGCGCCCGGCCGGGTATAAGCGAGAAAGGCACGGGCCAGCGAGGACTTGCCGCAGCCGCTCTCGCCGACGATGCCCAGCGTCTCGCCCCGGGCGACCGAGAAACTCACCGTGTCGACAGCGGTCGTCTCCGTCTGCGGGCCGGTCCTGTAGACGAGCTTGAGGTCCCGGACCTCGATATGCGCGGGTGCCGGCATGTCAGAGCTCCGTGGAGGCGATGCCGAAGGCACGGGCGAAGCCGTCGACCATGAAGTTCACCCCGATGATCAGGGTGGAGAGCATGATCGCCGGCAGGAGCAGGAACCACGGATCGGTGAAGACCACGCCCATCGCCTCCTGCACCATCAGGCCCCAGTCCGGCGTCGGCTGGCTGATGCCGAGACCGAGGAAGGACAACGCGCTGATGCGCAAAACGGCGGAGGAGACGCGTACCGCGAGCTCGACGCCGAGCAGCCCGGTCAGGTTCGGCAGGATCTCGCGAAGCATGATGGCGAAGCGGCTTTCCCCGCGCAATTCGGCCGCGCGGACGAAATCGAGCGTCGCCAGGCTGATCGTCTTCGCGCGGATCACCCGGACGACGCCCCAGGTATAGACCGCCGCCACGACGGGGATCAGCGCCCAGATGTCCTTGCCCAGCGCGAGTGTCAGGATGGCGATCAGGATGATCTCGGGGATCGACATCATCGCATCGACGAAGCGCATGACGATTTCGTCGAAGCGCCCGCCGACATAGCCGGCCATCACGCCGAGGATGGTGCCGACTGCCAGCGCGATCGCGACGCCGCAGAAGGAGACGAGGAGCGCAATCCGGCCGCCTTCGATGATCCGGCTGAAATAATCGCGCCCGATCTGGTCGGTCCCCATCAGGAATTCCCAGGAAGGGCGCAGGAGAGGGGCGGAGACGAGCGCGCTTGAATCATGCGGCGCGATCAGCGGGCTGAACAGGGCCAGGAACAGATGCAAGGCGACGAGGATCGTGCCGAACAGCGTCGCCGGCTGGGACAGGGCGCGCCGGAGCGATGACGCGCGGGGCGCCGCCGGCGGTTCGGATGCGACGGGGAGGACATCAGCCATGGCGCGAACTCGTTCGGACGCGCGGGTCCAGCGCAAGGACGGCGATGTCGGCGATGAGGTTGGCGGCGATGACCGCCAGTGCGGCCAGGAATGCGATCGCCTGGATGATCGGGATTTCCCGTTGTGCGAGGGCGCGCAGCAATTCACTGCCGATGCCCGGGAATTTGAAGACGGCTTCGACCACCACCGAGCCGGAGAGCAGCGATGCGACGAAGGCGGCCGTGCCGTTGAGCATGGGGATGAGGGCGGAAGGGAGAGCGTGCCCGATACAAACCCGCCAGGCCGGCACGCCAGCCAGTTGCGCGCGCTCGGCATAGTCGCTGTTCAGCGCCTCGATCATTCCGGCGCGCAACAGCCGGAACTGATAGGCCGCGCCATGGACGCAAAGCGCCAAGACCGGCAGGATCGCGGCGGCGAGGATGGTGAGCTTGGGTGCGTCGGTCGACGCGAAGATCACCGCCGGCGACAAGCCGAGCCAGACCGCGAAGACGATGACGAAGATGTTGCTGACCACGAAATCCGGCATGGAATAGGTGAACAGCGTCGTGCCGCTGATGGCGTTGTCGAGGCGCCCGCCCGGCCTGAGGCTCGCGAGCACGCCGAGTACAATCACCGCGGCCAGCATCACCGCCAGTGCGACCCCGGCGAGAATGGCGGAATTGATCATCGGATGAAGAATACGGTCGTAGACCGGCTCGCGCTTGACGATGGTCGTGCCGAAATCGAGGCTGAACAGCCGTTGCCAGACTTCCAGAAAGCGAAGATAGACCGGTCGGTCCAGCCCGTATTCATGTCGCATCTCGGCGATCTGTTGGGGCGTGTAAAAGGCGAGCTCTTCGGCCGGGATCGTGGCGGTGATCGCATCGCCCGGCAGCACCTCGGTGCCGAGAAATACGATCAGCGCCGTCAGGCTCAGAATGACGAAGGACAGGGCGAGCCGTCTTCCGATCATCGGGATCATCCGCGTCATGCTCATCGCCTCGGGGAATGGCGGGCGGTGGAGCCGGCGGGGGCCTGCTCCACCATGCGGGCTCAGGCCGAAATCCACACGTCGTCGAAGCGGCTGCTCCAGTTCTGCGAGTGCGACCTGAGGTTCTGGACCTTGGGCGCATGCGCCAGCATGTTGCGGCGCCCGCCCAGCACGATGGCGGGCGTATCCGACTGGACGATGCGCTGAAGCTCCTTGTACATCTCCAGCCGCTTGGCGTCGTTCGGCTCGGAGATCGTACGCTCGTAGAGCGCGACGAAGGAGTCGTATTTCGCCCCGGCCCAGCCGGCCGCTTCCGTCGGGTTGGTGATGAAGCGCCCCAGATTGATGGCCGGGTTGCGCGGCCCGACCAGCGAACGGGCTGGCCGCCCGATCGGCGGGTTCACTTGCCTGGTATAGGCATCGAAGCCGTCCGTCGGGATCTCCCGAAGTTCGAGATTGATCCCGGCCTGCTTCAGCGATTGGGCGACGATCGCCATGATGCGTGGCTCCTCCGGAAACGAGGCGCAGAAGACGATGGCCGGCAGCGTCAAGCCGTTAGGATGCCCGGCTTCGGCCAGGAGCTTTCTGGCCCGCTGAACGTCGTAGGATTTCTCGCGCGGAAAGAACTCCGGGTTGATCCCCGACATATGGGTGTCGTTTCCGACCCAGGTTCCGGGGTCGTTGTAGATGATCTTGTTGATCGCATCGCGATCGATCGAGAGGCTGATCGCCTCGCGGATGCGCGGATCGTTCCAGATGAGATTCAGGTTCTTGGGCATGCTGAGCAGGAACTGGTCGCCGCCCTTGGATTTATGGATCTGCCCGCCGGCGCTCTCGTATTGCCCGGCCGTCGTCGGATCGATGTTGAAGACCGCGTTGAACTGGCCCGATCGGAAGCCGTTGATCGCCGTCTGCGAATTGACGACATAACCCTCGATCTCGTCGATGAAGGGGCGCCCCTTCATCCAGTAGTTCTCGTTGCGGACGGCCTGGAAGCCGCGGCGATTATCGACCTGCACCAGCTTGAACGGGCCCGTGCCGATGCCGTCGGCTAGGATGAGATCGGGCGCGGCCGCCGGAACGATGACGATCCGGTACTCGGCAAGCGCATAGGGCCATTCGGCGTAGCTGGCGTTCAGGATGAAGCGCAGGCCGTATTTTCCCCGCGCCTCGACCCTGTCGAACCACTTGTTGATGAAGGAGCTGCCCTTCTGGGCGATATGCGCGTTGATCGACGCCACCGCGTCTTCCGACGTCATCTCCTTGCCGTTGTGGAACATCACGCCTTCGCGCAGCTTGAAATCCCAGATCTTCAGCGTCTCGTCGACCGGAGCCCAGCTTTCGGCCAGCTCGCCCCTGAGATTGAAGTCGTGGTCGACCCAGATCAGGCAGTTCCAGATCGAGCGGGTCAGCAGGTCGATCCAGTAATAGGGATGCTTGCCATTGTTCGACGTACCCACCGCCCAATTCGGGTAGGTCTGGCCGTAAACGAGCTTGCCACCGCTCTTCGGCGTGGCGCCTTGCGGCAGCGCGGCCCAGTCAGGGAGAGGATCGGCGGCGAGAGCGCCGATTCCGAGTATTGATTGAAACCCGGTTGCAGCTACGCTAAGGCCGACAAGCTGAAGAAACTCGCGCTTCGACATGATATTCATTGACGGCCTCCATTAAATCATACGAATACGCTGATTTAAGATAACGGGATTTGTTTATTATCGAAGAGCGTGCGTCGATATTTCTATCTCTACGTGTATTAAGGGCCTTCCCAACAAGACTCTACGCAGGCTGCCCACTAACTCAAATACGAAGTTCCTATATGATAGATAGAGGATTTCTATGTATTAGAGCGTGCACATTGGATGTGACGAGAGGATGAAGATTGTGCGGATGGTCTTCTGGGGTGCCGCCAAGGCCTTGGCTACGATGGCCCATTCGAGGATTCGATGGCGGGCGCGGCGCACACGATGAGCCGTTTCAGTAGCGGAAAGGCCCGTCTCCGTGAGTGACGGACTCTACTCAAATCTGGAGGAGGATCGGGGCTCAGGTCACGCGGCGCGGGAATCGCGGACGGACAGCGTGACGGTGCGGCCGCGCGCTATCTCGCGCAGCGCCGTCCTCACCTTCACGTTCAGGTAGTAAGATCCCGACTTGGTAGCGAAGGGACGGGGCATCGCAAGGGCCATGTGCGAAACCGCTGTGTGAAAGCGGATAGCCGATAAGCCCTTACAAAACCGTAGCTCTTTGTCCTGCTGAGGAAAAAGAGTGGTGCCCAGGAGAGGACTCGAACCTCCACGCCCTTGCGAGCGCCAGCACCTGAAGCTGGTGCGTCTACCAATTCCGCCACCTGGGCAACGGCGGTTCGTTTACGGGGGCCGAGTCGTCCTGTCAACGGCCCTGTCGCGGCGAAATGAATTTGTTCTTAGGGCGCCTGTGGAAACCGCGTTCGAGCGACTGTGCGGATCGATAGGATATCCCTGCCTGGGGCAGGTAGCCGGCATGGCAGGTTTGGAGCCTCGCTTTCCGGATAGGGCGGAACGACGCAGGGCGCCGATGGGGGAGGCATC
This sequence comes from Hyphomicrobiales bacterium, assembly GCA_004144595.1. Taxonomy (GTDB): domain Bacteria; phylum Pseudomonadota; class Alphaproteobacteria; order Rhizobiales; family Beijerinckiaceae; genus Allobosea. The sequence goes on from SEEM01000024.1 coordinate 9,475, forward strand.
GGCTGCAAAAGGCATTTCCACTTTGGCGGAACATGATCTAGGAGGGCAGAAGCATTCTAAACGGAGCTTTCGCGATGGCTTCCCAAGCCCCGGCCCAGCAACTCGTCACGGTCTTCGGCGGCTCCGGTTTCGTCGGCCGCCATGTCGTGCGTGCGCTCGCCAAGCGCGGCTATCGGGTGCGTGTCGCCGTGCGCCGGCCGGATCTCGCCAATTTCCTCCAGCCGATCGGCACCGTCGGCCAGATTCATGCCGTTCAGGCCAATCTGCGCTATCCCGCTTCGGTTGCTGCGGCCGTCAAGGGCGCGGCCGCGGTCGTGAATCTCGTCGGCATCATGCAGGAGCAGGGCCGGCAGAGCTTCTCTGCCGTGCAGGCGAACGGCGCGCGCGCCATCGCCCAGGCCTGCGCCGCCGCCGGAATCGGGCGTCTGGTTCATGTCTCGGCGCTGGGTGCCACCGCCGAATCGGGTTCGATCTATGCCCGTTCCAAGGCCGAGGGCGAGGCGGCGATGTTCGCCTCCGTGCCGGGTGCGGTCGTGCTGCAGCCGTCGGTGATGTTCGGGCCGGAGGACACGTTCTTCAACCGCTTCGCGTCGCTGGTCCGTATGTTGCCGGTGGTGCCCCTCGTCGGCGACGGCGCAACCAAGTTCCAGCCCGCCTTCGTCGGCGATGTCGCCGAGATCGTCGCCCGTGCCGTCGACGGTGCGGCTCAAGGTGGCCGTGTCTACGAGCTCGGCGGGCCGGAGGTGCAGAGCCTGCGTGAGATCGTCGAGAACGTCTGCAAGGTGACCGGCCGCAAGCGTCTGCTCGCGCCGCTGCCGTTCCCGCTGGCGCGGATCATGGGTAGCGTCCTGCAGGTCGCCGATACGCTGACGCTCGGCCTGATCCCGGACGAGCTCGTGATGACCCGCGATCAGGTCACGCTGCTCGCAAGCGACAACGTCGTCTCGGCTGAAGCAAAAGCCGAAGGCCGCGACTTCGCCGGGCTCGGATTGGCGCCGACCTCGTCGGAGGCGGTCGTCTCCTCCTATCTCTGGCGCTTCCGCAAGACCGGTCAGTTCGACACGCTCCAGGTTCGCTGAACGGCGGACCGGGCTAGGCCATGTCGTTCGATCTCGTCATCTATGATTGCGACGGCACGCTGATCGACACCGAGACGCTCTATGGCGAGATCAGCCTCGCCATGTGCCAGGAGATCGGCCTGAGCCACTGGACGCTCGACCATTATGTCGATGAACTCGTCGGCATCCCCTGGGCCGACGGTATGAAGATCATCGAGGCCGCTCTTGGACGGCCTCTCCCTGCCGATTTCGAAGCGCGCATCGAGAACGCTGTCGCTCTGCGTCTGGAAACCGAATTGCGCGCGCTTCCGGGCGTGCGGGAGGCGCTGACCCTGATCGCCGGGCGGCGCTGCGTGGCGTCCTCGACGGTGCTCGAGCCGCTCAGGCGCAATCTTGCGCTTGCCGGCCTGATCGACCTGTTCGATCCCCATGTCTTTTCGGCTTCGCAGGTGGCGCGCGGCAAGCCGTCGCCGGATGTCTTCCTGTTCGCGGCGTCGCAGATGGGTACGGAAGCTAGGCGCTGCCTCGTTCTGGAGGATTCGGTGCCGGGCGTGCTGGCGGCGCGGGCGGCAGGGATGCAGGTCGCGGGCTTCACCGGTGTCGCCCATGACAAGGCGCGGATGCGCGAGCGCCTGCTGGCCGCCGGTGCGGCCGTTGTTATCGACGATTACAGGGATTGGCCGGCGCAGGCGGCGCGTCTCGCGAGCGAACGCGCCGCCTGAGTTGCCGGACGGTGAGAGACTGGCGCGTCAGAGCATGCTCGGCAGCACGCGGTCCGGCGGCTTGTGGCCGTCCATGAAGGTCTTGATGTTGACGATGACCTTCTCCCCCATGTCGGAGCGGCCCTCATGCGTGGCCGAACCCATATGCGGGAGAACCACGACCTTGTGCTGGCGCGCCAGCTTCAGCAGGCGCGGGTTGACCGCCGGCTCGCTCTCGAACACGTCGAGCCCGGCGCCGGCGAGTTCGCCGGCTTCCAGCATGCGGGCAAGCGCCGTCTCGTCGACGACCTCGCCGCGGGCGGTGTTCACCAGGATGGCGTCCGGCTTCATCAGCTTGAGGCGGCGCGCCGAGAGCAGGTGATAGGTCGCTGGCGTATGCGGGCAATTGACCGAGACGATGTCCATCCGCGCCAGCATCTGGTCGAGCGAATCCCAATAGGTCGCGTCGAGCTTTTCCTCGATGCGCGGGTCGACCCGGCGCCGGTTATGATAGTGGATCGACAGGCCGAAGGCCGCGGCCCGCTTCGCCAGCGCCTGGCCGATGCGGCCCATGCCGACGATGCCTAGGCGCTTGCCGGTGATGCGCCGGCCGAGCATCCAGGTCGGCGACCAGCCGGCCCAGTCGTCGTCTGGGATGACGCGGGCACCCTCGGCGATGCGGCGGGCGACGGCGAGGATCAGCGCGATCGTCATGTCGGCTGTGTCGTCGGTCAGCACGCCCGGCGTGTTGGTGACGGTGATGCCGCGCTGCACCGCGCTGGCGACGTCGATATTGTCGACGCCGTTGCCGAAATTGGCGATCAGGCGCAATTGCTCGCCGGCCTGGGCGATCACGGCGGCGTCGATCTTGTCGGTCACGGTCGGAACGAGCACGTCGGCGGTCTTCACCGCTTCGACGAGCGCCGCCTGCGACATCGGCTTGTCGTCGATATTGAGCTGGGCGTCGAACAATTCGCGCATCCGGGTTTCGACCACGGCGGGCAGTTTGCGAGTCACCACCACCAAGGGTTTCTTCTTCGACATGGCGGTCACCCCTCCGTCATTGGCCGTATCGGCCTGATATCCTCAACCCGCCATTAACCCTGGTGGCCCAGGAATGGGAATTGTTGCGCGGCACCATATCCGTGTCTAGGCGGCGGCGCGACGGATGACAACTTGACCCTTCGCCGGGGTTGAGCGGGATACGAAGGAGAAGGCGGCATGAAGGTCTCGTCGATGCGCTGCCTGGCCCTGACGGCGTTGGCCGTCATCGGCTTGCCCGCGGCCGCCTACAGCCAGGATATGCAGGCCGGGTCGGTCACCGGGCTGCCGGTACCGCGCTATGTCAGCCTGAAGACGGACCGCGTGAACCTGCGCGAAGGGCCCTCGAAAGAGCACCGCACGCGCTGGGTCTATCAGCGCGCCGGCCTGCCGATGGAGGTCACCGCGGAATTCGAGACCTGGCGCCGCGTCCGCGATGCCGACGGCACCGAAGGCTGGGTGCTGCACAGCCTGCTCTCCGGCCGCCGGACGGCGCTCGTCGCGCCCTGGTCGAAGAAGAAGGAAGAGAATTTTCCGATGCGCAGCGCCGCGAACGAGGAGGCTGCCGTGGTCGCCCGGCTGCAGCCCGGCGTCGTCGCCAGTGTCGCCTCATGCACGAATACCTGGTGCCGCGTCAGCGTCGGCAACATCAACGGCTTCATCCGTCAGGAGCGGCTCTGGGGCGTCTATCCCAACGAGAAGGTCGACTGAGCGGCGCTGCGACGGCGCCGGGCGGCATCGCTATGCGCTCGCGATAGGCGGCGGTGCCGTACCGGACCCGTGGGGCTCCCGGCGTAGCCTGGACAGCCGCAGCTAGCAAAGCCCGGCGAATGCACGCCGCAAAATCGGCGAATCGACGAAGCGTATTTTCATCCCTCCCAAAATGAAGGGACGCGTGTCAGCTATCGATCTTGCGCAGCCGCACCACGACGTCGACCCGCGCGATCTCGTAGCCCTTGGGCGGAACCGGCAGGCTGGCGACGTCGATCTCGTCGGCGGGAATGTCGATCACCCGGTTCTCGCCGTCGACGACGAAATGATGGTGGTCGTGATCGGCGGTGTCGAAATAGGCCTTGGCACCGTCGAGCGTGAGCTCGCGCAGCAGGCCGGCCTCCGTGAACTGTCGCAGCGTATTGTAGATCGTCGCGAGCGAGACCGGGATGCGTTCCTTCATCGCCTCTTCGAACAGCATCTCGGCGCTGACATGGCGCTGGCCCTTGGCGAAGAGCACCCAGCCGAGCGAGACGCGCTGGCGGGTGGGGCGCAACCCGACGCGCCGTAGCTTTTGACGGATGTCGTTGAAGGGGCAGCCCTGCCGCACCGGCGTCCCGTAGCCCTGGTCCTGGGAGGTCAGGTCGCTCATGCCTTGTTGTTACCCCTCATGCGCAACGAACGTGCGGACGCTCCGCCAGGCGAGTGAAGCTTACTTCGACAAATGTAAGGTCTCGGGCGACGCGTCGCAAGCGCGCAGCCTCGACCGGGCTCCTGACGAGCCCTGTCCGGCGCGCTGGATCGGGGTTCAGGCGGTCGCGACCGGGCTGGTGATCGCGGCGGCGCAATGGCTGGTCTCTGGCGGGCAGGCGCTGGCCGTTGCGCCGGTGCGCGACGTCTGGACGAGGGGCATCACTGTTGATCGGATCGGTTGCGGTGTCGGCGCGGCTGATCGCGGTCGCCGCCGGGACGCTCCGGCCGGATGGCGCGGGTTTTGAGTGGCCCGCTGCGCTGAAGATCGCCTGCGCCCTTTCGTTTCCGGCTTCCGCCGTGTTAGGCACGGCAGACGAGACACCGGCCGAATCCGGCGGGTGCCAGGGAGCCTCACGGGAATGCAGCGTCAGTCGTCTTTCAGCTACGAGGAGATCCTCACCTGCGGTCGCGGGGAACTGTTCGGGCCGGGCAATGCGCAGTTGCCGCTGCCACCGATGCTGATGTTCGACCGCATCGTCGAGATTGCCGAAGAGGGCGGTGCGCACGGCAAGGGCATGGTCCGCGCCGAGTTCGACATCAAGCCTGACCTCTGGTTCTTCGACTGCCATTTCAAGGGCGATCCCGTGATGCCGGGCTGCCTCGGTCTCGATGCGCTTTGGCAGCTTACCGGCTTCTTCCTCGGCTGGCTCGGGCTGCCGGGCCGCGGCCGTGCGCTCGGCGTCGGCGAGGTCAAGTTCGCCGATCAAGTCCTGCCGTCGGTCAAGAAAGTCGTCTACGGAGTCGACTTCAAGCGCGTCTTCAAGTCGAAGCTCGTCCTCGGCATCGCCGACGGCTGGCTGGAGGCCGATGGTAAGCGCATCTACACGGTCAGCGACATGCGCGTCGGCCTGTTCAAGCCGGAAGCCGCCTGAGGAAAAACGCAGTCCGACCTTGCGCCTAGCTGCCGGTCGGTCCATTTGCGCGATATGAATCCAGGAAGCGGCCGGGCTTGGCCCCGCCGCATGCTGAGAGCTGGAGTAGCGAGCATGAGACGCGTCGTGGTCACCGGGATGGGTATCGTCTCGTCCATCGGCAACAACACGCAGGAGGTCCTGGCCTCGCTGCAATCGGCCAAATCCGGCATTTCATTCGTGCCGGATTTCGCCGAGCACGGCTTCCGCAGCCAGGTTGCCGGCGTTCCCTCGCTCGACCCGGCGACGGTGCTCGACCGGCGCGCCATGCGCTTCCATGGCGGCGGCTCGGCCTGGAATCAGGTCGCGATGGAGCAGGCGATCGCCGATGCCGGGCTTGAATCCGCCGAGATCAGCAACGAGCGCACCGGTATCATCATGGGTTCCGGCGGCCCCTCGACCCGCGCCCTGATCGACGCGTATGACAAGGCCCGCGAGAGCGGCTCCTCGAAGAAAGTCGGCCCTTTCGCCGTGCCCAAGGGCATGTCCTCGACCGCCTCGGCCACGCTGGCGACCTGGTTCAAGATCAAGGGCGTCAACTATTCGATCTCCTCGGCCTGCGCGACCTCCAACCACTGCATCGGCAATGCCTACGAACTGATCCAGTGGGGCAAGCAGGATGTGATCTTCGCCGGTGGCTGCGAGGAGCTGGACTGGACGCTCTCCGTCCTCTTCGACGCCATGGGCGCGATGTCCTCCGACTTCAACGGCACGCCGGCCCGCGCCTCTCGCGCCTATGACGTAGCCCGCGACGGCTTCGTCATCGCCGGCGGCGCCGGCGTCGTCGTGCTCGAGGAACTGGAGCATGCCAAGGCCCGCGGCGCCAAGATCTATGGCGAGATCGTCGGTTATGGCGCGACCTCCGATGGCTACGACATGGTCGCCCCCTCAGGCGAGGGCGCGGTGCGCTGCATGCGCATGGCGCTGGAAGGCGTGAAGACCAAGATCGACTACATCAACCCGCACGGCACCTCGACCCCGGTCGGCGACGCCAAGGAGATCGAGGCGATCCGAGAGGTCTTCGGCGTCGGCGACAAGGCGCCGCCGATCTCGGCGACCAAGTCGCTGACCGGCCATTCGCTCGGCGCCACCGGCGTGCAGGAGGCGATCTACTCGCTCTTGATGCTCAACAACGACTTCATCTGCGAAAGCGCCCATATCGAGGAGCTCGACCCGGCCTTCGCCGACATGCCGATCGTGCGCAAGCGCATCGACAATGCGGGCCTCGGCACCGTGCTCTCGAACTCCTTCGGTTTCGGCGGCACCAACGCCACCATCGTGATGAAGCGGCTGGAGGTCTGAGAAGCGCCATGCTCTTCATGGTGATCGAGCATTTCGATCAGGCCCGCGTGAAGGACGTCTACGCCCGCTTCCAGCATAGCGGGCGGATGGCGCCGGCCGGGCTGCGCTATATCGAAAGCTGGGTCTCGGCCGATCTTGGTCGCTGCTTCCAGATCATGGAATGCGACGATATCGCCCTGCTGCAGGAATGGGTCCGGCAGTGGAACGACCTCGTACGTTTCGAGATCGTGCCGGTCTCCACTTCGAAGGCCGCCGCTGCCGCGATCAACAAGACAGACTAACCCAAGACCGACCAACGCTGGCACCGGCAATGGCCGGGCAATGCGGATATGCCGTTCAGAGTTAGACCGACCAGACCAGCCGACTGTCCCTCCGTTCTCCCGCCTTCGGGCCAGATCCTGAAGCCGCTTCCGAGTTTGCCATGCTCCCGCTGATGCACAACAAGCGCGGCCTCATCATGGGCGTCGCCAATCAGAATTCCATCGCTTGGGGCATCGCCCGCACCCTGCACGCCCATGGCGCCGAGATCGCCTTCACCTATCAGGGCGACGCGCTCGGCAAGCGTGTCCGGCCGCTGGCGGAGAGTATCGGCTCGACGCTGGTCCTGCCTTGCGATGTCGAGGACGCGGCTTCGGTCGACGCCACCTTCGCCGCGCTGGACGAGGCCTGGGGCGGCGATCCCGAGCGCAACACGCTCGACTTCATCGTCCATGCCATCGGCTTCTCCGACAAGAACGAGCTCAAGGGTCTCTATGCCGACACCAGCCGCGAGAATTTCTCGCGGACCATGGTGATCTCCTGCTTCTCCTTCACCGAGGTCGCCAAGCGCGCGGCTGAGCGCATGCCGAAGGGCGGCAGCATGATCACGCTGACCTATGGCGGCTCGACCCGGATCATGCCGAACTACAACGTCATGGGCGTCGCCAAGGCGGCGCTGGAGGCGAGCGTTCGCTATCTCGCCGGCGATTACGGCCCGCGCGGCATTCGCGTGAACGCGCTGTCGCCCGGGCCGGTGCGGACGCTGGCCGGCGCCGGCATCTCGGATGCGCGCGCCATGCTGTCCTGGCAGCGCGCCAATTCGCCGCTGCGCAAGTCGGTTTCGCTTGAAGAGATCGGTGGCTCGGCGCTCTATTACCTTTCGGATCTCTCCGGCGGTGTCACCGGCGACATCCATCATGTCGATGCCGGCTATCACATCACCTCGATGCCGGCGCTGGATTCGCTGCGCGCGGCCGACAGCGGTAACGGCGACTAGCCGGAACCCTATGGCCCGGGCGCGGTTTTCCTAGATCAAAAGGAGAGTGCGCGATGGTGATGGTCAAATACGAGGTGGTCGAGCACGATGGCGGCTGGGCCTACAGGGCCGATGGAGCCTTGTCGGAAACCTTTCCGACCCACGACGCCGCCCTGAAGGCTGCGACCAAGGCCGCTGCCCGCCAGACAGTGGCGGGGAACACCGACGGCATCGTCTACCAGGATCAGAACGGCCGCTGGCATGAAGAGCTGGCGGACGGCCATGACCGACCTGCGACGCGGGTCGTCGACGGCGGCTGATCCGCTTTCGATCGCATGTGCGCCAAATAGGGCCGCTTGCGGCCCTATGTCTTGCTGTTGTGCGTTAGCGTGCGGTGAAGAAGGTCAACAGCACCTTGTTCTTCTCGCCGAGGAGGCAGAGGAAGCGGCGCGCTTTGTCCGAACGATCGGTCCGCAGATACGCCTCGCCCATGACGATGCGCGTGACCGGGATATCCTCGATCTTCGATTCCGAGACCGCGACCGTGGCGGCATCCTCGTCGATATAGATGTCCTTGATCTCCGGCTCCTTGGCATGGAGCGTCTGCAGCGCGGCTGCCTTGCAGGTCGCGATCTCCGGCGTGGCCGGCTTCTCGCTTTTCGGCGGGACTTCCTGTGCGAGGGCGGGCACGCAAAGGGCGGCGGAGATCAGGGCAGGGGCGAGGAAGCGCAGCATGCGGGAGCACTCGGGTTGATCGGTGAATGCTGAACGCGCGAACGCGGCGCAGGTTCATGAAGCGCGTCTTCCCGTGCGCGCTGCGGCGCAAAGTGCCGCTGCGCAGACACGGGACCGTGTGCCGGATTAAGCTCCGTTTCTCAAGATCGGAGCCGACATGACCGCCCGCATCTACGCCGTCTACATCTTCGCGACGCGTAAGGACGGGCCATTCTATGTCGGCATCACCAACGACCCAGAGCGCCGCATCACAGAGCGTAAAACCCGCGCAATCAAGAGCCACGCGGCCAAGTACAACATCGACCGGCTCGTCTATGTCGAGACCTTCGATGACCCGAACCAGGCGATCGAGCGTGAGAAGGTTCTGAAGAAGTGGCGCCGTGGTTGGAAGGTCGCGCTGATCGAAAAGGAAAACCCGGCGTGGTCGGACCTCGCCGGGTGATTGGAGTCTCTATCGTCTTGCGATCCCGCATCTGCGCCGCAGCACTACGTGCTTCAACGCGTGCGGGATGACACCCGGCGGGGCGCGTCGCAGCGCGCGAGGTGCGCTGCGATAGTCGGCTTCAGAGCCCCAGCTTCTTCTTGCGCTGGCCGAGCGTGCGCAGGCGCAGCGCGTTGAGCTTGATGAAGCCGGCTGCGTCGCGGTGGTCGTAGGCGACCGCGCCTTCCTCGAAGGTGACGAGGTCCTGGTCGTAGAGCGAGTAGTCGCTGGAACGACCGATGACATGGACGCCGCCCTTGTAGAGCTTCAGGCGCACGTCGCCGGTGACGTACTCCTGGCTCTTGTCGATCAGCGCCTGCAGCATCTCGCGCTCCGGCGAGAACCAGAAGCCGTTATAGATCAGCTCGGCATATTGCGGCATGATCTGGTCCTTGAGATGCGCCGCGCCGCGGTCGAGCGTGATCGACTCGATGGCGCGATGCGCCGCATGCAGGATCGTGCCGCCGGGCGTCTCGTACATGCCGCGCGACTTCATGCCAACGAAGCGGTTCTCGACGAGGTCGAGACGGCCGATGCCGTTGTCGCGGCCGAGATCGTTGAGCCTGGCGAGAAGCGTCGCCGGCGAGAGCGTCTCCCCGTCGATCGCGACAGCGTCGCCCTTCTCGAAGGAGACCGTGACGATCGTCGGCTTGTCCGGCGCATCTTCCGGCGAGATCGTGCGCGAATAAACGTAATCGGGCACCTCGATCGCCGGGTCCTCCAGCACGCGGCCTTCCGAGGAGGCGTGCAGCAGGTTGGCGTCGACGGAGAAGGGGGCCTCGCCGCGCTTGTTTTTGGCGATCGGGATCTGGTGCTCTTCGGCGAAGGCGATGAGCTGCTCGCGCGAACGCAGGTCCCACTCGCGCCAGGGTGCGATCACCACGACGTCGGGCTTCAGCGCATAGGCCGTCAGCTCGAAGCGGACCTGGTCGTTGCCCTTTCCGGTGGCGCCGTGGGAGACCGCGTCGGCGCCGGTCTTCTCGGCAATCTCGATCAGCTTCTTGGCGATCAGCGGCCGCGCGATCGAGGTGCCCAGCAGATAGACGCCCTCATAGGCGGCATTTGCCCGGAACATCGGGAAGACGTAGTCGCGCACGAATTCCTCGCGCAGGTCCTCGATATAGATGTTCTCCGGCTTGATGCCGAGCAGCAGCGCCTTGTCGCGCGCCGGTCCCAGCTCTTCGCCCTGGCCTAGATCGGCGGTGAAGGTCACCACCTCGCACGAGTAAGTGGTCTGCAGCCATTTGAGGATGATCGAGGTGTCGAGACCGCCGGAATAGGCGAGGACGACCTTTTTCACGCTGCTGTCAGCCATCTGTTCAATTTCCTTCTGGCAGCCCCCATGGGCCGCGTTTCGGACGCAATGGCGCACTATCCCAGCGTTCGGGGCGAAGCAATCGGAACCTTCTGATCGATCCCGCGTCGTCCAGTGATGGATCGGCGCTGGCCAGCGCGTCGTCCCTCCATTCCACAGGTGCCCATTCGCGGCGCTTGCGAACGCATCACGAAGAGCGCAGGCTCGATCGAGCGCGACACGCATGACGACCTATTCGGAGGCTGAATGCCGAATCGTCCCGTTCTGGACTTCTGGTATGAGTTCGCGTCGCCATATTCCTGCCTGAGCGCCCTCAGAATCGACGAGTTGGCCGAGAATGCCGGCGTTGCCCTGCGCTGGCGGCCGTTCCTGCTCGGGCCGATCTTCGCAGCACAGGGTTTGAATTCCTCGCCCTTCGCGCTCTATCCCAGCAAGGGTCGCTATATGTGGCGCGACACGGCGCGGCGCGGGCGGAAGCAGGGGGTCTCGATCGTCAAGCCGGAGAATTTTCCCCAGAATTCTCTGACGGCGGCGCGGCTGGCCTTGGCCGGTCGTGATGACGGCTGGACGCCGACCTTCTCCAAGGCGCTGTTCCGGGCGCATTTCTGCGAGGGTCGCAACATGGCGGAGGAAGCCGTGCTGAGCGCGGCTCTGAAGGAGGCCGGCAGCGACCCCAACGTGGCGCTGCCGCTTTCGCGCAGCGAGGAGGTCAAGGGCCGTCTGCGGGCCGAGATCGAATACGCCAAGTCGATCGGCATTTTCGGCGCTCCCTTCTTCGTAGCGGGCGACGGCGAGTTGTTCTGGGGCGACGATCGCCTGGAGGAAGCCCTGGAATGGGCGACCGAGGGACGTTGAGGCAATGATTCTGGACCGCCGCCGCGTGCTGATGGCGGGGGCTGGCTTGTGCCTGGCTTCTGCCGCACGGGCGAGGCCGGCCTTGCCCGGCGACGCACCGACCTACGACACCCGTGAACTGACTGCGGTGCCGAATGCCGCCGCGATCGGCCGGCGCTATTGGTCGCCCGGCCTCAACGAAGGCTATGTCCCGCAGGGGCTCACCGTCTTCGGCGACGAAATCCTGATTGCCGCCTATCGCAGCACCGAACGCGACCAGGATAATGGCCCGGCGCGGGTGTTCCGGATCGCGAGCCGGGACGGGCGCCTGCTCGGCAGCTTCGCGCTGCCGGCGACCTATGGCCACCCCGGTGGTCTCGCAATGGCCCGTGACACGCTGTTCGTCGCCAATTCCGGCCGGCTGCTCGCGCTCGATTTCAAGGAATCCTGCCGCACAGGGGAGTGTGCGCCGCTCAAGGAAATCCGTGTCGAAAAGGCGATGGGGCCATCCTTCCTGACGGCCTCGGGCGACGCGCTCTGGTTCGGTCCCTATCGCCGCGAGGGCGCGCCGAATCTCCACGCTGTCCCCATCGATCGCATTCTGGCCGGCGGCGAGGCCGCGATCGGGCTCGCCGAGAGCCGGGCCATCCTGCCGCTGCCGCTCTTCGCGCAAGGCGCGACCTTCGACAAGGCGGGGAAGGTCTGGATCGCACAGAGCTCCGGCAACCGGCCGGCCTTCCTGTCGCAGCTCGACCCGGCGACGGCCGCCGGGCTCGCGCGCTTTCCCGCTCCCGGCGGCATCGAGGATCTCGGCCTTGCTCCGGATGGAAATCTCTGGGCGGTCGGAGAAGCGGGTACGCAGCGCTGGAACCGCTGGAGCACCTTCTATCCGCTGGTCTTCGAGATCGACCCGGCGAAGCTCGTCGCCTGAGTTCTGCTACGCGCCGGTGTCAGCTGCGGTTGTTCGTCTTCAGGCATGTAGGGCTGGCGGCCGATTTCCAGACGCCGTTGACCTTGCATCCGCTGAAGGGCACGGAGCAGAGGCGTGCGATGCAGGTGCTGGGACTGTTGCCTGTCTGGCATTTCTGTTCGCAAGAGGCATTCATCTGCGAGCACGAACTTTGGGCAGCCCGGCATCCTTCCTGCGCACCGGCGGTCTGATATCCCGCTATCAGGGCAGAAAGACCGAACATGATCGCGAGCGTCACTTTCATCGCCGTTCTCCATCTTGACCTTGGGTAAGATAGATCGACGGCGCTGCGATCGTCCACAGCCGGCGCGATGCAGATCGCCTACCCGGCAGGAGGTCTCTGCCAGGGGCCGCGAACCGCGCCGCTATCGTGCTGGGCCGAGGCCTCGACCATGGCCGGCAGGTCCGGCCGCTCGCCGATCTTGGGCGGATGCGGCGGCATGGCCGGCATCCGCCCGCCGGCGGTCTCGACCAGCGCCTGCACGCGCTTGGTGACGGACGGGTGGGTCGAGAACAGATCGGCGAAATCGTCCGGGTCGTTCTCGAAGCACATGTCCATCACGCCCGACGGAACGCCCTCGATATCGGCCCGGCCGGATATCTTGAGAAGCGCGGAGATCATCGCATCCGGGTTCTTGGTCAATTCGACGGCGCCGGCATCGGCGAGATATTCGCGCGAGCGCGACAGCGACAGCCGGATCAGCACGGCCAGGAACCAGGAGATCGCGATCACCGCGATGCCGACGACGATGGCGAGCCCGTTGCCCTTCTTGGCATCATCGGACGACACCCTGATCCGGCTGCGACCGAAACCGCGGAAGACGATCTCGCCGATGAAGGAAACGACCCCGGCGATCACCACCGCGATCACCATCAGGCGGACGTCGCCATTGCGGATATGGGTCAGTTCATGGGCCAGCACCGCCTCGACCTCGGCGTCGTTGAGCTGGGCGAGGAGACCGGTGGTGACGCTGACCGTGAACTGGCTGTCGTTGACGCCGCTGGCGAAAGCGTTGAGCGCCTCGCTTTCGACGATCGCGAGCTTCGGCATCGGCAACCCGCGCGAGATGCAGAGGTTTTCCAGCATCCGGTAGAGCTTGGGATTGTCCTCGCGCGCGAGCCCTTTGGAGCCGGTGACCGCGTTGATCATCGCGACATTCATGCGGAAGCCGACGAAGACCCAGAGCATCGCCGCTGCCGTGATGAAAGGGAACCAGGAGCGAAAGATGCGGGCCGCCTCGCCGAAGACGGTGCGCCCGCGCGGAACGCCGCCATAGCCGAAGGCGATCAGCAGCAGGCCCCAGGCGGTGAGATAGACCAGCAGGAATAGCCCGGCGATCAGGAGGTTGGACCTGATCCGGTTGTTGCGTTGGTGGGTATAGAGCCCGAAGGCCTGCGCCATCGCAGCCGCTCCCGCTGCTGAGATCGTGTTGCCGTCAGAACTTCACGCTGGGCGCGACTTCGATCTGGGCGCGGGTCTCCGGGCCGACATCGAAGAATTCGCGCTGGGTGAAGCCCATCTGCGGCGCGAACAGCACGGCCGGGAAGGCCTGGATCGCGGCATTGAACTCGCCGACCGCATTGTTGAAGAAGCGCCGTGCCGCCGCGAGCTTGTCCTCGACATTGCCGAGATCGACCTGGAGCTGCTGGAAATTGGCGCTGGCCTTGAGGTCCGGATAGGCCTCGCCGAGCGCGAGCAGCCGGCCGACCGCGCCGGAAAGCTGCTGTTCGGCCGCGGCCTTGTCCTGGACGCTGCTCGCGCCCTGCGCCGCGTTGCGTGCGGCGATCACCGCGTCGAGCGTCGATTTCTCGTGCGTCGCATAGCCCTTCACCGTCTCGACCAGGTTCGGGATCAGGTCGTGGCGCTGCTTCAGCTGGACGTCGATATCTGCAAAGGCCTGGTTCACGCGCTGCCGCATCGCGACGAGCCCGTTATAGGTCATGATCAGGTAGACGACGATGGCGGCGATCAGCCCCAGAATGGCCCAGCCCATGAAATGCTCCCGCGGATGCCGTGAAAACCTGCTCACAGACTGGCATGGCGGGCGGTATTGGGGAAGCGGCCCGGCGCGATATTGAATGTGACGTAGCGTTATGATCTGTCTTGAGCGCTGTCGCGACGAAGGGCGGGTCGCGCGACAGTCAAGGATAAAGATATCCGAAAGAGTAGGGGACGGGGCAATGAGAGTTTTTGTGGCAGCGCTGCTGGCGCTGGCTGTGGGCGCTTGCAATCAGACGGTGCAATCGGAGGGGCCCGAACCGGTCGCGGCTGCCTTGCCGGCAGCGCCCGCCTTGCCGCCGCAGGGGCCGGGGCCGCGGCTGGCTTCAAGCGCTGCGGGCGCGGCCGTGCCAATGGACGATCCGGGCATCTCCGTCTACGAGCCGCTCGTCGACATGCACCGCGTCAATGCCGATCGCTATCAGCGTGATCTGACCGCCTGCCGCCAGCAGGCGGCGCCGCAACTGGCGGCGATCAAGCGGGCGACGCAGCAGCAGCAGACCGGCACGGCCATCGCGGTCGCCGGCACGCTGGCGAGCTATATTCCGGTGCCGGGCTTCCGGCAGGCCCATGTGCTGGCGAGCGCTGCCAACGCGGCGCAATCCGTCGGCGGGGCGACGGCGGAGAGCGGCGCGGCAGCGGTCGACAAGGCCTCCTCCGATTACGCGCTGGTCGTCGACAGTTGCCTGACGCATAAGCGCTACAAGCTGCTGCGACCCTGATCGTGACAGTGCCTTGGTGCTGGGTTTCCACCTTGCCCTGAAGGCCGGTTTGCATTACATCGCCCCTGTCCGAAGGGCCGTGATCGATCATGCGCCGGGGGCGGTCTGCAAGACCTGCTCCCGTTTCGTGTTTGAGTTGCGTCATCCGGATACGGATCGAGCCGCTGGTCCTGGCGCCTCCGCCGACCCCGCCTGACGGGGAGGTGGAAACCTCCGAGAGGAGGTGCCGACGGCCGCGATCCGGATCGCAGCACCAACCACGGCGCCCATGCCGGACATCCGCGGGATACGCGGCCGGCTCCCAGGAGATTACATGTCAGCAGTTGAAAGCTACAGCGCGGGTCGCGAGGATTTCGCCGCCCTGCTCGAGGAATCGTTCGGCAAGAACGACGCCCTCGAAGGCTCCGTCATCAAGGGTATCGTCGTCGCCATCGAGAAGGATATGGCGATCATCGACGTTGGCCTGAAGACGGAAGGGCGCGTCGCGCTCAAGGAATTCACCGGCCCCGGCCGTGAGCAGGAACTGAACGTCGGCGACGAGGTCGAGGTCTATCTGGACCGGATCGAGAACGCGCTCGGCGAAGCCGTCATCTCGCGCGACAAGGCTCGCCGCGAAGAGAGCTGGGTCAAGCTCGAGAAGGCCTTCGAGGCCCGCGAGAAGGTCAGCGGCATGATCTTCAACACCGTCAAGGGCGGCTACACCGTCGACCTCGACGGCGCCGTCGCCTTCCTGCCGCGTTCGCAGGTCGACATCCGCCCGATCCGCGACGTCGGCCCGCTGATGGGCCAGCCGCAGCCCTTCGAGATCCTCAAGATGGATCGTCGCCGCGGCAACATCGTCGTGTCGCGCCGCACCGTCCTCGAAGAGACCCGCGCCGAGGCTCGTTCCGAGCTGGTCGCCTCGCTCGAAGAGGGCCAGGTCATCGACGGCGTCGTCAAGAACATCACCGAATACGGTGCGTTCGTTGACCTCGGCGGCATCGACGGCCTGCTGCACGTCACCGACATGGCGTGGCGCCGCGTGAACCATCCGTCCGAGGTCGTGACCATCGGCCAGACGGTCAAGGTCAAGATCATCAAGATCAACCAGGACACGCACCGCATCTCGCTCGGCATCAAGCAGCTGCTGGCCGATCCGTGGGATGGCATCGCCGAGCGTTACCCGGTCGGCACCCGTCTCAAGGGCCGCGTGACGAACATCACGGACTACGGCGCGTTCGTCGAAGTGGAGCCGGGCATCGAAGGCCTGATCCACGTCTCTGAGATGTCCTGGACCAAGAAGAACGTCCACCCCGGCAAGATCGTCTCGACCTCTCAGGAAGTCGACGTCGCGATCCTCGAGGTCGATCCGGTCAAGCGCCGCATCTCGCTCGGCCTCAAGCAGACCCTTCGCAACCCGTGGGAGCTCTTCGCGGAGCAGCACCCGTCGGGCTCGACGGTCGAGGGCGAGGTCAAGAACAAGACCGAGTTCGGCCTGTTCCTGGGTCTCGAAGGCGATATCGACGGCATGATCCATCTCTCCGATCTCGACTGGAACCGTCCGGGCGAGCAGGTCATCGAGGAATACAAGAAGGGCGACGTCCTGCAGGCGATCGTTCTCGATGTGGACGTCGAGAAGGAGCGCATCTCGCTCGGCCTGAAGCAGCTCGGCGGTGATCCCTTCGTGGATGCCGGCGAGTTCAAGAAGGGTCAGATCGTCACCTGTGAGGTGGTCGAGGTGAAGGAGTCGGGTCTCGACGTGAAGATCGCCGACACCGACATGATGACCTTCATCAAGCGCGCCGAGCTGGCTCGCGATCGCTCCGAGCAGCGCCCCGAGCGCTTCGCGGCCGGCGAGCGCATCGACGCCCGGGTCGTGCTCTTCGACAAGAAGGCCCGCAAGATCCAGGTCTCGGTCAAGGCCCTGGAGATGGCTGAGGAGAAGGAAGCGATGGCCCAGTACGGCTCCGCCGATTCCGGTGCCTCGCTCGGCGACATCCTGGGCGCCGCGCTCAAGAAGGCGACGACCCCCGAGAAGAAGTGAGATTTCGGCTGCGCGAAGCAGCCGGACATCCAAGACAGCCCGCGCGGAGCGATCCGCGCGGGCTTTTGTTTCGGTCCTGCCCGTCATTCTCGGGCGGAGCGAAGCGCAGACCCGAGAATCTCGCGACCAGAGTCCGCTGGTTTCCGAGATGGTCGGGTCAAGCCCGACCATGACGCCCGTAAGCTATGAGGAGCCCGCCATGACCCCCGCCGCCATCGGCATCGACTTCGGCACCACCAACAGCGTCGTTGCGCTGGCTGGCGCCGACGGCTCGGTCATGACGCGTTCCTTCGCCACCAAGCAGGGCGCGGTCGACGCCTATCGCTCGGCGCTGATGTTCTGGCGCGAAGGGCGTCCCCCTCAGACCCGGATCACCCATGTCAGCGGCCCCGATGCCCTCGACATGGCCCTGGGGATGACGACCGAGCATCGCTTCCTGCAATCGCTCAAGACCCACCTGTCCAGCCGCGCCTTCCAGGAGACCCGGCTCTTCGGCAAGCTCTTCAAATTGGAGGACCTGATCGGCGTCTTCCTCTCCGATCTCACGTCCGATCTTCCAGGCCATGACATGTTGCCGCTGGTCTCCGGCCGTCCGGTCGTCTTCGCCGGAGAGCGCCCGGACGAGGAACTGGCGGTCGGCCGCCTGAAGGGCTCCTACGGCAAGGCCGGCATGACCCAGGTCGATTTCGCCTATGAGCCGCTTGGCGCCGCCTACTGGTATGCCCGCCATCTGAAGACGCCGCAGACCATGCTGGTCGCCGATTTCGGCGGCGGCACCAGCGACTTCTCGGTGATGCGCTTCGAGCCCGGCCGCAATGGCGGCCTGGAGGCGATCCCGCTCTCCCATGCCGGTGTCGGCGTAGCGGGCGACACCTTCGACTACCGCATTATCGAACACGCCGTCTCGCCGGCGCTCGGCAAGGGCACGGATTACCGTTCCTTCGACAAGCTCCTGCCGGTGCCCGCCCATTATCACGCCGCCTTCGCGCAATGGCACAAGCTCTCGCTGATGAAGAGCCGCGAAACCATGGCCGAGCTCAACGCCCTGATCCGCGAGGCCGTCGAGCCCGGAAAGCTCGAAGACCTCCTCACGGTGATCGAATACGATCTCGGCTACGAGCTCTACCGCGCGGTATCCGCTGCCAAGGTCGCGCTTTCCGACAACGAGGCCACGACCCTGAGCTTCAGCCAGATGGGCGTCACCATCGAAAAGCCGATCCGCCGGGCCGATTTCGACCGCTGGATCGCAGACGACGTCGGAGCCATTGAAGCTGCACTGGACCGTGCGCTGGCCGAGGCCGGGCTCGGCGGCGAACGTGTCGAAGCGGTCTTCATGACCGGTGGCACGTCCTATGTCCCGGCCGTTCGCAGCCTGTTCGACCGCCGCTTCGGTGCCGGCAAGGTGCATATCGGCGATGCCTTCCGCTCCGTCGCCAGCGGCCTCGCATTGTTGGCGCTCGACCGGGCGCGCGCCTCGGTCGCGGCCTGAGGCGCCACCTCCCGCCTTGCCCGGCCCGTCTGGCGGGTCTACATCACGGACCCAGTCCCAGGAGCCTCCCGATGTCGTCCGATGCCGATCTGCTCGCAGACCGCCGCAGCCTGCGCCGCAAGCTCACGCTCTGGCGTGTGCTCGCCGTGCTTGGCGTGATTGTCGCGGCGGTGGTTGCCGGCTTCGCCTGGAGGGGGGACGGTCCCGGCGGCCTGTCCAGCGCCCATATCGCCCGCATCACCATTTCCGGTTTCATTTCCGGCGATCGGCGAACGCTCGACCTGATCAAGTCGGTCGAGGACAGCAAGGCGGTCTCCGCCGTGGTGCTCCGCGTCGACAGCCCTGGCGGCACCACCTCCGGCTCCGAAGCTCTGCATACGGCGCTGCGCCAGCTTGCCGCGAAGAAGCCGATGGTCGCGGTCGTCGACGGCGTCGCCGCCTCGGGTGGCTACATCGCAGCGATGGGAGCCGACCGCATCGTCGCCCGCCAGACCTCGCTGGTCGGTTCGATCGGCGTGCTCTTCCAGTTCCCGAACGTCTCGAACCTGCTCGACACGGTCGGCATCAAGGTCGAGTCGATCAAGTCGAGCCCGCTCAAGGCGGCGCCGAGCGGATTCGAGCCGACTTCGCCGGAGGCGCGCGAGGCGCTGCAGCGCGTCGTCAACGACAACTACACCTGGTTCAAGGACATGGTGCGTGACCGCCGCCATCTCGCCGAGGGCGAAGTGACCTCCGTTTCGGACGGTCGTGTCCATTCCGGCCGCCAGGCGGTCAGTCTGAAGCTTGTCGACCAGATCGGCGGCGAGCCCGAGGCGATCTCCTGGATGGAACGCGAGAAGAGCGTCGCCAAGGATCTGAAGGTCCGCGACTGGCGCCGGCGCAGCGAATCTTCGTCCTACGGCCTGTGGAGCTTCGCCGAGGCGATGGCGCGCGGCGCCGGTCTCGACGCGCTCGCGGCGACGATCGCGCGGGCGGCAGATCAGCCGGTCGGCTTGCGGCTTGACGCGCCCTTGGCGCTCTGGCAGCCTGCTGAAAAGTGATTTTGATACAAATGGTTATACTCCAGCGATGATTAAATCCGAACTTGTTCAGCGGATCGCCGACCGCAACACTCATCTCTACCAGCGCGATATCGAGAACATCGTCTCGGCCATTCTGGACGAGGTCGTGAAGGCTCTGGCGCGGGGCGACCGGGTGGAACTGCGCGGCTTCGGCGCCTTCTCGCGCAAGGGCCGCTCGGCTCGCATCGGCCGCAATCCCCGTACGGGCGATGCGGTGGAGGTCGAAGAGAAGTTCGTCCCCGTCTTCAAGACGGGCAAGGAGCTGCGGCTGCGCCTCAACGGCAAGGATTGACCGTAGGCGTTTTTCAGGGCTGGTTTCATCTCCAGCCCTCATCCTGGAGAACCGCGAAGCGGCGTCTCGTAGAATGATCCATGAGGCTCCGGTGGCATCTGGGGCATCCTTCGAGACACAAGCCTATCGGCTTGCTCCTCAGGATGAGGGCTCGCAAATGCAAAGGGTACGAACCCGATGAAGGCCTTTTTCAAGGCACTGGTGCTGGTTCCCATCGCGCTGGTGATCGTGCTGTTCTCGGTTGCCAATCGCGGCGCGGTGCGCGTCTCGCTCGATCCCTTCAGCCGCGACTTGCCCATGTTCTCCGTCGAGCTGCCGCTCTTCGCCGTGGTGCTCGCGGCGATCGCCGTCGGCGTGCTCGTCGGCGGCCTGGCCTCCTGGGTCGCGCAGGGCAAGCACCGCAAGGCGGCGCGCCGCAATCGCCGCGAGGCAGAAGCGCTGCGCTCCCAAACCCAGGCGCTGCGTTCGGCCGTGCCGGACTCCGCGCTGCCGGCGCTGACCAACGGACGGAATTGATGCGACTTTTCGATGGGGCCGAGATCGATGCGGCCCTGAGTTATCCCGGCCTGATCGACAGTCTCGACGACGCGTTCCGCAGCGAGGTCATTGCGCCCAAGCGCGGCCAGTACGCGATCCAGCGCCCGGACGAGAGCGATGCCATCCTGCTGACCATGCCGGCCTGGAGCGGGCCGGACGTCGCCCATCCCTATATCGGCACCAAGATCGTCTCGGTCTTCTTCGGCAACGGCAAGCGCAACCTGCCGGGCGTCATGGGCGCCTATCTCCTGATGGACGGCACGAGTGGCAAGCCGCTGGCCGTCATGGACGGCAACCGTTTGACGACATGGCGTACGGCCGCGGCCTCCGCGCTGGCCTCGCGCTATATGTCGAATCCCGAGTCGAGCCGCATGCTGATGGTGGGGGCTGGGGCGCTCGCGCCCTTCGTCATCAAGGCGCATCGCTCCGTCCGTCCGCTGACAGAGATCGCGATCTGGGCGCGGCGGCCCGAGGCCGCCGAGGCCACCGTTGTCGAACTGGCGAAGGAGGGCATCGAGGCCCGCGCCACGACCGATCTCGAAGGCGAGGTCCGTACCGCCGACATCATCTCCTGCGCCACCAACGCGACCGAGCCGCTGATCCACGGCCACTGGCTGAAGCGCGAGGCGCATCTCGATCTGATCGGCGGCTTCACAATGCAGATGCGAGAGGCCGATGCGGATGCTTTGCATCGCGCCCGCGTGATCGTCGATTCCAGCAAGGCGATCGACGAGGGCGGCGATGTCGCCGTCGCCATCGCCGAAGGCAGCTACAGCGCCGAGAAGGTGGCTGGTACGCTAGCCGATCTCTGCCACGGCCGGATCACCGGCCCGGTCGAGGGTGGCGGCATCACGCTGTTCAAGTCGGTCGGTGTCGCGCTCGAGGACCTCGCCGCTGCGGTCGCGGTGTGGGAGCACCGCGATTGAGCTGAAGAGGCCCTGGCTTCAGTCGCCGGGCCTGCCGCAACCGAGCGGCCTGACGCGACCCGATCGGTTGCGGCCGCTTCGATCAGACGACCCGCGCGCCGCCGATGGCGCCGAGCAGCCACAGGATCAGAACGATCACGAGGACGAGGCCGAGAACGCCGCCGAGACCTGCCGTTCCATAGCTGCGATGGCCGTAATAGCCGCCACCTCCCAGGAGGACGATGAGCAGAATGATAATGACGAGCGTGGACATGGCAAACTCCCGTAGAGGCGCCCGCTTCGGGCGAGGTCTAGCGGGAAACGCCGGCTAGGAACCCGCGGTTCCCCAGATCATCGCGCGACCGACAGGTCGCGATAACGATGATCTGTCGATATGTTGTGGCATCGCCGTCAATCGGCCTTGATGCCGACCTCCTTGATCAGGTCGCCCCATTTCGTCAGCTCGGAACGAAGGAAGCTGGCGAGTTCCTCCTGAGTCCATCCGCCGGGCTCGGCCGCCAGCGCATCCATCTTCGTCCGAAGGGCCGGGTCGGCAATGCCCGCCTTGGTATCGGCCTGGATCTTGGCGATGATCGCGGCCGGTGTCCTGGCCGGTGCGAACAGCGCGAACCATGAGGATACGTCGAAGCCCGGGACGGTATCGGCGATGGGCGGGAATTCCGGCGCTGTCGGCGCGCGCTTCGCCGTAGTCACGCCGAGACCGCGGATCGCGCCGGCCTTCGCCTGTGGCAGCGCCGAGGTGATGTTGTCGAAGATCAGGTCGACGCGTCCGCCCATCAGGTCCTGGATCGCCTGGGCGGATCCGCGATAGGGGACGTGGACCATCTTCGTGCCCGTCAGCTTCTGGAAGAGTTCGCCGGACAGGTGCAGCGAGGTGCCGACGCCGGAGGAGGCATAGGTGAGCTTGCCGGGATTGGCCTTGGCATAGGCGACGAGTTCCGCGACATCCTTCACCGGCAGGTCGTTGCGGACCACCAGCAGATTGGGCACGAGCGCGACCATGGTGATCGGCGCGAAGTCCTTGATCGGGTCGTAGTTGATCTTCGAATAGAGATGCTGGTTCGTCGCGAGCCCGACAGAGACGATCAGCAGGGTGTCGCCGTTGGGTTCGGCCTTGGCGACGGCCTCCGTCCCGATATTGCTGCCGGCGCCGGGCCGGTTCTCGACGACGATGCTCGTACCCCAACTCTGGCTGAGCTTGTCGGCGATCAGGCGGCCCAGCACGTCGGTCGCGCCGCCGGGCGTGAACGGCACCACGAGCTTGATCAGCCGGCCTTGCGGCCAGGGCTGTTGGGCTATGCCGGCCGAGGGCGCCGCGAGCAGGGCGCTGGTGCCGGCGAGAAGCGCGCGGCGGTCGATCGTGACGGTCATCCTGATCCTCCCTGAAGGGCGCGTCTTGCGTCGCCGTTGCTCAAGGCTGCAATTCGCCGCGCCGCTTGTCCAGCTATCGTGCTTGACCGCCATGGCCGGTCGCGGCGATTCTCCGCGGATGCGCACCATCGTTCGAATCGCAGGTCTCCTCGCCCCGCTCGCCCTCCTGCCGGGGACTGGCCATGCCCAGTCGACCGCGGATCAGGAGGCGAAGACCCGCGCCGCCAATATCGCGGCCTGGCCCGATGCCGCCCGTTCGCTCTTCGGCCAGAAGACCGGGCCTGCGAGCATGCAGGCCCGCGCCATCGGCTCCTACGCGCGCGGCTGCCTCGCCGGTGCCGAGGCGCTGCCGGTCGACGGGCCGAGCTGGCAGGTCATGCGGCTCAACCGCAACCGCAACTGGGGCCATCCCGCCCTGATCGATTACCTGGAGAAACTCGCCCGCGACGTGCCGCGCATCACGGGCTGGGCCGGACTGCTGGTCGGCGACATGTCGCAGCCGCGTGGCGGGCCGATGCTGACCGGCCATGCCTCGCACCAGATCGGGCTCGATGCCGATGTCTGGCTGACGCCGATGCCGCGCGGTCGGCTCGACCGTGAGCAGCGTGAGAACATGTCGGCGGTCAACATGGCCCGTTCCGATTGGCGCGATATCGATCCCCGCAACTGGACCCCCGCCCATACCAGGCTGATCCGCACCGTCGCGGCCGAGCCCAAGGTCGAGCGCATTTTCGTCAACCCCGCGCTCAAGGTCGCGCTCTGCCGCGAGGCCGGCGCCGACAAGAGCTGGCTGGAGAAGGTGCGCCCGATCTGGGGCCACAATTATCATTTCCATATCCGGCTGGCCTGTCCGGCCGGCATGGCGAGCTGCCAGGGGCAGGAGCCGCCGAATTTCGGCGATGGCTGCGGGGCGGAGCTCAGCGGCTGGGTCGAGCGCCAGCACAACGCGATCTTCAATCCGCCCAAGCCGAAGCCGGGCCCGAAGCCCAAGCCAAAGCCGCCGATGTCGCTCGACGCGCTGCCGCCGGAATGCCGGCAGGTGCTGGTCTCGCGCTGAGCGGTCGGCCTGGATTGCCGTCATGCCCGGGATTGCCCCGAGCATGGCGCCCGCCCGAGACTGTCGAGCGGCTGGATCAACGCCGCGGCGGCGCTCGGCCGGAGCTGTAGGCGAAGGGGTCGTGCCGCGGCGTGATCATCGGCTGGGCCTGGTCCTCGCCCTCCATGTCGACGACGCCCGTCCCGCCCTCGTCGCCGAGAACGGCTTCCTCCGTCGGCGGCACGGCGCCCGGCAACGTCAGCGGGCCGCGGTTTTCGCTTGGCAGCGGCTGCGGTTGGAAGTTCCCCTGCCGCTGGCGCGCGTCGTACTGCTCCAGGAAGCGCTGCTGCGCATCGAGCCCTTGAGCCTGGCCCCGAGCGTAGCTCGCGACAGGATACCCGCCCTGGACTGCGCCGGGCGGCCGCATGCCGTCGCTGGGCTGGCGCAGCAATCCGCCGCCCGCCACCATCGGCCCGGCCGGCGGCGCAGAACCGCGCGGCAGTGGCTGAGCCATCGAATAGGGGCGTGTCGGGTCCGGCGGGGGCAGGTTGTAGTTGGGCGTGTACTTGATCACCGGCTTGCAGATGTGCCTGCCCTTCGAGTGCCGGGCCAGGTCGATATGGAAATGGTCGTAATGCATCGGATCGGCGCCGGGGCCGAGCACCGTCGAGAAATGCTGGCAGGCGCCGACGAAGACCTCGCGCAGGAAGTTCTGCTCCTCGGGCGAGCCGCGCCAGCCATCCTTGACGGTGACCACGCGATTGTCGTTGAGCCGGAAGGAGAAGACGTCGACGGCATTGCCGAAGGCATGCTCCGAGGTGCGCGACGTGGCCGTGCCATTATTCATCGCCCGGCAGGAATAGGAGCCGGCCCGCAATTCGATGACCTGCGCGCCCAGTATGTTCATCGCCGCCGGCTGCACCACCTCCGCCAGCCATTTGTCGGTGGTCGCCACGACGGGGCAGGAGAGGGTGGCCGAGCTGGTCAGTCCGATCCCGCCGTTGGAGAAAGCCGAGACCTTGAGCGGCTGCTGCATGCCGCAGGTCCCCGGTCCGTCGATCGCCTTGCCGCGAAGGCTGACATAGGACGAGACCTGCACCTGACGCGAGGCCATGCAGGCGGCTTCCGCCTGGTCGCGCCAGGCGGCGCGTTGAGGCTTCTGGAATTTGCCGCAGCCCGCGAGGCCGGCTGCGCCGGCGATGCCGAGTGCGATGAGGGCGAGATGAGCGCGTCGCATGACCATTCAAATGCGAACCGCTTGGTGAACGGTTTCTCAACCGACTGCGCTCCGGCTGCCACAGGCGGATTAACTTTGGCGCCGTGGTGAATCGCTCCTTAACGCCCCGCTTCCGGTCAGGACGACGGCGAATTTCACAACATCGACCGGTCATTGAGATCTAGACAAGATCAGGGCGCGGGCGCGCAGGTGGAACGGTGGCGAAGCTGTGGCAAGCCATTGAACAAGCCTCGCGACGAAATTTCGCAGCCAGAACTATCCCCAAATCTAATCAATGGTTTAATCCTTGATTAAGGACGAATGACCCTCTGCCCCAGCCTCGCCACGATGCCGCCCCCTTGCGGCCTGCGTCAGTTCTGGTAGCTTCCACGACAGGTCAATGACACAGGAGGGTGTGATGAGCGTCACGCTACGTCTCGACCGATTGATCATGGGTGCGGCCTTCGTTTTCATGATGGCGATCGTTCTGGGAGCGTTCTGACAAGGCGTCAGTCTCGAAGTCGCTAGGACCACAAGGGCAATGAAAACAACGCCGCCGGGACGAATTCCCGGCGGCGTTTCTGTTGGATCGGGCAGCTTCGTTTCTGGAGCGATCAGCTTTCCGGGCAGGCGGTGTCCGTCAACTGCCAGGACATCATGTTGACCACACGCCCGCAGGCCGCGACCCGCGGCCCTTGCGTTGTCTTGATGCAGGACATCGAGCCCTCGGCGATCTTGCGGCCGTCATTCCAGCAGAAGCAGAGCGGCTCCGGCGCCTGGGCGACGCGCGGCTTGTCCAGTGCGATGGCAGGCTCGCCGGCCGCTGCAGCCTCGCTGAGCAGGAACAGAACGGCGAGCGCGAGCATCCAGCTCAGCACGCGGTGTCGGTGAGGCCTCGGTCCGGATCCGATCATGGCGCTCTCCCTGCCTCGCAGGACGAGGCGGTTCGTGAGATTAGCATATCGGCCCGATCGCAACGAATAATTATGTACCGATTTGAAATAGTCAGGAATTTCAGTCTGTTAGCCGGATGGGGCCTTGCGTGGCCTGCGGCCTGTCTCCATATTGGACACTGGTGGGCCCATGGTGGGGCTCCGGGAGGAACAATGTCTCTGATTTCGCTCGCCCGTCGTGGACGTGCCGTCGCCCTGGTCGCCGGGGCCCTGTTGCTCGTGCCGCTCGTTGCCGAAGCCCGTCCGGGCGGTGGCCGCAGCTCGGGCAGCCGTGGGTCGTTCACCAATAGCGCACCGCCCTCGACCAGCACGACGCCGGGCGGCGCCCAGACTTTCCAGCGCTCTGCTCCGTCCTCGCCGGCATCGCCGTCGATGGCTGGGCCGGCCGCCGCCGGCGCGGCCGCTCAGGCGGCGCGCCCGTCCTTCGCGCGCAACATGATGATGGGCATCGGAGCGGGCCTGCTCGGCGCGGGCCTGTTCGGCATGCTTTCGGGTTCGGGCTTCTTCA
The DNA here is from genome assembly GCA_004144595.1 of Hyphomicrobiales bacterium. GTDB lineage: Bacteria > Pseudomonadota > Alphaproteobacteria > Rhizobiales > Beijerinckiaceae > Allobosea. Next base: position 35,654 of record SEEM01000024.1, read on the forward strand.
GTGGCCTCGCATCGCTCGCAGGCATGTTCGGCTTCCTGCTGCAGCTCGCGGTGATCGCCGGCATCGTGATGCTCGCCATCCGCTTCTTCCGTCGCCGTTCCGAGCCACAGCTCGCCGGCGCAGGCGCGCCCTATGCCCGTCAGGGCTATGACGCGCCGCAGCCTCAGCAGGCTGCCGCCCGCATGGGTGGTTTTGGCGGTGGTGCGGCCGCAGCGGCCGTCCAGCCGCAGCCGATCGAGCTTTCGGGCGAGGATTTCAACGCCTTCGAGCGCCTGCTCGGCGAGATCAACACGGCCTACTCCAATGAGGACGAGGCCGGCCTGCGCCAGCGGACGACTCCCGAGATGTTCGGCTATTTCGACGAGGATCTCAGCGACAACGCCCGCCGCGGCGTCGCCGACCGCGTCTCCGACGTCAAGCTGCTGCAGGGCGACCTGTCGCAGGCTTGGAAGGAGGGGGATGCCGAGTATGCGACGGTGGCGATGCGTTTCAGCCTGATCAACGCGCTCTATGATCGCAAGTCGGGCAAGCTCGTGGACGGCAATGCCACGCAGACCCAGGAGGTCAGCGAGTACTGGACCTTCCTGCGCGAGCGCGGCGCGGCCTGGAAGCTCTCGGGTATCCAGCAGGCGGCCTGAACGCCGATGGCGTGACGAACATGAAACGGCCGGGGCAACCCGGCCGTTTTGCTATGCGCGGCTTTCGGGTGGGCCGCTGGCGGAGCTCGGCCTATTGCGCTACTGGCGAAGGCATCTGCTTTCGCCGCGGAACGAGTCCGGAGCCCGCCTTCCATGAGTGATATGCGTCTCGTCGTCGTCGGTGCCGCCGGGCGGATGGGCCGGATGCTGATCCGCGCTATCGATCAGGCCGACGGCTGTACCCTCGTGGCCGCGATCGAGCGACCGGGCTCCGCTGCGCTTGGCGAGGATGCCTGCATTCTCGCGGGTCTGCCGCCATCCGGCGTCAAGGTCACCCACGATGCCAGCGCGGCTTTCGCGAGCGCCGATGGCGTTCTCGATTTCACCGCACCGGACGCCACGGTCGCCTTCGCCGAGCTGGCGGCAAAGGCCGGCATCCTGCATGTCGTCGGCACGACCGGGCTGGAGCCCGTACATCTGGCCGAGCTGGCCGAGGCCGCGAGGCGCACGCCCATCATCCGCTCCGGCAATATGAGCCTCGGCGTCAATCTTCTCGCGGCGTTGGTGCGCAAGGTCGCCGCGACGCTCGGCACCGATTGGGACATCGAGATCGTCGAGATGCATCACCGCATGAAGGTCGACGCGCCCTCCGGCACCGCCGTCCTGCTCGGCGAGGCGGCGGCGGAAGGCCGCGCCGTCGATCTCGCCGAGAAGCGCGTCGCCGGCCGCGACGGCATCACCGGTGCGCGGGAGACCGGCACGATCGGCTTTGCCGCCTTGCGCGGCGGCACGGTCGTCGGCGACCACAAGGTGATCTTCGCGAGCGCCGGCGAGCGGCTCGAGCTCGCCCATGTCGCGGAGGATCGCAGCCTCTTCGCGCAGGGCGCGGTCAAGGCCGCGCTCTGGGGCAGGGGGCGCGAAGCCGGTCTCTACTCAATGGCCGACGTACTCGGCCTCGACACGCTCTGACGATGACCCGCGTCGTCGTCGCGCCGGGTGTCTTCCATTGGCCGGGCAAGCTGGGGCCGGAGGAGCAGGCCGCGCTGGTGGCTGAGCTGCGAGCGGTCGCACGCAAGGCACCGTTCTTCCAGCCTCGCATGCCCAAGACCGGCACGCCCTTCTCGGTCCGCATGACCAATTGCGGCTCGCTCGGCTGGGTCTCCGACGACCGTGGCTATCGCTATCAGCCCGAGCATCCCGAGACCGGCGAGCCCTGGCCGATCATGCCCGCGCCGCTTCTCGACCTCTGGGAAGAGCTGGCGGGCTATGCCCAGCCGCCGGAAGCCTGCCTTGTCAATTTCTACGCGGCGGGCGCCAGGATGGGCCTGCATCAGGACCGCGACGAACAGGATTTCGACGCTCCCGTCCTGTCGGTCTCGCTCGGCGATGCCGCGCTCTTCCGCATTGGCGGCACGACGCGCGGCGGCAAGACCACCTCGCTCAAGCTCGCCTCCGGCGATGTGCTGCTTTTTGGCGGCGAGGCGCGGCTCGCCTATCACGGCATCGACCGCATTCTCACGGGATCCTCGACGCTGCTGCCGGAAGGCGGGCGGATCAACTTGACGCTGCGACGCGTGACCAAGCCGAAGCCTTAGATCACGTCGCATTTTTACGGAATCGTCAAAATGCGAAGAACGTGATCGATCATAAAAGTTTAGAGCATCGCTCCTGCGAAAAACCGGTTTCCGCTTTTTCGCGCGATGCTCTAATCGGCCGGCTTGCGCGGCAGGCTCGGGAACGACCATCCGAACAGCAGCGAGCCGGCCCGCAGGCCGAAGCAGGCTGCCAGGCCCCCGAGCATCACGACCGGCCCGGAGAAGCCGAGGCCGGCGAGCAGCGCCGTGGTGCCGGCTCCCGCTGTCGCTGCGGTGACGTAGAAGTCCCGGCTCCACAGCACCATCGGCCGGTCGCCGGCGAGGATGTCGCGCAGGATGCCGCCGAAGGTCCCGGTCATCGCGCCGAGCGCCACGGCCGAGAGCACGGGCACTCCGGCGTCGAGACCTTTGAGCGTGCCGATGACGGCGAAGAGCGAGAGACCGGCAGCGTCGGCCCAGATCAGCAGCTTGCGACCGCCCCAGCCTTCGAGGACGCCGGGCCTGAAATAGGCCAGCGTCCAGCATCCAAGCGCGACCAAGGTGCAGGTGATGACGTCGCCGGGGTCGCGCACCCAGAAGATCCCGCGCCCGAGCAGGACGTCGCGCAAGGTTCCGCCGCCGACGCCGGTAACGACTGCCAGCAGGATGAAGCCGAACGGGTCCATGCCCTTGCGGGCGGCGACGAGGGCGCCGGTCAGCGCGAAGATGGCGACGCCGGCGACCTCGAACACGGGGTCAGTGCTGGGTCGATTCGCCGGACGGCGCGTCCGGAGCCTTGGGGGCTCCGGCGGAAACGCCGACCAGAGCCGGGCGCAGGACGCGCTCGCCGATCTTGTAGCCGATCTGCACGACCTTCGAGACCAGCCCCTTGGCGATCTCGGCGTCGGGCGCCTCGAACATCGCCTGATGCAGGTTGGGGTCGAATTTCTCGCCTTGGGGATCGATGCGGCGCACGCCGTGGCGTTCCAGCGTTTTGACGAGCTCGCGCTCGGTCAGCTCGACGCCCTCATGCAGTGTCTTCACGGCGGCGTCGGCCGCTTTCAGAGTCTCGGCCGGCAGGCTTTCCAGCGCCCGGCGCAGATTGTCGGAGGAGCCGAGCATGTCCCGGGCGAAGCTGGTCACGGCATAGGCCTTTGCGTCGGCGATCTCGCGCTCGGTGCGCCGGCGCAGGTTCTCCATCTCGGCCAGCGTGCGCAGCAGCTTGTCCTTGAGGTCGTCGCGTTCGGCCTGGAGCTTGGCGAGCTGCGCCGCGAGGCCTGCCTCGGCGGTGGCCGCCTGCTCGGGCGCGTCGGCGCCGGCTTCGAGGTTGGGGTCTTCCGTCGCAGGGTTCTGCGTCATTTTATCGTCACGTCCCTTTCCTGGCAGGCTGCGCGCCTTGTGGGGCAAATGCCGGTCGTGCCGGTGTGCAGCCGCGTTCGTGCCGGATATCGGCCTTATGGTCCTTTAAATCAAGCGCGGACGGGCACTTTCGCCTTCGTCGGGGCCAGCTTCTCGGCCTCGAACTTGAAGACGTCGAGCAGGGCCTTGCGGATCGTCAATTGTCGGCCGGTCGAGACGATCTTCGCATGGGTCAGGTCGGTGACGTAGAACACGTCGACCGCCTTCTCGCCGAAGGTCGCGATATGAGCCGAGGCAATGTTGAGGTTGAGCTTCCCGATCGCCGTGGTGAGATCGTAGAGCAGGCCCGGCCGGTCGAGACCCGATACTTCCAGCACGGTGTGCCGCGCCGAGAGCACGTTGTCGATGACGATTTCGGGCTCGACCTGGAAGGTGTGGCCGCGCGGCGGCGGCGCGCGGCGCTGCGCTACGAGATCGGCGATCTTGATCTCGCCCTTCAGCGCCCGCTCGATCGCCGCTGCGATGCGCTCGGCCCGTCGCAGCTCGTCGTCGTCGCGGTCGAAGGCGCGCGAGACCGAGATGGTGTCGAGCACCAGCCCGTCGCTGGTCGTGAAGATCTGCGCATCGACGATGTTGCCGCCTGCCGCGGCGCAGGCGCCGGTGACGATGGCGAGCAGGCGTGGATGGTCGGGCGCGAGCACTGTGAGCTCGGTCACGCCGCGGAACCGATCGGTCTCGACGATGGTCGCCGTGGTGCGCCCGGCAGCCTCGGCCTTGCGCAGGAAGCGCGCATGCTTCTCCTGCTGCTCCGGATCGACCTTGATCCAGTAGGCGGGGTAGTGGCGCGCCACATAGGCCTCGCGCTCGGCCGTGGTCCAGTCGGGCAGGCGACGGCGCAATTCGTCCTGCTTCATGGCGATGCGCGCCTTGCGCTCGACCCCCGAATGACCGCCGGTGAGCACGAGTTCGGTCTCGTAGTAGAGGGTGCGCAGCAACTGGCCTTTCCAGCCGTTCCAGACACCCGGCCCGACCGCCTTGATATCGGCGACGGTGAGGATCAGCAGCAGCTTCAACCTCTCCAGCGTCTGCACCGTGGCGGCGAAGCTTTCGATCGTCTTGGGGTCGCCGAGGTCGCGGCTCTGCGCGATGGTCGACATGTCCAGATGATGCTCGACCAGCCAGGCGACGGTCTCGGTCTGCGCGCTGGTCAGGCCGAGGCGCGGACAGAGCTTGCGGGCGATCCGGGCGCCGGCGATCGAGTGATCGTCGGGTCTGCCCTTGGCGACGTCGTGCAGGAAAAGCGCGACATAGAGCGCACGCCGGTTGGCGATGGTCGGCATGACCTCGTTGGCGAGCGGGTGCTCGGCCTCCAGCACGCCGGCATCGATCTCGGCCAGCACGCCCATGGCGCGGATCAGATGCTCGTCCACCGTGTAGTGATGGTACATGTTGAACTGCATCATCGCGACGATCCGGCCGAAATCCGGGACAAAGCGGCCGAGCAGCCCTGACTCGTTCATGCGCCTGAGCACGACTTCCGGGGAGCGCCGGCCCGTCACGATCTCCAGGAAGATGCGGTTGGCTTCCGGATCGTTGCGCAGGCCGGGCGTAACCAGCTTCAGCGATTGCGTCACCAGTCGGCTGGCACCGGGATGGATGGCGAGATCCTCCCGGCTGGCGATGGCATAGAGCCGGAGCAGATTGACCGGATCGCGCTCGAAAGCGCTGTCGTCGACGACATTGAGGCGTTGGCTCGTCAGCTTGAAGTCTGCATGGCCGAGCGAACGCTCGCGCTTGCGTTTGGCGAAGGTGCCGAGCAGTTTCGACAGCGTCGCGCGCGGCTTCTGCTGGCGGGCCTCCAGCGCGGCACAGACGATGGCCGTGAGGTCGCCGACATCCTTGGCGACCAGGAAGTAGGCCTTCATGAAGCGTTCGACCGGCGCCTGCCCGCCGCGCCCGGCATAGCTGATTTCCGCCGCGACCTGCCGCTGCAGGTCGAACGAGAGGCGTTCCTCTGCCCGGCCTGTGATGAAATGCAGCCAGCAGCGCACGCGCCAGAGGAATTCCTCCGATCGCTGGAACATCTGCAGTTCCTGCTCGTCAAACAGGCCCGCCTCTACGAGCTCGCGCACGTCATGGACACGGTAGGCGTATTTGGCGATCCAGAACAGCGTGTTGAGATCGCGCAAGCCCCCCTTGCCGTCCTTGACGTTGGGCTCGACCAGGTAGCGCGAGGCACCGGCCCGCTGCACCCGGAGTTCGCGTTCGGCGAGTTTGGCCTCGGTGAAGGCCTGCGCCGTGCCTTCGACCACTTCGGAATCGAAACGGCGGACCATTTCGTCGAACAGCGCGCGGTCGCCGACCAGGAAGCGCGCCTCCAGCAGGGCGGTGCGGATCGTCATGTCGGCACGAGCCTCGCGCACGCAATCGTCGATCGAGCGCACCGAATGGCCGGTCTTCAGCTTCAGGTCCCAGAGCGGATAGAGCATGGATTCGACCACGCTCTCGCCCCAGGCCGTCTGCTTGTGCGGGAACAGGAAGAGCAGGTCGACATCCGAGCCCGGCGCCAGCGTGCCGCGCCCATAGCCGCCGACGGCGACGACTGCGATGCGTTCCGACTGCGAGGGATTGTCGGCCGGGTAGAAATAGGTGGTCGCGGCGCTGTGCAGCGCCAGCAGGACGGCATCCATCACCGCCGAAAGCCGATGCGCGCAGGCCAGTCCGCCGCGCGGTCCTGCCAGGATCGCCCGGGCCGAGACATGGCCCTCGTCGAGCATCTGCCTGAGCCCCGCGATCAGGACCTGTCGCATCTGCGCTTTGTCGCGCCGGTTGATCGTCTCGAACAGCCGCGCGATTCCAGCGTCGGGATTATGCAGCATCTCGGCGAGCGGCAGGGCAGGCTTGGCGGAAGGCGTGGTCACGAAAGCTCCGTTCCAGCAGGCATTGTCTTTCGTAACATGAGCGGGGAGCGCATGAGAGAATAAATTTAAACGTTTTCAGACGTGAATTATACGAAACAACGGCACCAGATGTATTGTTTGACAAACAGAACGATCAGACCTAAATGTCGGAAACGCGCCGATTTGAGCCACCAGCTTGCGGGCGCGAAACAAGTGCAGCTAAAGCGTGGGGCCAAGGACGCCACCCGTCCCGATCCCTCGCATCATCGCCAGAGGGATAGGCCCCATGACCAGCATCACCCGCCGCCTTGCATTCGCATTATTCGCCGCCGCCGGCCTCGCCGCGCCGGCTTCCGCGCAGGCGCCCAAGGAAATCCGGCTCGATTACGCGACCTACAACCCCGTTAGTCTCCTGCTCAAGGAGCGCGGCATTCTCGAGAAGGCGCTTGAGGCCGACGGCATAAAGGTGCGCTGGGTTCTGTCGGCCGGTTCGAACAAGGCGCTGGAATTCCTCAATGCCGGCTCGATCGATTTCGGCTCGACGGCTGGCGCCGCTGCGCTGATCGGCAAGATCAACGGCAACCCGATCAAGTCGATCTATGTCTATTCCCGGCCGGAATGGACGGCGCTCGTCACCGGCGCCAAGAGCGAGATCGCCAAGGTCGCCGATCTCAAGGGCAAGCGCGTCGCCGTCACGCGCGGCACCGATCCGCATATCTTCCTGGTCCGCGCCCTCGCAGATGCCAAGCTGACCGAGAAGGACGTCAAGCTCGTCCTGCTCCAGCACGCTGACGGCCGTCTTGCGCTGGAGCGCGGCGATGTCGATGCCTGGGCCGGGCTCGATCCGATGATGGCCGCAGCCGAGGTCGAGAGCGGGGCGAAGCTGTTCTACCGCAAGCCTGAGGACAACACCTGGGGCATCCTCAATGTCCGCGAGGCCTTCGCCAACGAGAATCCGGCTTTGGTGAAGAAGGTGCTGGCGGCCTACGAGGAGGCTCGCGCCTATGCACGCGCCAATCCGGCCGAGCTCAAGAAAGTGCTGGTGGACGCCACCAAGCTCTCCGACGCCGTGATCGAGCGCCAGCTCACCCGTACCGAACTCACCCATTCCACCATCGGCCAGGCCCAGATCGACGGTATCGCCGCCGCCGGCCTGGCGCTGAAGGAAGCCGGCGTGCTGCCGGCTTCGACCGATGTGAAGGCCGCCGTCGACGCGCTGCTCGATCGGCGCTTTGCCGCCACCAACTGACGGCAGTCCGAGGCGATGAGCGTCCTGGAGATCGCAGCCGCCATCGACGAGCCGGAGCGGCGCCCCGCCGCTCCGCGCCGCGCCTATGGGATGGTGATCGCCGGCTTTGTCCTGCCGGTCGTGCTGGCCGTCCTCTGGGAATGGCTGGTCGCGTCGGGCATCGCCAATGGCCGCCTGATGCCCCCTCCCAGCGTCGTCGGGCGCTCGCTATGGGGCTTGGCCGCCTCTGGCGAACTTCTGACCCATGCGGGGGCAACGCTCTGGCGCGTCGCTGCGGGCTTCGGTCTCGGCGCATTTGCCGGGACCGTGCTCGGCGCGGTCACGGGGGCGCTGCCCGTCGCCCGCAGCCTGCTCGATCCGACCTTGCAGGCCCTGCGCGCGATCCCCTCGATCGCCTGGGTGCCGCTCTTCATCCTCTGGTTCGGCATCTTTGAGGCCTCGAAGGTGGCGTTGATCGCGGTCGGCGTGTTCTTCCCGGTCTATCTCGGCGTCGCCGCCGCGATTCAGGGCATCGACCGCAAGACCGTCGAGGTCGGCCGCGTCTTCCGCCTTTCGCGCCTCGCCATGGTCCGGCGGGTCCTGCTGCCGGCCATCCTGCCGGCCTGGATCGTCGCGCTGCGCTCCGGCCTCGGCCTCGGCTTCATGTTCGTGGTCGCGGCCGAGATCATGGGGGCGAGCGAGGGGCTGGGCTATCTGCTTGTGGACGGCCAGCAGCTTGGCCGCCCCGCCACCATCATCGCAGCCATCATCAGCTTCGCCGTGCTCGGCAAGCTGGCGGACGGTCTGCTCGTCGCCATCACGCGCCCTTTCCTCGCCTGGCAGGATACGGCGCGCGACAAGCTCTGAAGGCGCGATAACGTCATGCTGAGGTTCGACCGGCTCTCCAAGACCTATGCCGACGGCACGCGCGCTCTGTCGGCGATCACGCTCGATGTCGGGCGCGGCGAGATCGTCGCCCTGCTCGGCGGCTCCGGCTGCGGCAAGACCACCTTGCTGCGCCTCGTCGCCGGGCTCGATCGCCCCAGCGAAGGCGCGATCCGCCTCGATGGCGAGGCGATCGCCGAGCCGCGCGCCGATTTCGGTGTGATCTTCCAGGAGCCGCGTCTCTTCCCCTGGCTCAACGTCGCGGAAAATGCCGGTTTCGGGCTGTCGCATCTCTCCGCCTTCGAGCGCGAGGGGCTGGTGAGCAATGCGCTGGTCCGCGTCGGCCTCGCCGGCCACGAGAAGCGCTGGCCGCGCGAATTGTCCGGCGGCCAGCAGCAGCGCGTCGCCATCGCGCGTGCGCTCGTCACGAAGCCGAAGCTCCTGCTGATGGACGAGCCCTTCTCGGCGCTCGACGCCACGACGCGGGCGAGCCTGCACGGCCATCTCCTCGCGCTCTGGCAGGAGAGCCGCCCGACCGTCGTGATGGTCACGCATGATGTGGAGGAGGCTGTAGCGCTGGCAGACCGCATCGTCGTGATGCAGCCCAAGCCCGGCCGCATCTTCGACGAACTCGACAATCCGCTCGCCCGCCCGCGCGACCGGCTTTCGCCGGCCTTCGAGGCGACGAAGCGCGAAGCCCTGCGCGCGCTCGACCGCTCGCTGCGCGACGAGGCTCCGCATCAGGAGAAGGCAGCCGAGACCGCCGGCATGTGGTGGTGAGAATCGTTTGACAAAACGAACGGACGGACCTTAAAAGAGGATACGCGCCGATTTGAGCCTCAGCTTGCGGGCGCGAAACAAATGCAGCTAAAGCGCGCGAACGACGGGACGGCCTGGTGCCGTCGGCGCTCCTTCCGCCTTGTCCATGGATGGTGCCAGCGATGTCGGCCTCTCTTCACGATTTCTCCCCCGCACTCGACAATGCTCCCGCACGGCCCAGGGCTGGCCAGGTCGTCGCCCTGCTCGGTCCCGCCGAGGCGAGGGGGGCCAGCTTGCGTAGCTTCGCCGGCCTGAAGGCTGACGAAGGGGCGATCCCAACGGCCGAGATCGGCCTGCTCTGCGCGCGGCCGCGCTTCTTTCCCTGGCTCGATCTCAGGGAAAATCTTGCTTTTGTCCTGCCGAGGGCGACGCCGTTCGAGCGCGAGGGCCTGGTCGCCAATGTGCTGGTTCGTCTCGGCCTCGCCGGGCAGGCGAAACAGCGGCCGGCCGAGCTCTCTCCGGAGGGGCTGCTGCGGCTCGCCATCGCCCGCCTCCTGCTGGTCCGGCCGCGCCTGCTGCTGATCGACGAACCCTTTACGGCGCTCGATGCCGAGGCCCGCGCCGGGCTCGCCGCCTTCCTGCCTGAGCTCTGCACCCAGGCGCGGCCCGCCGTGGTCATTGCCACTGGCTCCGTCGAGGAGGCCCTGCGCCTGGCCGATCGCATTCACATCCTGCCGCGGCAGACGGGCCCGGTCGCATTCAGCCTCGACAACCTGCTGGCGCGTCCGCGGCAGGAGGGCTCGGTCGGCTTCGTCAGCTTGCGCCGCGAATTGCGCCGGGCGCTCGAGAAGGAAAGCCGGCCCGCGACGCCGGCGGTGGAGGCCGCGGCCTGAAGCGGCTACAAGCCGACGGACCGCTCAGGAGAAACACGATCATGGACGTTACAGCTCTGCGCGCCTTGCAGGCCCCGCTCAAGGACGAATACCGCACCAATCCCGACGCGGCGGTCATCACACTGAAGGCCCATGGCGAGCTCGACGACCAGAATATCGCCTGCAAGGTCGAGACCGGCCGCGCGATCGCGCTCGCAGGCCTCCACCCGGCCACCGGCGGCTCGGGCGCCGAGCTCTGCTCCGGCGACATGCTGCTGGAGGCGCTGGTCGCCTGCGCCGGCGTCACGCTGAAAGCGGTCGCGACCGCGCTCGAGATCGAACTGAAGAAGGGTGTGGTCCGCGCCGAGGGCGATCTCGATTTCCGCGGCACGCTCGGCGTCGCCAAGGATGCGGCGGTCGGCTTCAAGGCGATCCGCCTGTTCTTCGACGTCTAGAGCGATGCACCGCAGGAGAAGCTTGATACGCTGCTCAAGCTCACCGAGCGTTATTGCGTGGTGTTCCAGACGCTGAACGTGAAGCCCGAACTGTCGGCGACTCTGGAACGCACCGCCTCCCGATAGGGGTCAGGAGGCGGTGGAAACGGGACGGATGAGGAAGAGCTAGAACTCCTCCCAGCCCGTGCCGCCGCTGCGGGCATTGACCGCGCGCTTGGCGGCAGCAGGCCTGGCTTCCGCAGCGGCCGGGCGCCGCGATTGATGAAACGCCACCTCGGCGAGCTGGCGCAAACGCTCGGGCTCCGACGCCGCCGGGCCTGCCGCTGCCGGGCTGCGCGAGACGCTGGCCTGCCCCTGATTGGTCTTGAAGGCCGCGACCAGCGCGTTGAGCTGCTCGATCCGGCCCGACAGCGAATTGGCCGAGGCCGCGCTCTGTTCGGACAAGGCCGCGTTCTGCTGGGTCATCTCGTCGAGATGCGCCACCGCCTGGCTCATCTCGTCGATGCCGTTGGCCTGCTCGCCGGACGCCGCCGAGATGTCGGCGATCGTCGCCGCCACCTTCTGCGAGGCCGCGAGGATGCGGGCGAGCTGGTCGCCGGCCTG
>SEEM01000248.1 GCA_004144595.1 Hyphomicrobiales bacterium
CGGATGCCGTGCGCGAGGCCGCCCGCCGCCTGGCCGTGGCTGGCGCGATCGTCGACGAGACGGCGCGGCCCTCGATCCGTTTCGCTGATGCGTTCGAGGTCTATGCCCTGCTGAACCATGCCGTCGTCGCATACGGCCTGCCGCCAAAGGTGCGCGCCCGCATCCAGGCGCAGGCCTCTCGCTTCAGCCCGAACGACCTGTCGCACCAGGCTTTGCAGGCGCGGGGCGCCCGGATGACGCCGGGCTTCTACCAGCAGATCGACCAGCGCCGCCGCGCCCAGAAGCGGCGATGGGCGCGTTTCTTTGCTCATTACGACGTGGTGCTCTGCCCGCCGGCGCCCGTCGCCGCAATCCCTCACGACCATGGCCCCGACATTCATGCCCGCCGCCTGATCGTGAACGGAGAACCGCGGCCCTATCTCGATTTCCTGCTCTGGGCCTCGCTCGCGACCGGAGCGGACCTGCCGGCGCTTTCGGCGCCGGTCACGCGCTCACGCGCCGGGCTGCCGCTCGGCGTTCAGATCATCGCGCCCTTCGGCGAGGACCGGACCGCCATCGCCGTCGGTGCGATGCTGGAGGAGCTGGGTGGACGTTTCGCCCCGCCGCCGCTCGCCGGTTGAGCATTCCATATGGCACATGCGCCCGTTTGGCGCGAACCCTTTCCGTTTCGCTCGCCCTGCGGCAGAGTCTACCGTCCCCTGCGTCAAAATCGCTCAACATTTGCGGTCAGTTCAGCTTACACTGGCAAGAATATTAAACAGAACCGGGAGCCCATCATGCTGTCGAACGTCGCCGTCCGGGATATCGAGACCCTCGTCCATCCCTATACCAACCTGGCCACCCATCGGCAGACGGGCCCGCTGATCCTGGAGAGCGGCAAGGGCATCTATGTCTACGACTCCGCCGGCAAGGAATATATCGAGGGCATGGCCGGGCTCTGGTGCACGTCGCTCGGCTATTCCAACCAGGAACTGGTCGAGACCGCCTATGAGCAGATGAAGAAGCTGCCCTTCACGCATATCTTCGGCGGGCGCAGCCATGACCCGGCGATCGAGCTCGCCGAGAAGCTGAAGGAGATCGCCCCGGTCCCGATCTCCAAGGTGTTCTACGGCGCGTCGGGTTCCGACGCCAACGACACCCAGGTCAAGATCGTCTGGTATCTCAACAACGCGCTCGGCCGGCCGCAGAAGAAGAAGATCATCTCGCGGCTGAAGGGCTATCACGGCGTCACCGTCGCCTCGGCCTCGCTGACCGGCCTGCCAAACAACCATATCGATTTCGACCTGCCGCTGCCCGGCATCCTGCACACCTCCTGCCCGCATCATTACCGCTTCGCCGAGCCCGGTGAGAGCGAGCAGGACTTCTCGTCGCGGCTCGCCGCCGAGCTCGAAGAGATGATCCTGCGCGAGGGGCCGGACACGGTCGCCGCCTTCATCGCCGAGCCGGTGATGGGCGCCGGCGGTGCGATCATCCCGCCGGAGGGCTATTTCGAGAAGATCAACGCCGTGCTCGCCAAGTACGACGTGCTGTTCATCTCGGACGAGGTCATCACCGGCTTCGGCCGCACCGGCAAGATGTTCGGCACCGAGACCTACGGCCTGAACGCCGACTCGATTTCGCTCGCCAAGCAGATCACCTCGGCCTATTTCCCGCTCAGCGCCGTGATGATGAACGACAAGATCTATGATGTTCTCGTCGACCAGAGCCGCAAGATCGGCACCTTCGGCCACGGCAACACCTATGCCGGCCATCCCGTCGGCTGCGCCGTCGCGGTGAAGACGATCGAGATCTACCAGCGCGACAAGATCGTCGAGCATGTCGAGACGGTCTCGGCGACCTTCCTGCGCCGCCTGCACAAGCTGAACGACCATCCTCTCGTCGGCGAAGCCAAGGGCGTCGGCCTGATCGGCGGCGCCGAACTGGTCAAGGACAAGCAGACCAAGGCCTCCTTCGAGACCAAGAAGGGCGTCGGTGCCAAAGCGGTCGCCTATGCCCTGGAAGAGGGCTTCATCACCCGCGCCATGGGCGACCGCCTCGCCTTCTGCCCGCCGTTGGTGATCAAGGACGCCGAGATCGAGGAAATGTTCAACCGCTGCGAGCGCGCGCTGGACAAGACGCTGAACTGGGCCAAGGCCGAAGGCCTGCTGGCCTGACATCGCCGGCACTGAAAAAACACGGAAGGCCGGGCGGCAACGCCCGGCCTTTTTGCATTCATCAATATGGCAGGACACCCCAGGCTTCGCCCGAGATCGCCACGAACGGATCACAGTGGCGCCCCGGCGCCGACCCGATCCGCCGTCAGACAGGCGAGGTCGGCCGCACGAGCCGCCGGCACGAGGTCCATCAGACGAGTCTGGAGCCATGTTTCAACACGACACACACGCCTCGGCACCGGCCCGGAAAGGTTTCCACGACGCCACGGCGCGGGCTACCTATGGCTCCCGCTTCCGCCCTATCGCAATTCGGGCGGTCGCCGCTGGAACCCGGCAGGCACCAGCTGCGTTGAAGCTGCACGGTGAAGGACGCAAGGCCGAGTTGCCCGGTGTTCTCCGCCACGGTTTCCACGACTGAAACCTCCCCTTCGAGACCCATGACTTGGCCGGTGCGGAGCTTGCTCCC
>SEEM01000084.1 GCA_004144595.1 Hyphomicrobiales bacterium
AGCGGGGCCCGGCAAACGCCAGCGAGCTCATGACCGCAGCCGAAGGCGCGCGACTGATGGGATACCTTGCGGCCTGCCAGGTGATGATCTGGCCGATCCACAATCGCCAGGCGCTCGCCCTCAAAAAACAGGTGGTTGCGCTGATCAACGAGCGTGGCGAGGCCGGCGATCCGCCGGCAATGCAGGCGGCTGTCCGCCACGTCACGGCCGAGGCGGCCTGGATCAAGACACTGCCGGTCGATGCCCGCGACAGGCTCGTTTTCGACTGGAATGAGCTGACCTGACCGCCGAGCGGTCAGCACCGTAAAATGGGAGGCGCCCGCGACCGGGCGCCTCTTAGATTCTGCAGACCGGGGGGGAAGCGCAGCCATGTGGCTGTCACCCCTAGGAAACCGGGACGACTGAAATGAAGACCACCACCGCAGCATCGCTCGCTGACATCGAGCTCGACCTTCCCATCAGAGCCGTGGTCGATGACCTCGCTGGCTTCGCAGACCGGCTCTCGCTGTTCGCCGGCCCGGAACAGGGCTACGCGGCATTCGCCGCCGAGACCTTCCAGGTCGATGACATCGCCGACCGCGCCGCCGGCCATGCCGGCGAAGTCATGCGCTTCCTGGCATTGGCCGGCACGTCCGGGCCAATGCAGGTCGCATTCTTCTTCGACATGCTGATTGGGCTGTCGTTCCTGAACGCCGCCTCCACCATCGCGGTCGCGCTGGTGCCGCCACGCCCTCCGCGCGACTTCGCGGCTCGGCGACGCGTCCTCGGCGATGTCATCGCGGCGGTCGGCGGAGATGCCGACTTCGTCGAGGCTGCTCGCAAGGCATTCGCCCATGGAGACCTCAGCGGACCCGCCGAGGTCGAGACAGTCTTCCATGCGACGACCGCATTCTCGATCGACGACATGCGCGATGATCAGCCCACCGTGCTGGGCCTGGAACAGGGGCTCAGCCTCATGGCCTTCGTGCGCGAACTCGCCTCGCCGGCGGTCCTGGTCGAGCGCGCGGCTCTGCAGCTCGACGATACCGCCCGCTTCGCCAGGACAATCGAGGAACAGGCTGATCTCGATCGCGAGCGTCTCGATCGGCTTCAGCGCGCAGCCCATGGTGCAAACCTGCTGGCTGCGGCCGATCTCGCCAGGGCCTGCCTGATCGACGCGGTCGCTGACGACGACAACTCCGTCAAGGGGCGCGTCGAAGACCAAGCTGCACGGCTGATCGACCAGCGCCTGCGCGACATCGTCATGTTCGCCGGCACGATGGCCGAGCGCCTCAGGGAGCTTCGTCGCATGCAACGCCAGGTTGGCGATCGCTACGAATCTCTCTGAAGCCAGACTTTAATCTAGAAGCACCGGGGGAGGGGCGATGCCATCAGGCGTCGCCCCTTTTTACATGCTGCGCTGGTCCGGTGTGGAGATGGAGAGCTGGAAAGGCGCTGCAGAAAGCAGTGCACCCCACATGAAAGATCAACCTTGTGAAGACAATCGATCAAGCTGACATCACGTCGGTCTGGAGCATGGCCGCTGTCGACGTCCCGCTCATCGCCATCGTCGATGAATTGGAGGCTCTTGAGTTCCTTGGTGACGACGATCAGCCCCGTCTTCGGCGGTGCGCTTCGGTCTGGCGCGAACGTCCCTCGCTGTTGCCGATCCGGGGGCGAGCCCGTTTCCACGTCGCACAGCTTGAAGCCTTGCTGACGGCCCTGGGCAACGGCATCGTCAAAGTCGACGCGCTCAAAGCCGATTGCGTCAGGGCCTGGGCGGTCCTGATCAACGCCGGCAACGTCGCGACCATGCTGATCGCGCCGCGCAGCGATGCGGATTATCGCGCACGTGCCGATCTGCGTCGTGCCCTGCGCCATCAGGCCCGCCGTTCAGACGAACCTCATCTCGCCGATCGCGTCAGCCGGATGTGCGGCAGCGACTTCGTCGCGCTCAGCGAAGAAGGGATGAGGCCTGCCAGGGTACCAAAGGTCTGCGCCCAGCGCTTCCTAAGGGCAGCGCCGGGCGAGCCGGCGGCCTATCCGCTCGCTGTGGCCCGCTCGCTTCAGCTCTGGCTCGAAACGCCGGTTGACCTCGCTGACCTGTTCGACGGCGCACGCACCCTGCTGGCTCAGGTCGATGTTTGTCGGCGGCTCCAGAGCAAAGTCACGGACGCTACACTTTGGGTCGATCCGATCCGAGGCGCCGAACTGCTCGCCTACGGGCGCCTGGCGAGGATTGGTGTGTGGCCAGCGCGTGATGACGAAGACCTCGCCATCAAACAGGCCGCTCTCGACCTGATCGCGCCGCGCTACCGCGACCCTGATCATATGCGGGCGGCGATCGAATGGGCCGTCGCACTTGGGCAGTCGGTCAGCGACCTGGACTGATCGGCTCCTTTACGAAAGCACAGCATCATATGAACCGGTGAAAGCGCGACCTGCCCGTCGCGCTTTTCGTCGTGATCACTGGTGCCGGGTGCAGCTCGACCGAGCTCGCCCACCGAGATGAGATCATGATCAACGACCCCACAGACACACCTGGCTCCACGCCGAGGCGATCGCGCATTCGGAGCGGCGAGATGATCGCCGAAGCCAAGCCAGCGATTTCCAGCCGGGACGTCAGGACTCACCCGCCACGCGAGGTGGCGATCTATGATCGCGGCACACTGCTGACCCAGCTCGAGCTGGCCTATGGTCGGCCCTATCTCTTCGAGAAGGAGGAAGAGTACGGGCTGGCACAGCCGGTGCTGACGTTAGAGGAGCAGAGCCGCCTCGACAGGCTGCGTTGCCTCGCCGAGGACGATCGAGGGCCCAACCGAGATCTTCTGTTCGGAACACCGGAAATCCGTGACAGGCTCGCCACCGTTCGCGCCGATTGCCCAAGCTTCACGGAGGTCGTTGATCTCGTCGACCGGGCGGTCGCCTTGTCGATCGCATCGGGCGCGCCTGTGTCGATGCCCGCAATACTGCTGTCGGGCCCACCAGGATGCGGCAAGACACATGCGAGCAAGGCGCTCGCCCATGCGCTTGGCGTCGCCATCCAGGCCCACAGCTGCGCGACCAACAGTGACGCCCAGCAGCTGCTCGTCGGTCACCCGACGAGTTGGAAGGGCGCCCGCATGAGCATCGTCAATGAGATGCTGCTCAGCGGCGACACCGCTCAGCCCGTCCTGCTGCTTGACGAGATCGACAAGTTTCAGACGCACAGGGACGAGCAGCCCTACAACACGTTGCTCAGCCTTCTCGAAACCGAAAACAGCCAGTCATTGCTGGACGAGTATCTCCGGCTGAGCTTCGACCTGTCCCGCGTCATCATCATCGCGACCGCCAACGATGTGGACGCGCTCCCCGCGTTCATTCGCGACAGGCTGCTCACATTCAACATCAAGCCGCCGACCGGGCAGGCGCTGTTCAGCGTCACCCGCCGGATCGCGATGATCGCGGTGGCTGAAACCAACGGCTTGTTCAGCATACCTGCCGATGCCGTCATCCAGCGGCTCGCACGAGCGCATCCTCGCCGTATCGCGCGGGTCGTACGCCTGGCCCTTGGCTACGCCGCCTGCGCTGGACGCGATCATCTGACCGTCGCCGACGTCGATGCCGCCGATGGCCTGGCGAGCTCCGCCGTGGGGGCGAGGCCGATTGGGTTTCTGGAGTTTGATCAAGGCCCCTGAGCTGGAGCCGGGGCCACTGGGAGCTGACGGGAAAACGAGATCCGCGAGGTGCTGAAAGCCTCACCCCACATGAACAGGATAGGAAACACGATGACGACGACGTTGAAGCTCCCGCTGAAAGGTACGAAACGCAGCCGGATGGCTCCGGGGACACAGCTCCTCCCCGATGGCAGTGGTGGGGTGGTCAGCCACTGGTGGGAGGTCCAATGGCCTCGTATCGGGGGACAGGAACTCCTGCCGCTCGACGATCACGCCTTCACCACGCCGGCGTTCCTCCAAGGCTACGAGGCTGGCCGACTGGTCTTCATCTATGCCTGCGGCTGCGGTCAGGACCACCGCAATCCTTCCGTCGCCAATGGCCTGCTGGGCGTCGCGAAGCGGCTCTATGCCTGCTTGCATAAGGTCTCGGTGACCGGACAGGCTCATATCCGCTCGAGGCTGCGGGAGCTCAACCATCATCGCTATGGTTGCCAGACTGGCTCGGAGAATGGCTTCCCCTGTAGCGACCGCGGCTTCGACAACTGGATCGCCCAGCTCATCTTGCCGCTCGGAACGCCGCTTAAGGCCTCTCCGGTCAGGGTCGGCGGTTCATGTCTCGAAGTGCGGCTGCCGATCGATCTGTCTACAGAGGAGTTCGAGGAGCGCCTTCATAAGCACATGCGGAACGCAGCCCTGAACGAATGGCTCGACACCGAGGAAGGGCAGGCCCACTGCCGCCAGATCGGACGCAATCCCGATGAGTTCCGCCGGCTGACCGGGTACGGCTTCGCCACGGAGACACGCATCTCGAAAGCCAAGGAGTTCTACTTCTTCAGGCCGAAATCCCGTGATGCGGACCGCCTCGTGCGGATTGCCGAGGTGATCATCCACGATTGGGTGACCAATCCCGTCGCCCGCCAGCTCGTCAGCTTCAAGTGCAAGGGGCAGGGGTTCTATGGCCCCGACTCCGCTGCGGTAGGCAGTAGGATCGCCTAAACCTCCCCGCATTCAAGTATCGCCTCGTCCGTGGTAGAGTAGCGGAAGATCGAGATCGATTCGGGCAAAAAGGCATCGGCCAGCGAGATTCCTCCACACTAGGATACCCCGCCCCGTTAGCTTCCGGACGAAAAGCGTCGTTGCCGCGCGCTCGATAAATTGGCAGCACCATATGGCATCCGGAGGCCTTATGGATAGGACATCCGGAGGGTCTTGGCCGCGGTCGGCACGTCCGATCGCTGTCGCGGTTGTTGGAACGAACTGAGGGTCTACGGAAACAGATCCTGTTGGGTATCGCGTGAGACCCGCGACCCAGCCGTGCCGGTGGCAAAGTGCTATCCCCGGGCGAATTCGAGTGAGGCACGGCTGCTGCGCCTGACGGCGCGGCGAAGCCGTGGAGTCGCTCTTGTGTTGCTTGTTCCCGTCGTTTTGCGTGCCTTGCTGCACCGGTGCTTCCGTGTGTCGTGATGGCGCTCGATGTCATCCCCCCGGACAAATATCTCACAGAGCAAGAAGTCGAGGCCAAGTGGCCTGTCTTCCGGCCTGGTGAAATTCGACGCGCCCGTAAGCAGGGCGCGATCGATTACTACGCTTTCGCAGTCGGGCCACGCTTCACCGAAGAAGACGTCCAGGCTTATATCAATCGACAGTACCGTAGGTTTGCGTCGTGTCTGAGAAACCGAGAAGAACTAGTTCTATCAGCGGGAGCGTCGGAAGCGCGGTCGGCTGGGAATATGGAGGTTACTACCTCGACATTCCCCATCCCGAACGCGGAGGCATCTATTATGCCTGCCGCTATGACGCCGGAACTCGCGCGGTCCGCCGCAGAAGCCTCCGCACTGCGGATGGTGAGGAAGCGCGGCAGGCCCTCGTCGCTCTCGTCTCAGCCGCACCCGCAAGGTCTGCAGAAGAGTGCGCCTTACCGGGAGAGGTCCTGACGGTTCACGTCCTCGAGGCGTACCTGAACGGCCATGCAACGACGATCGCAAGCGAGTCGCAGGCAGCGAGGGCCATCGAGATCGTCATCGCATATCTGCGCGAGGGTGCGAAGGAACTGGCGGCGCCAGTGTCCTTCTGGAAGCCGTCGCGGCAACTGGACCTCGCCAGGTTTTGTCATGAACGTTACAGCCACAGCGCCGCCTACATCGATCGTACGCTGAGCGTTCTGGGTGCCGCGCTGAATGATGCCGCTGCAATCAAAATGCGCGTTGATCCGCTTGGCCGCCCCGTTGAGGGTGCTCTCGTCGCCCATGTGCCAAAGATCGTTTATCAACGCGTGCGCATTTCCCGAGAGCTTAAGATTGCTCCACCGCGCAAAGGTGGATTCGTTCCTTCGATGGTTGAGATGGCGAAATTTATCGACGCCGTTCAAACCCCGCATCTCAAGCGCTGGGTAATTCTGGCCCTGAACACCTGGGCTCGGCCGGAAGCGATCACAGACTTCGATCCTACCACTCAGTACGATCGGACGACAGGAGCTCTAAGTCTGAATCCTCCCGATCGGATTCAGACAAACAAGCGCCGACCCGACATTCCTGCGACGAGGGGGTTAGCTGGCTGGCTTGATCGCTGGTCAGCGGATGACGTGGCGGCTTGGACTAAGCGATATGGTGGAAGGCCAGCCGCGCCGCTGCCGCTTCTTGCCTACAAAGGGAAACGCGTGAAGCAGGTCAAGCAAGCTGTCAAGCGAATCGCTGACGAGGCCGGGATACCCGATCTCACCCAGAAATCGCTGCGCGCCTTCATGAACACGCACGTCAGGAGGCTGTGCCCAAGAGTGTCGCGCGAATACCGCTCAGGATGGCTTGGCCACACTGTCAGGGAGGGCTCACAGACGACCGAGCACTACGAAGGCCTCGACTTTGAGATCCTCGAAGACGTCGCGCTCGCAACCGACTTCGTCATCAGCGAGCTGCAAAAGCTCACAAGCACGCGGCTATTTGCTATTGAAGTGCGATTGAATAGGGAGGAACTGAGGAGGATTGGAGGAACCCCCCGTTCTGTAAATGCCTTACAGAACAGGGGGTTAAATGGTGGGCGCGACAGGGATCGAACCTGTGACCCCTACGATGTCAACGTAGTGCTCTCCCGCTGAGCTACGCGCCCGTCGCCGCCCTGAGGAGGCTTCCGGAAGCGTGTCCGGGCCGTGTTGGCCGCGTTCACGCTGCGAGGTGAGGGGGCTATAGCGGCTCGCTTTGCGGGTGGCAAGGCGTTTGCCGCATAAATTCTCAACGCGCTGTTGGCATCTGCAGGGGCACGATGCCGAGCGGCCTTTCAGGCCGCCAGCAGCTTCTCGACCTCGTTGACGAGCTCGCGCAGGTGGAAGGGCTTGGACAGGACCTTCGCATCCTTCGGCGTCTGCGAATCGGGGTTCAGCGCCACGGCGGCGAAGCCGGTGATGAACATCACCTTGATGTCGGGATCGAGCTCGGTGGCGCGGCGCGCCAGCTCGATGCCGTCCATCTCCGGCATGACGATATCCGTCAGCAGGAGCTCGAAAGGCTCCTCGCGCAGGCGGTTATAGGCCGACAGGCCGTTATCGAAGGAGGCGACGTCGTAGCCCGCGTTCTGCAGGGCCTTGACCAGGAAGCGACGCATATCATTGTCGTCTTCTGCGAGCAGTATCTTCGTCATGGGCCTGATCTGTTCGTCCCTGAGGCCTGTGTTTCTGTAACGTCTGGCGCCCCGGCCAAGGCCGGTTCGGAACGGTTGGGTACTCACCCGGCCGCACAGTTGGAACCATGTCCTTCCATAAGGCAACATCGTGGTAAAGAAGGCGTGAATCCAGCGCTGAATTTCCGGGGTTTTGCGACATCGCTTCAACCGCTTCGGTTTGTGTGCTTCAGTCGGCCGCGATGAGCCTGTCCTCAGCCCCTTTCCCGCCCGCGCCGGACGACGTCGTCGCCGAGATCGAGCGGCCGTTCAGCCTGTACCAGCCGGCCCTCCAGGTCGTGCCGGTGGTGGTCGACGTGCCGCATGCCGGCCGCTGCTATCCGCGGAGCTTCGTCGAGGCGGCGCGCCTGCCGCTGCGCAGCCTCCGGCGCTCCGAGGATGCCTATGTCGACCGGCTGTTCGCGCAGAGCGTCTCGCTCGGTGCGCCGCTGCTGGTGGCGGAGTTCCCGCGCGCCTATCTCGACGTCAATCGCGAGCCCTATGAGCTCGACCCTCGCATGTTCGAGGGACGCGTGCCGCCTTTCGCCAATACGCGCTCGATGCGGGTGGCCGGCGGGCTCGGGACCATTCCGCGCATCGTCGGCGATGCGCAGGAGATCTATTTCGGGCGGATTCCGATCCAGGAGGGGCTCGCCCGGATCGAAGACCTCTACCGACCCTACCATGCGGGCCTGCGCAGCCTGGTCCAGCGCACCCAGGGCGTGTTCGGCACCTGCATCCTGGTCGATGCGCATTCGATGCCTTCGGCCGGTCTCGACCGAGACGGGCTGGCGAAATCCGACATCATCCTCGGCGACCGCTTCGGCACCAGCGCGGCCGGCTATATCATCGACATCGCCGAGCAGGCGTTCGCGCGGCTGGGCTTCAGCGTCACCCGCAACCGCCCCTATGCCGGTGGCTTCATCACCGAGCATTACGGCGCGCCGGCTGCCGGGGTGCATGCGCTGCAGATCGAGGTGAACCGCGCGCTCTACATGAACGAGGCGACGCTGGAGCCGCATGCGGGCTTCGGCGAAGTCGAGCAGGCGATGGCGGCGGTGATGGCGGATTGTTTCGCGCGCTGGAGCGGCTGGCTCGACGAATGGCGCGAGGCGGCCGAGTAGCAGCTGGCGGCGGAGGGGGAATATGCAAGAAAAAAGGGCCGCACACTTGCGTGGCGGCCCAAGTCTAGGGAGGAAACGCCCAAGGAGGGCAATGAAGGTTTGAGGTCATCTCCCCTTCGCAGTGCACAATATGAGGGTGCGCTGCAAAACGCAACTGAAATCAGCGAAATCAATGGCGCCATGCGATGGGCGCATGATGCGGTAACGGAAAGCCGGAGTTTTTCGGATATTTTCGCATCCGAGGCTCGGTTCGTCGGGCAATCCGCGGAGTCTATGCTGCAAAGCAGCAATTTGGAGTGCCTATCATGACCGCAGTCGATTTCGGCGCCTTCGTCGCGGACCTGGCGACGCAGTCCGGCCAGGCCATCCTGCCTTTCTTCAGGAGCCTGCATGCGACGGAGGATAAGTCGCAAGGCGGCGTGTTCGACCCCGTGACCGAGGGGGACCGCGCCGGCGAATCGGTGATGCGGCATATGATCAGGCAGCAGTTCCCGGCCCATGGCGTGCTCGGCGAGGAATTCGGCAACGAGAACACGGACGCGGAATATGTCTGGGTGCTCGATCCGATCGACGGCACGCGCGCCTTCATCTCGGGCATCCCGGTCTGGGGCACGCTGATTGGCCTGACCCGTGACCGCGTGCCGGTCTACGGCATGATGCACCAGCCCTTCTCGGGCGAGCGCTTTTCGGGCGACGGGCGCGAGGCGCGCTATGAGGGGCCGGGCGGTCCGAAGACGCTGCGGACGCGCCCAACCAGCGATCTTGCCACCGCGACGCTGATGACGACGACGCCCGCCCTGTTCAAGGGCGAAGAGGCCGAGGCCTTCGCGCGTGTCGAAAGCGAGGTTCGGCTCTCGCGCTACGGTTGCGACTGCTACGCCTATTGCATGCTCGCCGCCGGCCATGTCGATCTCGTCATCGAGAGCGGCCTCAAGCCCTACGACATCGTCGCGTTGATTCCGATCATCGAGGGCGCGGGCGGCATCGTCACATCATGGGACGGCGGCAGCGCTGCCGGGGGCGGGCGCATCCTCGCGGCCGGCAGCAAGGCGCTGCATGAGGCCGCCATGGCCAGGCTCGCCGGATGAGGCCGGCAACGCCTGGTCCTCGCCGGGAATAAAGGCGTCGAAGGCCGCCCAGAACTGGGCGCGGATGTCGTCGCTTTCCATGAGGATCTCGTGGCGCGCCGTCGGCAGGACGAGCGCCGAGCCGGTCTTGAGCCGCGCTGCGAAGCGCTCGATCGCCGGCGTCGAGACGACCGGGTCGCGGCCGGCAGCAATGATCAGCGTCGGCACCTTCACCTCCTGCGCGGCAGAGGGCACGGCGAGGCGGGCCATCAGGCGGAAGGCTGTCCGGACCCAGGCGATTGTGGGGTCGCCGATGCTGAGGTCGCGTGCGGCGGCCGAGAGTGCGCTGTTGCGGGCATAGCGGGCTGGGTCGCTGGTCAGGCGATTGCCGTCGAAAGGCTTGGTCGCGATCGCGGTATCGCCGCCGCCTGGCACGAACGCCCGGCCGAGGCCGAGCCAGTAGAGCAGGCTCGCCAGGATCTTCGCCCGGCCGGGATGCGCGATCATCGCAATGCCGAGCATCGGCGCGAGCGCGACCATGCGGGCGACCGGCAGGGCATCGGAGCGGGAAGCGTCGAGGCAGAGCGCAGCGCCCATCGAATGGGAGAGCACGAAATAGGGCGGAGGCAGCTTCGCCTGCATCTCGGACATCGCCAGCGCGAGATCGGCCTCGTAGTGGCGCAGCCGCCCGACATGGCCCTTGCGGATGCGCCTGACGAAACGCTGCGACCCGCCCTGGCCGCGCCAGTCGAAGGCCAGCACATGAAAGCCGCGGCGGCGGAGTTCCGCGACGGTTTCGCTGTAGCGCTCGATGAACTCGGCCCGGCCCTGCACGACGACGACGGTGCCGCGCACCGGCTTCACCGTCGGGCGCCAGCTCGCGAAGCGCAGGGCGGCGCCATCTCGCGTGGTCGCGAGCCAGGTCTTGCCATGCCCAGGAACGGGATAGTCGGGATCGACGAAAAAAACGGCCTCGGCCATTAGATGCTCCGCATCGCGGCCGCGCCTTCCGATTGCGGCTGCTGCATGCCCGACATCCTGCACGGCATATCCTGCGAAAACATGTCGGGCGTCGAAAAAGAAAGGGTCGGGGTCATTTCGCGCCTTTAGAGTCTATGGGCGCTTTATCAACCCTCATCCTTCGAGACGTGCCTGCGGCGCTCCTCGGGATGAGGGCGGAGCTTTCAAATCGACGCAGGAAGGGAGGCTCTTGAAAAGCGAAAAATGCCTCACCAGATCTGGTCTGCGCAGGCCGGAACCGGCTGCGCGAAAGCAACCCAGGTCCGCGCTCAGGCGAGGCGGACCGACATCATTGTCGCTTCCTCGGAGGACATATCATGCGTCATTTCGACCTTTCCCCGCTGTATCGCTCGACCGTCGGCTTCGACCGTCTGTTCAATCTCCTCGACCAGGCGACGAGCAACGAATCCGCCCCGAGCTACCCGCCCTACAATATCGAGCGGACCGCCGAGAATGCCTACCGCATCACCATCGCGGTCGCAGGCTTCGGCGAGGGCGACCTCTCCATCGAATCCAAGGAAAACGCGCTGACCGTAAAGGGCGAGAAGCAGCCTGCCGAGGGCGCCGAGCCCCGCGAGGTATTGCATCAGGGCATTGCCGCGCGCGCCTTCGAGCGTCGCTTCCAGCTTGCCGACTATGTGCAGGTGACCGGTGCCAGCCTTGAGAACGGCTTGCTCCATATCGACCTCGTGCGCGAGATCCCCGAGGCCAAGAAGCCGCGCCAGATCGCAATCGGAACCGGTGGTTCGGCCAAGGTCCTCGAAGCCAAGGTCGCCAAGGCCGCGTAACCTGCGCCAAGCTTAGGTGAAAGCGAAAGGCCCCCGGAAACGGGGGCCTTTTTGTTGTTCGTTCAATTCAGCGGGGCGACGGGGGCGATCGGCGTTTCCGGCTTCGACACCGACGGCGTCGGGTCGTTCTGTTGCACGGGCGGGATCGACGAAGTCTCGGGCGCGGGTGCTGCGGTCGAGAGCGGCGGCTTGCGCTCGGTGCCCTCGGTATTCCGGACGTCGCTGGGATTGACGAGCTTCGGCTTGTCGGCGCCAGTCTCCGGATTGGTCGCACCCGGCGAGGGTTCCGCCGGCTTGGCAGGTTGCGGCGGAGCGGCGGTTGCCGGGGCGCTGGCTTCCGCGGGTCCGGGTTCCGCAGGCTTCGCAGGCTCGGGGGCGGGGGGCGCAGCAG
>SEEM01000085.1 GCA_004144595.1 Hyphomicrobiales bacterium
CCCCATGGACCGCCGCCGCCATTACCTCCGCGCTGACCCCAGGGACCTCCCCCGCCGTTGCCACCGCCGCTCTGATTGCTCCAAGGCATTCTCGAGCCGTTCCCTTTCGTTTTATCGAGGCCAAGCCATAAGCAAATGACGGCCGCTTGTCAGCGCCTTCGGCCGAAGGCGCTGGGCTGAATTGGTCATGGGCCATGGATTCGTCAACGGCGCAAGCCATTCATCGTGAACGGAAAGCGGCGATCAGCCGCGCCGGCGCCAGGTCACGAAGGTATAGGGGTGCTCGTTCTCGGCGTCGGCGGGGTGGTGATCGTTTGCACCGGCCTCGAAGGCATCGCGCTCCCAGTCGGGGAAGATCGCATCGCCCGACGGCTCGGCATGCACGACGGTCAGTTCCAGCCGGTCCGCCAGCGGCAGGGCCTGGCGATAGATCTCGGCGCCACCGGCAACCACGACGGAATCCGCCCCGGCAGCGGCCGCCAGCCGTTGCCCGATCTCCAGCCCCTCGTCGAGCGAATGGGCGACACTCACGCCCTCCGCCGCAAAGCCGGCATCGCGCGTCAACACGATGGTCTCGCGCCCCGGCAAGGGCTTGCCGATCGACAGGAAGGTCTTGCGCCCCATCAGCACGGGTCGTCCCAGCGTCAGGCTGCGGAAGCGCTTGAGATCGGTCCTCAGCCGCCAGATCAGCCGGTTGTCATCGCCGATCACGCCATTGTCGGCGACGGCTGCGATCAGCACGATCGGACGCTTCTCCATGGCTCAGCTCTCCGCGCCCAGTCGCGCGAGCGCCTCGCCCTCCAGCCGCTTCACGGTCCACTCGTCCTGTGCCTTGGCACCGAGCGCCCGGTAGAAAACACGCGAGGGCTCGTTCCAGTTCAGCACCCACCAGGCAAGACGCGGTAGGCCCTCCGCGACACAGCGCCGCGCCAACCCGGCGATCAGCGCCTTGCCGATGCCGCGCCCGCGCTGGTCCGGCCGCACGAACAGGTCCTCCAGCCAGATGCCGTGCCGGCCGCTGAAGGTCGAATAGGTATAGAACCACACCGCGAAGCCGACAGGTTCGCCGTCCCACTCGGCGATGTCGCAGAACGCCTTCGGATTCTCGCCGAAAAGCGCGGCTTCGATCTGCGCCTCGGTCGCGACGACCTCGTGCAGCAGCTTTTCGTATTCGGCGAGTTCGCGGATGAAGCCGAGCACGAGCCCGGCCTCGCCGGGACGGGCGGAGCGTATGGAAAGGGTCATACTGCGATCGGAGCCTTGATGCCGGGATGGGGGTCGTAACCGGTGATCGTAACGTCCTCGAACTGGAAATCCTCCAGCCGTGCCACCGCCGGGTTGAGCGTGAGCTTCGGCAGCGCCCGTGGCTCGCGCGACAATTGCAGCCGGGCCTGGTCGAGATGGTTCACGTAGAGATGGGTGTCGCCGAAGGAATGGACGAAATCGCCGACACCCAGGCCCGTCACCTGCGCCACCATATGGGTCAGCAGCGCATAGCTCGCGATATTGAAGGGCACCCCGAGGAAGACGTCTGCCGAGCGCTGATAGAGCTGGCACGAAAGCTTGCCCCGGCCATCCTCCGAAGGCTGGACGAAGAACTGGAACAGGCAATGACAGGGCGCCAACGCCATCTTCGGGATATCCGCCGGGTTCCAGGCCGAGACGATCAGCCGGCGCGAATCCGGATTGCGGCGGATCTCGTTCACCAGCCAGCCGATCTGGTCGATCACCTGCCCGTCCGGCGCGGCCCAGGAGCGCCACTGCCGGCCATAGACCGGGCCGAGATCGCCATTCGCATCGGCCCATTCGTCCCAGATGGTGACGCCGTTCTCCCGGAGATAACGCACATTGGTATCGCCGCGCAGGAACCAGATCAGCTCGTGGATGATCGATTTCAGGTGCAGCTTCTTGGTCGTGACCAGCGGAAACCCCTCCGACAGGTCGAAGCGCATCTGGTGCCCGAACACGGCGAGCGTGCCTGTGCCGGTGCGGTCGTCCTTGCGGACGCCCTCGGTCAGGACGCGTTGGAGCAGGTCGTGATACTGGCGCATGGCGACTCTCTGGAAGGCGCGCGACTATAGCGGCTCAAGGACGGCTTGGCCCCGCCCGAGCGGCAGGCATCCCCAGCGTTTGCGGCAGACCCTGCCAGTCCATGACGGGAGCCTTTCCACCTCACGCAAACGCGACGGCACGTGAGGCGGATGCTCCGCAAACCCGCCCCAATCGGCGCCGCTCATCGCGCGCTTGATTCGTGGGGATAGTCGACATGCCGACCCTGAACGTACCCCGCCGCCTGCTGGCGGCACTGGCTCTCAATGCCCTCATCGCGCTCTCGGCGCATGGAGAGGAGACGTTCGCCAACGTGGCGATCTCCGAGCGGCAGGCCCGCGACATCGCCTGGAGCGCCGGCCTAGTCCATATCGAGGAAATCGTCCGCTCCGACGATCGCTGGGAGGTCGCCGGCCGCACCGCCGAGGACGACGAGATGAGCCTCGATATCGACATCAGGAATGGACGGATTCTCGATTGAGGCGCGGATGTCGCAGTCTTTTCCGAAAACGCATGAGAACCCTTTCCCAACGCCACCGCCTTCCCTATATTCGCAGGTGCCGCTCGCAAGAACGGCTATGGCGATAAACGGATTTCGAAATAAGCCTTTCGGACCCGGGGGCAGTGCCCGGCGCCTCCACCAAAGCCCTGCTCCGGCAGGCGGCCTTGCGGCGAACCCGCAGGGCTTTGGCGGGGGCGAAACAGGATCGACGAGGGTGTAAAGGTTGTCCTTTTGCTCGGCATGGTTCCGCCGTTATCGGGCCAAAGCATAGTTGCCAACGACAACAATGCTCGGGTCGCCGTCGCCGCGTAAGCGGTGCTGGTACCCAAACCAAAGCCCTTGCGTTTAGCCGCGTAAGGCGGGGCTCGGAGGCGCCTGGCAACAGAAGCCTCCACTTCTTTTTCTGACGGCCTGCCGGCTGTTCCCGCCGGAACGCAACAAGCGGAAACCACGACTCGATGTCCAAGGATGTTCTTCGTTACGATCTCATGGTGCAGGACTCGCTGAAGGGCGTGGTCCGCAAGATCCTGACGGAGGCCGCGCGCGACGGACTGCCGGGGGAGCACCATTTCTACGTGACCTTCCGCACGCTGGCGCCGGGCGTGCGCCTGTCGCAGCGCCTGCGCGAGAAGCATCCCGAAGAGATGACCATCGTCCTTCAGCATCAGTTCTGGGATCTGAATGTCGGCGAGCATTCCTTCGAGGTCGGCCTGTCCTTCTCGGGGGTGCCGGAGCGGTTGCTGGTGCCCTTCGACGCGATTTCGACCTTCTTCGATCCGTCGGTCCAGTTCGGCCTGAAATTCGAGGCGCAGGACCAGGCCGAAGACGCGGTTTCGCAGGAGGCGGAGCCCGCAGAGGCGTCGCCGGTCCCCGCCAAGATCGTGCCGGCCGCCCTTCCGGCAGCCAAGGGTAAGGCATCTGCTGCCGAACCCGTCGCCGCATCGGCGAAGGCGGAGCCTGCCGCCGAGGACGACGACAGCCGCGGCAGCGCCGAGGTGGTCAGCCTCGATTCCTTCCGCAAGAAGCCCTGACACAAGAAGCCCTGACGACGGACGCCATGACCGAGACGCGCACCGAAACCGATTCCTTCGGCCCGATCGCGGTGCCTGCGGATCGATACTGGGGCGCCCAGACCCAGCGCTCCCTCGAGAATTTCCGCATCGGCGGCGAGAGCGAGCGCATGCCGCTGCCGCTGGTGCATGCCCTGGTGCTGGTCAAGAAAGCCGCCGCCCATGTCAACGCGAAGCTCGGCCTGCTCGACCAGCGCGTCGCCGGAGCCATCGCCCATGCCGCGGACGAGGCGCTCGCCGGCAAGTTCGACGGGCATTTCCCGCTGGTGATCTGGCAGACCGGCTCCGGCACCCAGTCCAACATGAATGCCAACGAGGTTCTGGCGAACCGGGCCAACGAACTGCTTGGCGCAGGCCTCGGCGCAAAGAGCCCGGTCCACCCCAACGACCACGTCAATCGCGGCCAGTCCTCGAACGACGCCTTCCCCACCGCGATGCATATCGCGGCGGTGCTGGAGATCACGCGGCGCCTGCTGCCGGCCCTGCGCAGCCTTGAAAAGGCGCTGAATGCCAAGACCGAGGCCTTCAGGCATCTCGTCAAGATCGGCCGCACCC
The DNA here is from genome assembly GCA_004144595.1 of Hyphomicrobiales bacterium. Taxonomy (GTDB): domain Bacteria; phylum Pseudomonadota; class Alphaproteobacteria; order Rhizobiales; family Beijerinckiaceae; genus Allobosea. The sequence continues at coordinate 4,177 of SEEM01000085.1, forward strand.
ATCTCCAGGACGCGACCCCGGTCACGCTCGGCCAGGAATTCTCCGGCTATGCGATGCAGCTCCATCTCGGCATCGGCCGGATCGAGGCTGCGCTCGGCGGGCTCTATGCGCTGGCGCAGGGCGGCACCGCCGTCGGTACCGGGCTCAACACCCATCCCGATTTCGCCGCCCTCTTCGCCAAGGAGATCGCGACGCTGACCGGCCTGCCCTTCCGCAGCGCCGACAACAAGTTCGAGGCTCTGGCAAGCCATGGCGCGCTCACTGCGGCCCATGGAGCGCTGGCGGCGCTCGCCTCGGACCTGTTCAAGATCGCCAACGACATCCGCCTGATGGGCTCCGGCCCGCGCTCAGGGCTCGGCGAAATCAGCCTGCCGGAAAACGAGCCGGGCTCCTCGATCATGCCGGGCAAGGTCAATCCCACGCAGGCCGAGGCGCTGACCATGGTCGCGACCCAGGTTCACGGCAACCAGGCGACGATCGGCTTCGCCGCCTCCCAGGGCCATTTCGAGCTCAACGTCTTCAAGCCGGTGATCGCCGCCGCCTTCCTGCAATCGGTGCGGCTCCTGGCCGACGCGGCCGAGAGCTTCCGGGTCAACTGCGTCGAGGGCATCGAGGCCAACGAAGGGCAGCTCAAGGATCTGCTTTCGCGCTCCCTGATGCTGGTGACGGCGCTGGCCCCGGCGATCGGCTACGACAAGGCCGCCAGCATCGCCAAGGCAGCCCACCACAACGGCACGACGCTGCGCGAGGAAGCTCTCAAGGCCGGCGTCGACGCCGGACTCTTCGATGGCACGGTGAAGCCCGAGCTGATGCTCGGCCCGGCCTGAGTCGCGGCTCGCCCGGTGGCCGAGATCATCAACCTCCGCCAGGCCCGCAAGCACAAGGCACGCGCCGAGGCTGAAAAGGCGGCTGAGCAAAATCGCATCTCCTTCGGCCGGACCAAGGCCGAGCGCAAGCTGACCGAGGCCGAGCGCGACAAAGCCGCCCGCCATATCGATGGGCATAAGCGCGACCGCGACGAGCCGGAGCCGGCATGAAGCCGGAGCGCAAGCGCTCGCTCAGCATTGCCGGCCACCGCACCAGCATTTCGCTGGAAGCGCCCTTCTGGGAAGCCCTGAGGGAGATCGCGGCGAGCGAGGACCGCCCGATAGCCGCCCTCGTCGCCGAGGTCGATACCGGCCGGGGAGAGCTCAACCTATCCTCCGCGCTGCGGCTCCATGCGCTGGCCCATTACCGGAGGTTGGCGGGCAGCGTCTGAGTTTTCGGGTTCTATGGGGAACACGCCGTCATTCCGGGACATCGCGCAGTGATGGGCCCGGAATCTATGAACACCGCGCCATTCCAGCTTTCGTCATGCTCGCCCTTGTGGCGAGCATGACGGGCGGGTCGTGTTCATGGGTTCCCGGTTCGCGCCTCCGGCGCGCCACGGAATGACAAGGGTTCGGCGTGTGGGACCAGCGTGATCGGAGTGGCTACGTCGCCAACCAAAAATCACGCACATTCAAATGCTTGCCCGAAAATCCGGAATCAGATCGCGAGGCGGTTGAATCAACCTCTCAGCGCAATGGCGCGCTGCGCGGCTGCGCCTCGGGCTGGATCGGCATCGGCGCTGTGGGCGACTGCACTGCCCCCTCCGGCGAACTGCTGCGTGGCGCTCCCGGCAGGACGAGCGGGCCGGGCTGCACCTGCGGCTGAGCTTGCGGCGCAGCGGATTGTGCTGCGGCCCGTTCGGCCGCAGCCGCCCGCTCGGCCGCAGCCCGGGCGCGCTCCTCGGCTTCCGCCCGACGGCGTGCTTCCAGCTCCGCCCGCGCCTGCTCCACGCGCCTGACCTCTTCGGCGCGCTTTTCCTCCGCCTGGCGACGCTGCTCCTCGATGCGCCGCGCCTCTTCCTGACGCTTCTCCTCGGCGATGCGGGCCTCTTCCTGCGCCTTCAGGAACTCGGCGAGCTTGCGCTCGTTCTCGCGCGTCTCGCGCTCCGCCCTCAGGCGTCTCGAATACATTGCCCGCTCGCGCGCATCCGCCTCGAAGGCTTCGACGCGTTCGATCTCGCGCGCCAGGGCCCGCGCCGCGACCGTGTTCGACAGCGCGCTGACATCGCTCTCGCGCCGCAGGTTCGACAGCGGTCCGCGCCAGGCGATACCGATCTGCGGCGCATCGCCCGGCCAGCCCTTGGGCAAGGCGCCAAGCGGCCTCAGGCCGAGCCTAAGATCGGCGGTGAGCGCCCGCAGGTCGAGGATGCCGCTCGCCTCGGCGCGCAGGCCGTTGCGCTCGAAGGCGAAGGGCTGGAGCCGGATCAACCCTCCAGCCAGCGTGAACGGCAACGTGACATCGCCAAGCGCCCAGGCATCCCTATCGAGCGCTTCGCTCAAGCGCTCCCGCAAGCGTGCTGCATCGCTTTCGGAAGCATCCTCGCCGGTAGCGGCAATGACCCGTGCATAGGCGTTGGGATCGAAGCGGGCGAGGCGCGTGCTGGCGAGCGCGAGACTGCCGGCCCCGCTCAGGCCCGCAACAAGTCGCGCCGGCGTCTCGCCCGCGCCGCCGAACTCGATCTGTCCCGAGGCCTTGCCGCCGACCGCGCCTTTGGTCAGCTCGCCGAGATCGATCGCCAGCAGACTGACCCGCCCGTTGAGCTGGGCGAGCCCACCATCGCGCCGGAGGCCGAGCCGCCCGGCCACCTGCCCGCCGCCATAGCTGCCGCGGATATCGTCGATCCTGAGCCCGTCCTGATCCGAGCGCAGGGTGAAGACGGCATTGCGAATTGTGCCGCCGTCGAAGGCGAGCAGCGTCCCGGCCTCGACCGCGATGTCGAATTCGGGAAAGCCGGCAATGCGCCCGAAGCGCCCGGTCGACCAGATCGCACCGGGAGCGGAAGCCACCTGCCCGAGCGCCGCACCCATAAGCGGACGCAGATCGGCCGATGGCACTGCGATGCGGCCGGTCGAACGTCCCTCGCGCGGCAGCAACAGCGCGCCGTTCACCGCCATCCCGCCGAGATGGGCGGTGATTTCGTCGAGCCGGATCGCCTCCTCGGCGATGGTGAGCCGCGCCGACGCATCGATGACGCCCTCCGGCAGCAGGCGCGCCGGCCCTTCGGCGAGAAACTGCCCCGGACCGTCCGCCTGCATGGTCAGCCGCGGCCCCTGCCCGCCATCCTCGACGACGATCGATAGCCCCTGCCCGGCCAGCGAGCCGGTCGCCCGGCCCCGGTCCAGCTCGAGATTGAGCCGCCCTGCCCCGCCCTGCTGCGGCAATGGCAGGCCCAAGGCGGCGAAAGCCTGCCGGCGGTCGTTGAGCTCGAAGCCCAGGGCCGCCCGGCTCCAGTTGCCGGCCTTGTCGAGCCGGCCGTCTAGCTTGAGCTTGCCCACGGCAGCGGTACCTTCGGCCGACAGGCTGGTCTCGCCCGAAGCGGCGCGCGTCAGGCGGAAGCCGGTATCGAGCCGCGCCAGTCCCTCGCCGACTCGCTGGAGCGCCTGCACCGCCGTCTCCGGCAGCAGCGGCCCTGCCAGCGCCGTCAGCGTCTCGAAGCGCGGTGCCCGGACGCGCCCGGAAATCTCCCCGCCCTCGGCAAGAAGCGCTCCAGCGCCGGTGACGGCAACGCCGCCGAAGCCCTCGACCGCAAGCCTGCTCAAACGCCAGACGTCGCCCTCGCGCCGGAGATCGAGATTGGCCGAGCCGGGCGGAGCGTTGCGGTAGCGCAGATTGGTGAGCGCGAGCTCCAGCGCGACGTCGCGTTGCCGGAGCAGCCCGGCCAGGCTGTTGGCCGGCGGCAGATCATCAAGCGAGAGCCCGTTCACGGACGCCTTGGCTGCAATCCGATTGGGCGCGATCTCGCCGGAGGCATCGATGCGCAAGCCGGACGAGCCCGCGACCAGCAGGCGCTGGAATTGACCGGCTTGGCCCGTCCAGGCACCGACGATATCGGCATCGATCCGCCCGAGCCTCGCGATGAAATCGGCCAGCGCCGGATCGAGCCCGGCCCGCGACAGCACCAGCCCGACGCGCCGGCCGTCATCTGCCTTCAGGTTGAGCCGGCCCGAAGCGCCGTCCGCATCGAGGCTCCCGCTTGCACCGAGCAATGCACCCGCGACGCGCACGGAAGCGGTGGCATCGCTCAGGCCGCCATCGTGTAGATGCCCGCGCAGGGCGAGCGCCGAGAAATCCTCGCCGCGCCAGATCAACTGGTCGAGATCGAGGCTGACGTCGAAAGCCCCCGGCAAGCCCTGCAAGGCGCGTCCAAACCCCTGCCGCTCGGCCAGCGCCGCCATCAGCGCATCCGCATCGAGCCGGCGCGCCCGCAGCGCCAGCGAGCCGGTGCCGGTGCCGGGCAGATACTGCCCCTCGCCTTCCAGCCGCGCCGCGCCGCCCGCAAGGTCGAGCGTGAGCCCGGCGAGATCGAGCTGCCGGCTGCCCCCCTTGACCCGGCCCGTCAGCGCGACCGCACCGCCTGGCGAAAGATTGAAGGCGCCTTCGAGTTCAGCCCCGATACCGTCGGTGCCTTTCGGAAACAGCAGCGCCCCGTCGAAGCCGAGTTGCAGGTCGGTGCCGGTGAGATAGGCCTTCGTCCGCAGGCGCCCGTCGGCCTCGATCTCGCCCGTGGTCACGCGCAGCGACGCGCCCGCGACCTCGCCCTCGAAACGCCAGGGGCCGGCGAGAGTGACCGCCGAAATTTCGGCCGCGATCGGCGAGAGCACGACAGCGGGCTTGCCGGCCTCGCGCCAGATCAGGGTCGAGCGGCTGATCGTCAGGCGGTCGAGGCTCGCTCCTGCCGGAATGCCCTTGCCGCTCCGCTCGGGCAGGCGGATCGTGCCCGCCTCATCCAGCGAGAGGGAGACGGCAGCGCCGTCCAGCCGCGCCTCGGAAAAGCGAAACTCGCCGCGGGCCAGCGCCGCCAGCGCCAGTTCCACGGTCGCGTGCTCGGCCCTGACTGAGCTCGCTGAGCCGTCGCCCGGCCCGATCCGCACATCTCCCAGCGCGATGCGCGGCGAAGGCAGCAGACGCAGGCCGATTCCGCCGCCAATCTGGGTCTCGACGCCGAGAGCCTCGCTCAGCCGGGCCTCGATCTGCGGACGATAGCTGCGCCATTCGACGAAGCCGGGGCCGATCAGGGCCGCGAGCAACGCCAGCACCAGCAAGCCGGCCAGAACTGTCAGACTCTCACGCAAATTCCGCTATCTGCCCCTGTCGTCATGGTTGAACGGCGTTGCTTTCGAGCTCGTCCCGGCCTTTGCCGCCGAACCACGCCGTCATTCCGGGCTTGCCCCGGACGCCATCATAGAGCGATACGCCCTTCGATGGATTCCGGATCGGCGCCGCCAAAGGCGGCTTGTCTGGAATGACAGGCTCGCTTCATCGCAAGGACGTTCAGCGCCGCAACATCCCATCCTGCCCGCAAGTAGCGGCGAGATCACGACATTTCGGCGAAGCAGGTGAAAGGCGCAAGCCGCTACGGCGTCACAGGACGACGATTTTTCCGGGATTGAGGATATTGCGGGGATCGAGCGACCGCTTCAGCGTGCGCATCACGGCGAGCGCCTCGGCTCCGTGCTCCTGCTCCAGGTATTTCATCTTCTTCTGGCCGACGCCGTGCTCGCCGGTGCAGGTGCCGCCCATAGCCAGCGCCCGCTTCACCAGCCTGTCGATGAAGCCCTGCGCCCGCTCGACCTCGGCGGTATCAGCGAGGTCGACCAGCGGCTGCGTGTGGAAATTGCCGTCGCCGACATGGCCTGCGATCGGCGCGATAAGGCCGCAGGCCTCGATATCGCGTTTGGTCTCCTCGACGCATTCGGCCAGGCGGGAGATCGGCACGCAGACATCGGTCGCGACCGAATCGAAGCCGGGGCGCAATGCCTTCGCCGCCCAATAGGCATCATGCCGCGCTTGCCAGAGCTTGGAGCGGTCCTCGGCCTTGGTCGCCCATTCGAACGGACCGCCGCCGAACTCGGCCGCGATCTCGCCGAAGCGCTCGGACTGCTCCTTCACCCCGGCTTCCGTGCCGTGGAACTCGACGAAGAGCATCGTCGTCTCCGGCAGGCCCAGCTTGGCATGCAGGTTGACGCCGCGGATCATCATGTCGTCGAGCAATTCGATGCGCGCCACCGGCAGGCCGGACTGGATCGTGATGATGGTCGCGTCGCAGGCCGCCTTCACCGACGGAAACGGGCATACGCCGGCGGCGATCGCCTCCGGGATGCCGTGCAGCTTCAGCGTCACCTCGGTGATGATGCCGAGCGTACCCTCCGAGCCGACGAGCAGGCGCGTGAGATCGTAGCCGGCGGAGGTCTTGCGGGCGCGCGTCGAGGTCTTGACGACGGACCCGTCGGCCATCACCGCGGTCAGTGCCAGGACGTTGTCTTTCATCGTCCCATAGCGGACGGCATTCGTGCCCGAGGCGCGCGTCGCCGCCATGCCGCCGATCGAGGCATCGGCGCCGGGATCGATCGGGAACATCAGGCCCTGGTCGCGCAGATGCTCGTTGAGCTCCTTGCGGGTGACGCCGGCCTCGACCACGACGTCGAGGTCTTCCGCATGAACCGCGATGATCCGCTTCATCTGCGACATGTCGATGCACACCCCGCCGAAGACCGCGTTGACGTGGCCTTCGAGCGAAGTGCCTGTACCGAAAGCAATAACCGGCACGCCATGCGTCGCGCAGAGTTTTACGATCTGCGAGACCTCGTCCGTGCTCTGGGGAAACACCACCGCATCCGGCGGCTGGTTCGGGATCCAGGTCAGCGTATGGCCGTGCTGCTGGCGCACGGCGAGGCTGGTTACAAGGCGGTTGCCGAAGCTTGCGGCCAAGGCCTGCGTGACCGCGGCGACCGCCTCCGGCGAGGGCGGCAGCACTGCGGCCGGGACAGGGCTGTCATGAGGAGCGGCGGCGGGCAGGCTCATTGTCAACATCCGGTTTTGGCGGTTAGATTTCGATCGGATCGTTTTCGCAATTGGTTACGCTTCGACATGGTCCTGCCATACTGGCTGGCCCAAGATGCTGACGCCGCTTGCGAGCGATGCATACTAGATCATGCGACGAGGAAATGGGCAGCGGCAATAATGCCGCCGGGCCTTGAATAAGGCGCCTGTCAGGGAGGCGAACATGAAACACGATATCCGCGCTCCGGCGCTGTTCTTCGCGCCTTTCGTCTCGTCGGCGATGCGGGTCGAGCCGCAATGGATCGACTATAACGGCCATCTCAACATGGCCTATTATCATGTGCTGTTCGACCGCGCGGTCGACGAGGTCTTTTCGCTGGTCGGATTGACCCGCGACTATGTCGAGACGCGCCACGCCTCCACCTTCGCGGCGGAGTGCCATGTCCTCTACAAGCGCGAACTGACCGAGGGCGATCTCGTGCGCATCACCGCGCAACTCATCGCCTTCGACGACAAGCGCCTGCATTATTACCTTGAGATGCGGCACGCCAACGAGGGCTGGCTCGCGGCGACCAGCGAGAACCTGTCGCTGCATGTCGACATGATCAACCGC
>SEEM01000249.1 GCA_004144595.1 Hyphomicrobiales bacterium
ATGCCGGTCGGGAAGCCGGCGCCGCCACGGCCGCGCAGGCCGGAAGCCTTCACCGCCTCGACGATCTCGCCGCCCGTCAGGCCGAGCGCCTTCTCCAGACCCTTGAACCCGCCATGAGCGCGGTATTCGGCGATCGAGAGCGGGTCGATGACGCCGACGCGCTCGAAGGTCAGGCGCTGCTGGCGCTTCATCCAGTCGAGTTCCTCGGTCCTGCCGAGGCGCAAGCCGTGCGCTCCGCCCGAGACGAGGCCGGCATCGAACAGCGAGGCGACATCCTTGGCCGCGACCGGCCCATAGGCGATCCGTCCTTCGGCTGTCTCGATTTCGACCAGCGGCTCCAGCCAGAGCATGCCGCGCGAGCCGTTGCGGACGATCTCGACGGAGAGCCCGCGCGCTGCCGCTTCGCTGGCGATGGCCTGCGCGACGGCTTCCGCACCGACCGACAGGGCGGCGGCATCGATGGGAACGAAGATGCGAACCGGGTTGGCGCTCATGAATGCGCCCTTCCGTGCTGGCAGAGCCCGGCGATGCGGACGGCATCGACGCGCCCGATCAGTTCGCCATCGACCAAGGCGGAAGGCCCGAGCGCGCAATTGCCGAGACAATACACCGTTTCGACGATGGCGTCGCCGGCATGGTGGTCGTCGACCGCGATGCCGTGGTTGCGGGCAAGCTCCGCGACGACGCTCTCGCAGCCCAAAGCCTGGCAGGCCTCGGCCCGGCAGAGCTTGATGACGCGGGCCGGCTGCGGAACGGTCTTGAAGTCGTGATAGAAAGAGATCGCGCCATGGACCTCGGCGCGCGAGAGGTTCAGCACGTCCGCGATCAGCGGCACGGCCTGCGGGTCGACATAGCCGAACTCGTCCTGAAGCGCGCGCAGCATCGGCAGCGTGGCACCTTCGAGATGCGCCAGCCCGGCGACGATCACGCGTGCGCTGTCCTGATCCCAGGCCGGATAACCCGCCATTCTTCCTCCATAGGCCCGGTTCGCCGGGCGCTCGTTAAGCGGAGGGTGGTTGAAATTGGAATGATTTCAAATCGTTTCTTTCTAATGTGTGATAGTTTTTGACTATCAAAACGCGTGAGATGCGATCTCTTGCGACGTTGTTCCCATAACTGTCAGATCGAAAATGTCGTGCGAGGTCGATTTTGCGCTGCACAATGCGGCGGTGCGTTTAATACGATAGGCGAAGTCTATCGTACTATGGGGCGCCGCGGCAGGCCGGCATCGGTGACTGGTTTCGTCATCATCAGGAGGTTGCGCGCGAGCGGGGCCACCGGCTGCCGGTCCGCCACGATCAGCCCGATCGTGCGCTGCGCCTCGGGCTCGACCAGCGACAGAGCCCTCGTGCCCAGCGGCACGCCGAAGAACTCCAGCAACTGCAGCGAGACGATGCTGGCGACCCCCTGGATGCCGGCATGCGAGCACAGGTTGAAGATCGAGTTGGTCTCGATCATCGGCCGCGGCGCGGTGCCGACCGAGCGGAAGATTCCGTCGATGATGCGCCGGTTTTGCATGTCGCCGGTCAGCAGGCAGAGCTTCTGCTCGGCCGCTTCCGCCCAGGTAATGGTGTCGCGCGCGCCGAACGGCCCGTCCTCGCGCGTCAGCAGCACATAGGATTCCTGGTAGATCGGCTTGGAGATCACCCGGTCGAGCGGCTCGTTGTCGAGATAGGTCAGGCCGACATCCAGCTCGAAATCGTCGATGCCCTGCTGGATCTCCTGCGAGGTCAGCGAGAGTACGGTGAGCGATACGGCCGGATAGCGCTCCGAGAAGGGCGCGGTGATATGGGCGATCATCGGCAGCGCGGTCGGGATCGCGCCGAGCCGGATACGGCCCGAGACGCCCTCGCGCAGTTCGGCGATCGAATCCTTCATCACCTCTGCTTCGGCCAGGATGCGCCGTGCATGGGCAAGCACGACCTCGCCCTCCTTGGTGAACCCCTGGAAGCGTCGCCCGCGCTCCACGATCAGCACGCCGAGTTCTTCCTCGAGCTGCACGATCGCGGCCGAGAGCGTCGGCTGCGAGACATGGCAGGCCTCGGCCGCACGGCGGAAATGTTTTTCGCGGGCGAGCGCGTCGAGATAGACCAGCTGGCGAATGATCATGGCGTGGGCTCGGCAGGCGGCCGAGAGCGCCGCGCGCCCGAGCATCGGCAGCTTGCACGGGCGATGCAAGCGGGGCGGTTGCATTCATGCAAACAGGCTGTTGCTGACCGGGCAACGCCCCAAGAATTGCGCTGCGGCAATCCCGACCCTAACTCCCGGAGGCCGGGATGGCCGGCAGGCAAAGGGTCGCGTCGCGGCCTCGGGATGATCATGGCACAGGACCTGGAATTCGGGCTCGACACCTTCGGAGACGTCACCAACGGGGCGGACGGCAAGCCGCTGCCGCATGCGCAGGTGATCCGCGATCTCGTCGACGAAGCCGTCCTGGCCGATCAGGTCGGAATCGATTTCATCGGCGTCGGCGAGCATCACCGCGCCGATTTCGCGGTGTCCTCGCCGGAGACGGTGCTGGCCGGCATGGCCACGCGCACCAGCCGGATCAAGCTCGGCTCGGCCGTCACCGTGCTGAGCTCGGACGATCCGATCCGCGTCTT
>SEEM01000250.1 GCA_004144595.1 Hyphomicrobiales bacterium
CGCGGCGCATTGGCTTTCTCCTGCGTGCAGAGCGGGGCTCGGCGAGCTCAGAACGGGTCCCAGGCAAAGACATCCTGGCTGCGATCCAAAGGGTAGAATGACGGACGGAGCGCCGGAATGGCGCGGTCCCTCACGGATTCCGGCGTCCATTCCTCGCTTGAATGGATGGCGCGCAGTGGTCGGCTCTGCCCCATCAGCATGATTTCGTTTTTACGGACCGCGAAGATCTGACCGTTGACCTCGGACCCTGCATCCGAAGCCAGATAGACAGCCAGCGGCGCGTTCTTTTCGGGCGTGATCTGCTTGAGGTTCTCGACGCGCGCGAGCTGGTCCGGCGTGCTGGTCGGGATGTTCCCGGTCATGCGGCCCCAGGCGAAGGGCGCGATGCAGTTCGAGCGCACGCCGTAGCGCTGCATGTCGAGCGCGATCGTCTTGGACAGGCCGATGATGCCCATCTTCGCCGCCGAGTAATTCGCCTGCCCGAGATTGCCGATGAGGCCGGAGGTGGACGTCATGTGCACGAAGGCACCGCCATTCTGCGCGCGAAACACCTCGGCGGCGGCCCGACTGACGAAGAAGGAACCGTTGAGATGGACGTTGATGACGTCCAGCCAGTCCTGCGGTTCCATCTTGTGGAAGAAGGCGTCCCTGAGAATGCCGGCATTGTTGACGACGATATCGAGGCGGCCGAACGCATCGAGCGCTGTCTGGACCATGCGTTGCGCTGCCTGCCATTCCGACACGGTATCGCGGCTGATCACCGCCTTGCCGCCGAAGGCCTCGATCTCAGTTCTCACCTCGTCGGCTGGGCCCGCACTGCCGCCCGCCCCGGATAGGGAAACGCCGATATCGTTGATGACGACGGATGCGCCTGCGCGCGCCATGGCCGTCACGATGGCCCGCCCTATGCCGCTGCCGGCGCCGGTCACAAGCGCTACCTTGCCATTCAATAGCCCAGTCATAGCCGTGGTCCTCGCATGTGTTCAGGTCAGGCCGAGCAGCGTCTTTGCCAGGATGTTCTTCTGCACCTGCGACGTACCGCCATAGATCGTCGCGGCGCGTGCGTTCAGGAATTGACCGGCCATCGCAAGATCGCGATTGCCGTCGAGCGGATGCAGCAGTCCTGCATCCGAGCCCATGATCTCCAGGCCGTATTCGGTGATCCGTTGATAGAGGTTCGACTGGTTCAGCTTGAGCAGGGATACCTCGGGACCCAGCGCCCGACCCTGACGCAACTGGTCCGCCACCTGTCCGAACAAGCACTGGTGGTCGTCGAGGTCCATCTGGAACGCGGCATACCGTCCGACAAAGGCGATATCCTTCGTCAGGCCGTAGAATTCGCCGAGGCGGCGCAGCTTGGCGAGCGCGTTCGAGGCCTGCCGCGGCGACCCCAGGAAGATTCGCTCGAAGCCGAGCAGAGCCTTGGCCATGGACCAGCCCTGGTTGATCTTGCCGACGATGTTGCCCTTGGGAACGCGAACGTCGTCGAAAAAGACCTCGCAGAACTCGTCGTCCATCTCGATATTGACGATCGGCTTTACAGTGATGCCCGGCGTGCCCATCGGGATCAGCAGGAAACTGATGCCGTCCTGCTTCTTGCCGCTCTTGTCTGTCCGAACGAGGCAGAAGATCCAGTCGGCATCGCCTGCGAGCGTGGTCCAGATCTTCTGCCCGTTGACGACCCACTCGTCGCCGTCGAGCACCGCCTCAGTCCGCAGGGAGGCCAGATCGGAACCTGCGTCCGGCTCGGAATAGCCTTGGCACCAGATGTCCTCGCCGGAAAGGATGCGCGGCAGGAACTGAAGCTTCTGCTCGTCCGAACCAAAATTGATCAAGAGGGGGCCGAGCAGGATGATGCCGTGGTCGGGCGTCCGGGCCGCACCGAAGGTTTCGAATTCGTCGAGATAGATCAGATGCTTGGCGGCCGGCAACCCCATGCCGCCATGCTCACGCGGCCAGGCAGGCGCCAGCCAGCCGGCCCGCGACAGCAGCATGTACCATGGCTTCGCCTCATGCCAGTGCAACCGCTTCGCGGGATGACGCAGCTCGGGAGGATGATGCTTCGCCAGAAAGCGCCTCACCAATTGGCGAAAGGCGTCGTCGTCGAGCGCGTTGTAGTCGCTATGGTCGTCCTCGAAGGCCACGCTCAGCTCTCCTGGTGAAGGGGCCGCAGCGACGCGTAGTTGGCCGCGTGCCGCGCCGCGCTGCCGAATTGATTGGCCACCACCATCGCCTTGCGCAGGTACAGGCCGATATCGTGCTCGTCGGTGAAGCCAATGCCGCCATGCAGCTGGATGCAGGCGTTGGCGATGGTCATGGCGGCGTTCGACGCGCGGACATGAGCGCGCGAGATCGCGGCATGGGCACGCAGGCTGCCGGGGCCCGCATCCCAATGCACCGCCGCATCCTCGATGGAGGCGCGTGTCAACGCCACCTCGAGCTTCAGGTCGACAGCCATGTGCTGCAAGGCCTGGAAGCTGCCGATCGGGCTGCCGAACTGGATTCTGGTCTTGAGGTATTCCACCGTCATGGCGAGTGCGGCGTCGCTGAGGCCGAGCAGATAAGCGCTCGTGGCGAGCGACGCCTCGGCGAAGGCCGATCGC
>SEEM01000086.1 GCA_004144595.1 Hyphomicrobiales bacterium
AGCTCGCGCTTGATCAGCTTGAAGAAGATGGTCTCTTCCTCATTGCCCGGCTTGTCGAGGAACTCGGCCTTGCCGGCCTCGGCCTCGGCGCCGAGGATGATCAGCATGGTCAGGTCGCCGCCGTCGTCGAGGATCATGTTCGGCGTGCCGCCGTCGCCCCAGGTCGCGGTCTTCAGCACGTATTCCCAGTACTCCTCGAGCGTCTCGCCCTTGATGGCGAAGACGGGGGTGCCGGTCGCGGCGATGGCGGCGGCAGCGTGGTCCTGGGTCGAGAAGATGTTGCAGGAGGACCAGCGCACGTCGGCGCCGAGATCCTTCAGGGTCTCGATCAGCACGGCGGTCTGGATGGTCATGTGCAGGCAGCCGGCGATGCGGGCGCCCTTGAGCGGGAACTTGCCCTTGTGCTCCTCGCGGATCGCCATCAGGCCCGGCATCTCGTCCTGGGCCATGTTGATTTCCTTGCGGCCGTATTCCGCAAGCGAGATGTCCTTGACGATGTAGTCCTGCGACACGGGAAGCTCCAATCGGCTCGCGCTAGAATGATGGCGGCTCTCTAGCAGCGCGCGGAGCGAAACGCAATCAAAGATATAAAGATGTCTTTATATGCGCAGCAGGACCATCAACGCGCGTCGGTCTCGCGCCCGATTCCAGGGCTTTCATGGCAGCTAAGTTCACCGCATTGGGGAGCGACTTGGAGGGTCGAGAACTTCAATTCCCAGCAGCCGTCCTTCGGCATCGAAATCCAGCACAATGCCCGGCCGAACCTCGACACTTTCGGAGACCGCGCTACACCCGAAATAGAGGTAGAAGGCATCGACCTCTGGATCGTATGTGCTTCTCACTCACCCTCGCCAAACTTGTCGGCGATCAGGGCCGCCAGCGCATCCAGTGCGGGTTTCGCCTCGGCGCCCTTGGCGACGATAGTGATGGTCGAGCCGATGCCGGCGCCGAGCGTCAGGACACCCATGATCGAGGTGGCGCCAACCGTCTCGCCGCAGCGGCTCACGGTGATGTCGGCTTCATAGCGGGCGGCGCATTGCACAAATTTCGCGGTGGCGCGGGCGTGCAGCCCCTTCTTGTTGACGATCTGGAACTCGCCGTAGAGGGCCCCGGTGGGAATCTCGACTTCGGGGCAGTCGCAGTCTTCGTCCATCCGCCCCTCTCGGCGCCGCTACTTGCCAGCCAGCACGCGGCTGGCGACAGTGATGTATTTCCGGCCCGCATCCTGCGCGCTGGTGACGGCTTCGTCGAGCGTCTTTTCCTCGCGCACGCTGGCGAGCTTGATCAGCATCGGCAGGTTGACGCCCGCCACGACGTCGATGCGGCCGGGCTCCATCACGGAGATCGCGAGATTTGAGGGCGTGCCGCCGAACATGTCGGTGAGGATGATCACGCCGCGGTCGGTCTCGACCTGCTCGACAGCGGCAATGATATCGCGGCGTCGGCTTTCCATGTCGTCATCGGGGGCGATGGCGATGGTCGCGAGGTTCTTTTGAGGGCCGACGACGTGTTCGAGCGCAGCGCGGAACTCCGTCGCCAAATGCCCATGCGTCACGAGGACCAGTCCGATCATTCAATCCAGCACCGGAGAGCGCCACAAGCGCCCGGACAAGGTCGCGGTTTATGCGTCAGGAGCGCGGTCTGCGCAAGCCGTCAGCCGTCGAACTTGTCAAAATCGTGGTTAGCGCTCGGCCTCTGTGAATAAGTCCAGCGCGTTCAGCGCAAGCCTCTCGTCGCCGGCGCGGCCCGTCATGCGCAGGCGCGGCAGGTCGATGCCGGAGAGGTTGTCGACGAGATCCTCAGGCTCGGGCATCCGCGCCGGTTCCTCGGCTGCGAGATCTACGAGGAGCCTGACCACGACGGCTCCCGTGTGCGGTTCGGGCGTGAGGCCGAGCCCGCGCCGCTCGACGATGCCTTCCAGGGGCGCGACCGGCCGTGCCACCAGTCGATCGCCGGTGGCGAGAAGCTCCGTGCGGTCGTCGGCAACGAGGCGGGCAAAGCGGCCGGCCTGCGACGCGAGCGCGATCACGGCGAGCGCCAGCGTGGACTTGCCGGTGCCCGAGGCGCCACGGATCAAGATGCCGGCTTCACCCACGGCGATCACGGTCGCATGGATCCGGGCCCGCTCGCGCGCTGACATCCCGGCGTCAGGCGGCATGAGCATAGGCCGCAGGCAGGCAGACGATGAAGCGGGCGCCCAGACGCTGCGCCTCGCCATCCGGGCCGATCGGGCCCAAGCGGTTCTCGGCCCGGATCGAGCCGCGATGCGCCTCGACGATCTGGCGCGAGATGGACAGGCCGAGACCGGAATTCTGGCCGAAGCCCTCGCTCGGCCGGTCGGTGTAGAAGCGCTCGAAGATGCGCTCCAGCGCATGCGGCTCGATGCCCGGCCCCTCGTCCTCGACGGTGACCAGCACATCGTTGGCGACACGCGAGAGCATGACCTTCACCGGCTTGTCGGGCGGCGAGAACGAGCGGGCGTTGTCGATCAGGTTGACCAGGACCTGGCCGATGCGGGAATCGTGGCCGAGCACGAGGAAGGCGTCGTCGCCCAGGCGCTGGTCGCGCCGGTCGCTGCTCAGTTCGATCGGAGCCTGGCCCTCGCGGCGGGTCTCGTTCTGGATGGTCACCACCGCGCCCAGAACCTGGCTGACATCGACCGGCGCGGAATCGTTGCGGGCAAGCTCGGCATCGAGCCGCGAGGCGTCGGAGATATCCGAGATCAGACGGTCGAGCCGGCGCACATCGTGCTGGATCACCGCCATCAGCCGGCCGCGGGCGTCGTCCGTCTTGGCGCGAGGCAGGGTCTCGACGGCGCTGCGCAGCGAGGTCAGCGGATTCTTGAGTTCATGCGCGACGTCGGCCGCGAAGCTCTCGATCGCCTCGATGCGGCTGTAGAGCGCCTTGGTCATGTCGCGCAGCGTGCCGGACAAATGGCCGATCTCGTCATGCCGGCTGCTGAAATCCGGGATCTGCTCGCGCGACTTGACGCCGCGCCGCACGCGCTGGGCCGCGTCCGCCAGCTTGCGGATCGGCTCGGCGATGGTGCCGGCCAGCAGGATCGAGAGCACGATCATCACGCCGGCGGCGACCGCAAAGACCTGGAAGATCGCGAAACGCTCGGCAGCGATCACCGAATCGATATCGCCGCCCTGCGTGGAGAGCAGCAGCGCGCCCTTCACCGTGCGGAAGCGCTGCACGGGCACCGCGACGGAAACGATGGTCTGGCCGCGCGTGTTGACGCGGACCACGCTTGCCGGCGCGCCGTTCAGGGCGCGGGCGACTTCCGGGTAGGACCTGCCGTTGGCGTTCTCGAAATCGTCATAGGTGGGTACGTCGGCCTTGCCCAGCCGGTTGCGCAGCATGTTCCAGGTGCGCTCCAGCAACGGCGGCTCGTCGGGCTCGCCGACGCGCGGCAGATCGAGGCGCAGCACGTCGCCGCGCGAATAGAGACTGCGCGAGTCGATGGTGAGCATGCCGTCCTTGTCGTAGACCCGCGCGCGGGTCTTGGTCGGCGTCACCAGGCGGCGCAGCAGGGGCGCGACCTTTTCCGGATTGATCGAGAAATCGAGCGGGTCTTCGGCGATGCCGGCGCTCTCACCCGCCTGGAGCTGCAGCAGCTTGTCGGGGTCGATGGTGATCGTGTCGATCTCGACCGTGGCGGAGGAAGCGATCGCGCCGGCGATGATCTCGCCCTGGGTGAGCAGGCTCTGAACGCGCGCCTCGATCAGCCCCTCGCGGAACTGGTTGAGATAGAGGAAGCCGATCAGCAGCGCGACGAGGCCACCGAGATTGAGGACGAGGATGCGCCGCGTCAGGCTGGAGGCCGCGCGCAGCGAGACCGCGCGCGCCATGCGCTTCCAGCCGATGCCGATGCGACGACGCAACACCGTGCGCCAGCCGGCGGGCGGCGCTGACGCTCTAGCCTCGTTGTCGACGGTTGCCATGACTGCGGCTTGCTTCCCGCTCGGGATGACGGCGGCGGCGGCGAAGCCGCCGCGCTCTCGGCTGCTGGTCGTTATCTTATCGCATATTCGCTGGCGCGGACCTCCGGTTCTTCACGCGAACCGGTCGCTGCTTTGCTCGAAAATGCTCTTGCCTCAGGTTTCCTTGAAGCGATAGCCCACGCCGTAGAGCGTCTCGATCATGTCGAAATCGACATCGACCTGATTGAACTTCTTGCGCAGGCGCTTGATGTGGCTGTCGATGGTGCGGTCGTCGACATAGACCTCGTCGTCGTAAGCCGCGTCCATCAAGGCATTGCGGCTCTTCACCACGCCCGGGCGCTGCGCCAGCGACTGCAGGATCAGGAACTCGGTGACGGTGAGCGTCACCGGCTCGCCGCGCCAGGTGCAGGTATGGCGCTCCGGATCCATGCGCAGCAGGCCGCGCTCCAGAGCCTTGGCATCCTCGGTGCGCGGGGCGGCGGTCGCATCCTTGGCGCCGGCCCGGCGCAGGATCGCCTTGACGCGCTCGACCAGGAGACGCTGCGAGAACGGTTTCCGGATGAAATCGTCGGCGCCCATCTTCAGGCCGAAGAGCTCGTCGATCTCCTCGTCCTTCGAAGTCAGGAAAATGACCGGAAGGTCGGATTTCTGGCGCAGGCGGCGCAGCAGCTCCATGCCGTCCATGCGCGGCATCTTGATGTCGAAGATCGCGAGGTCCGGCGGATTCTGCTTGAGACCGTCGAGGGCCGAGGCGCCGTCGGTATAGGTCATGATGCGATAGCCCTCGGCCTCGAGGGCGATCGAAACCGACGTCAGGATGTTGCGGTCGTCGTCGACCAGCGCAATCGTTGGCATAAGGCTTTCGTCTCTTGTTTTCGTTGCAATAGAGGGTTCCCCTCCCGCGCGAGAGGGGCCAAAGCATGGCGGCAATCTAGCCGGGCCGTGGCGATTTGCCTATGTCCCCGTATGACAAGCCGGAAATCGCAGTGGGGTTCCATGGCCAAGGCCGCCAAAGACGTGATCCAGCCGATGGACGAGGCCGTGCGCCTGGAGGCCAGGAGCCTGCTACGCGAGGCCCGCTCCGCCGCGCTCGCGACGCTCGCTCCCGACGGCCATCCCTCGGCGAGCCTGGTGGGAATCGCCACCGACATCGACGGTACGCCGGTTATCCTGATCTCGGGGCTGGCCGCCCATACCGGCAACCTCGCCGACGACCCGCGCGCCTCGCTGCTGATCTCGCCCGGCGGCAAGGGCGATCCGCTCGCCCATGCGCGGATCACGCTGAAGGTCCGGGCCCGCAGGATCGAGCGCGAGAGCGAGGACGGGGTGCGCATCCGCCGGCGCTATCTCGCGCGCCAGCCAAAATCGGCGCTCTATGCCGATTTTCCGGATTTCAGCTTCTTCGCCCTGAAAATCGAGGGCGCCAGCCTCAACGGCGGCTTCGCGCGCGCCTTCGCGCCTGCCCCGGCCGATCTGATGAGCGACCCGGCCCATGCCGCGGCACTGGCGGATGTCGAGGCCGGCGCCGTCGCCCATATGAACGAGGATCATGCCGAGGCGGTCGGCCTTTATGCGACGGGGCTGCTCGGGGCGAAGGCCGGGGACTGGCGCGCCATCGGTCTCGACCCGGACGGGCTCGACATGGCGCTCGGCAGCGCGACGCTGCGCCTGCCCTTCCCGGCCTCGGTGGACGGCCCCGGCACCTTGCGGCGCGTGCTGGCGGAACTGGCCGCGAAAGCCCGCGCGCAGGCCGCGTGACTCGGGGCGCCGCATGGCGAACCGGCCGCCGCGAAGGCGCGCGGCCATTTACCACAGGTGAAATTCAATCGATTTAGAGAACCGCCGGGATCTGACGGGCCTTTTCAACGACTTGAGCGAGGCGCCGCATCGCCTTAAAGACCATCAAGGCCTCCAGAGGTTGTCAGAGAGCATGGGATGCGTTTGACGTCCCGTGATCACCGGCAGCCTTCAGGCCTCGCTTTGGACGCCTGGGCCTTGCCACCGGCCCGAGCGCATTCGTGACGACAACGAGCCGCCGACAGCATGGCCGGCCTCCGGAGGAACTCAGTGGACAATATCGGTCAGTTCAATGCCGCCCAAGGTGCCGAGGGCTTCGGCTTCCGCAAGCTGAAGGCCGTGCACTGGAACCTGGAAGCGCCGCAGCTCTACGAGCAGTCTCTCGACCGGGGCGAATCCCGGCTCGCCCGCGGCGGCGCGCTCTGCGCCGATACCGGCACCCATACCGGCCGCTCGCCCAAGGACAAGTTCACGGTGCGCGATGCGCTGACCGAGAACACCGTCTGGTGGGAGAACAACCAGGCGATGTCGCCTGAGCATTTCGAGACGCTCCTGGCCGACTTCCTGGCCCATGCCGAAGGCAAGGAGCTGTTCGCGCAGGACCTCTATGGCGGCGCCGACCCGGTCCACCGCGTCAAGGCCCGCGTCTTCACCGAGATGGCCTGGCACTCGCTGTTCATCCGCAACCTGCTGATCCGCCCGCCGCGCGACGAGATCGACGCCTATGTGCCGGAGATGACGATCGTCGACCTGCCGAGCTTCAAGGCCGATCCGAAGCGCCATGGCTGCCGCAGCGAGACCGTCGTCGCGATCGACTTCACCCGCAAGATCGTGCTGATCGGCGGCTCGGCCTATGCCGGCGAGATGAAGAAATCGGTCTTCACCTATCTGAACTACGTCCTGCCGACCAAGGGCGTGGTGCCGATGCACTGCTCGGCCAATGTCGGCGCCAAGGACGATTCCGCGATCTTCTTCGGCCTCTCCGGCACCGGCAAGACCACGCTCTCGGCCGATCCCGAGCGCACGCTGATCGGTGACGACGAGCACGGCTGGTCGAAGGAAGGCATCTTCAATTTCGAGGGCGGCTGCTACGCCAAGACGATCCGGCTTTCGGCCGAGGCCGAGCCGATGATCCACGCGGCCTCGCTGCGCTTCGGCACGGTGCTCGAGAACATCGTCATGGACCCGCTGACGCGGGAGGTCGATTTCGACGACCAGAGCAAGACCGAGAACACCCGCTCGGCCTATCCGCTCGACTTCATCCCGAACGCCTCGCGCACCGGCCGCGCCGGCATCCCCAAGAACATCGTGATGCTGACCGCCGACGCCTTCGGCGTCATGCCGCCGATCGCCAAGCTGACCCCGGCCGAGGCGATGTATCACTTCCTCTCCGGCTACACCGCCAAGGTCGCCGGCACCGAGCGCGGCCTGACCGGCGTCGAGCCGGAATTCTCGACCTGCTTCGGCTCGCCCTTCCTGCCGCGGCACCCGTCGGAATACGCCAACCTGCTGCGCGATTTCATCGCCAAGCACCATGTCGACTGCTGGCTGGTGAACACCGGCTGGACCGGCGGCAAATACGGCACCGGCCGGCGCATGCCGATCCGCGTGACGCGCCGCCTGCTCTCCTCGGCGCTCGACGGCTCGCTCAACCGCGCCGATTTCCGCCGGGACCCGTATTTCGGCTTCGCCGTTCCCACTTCGGTGCCGGGCGTCGAACCGCATATCCTCTATCCCGTGAAGACCTGGCAGGATAAGGCCGCCTTCGCCGAAACGGCGAAGAACCTCACGGAGATGTTCGCCAAGAACTTCGCCAAGTTCGAGGACCATGTCGACGATGCCGTGAAGGCTGCGGCGCCGACCAGCTCGCTCGCGGCCTGAGGCCAAGTCCTACGGGCTGTGCTACGAGAGGCGGCCATGGGCCGTCTCTTTTTCATTGTGCTGAAGCTTCTCCTCACATTCCTCGTTCTCGGTGCCGCGCTCTGGGGCGCGGGCTTCCTGCTGTTCCGCCTGTCGGGCGCGACTGGCATCGTCGCCGCGATCGGCTTCGGCATCGCGGCGCTGGCCGGGCTGGTCGGCATCTGGACCAGCGATGCGCGCCTGTCGCTCGGCTCTGCCACAGTCTTTATCGGCCTGCTCGGATGGTGGAGCAGCTTCCAGCCCTCGCACGAACGGAACTGGATTCCGGAGCTGGCGAAGCTGCCGAGCATCGCGCGCGAGGGCGAGGCGATCACCGTGTCCAATCTCCGCGATTTCCGCTGGCGTACGGAAGAAGATTTCGACCAGCGCTGGGAAACGCGGCGCTACAATCTCGCATCCGTCACCGGCGCCGACGCCTTCCTGACCTATTGGTCGGGCGAGACGATCGCGCATCTCATGATCAGCTTCACTTTCTCCGATTCGGTGCCGCTGACCATCTCGATCGAGGTCCGGCGCGAAAAGGGCGAGGAATGGTCGGCGCTGGCCGGCTTCTTCCGCAACTACGAGATGGCCTATGTCGCCGCCGACGAGCGTGACATCGTGGGCCTGCGGACCCATGCACGACGCGAGGACGCCCGGCTTTTCCGCCTCAGCATCTCAGCAACGCAGGCCCGCGACCTGCTCCTGGCCTATGTCGGGGACATCAACGACCTCGCCGCGACGCCGCGCTGGTACAACACGCTGACGACCAATTGCACGACGGTGGTCTACCACCTCGTCTCCAGTGTCGCGCCGGGCTGGAAATTCTCTCTGCCGCTCGATCCGCGCGTGCTGCTCTCAGGCTATCTGCCGGGCTATCTCCAGCAGATCGGCGCGATCCGGCAGGATATCCCGCTGGAGGATCTGGTCCGGGCCGCCCGCATCGGCGACCACGCGCGGACGCTGTCGCTGGACGACCCGCAATTCTCGGCGAAGATCCGCGAGGGAGTGCCGACAGGACAGCCTTGAGTATCATGAAGGGTGTCATCCCGCACGCGTTGCAGCCTGTGAATGCTGCTGCGCAGATGCGGGACCGTCCGACGGAAGAGGTGGCCTTTTTCTGCACGCGGTCCCGTGTCTGCGCCGCGGCACTGCGCGCCGCAGCGCGCACGGGATGACCGCTAACGGAAGAACAGCAGCGTCTGCACCACGAAGAGCGGGATCAGGATCGCGCCTGACCAGAGCATGTAGCCGAAGAAGCTCGGCATCTTCACCTTCCGGTCCTTGGCGATGGCGTAGACCATGAAGTTCGGGGCGTTGCCGATGTAGCTGTTGGCGCCCATGAAGACCGCGCCGGCCGAGATCGCCGCCAGCGTCAGCGCGCCCGTCGTCATCAGCGCCTTGGGATCGCCGCCCGCAAGCTCGAAGAAGACGAGATAGGTGGGTGCGTTGTCGAGGAAGGAGGAGAGCACGCCGGTCAGCCAGAAATAGGCCACCGTGTTGGCGCTGCCATCCGCATTGGTGACGAGCCCGACCAGCGAGGCGAAGGCGCCCGCCTTGCCGGCCTGCAGCATCGCCAGCACCGGGATGATGCAGATGAAGATGCCGGCGAAGAGCTTGGCGACCTCCTTGATCGGCCCCCAGGAGAACTCGTTGCCGGCGCGGACCGGGCCGGGCGTGAGCTTGAGCGAGAGGCCGGCAAGAACGAGCAGGGCGACGTCGCGCAGCAGGTTCTGGCCCTCGACGGGAACGCCATGGGCGGTGAAGGCCACGCCCGGCTTCCAGTTCGCCGACATCAGGATCGCGGCGATGACGCCGCCGAGCAGCAGGACATTGACCTTGCCCCAGAGCTTGATGGCGCGGTCCGGCGTCGGGTCCTTGAGCTTGGGATAGCCGCCCTCCTTGCGGAAGAACCAGCTGTCGAGCCCGTAGAACAGCGCCAGCAGCACCACGACGGCGAAGGCCGTCTCGGGCAGGAGATGCGTCGTCGTCCAGAAGAAGTCGACGCCGCGCAGGAAGCCGAGGAAGAGCGGAGGGTCGCCGAGCGGGGTCAGCGATCCCCCGATATTCGAGACCAGGAAGATGAAGAAGACGACGACATGGACGTTGAAGCGCCGGTCGTCATTGGCGCGCAGCACCGGCCGGATCATGATGATCGAGGCGCCGGTCGTGCCGACGAAGCTCGCGAGCACCGTGCCGATCGCCAGCAGAACGGTGTTGGTGAGAGGCGTGCCGTGCAGGTTGCCCGAGATCAGGATGCCGCCCGCGATGGTGAAGAGCGAGAAGAGCAGGATGATGAAGGGGATGTAGTCGAGCAGCGCCGTGTGCAGCAGCGCGCCGAGCGCCGGATCGACGCCGCGCAGCAGGACGAGCGGCACCAGCGTCAGCGCCGCCCAGAAACCGGCAAACTTGTCGTAGTGGTGCTCCCAGAGATGCGGGAACAGCACCGGGCCGAGCGCGATCGAGAGCAGCATGCCTGCGAAAGGCAGAGCCCAGCCCGCACCCATGCTCGCGCCGCCGATATCGCCGGCCGCGAAGGCGGTGGCGGGCATCGCGGCGAGCGCGAGCGATGTGATCGCGATCAGCCTGCCGGCGCGAGCGAACATGGCAGCGCCGCCTTACGGCTTGGGCGGCGCGCCGATGACCGGCGGCGCGTTCAGGTCGAAGCCACCCGGCAGGCCCGAGCCGCCGAGGCCCGGGATCTGGATCGAGTCGAACTGCTTGTCGATCGCCTTCTGGTCGAGCTGAATGGCCGACGCTTTGTAGTGCATCACCATCTGCGGGAAGATCACGACGAGCGCGACCATGATGCACTGGATCACCACGAAGGGCACGGCGCCCCAGTAGATCTGCCCGGTGGTGACCGGCTCCATCATCCGGCCTGTGACCTTGTCCCGGTACGCGTTCTTCGGCGCGACCGAGCGCAGGAAGAACAGCGCGAAGCCGAAGGGCGGATGCATGAACGAGGTCTGCATGTTCACGCCGAGGATGACGCCGAACCAGATCAGATCGATGCCGAGCTTCTCCGCGGCGGGGCCGAGCAGCGGCACGATGATGAAGGCGAGCTCGAAGAAGTCGAGGAAGAAGGCGAGCAGGAATACCATCACGTTGACGACGATCAGGAAGCCCGTCGCGCCGCCGGGCAAACCGACCAGCAGATGCTCGACCCAGAGATGGCCGTTGACGCCGTAGAAGGTCAGCGAGAACACGCGTGCGCCCACCAGGATGAAGAGCACGAAGGCCGAGAGCTTGGCGGTCGATTCCGTCGCCTGCCGGAGCAGATCGAAAGTCATGCGCTTTTTGCCGTAGGCGAGCAGGATCGCGCCCGCCGCGCCCATCGCGCCGCCTTCCGTCGGCGTGGCGACGCCGATGAAGATCGTGCCGAGCACCAGGAAGATCAGCGCCAGGGGCGGCACCATCACGAAGATGACCTGCTCGGTCATGCGCGAGAGCAGATTCAGGCGCAGGAGCTTGTTGAGCAACGCGATGACGAAGGCGATCGCCACCATCAGCGACATGGTGAGCACGACGAAATCGGCGCCCGCTGTCAGCTTGGTGAAGAGCTTCATGTAGGCATAGGCGAGCACGAGCGAGATGATCGCGACGACCAGCAGCGAGAAGCGCCGTGTCTGACCATCGGCATCGCGCAAGGTCTGCGCTTCGGGCGGCAGGCCGGGCGCGCGATTGGGATAGACCATGGTGACGAGGAAGACGTAGCCGGCATACATCGCCGAGAGCACGAGGCCCGGGATGAAGGCGCCCTCGTACATGTCGCCGACCGAGCGGCCGAGCTGGTCGGCCAGCACGATGAGGACGAGCGAGGGCGGGATGATCTGGGCAAGCGTGCCCGACGCCGCGATGACGCCAGAGGCCAAGCGCCGGTCATAGCCGTAGCGCAGCATGATCGGCAGCGAGAT
>SEEM01000251.1 GCA_004144595.1 Hyphomicrobiales bacterium
CTCGCCCATCTTGCTGGTGACCTCGACCGTCAATGGCGCGGTCCGGGTCAGCGGCCAGCGGCGCAGGTCGATCACCAGCCCGTCGCAGCGCACGATCGAGGTCTCGTCGTCCGGATCGACCTCGGCGTTGAGCCCGCCTGTGATCTCGAACTGCGCGCTGCCACCGAGCGGGCAGGTGAAGTGCTGCCCGGCGACGGTCAGCGCGACCTCGCCGCGGTTCTGGCTGAGGACCGGCACCGAGCGGGATTCGAGCGCGCTCGACCAGGGCTTTGCCGGGCCGTCAGGATCATGGCCGGAGCCGTCCTGGCCAACCCAGCCGCCGAGCTTGGCGGTGAGCCGGACCTGCAGCGGCGCCTTCGGATTGGCCTGGATCGTCTCGTCGACGAAGTCGAGCACGGCATCGCGCGTCAGCGTCACGTCGAGGCGCACCTCCTGACCGGCGAGCGCCGGCGCGTCGGCGAGCCAGATCAGGTGCCGGCTGGTCGCGGTGCCGGCATCCGGAAAGCGCCTGAGCGAGACCGAATGGTCCATGGGAGCGGCGACGCCGAGGGAAAGATGCTGCGCCTTGATACCGAAGCAGCTCGCCTCGATGGTCAGCCCGCGCCGGCCTTCGAGCACGATGTCCCTGGGGATGTCGATCGCGATCTGGCCGATCGCGATCTGCTTGCCGGCCTGCAGCGAATCCAGGTCGATCTCGACCGGCTCGATCCGCCATTCCGGCTGCGAGGCGCCGGCGAGCGCGGCGATCTTGAGAAGGCGCCGCGGCGAGGCGCGGGTGCCACTGCCGGTCTCGACGATGGTGGAAAAGGCGATTTCGAGGCTGGCGTCGCTGTCGATGTCGGCCTGCGCGCGATGGTTCGCCACGGCGCGCATCACCGCCTCGCGCTTCAGGCCCAGCCCCAGCCGCTCGCCCGCCCGGACAGCGGCCTTGTCGAGGAGGGCGTTGCCTTGCAGCCAGCCGATGTCGATGCCGCTGGCGAGGCTCGGCGCATGCGAGACCAGCGAGACCGTCACCGCCTTGACCATGTCCTCGGGCGCCTCGAAGGCGATGAGGTCGATCAGCTCGCCGCTGCGGTCGAGCGCGATGGTCGCGGAAAAGCTCCCGAGCCGGGTCTCGAGATTGTAGCAGGGCAGAGTTGTCATGCGTCCTGCCTCGAAGCGGCGGACCCGGAGTTGCCGCCGAGCGTGCTTCCCCAGTGATGATCGAGCCCGGTCAGCGCG
Source organism: Hyphomicrobiales bacterium (assembly GCA_004144595.1). Lineage (GTDB taxonomy): Bacteria > Pseudomonadota > Alphaproteobacteria > Rhizobiales > Beijerinckiaceae > Allobosea. The sequence goes on from SEEM01000251.1 coordinate 1,222, forward strand.
GCGGCGGCGGCGAGATAGCGCGGCAGCATGTCGCCGCTGCCCGCCCTCAGCCGGCGATAGGCGGCGCCGAAGCCGGTATCCTGCGGGTCGGCCAGCGCTTTCCCGGCGAAGGGCACGGTTGCGAAGGCGGCATCGGCCTCGTGTCGCACCAGCTGCGCCAGAAGCAGGCGGCCATAGCCGTCGAGCGTCTCGCGCAGGGCCTGATTGCGCGCAGTGCCTTCGCCGGCCGAGCCGAGCAGCCCGTCGATCGCGCTCCCGAGCTCGGTCAGGGCCGGGGCCAGGCTCTCGACCTGCGAGAGAGAGCCGGCGAAATTGCTGCTGGCTGCCGCGAGCCGCTGCGCGCCACGCACGGGATCGCCGGACCGATACGCGCGCGCCGCGAGGCCGGGACACCCGGCCGCCTCTTCCCAGTCGCGGATGAGCTCGGCTGCGGCCGCCGCCTGCTCGACCTCGCGTCGCAGGGACGCGAAATGGCCATGCAGCAGGACGATCTCGCCAGGGGTCAGCTCGCCGAGCCGCCGCCCGAGCTCGTCGGTGATCGCGGCCGGCTGATTCGCCTGCCGTGCGGCATCGCCGAGCTCGCTGCGCATGCGGGCGATCGCCTCGAGGCCGGGTGTCGGCTGCCGCTGCGGCTGTCGGCGCAGCTCCAGCAGCAAGGCATCGAGCGGCGAGAGCCGGCGCTGTCCGCGCTGCGTCGCGGCCGCCGCCATCGCCTGCTCGACCTCGGCGGCGAGCCCGGCGTCGATCCAGCTCTGATGGACGCTGGCGGCGACATCGTGGAGAAGCCGCATCGCGCGCCGGTCATGCCCGGCCAGAGCCATCGCCTCGCGGGCGAGCGCCTGCGGGAGATTGGGGTCTTCGTACCAGGCGAGCAGCCGTTCCAACCCGGCCTCGTCCTGTGCCGATCCGGGCAAGGGCAGGACGAGGCGCGCGGCGCAGGCGCGTGCCGCGAATTGCGGCTGCGCCAGCGCGCGCAGGAGCATGGCGAGCTGTTCGGTGAGTGTGCGCTCGCCGAGCTCGTCGATCCGGTCCGGGTCGATCCCGGTCGTCGTGGCCAGCGCTTCCAGCAGGCTTGCCGGTGCCTCGGGGGCCTTGCTGCGCGCATCGAGCCGGGCGAGAGCGCCGGTCGGCGCCTGGGCCATGCGCAGGCCGACCTCGCCGAGGATGGCGCCGAGTCGTGGCGGCCTGGCTGCACTCGTCGCTCGCCAGAGCCCCTCGGCCAATCGCCTTGCCGCGAGGGCGAGGTCGTCATGCAAGGGCGCGGCACCCCCGGCGGTCGCGACAACCAGCGCGTTGCCGCCGCTTTGGCCGAGCGTCAGCCCGGTCGCGGCCGCCGGGGGTGCCGCGCCCTTGCATGA
>SEEM01000252.1 GCA_004144595.1 Hyphomicrobiales bacterium
ATGCTGGCGCATCGTGCCATGGCGCAGGGCGAGATGGTGGCGGAGATCGTTGCCGGCTTAGCCCGCGCCTGGGACAAGCGCGGCATCGCGGCGGTCTGCTTCACCGATCCCGAGATCGTTTCGGTCGGTCTCTCGCCGGACGAGGCCAAGCGCGCCGGCCACGAGCTGAAGATCGGCCAGTTCCCCTTCGCCGCGAATGGCCGCGCCATGACCCGCCACGCCGAGGCCGGCTTCGTCCGCGTCGTCGCGCAGGCCGGTAGCGAACTGGTGCTGGGCATCCAGGCGGTGGGCTCAGGCGTCTCGGAACTCGCGGCCGCGTTTGGGCTCGCGATCGAGATGGGCGCGACGCTGCAGGACATCGCCGGCACGATCCACGCCCATCCGACCCTGGGCGAAGCCTTCCCGGAAGCGGCGATGAAGGCGCTCGGCCACGCGCTGCATATTTGAGCAAAACGCCGTCATGCTCGGGCTTGACCCGAGCATCTCCTGCCGAAGGAGGCTCCTGTGCCTCGCTTTCCAGAGATTCTCGGGTCAAGCCCGAGAATGACGTGCGTTCGCGACGGTAGAGCGGGCACCCGCGACCGATCCGCGCAGGCAGTCGACTACGATGCATACAATCTTGACATTGTCTGCATCGAGGGCGATCTGAGGAGCGACGCCGAGCGAATGGCGCCATCCCGAGGAGACATTCCATGTCCGGCGAGCACTGGCCGCCACTCTCTCCGCTCAAGACTGGCCTGCGCGGCCGCTGCCCGCGCTGCGGGCAGGGCAAGATGTTCGAGGGCTTCCTGAAGCTGAAGCCGAAATGCGAGAATTGCGGCCTGGATTATGCCTTCGCCGATCCGGCGGATGGCCCGGCCTTCTTCGTGATGATGTTTCTCTGCATCCCCGCGGTGGCGTTCCCGCTCTGGCTGGAGCTGAACTACAATCCGCCGACCTGGGTGCATCTGGTCACGACGCTGCCGCTGATCCTGCTGACCTGCATCCCGCCCCTGCAGCCGCTCAAGGGCTGGCTGATCGCCTCGCAATATTTTCACAAGGCCGAGGAAGGCCGGCTCGCCCGCCCCGCGACGCAGGAGAAGCCGGTCGCCTCGAACTGAACCCGCCGGCTGCGCTCAACTCCCCTCGCGGATCAGTCTGCCGAGCAGGCCGAGAGCCTCCGCCAGCCTTGCTCGTTCCGGAATCGCGCCGAGCGCGATCCGGATCGCATCCGGTGCCACGCCGCCTGTACTGAACGCATCGGCCGCCATGACGCCAAGCCCGGCTTCGCGGGCGCTTTCGATCAATCGGTCGCGCGCCCAATGCGAGGGCAGGGGCTGCCAGACGTGCAAGGCATGTGGGTGGCCCCGCATCGTCGCGGGCAGCAGCTCCCGCGCCAGCAATTGCCGCTCGGCCGCCTCGCGCCGCACGCCCTCCAACAGATCCTTGGCCGCACCGATCCTGATCCAATGCGCGGCGAGCGCCGTCATCAGGGGCGCGGGCATCAGGGCGGTCGCGCGCAGTGCCGCGAGAAACGGAGCGCCGTCGGCACCCTCGGGCGGGACGACGAAGGCCGTGCGCAGGCCGGGCGTCAGCACCTTCGACAAGGTCGCGACATGCCAGGTCCGCTCCGGCGCCAGCGCCGCCAGCGGGGCGGGCGCGTCGCCGGCGAGCAGGCTGTAGGGGTCGTCCTCGATCAGGATGAGGTCGCGTCGCCGGGCGACGGCGACGAGGTCCTGGCGGCGCCGCTCCGGAATGATCATGCAGGTCGGGTTCTGCAGTGTCGGCGTCAGCGCGAACAGTCGCGCGCCGGAGCGGTTGGCCGCCTCCTCAAGCGCCTCCGGCAAGGGGCCGTCGGCATCGCTGGCGACCGGCGCCATGGCAAGTCCACGTTGCCGCGCGGCGCCGATCAGGCCGGGATAGGCCAACGGCTCCGTCAGGATCGTGTTGCCGGGCCGGGCCAACAGCGAGAGCAGCGCATTGAGCGCGGCCTGGGCGCCCGGCGCCACGGCGATGCGCTGCGGGGTAAGCGCGCCCAGCGATGGCGCGAGCCAGGCCGCGCCCGCCGCACGCTCTGCGAGAGAGCCCGCGCCGCCATGATAGTTCATCAACTGGTCAGCATCGCTGCGCGTCAGGATCTCTGCGATGCCGCGCTGCATCAGCTCACCGAGCCGCAGGCCCTTCGGGGCTGGCGGGATGGTCATGCTGAGATCGAGCGGCGGGCCTGCCTGCTCCTGCCGCGCCGAGATGAAGGAACCGCGCCCTGTCACCGCATCGATCAATCCGCGTTCGCGCGCTTCCCCGAAGGCGCGCGTAACCGTGGTGAGGTCGACCACGAGGTGCTCGGCCAATCGCCGCTGCGGCGGCAGCCGGTCGCCCGGTCGGAGCCGCCCGGTCGCCATGGCTTGTTCGAGCTGTGCGACGATCTGCAGGTAGCGTGGCCCGGCCGCCGGATCGAGCCGGCTGGTCCAGCTGAGCGTTTCGTCGCTTTCGGCCATCGCCAAGTCTGGTCCCATACATTCATTGGATTGTAGGTATCGCATAGCGTGGTCGAACTTTCAGCGCCAGCGGCATG
>SEEM01000253.1 GCA_004144595.1 Hyphomicrobiales bacterium
GTCGAGCCGAAGGTGAAGCGTGGCACGCCGCCTGGATTGTCGATGCCGATGCAGGTGATCAGCAGCCCGAGCAGCATCGCCGCGATCGCCTTGATCGGGGAGGAGCGCGCCACCAGCGTCGAGCACATCAGGCCGAGCATGGCGAGCCAGAAATTCTCGTAGGTCGAGAAGGACAGCGCGACATCGGCCAGCAGCGGCGCGATCAGCATCAGCGAGAGCGTGCCCGCGATGCCGCCGAGCGCCGAGAACCACAGGCAGATGCCGAGCGCCGTCTCCGCCTGGCCCTTGCGGGTCATCGCATAGGCCTCGTCGGTATAGGCGGCCGAGGCCGGTGTTCCGGGTATGCGCAGCAGGCAACCCGGAATGTCACCGGAGAAGATGGCCATCGCCGAGGCCGTGATGATCGTCGCCACCGCCGCGATCGGCGAGAGATAGAAGGTAACGGGCACCAACAGGGCCGTCGCCATGGTGGCCGAGAGGCCGGGCAGGGCACCGACCGTCAGCCCGTAAAAGGCCGAAGCGACGATGGCGATCATGACGTCGAACTGAAAGACGAGCCCAAAGGCCTTGATGACGGTATCCATCGTCAGGCCTCTCTCACCAGGGGAACGGCAGCACGCCGCCGGGCAAGGGCACGCGCAGCAGCTTGAGGAAGATCAGGTTGATCACGAGAGGCGCGATCATCGCGAGCGGCACCGCGAGCTTCGGCTTTGCACCGAAGGCAAGGCTTGCGATCAGCACCATGATCGCCGCCGTCGGCAGGAAGCCGAGCGTCTCGGAGACCAGAGCGTAAAAGCTCAGCAGCGCCGGTGGCAGCAAAGCCAGCCAGTTGCGCCAGGCCGGCAGCGGCTCGAGCTGTTCCGGCGCAGTATGGCTCGCGAGATCCGCCTCCGCGACCTCCTCGAAGCGATGGCCGATCCCGAGCATGATCAGCCCCCCGCAGAGGACCAGCCCGGTGCCGATCACCATCGGAAAGGCAGAGGGGCCGACCTGCTGCCCCGGCACCGGCGGCAGCTGCGAACCATAGGCGAAGGCGAGGCCGCCCAAAACGGCGACGACACCTCCGGTGACCTTGTCGGACAGGAGCATGGGCAGTGGGCTCTCGTGACGGGAAGATGCCGGGCACAGCCCCTGCGGCCGCGCCCGGCTGCAGGGGATGCGTGCGGATCAGCCCTTGGCGAGCCCGCCGGCCTTCATGAAGGCGCCCATGGCCTTGTCACTATCGGCCATGAACGACCCGAAGGCATCCGCGTCCGCATATTTCATGGCCAGTCCGCGGGAGTTCATGAAGTCCTTGTACTCCTGCGAGTCGTAGATCTTCTTGAGCTCGGCCGAGAGCAGCTTGGCGACATCCGGCGGCAGGTTCTTCGGGCCGCCGATGCCGCGCCAGGAGCCGAGCGGCACTTCGAGCCCCATGGCTTCCTTGAGAGTCGGCACATCCTTGAACTGCGGATTGCGCTGCGACGCCATGATGGCGAGCGACTTCGCCTTTCCGGCATCGATCATCGCGCGCGCTTCCGGCACCGAGCAGGTGACGAGGTCGAGGCCGCCGGCGGCGAGATCCTGCATCGCAGGCGCCGCTCCGTTCGAGGGCACCCAGGCGACATGGTCCGGCTTCAACCCCATCGCCTGCATCCAGCCGACCAGCGCCAGATGCCAGATGCCGCCCTGGCCGGTGCCAGAGGCCTTGAACTTGCCGGCCGGCGCGGCCTTGATCGCATCTGCGAGCTGCTTCACGTCCTTATAGGGCGAGTCCGACTTGACCTGCACGCCCGGCGGATCGTCATTCATCAGGGCCAGCGGGGTGTAGCTGGCATAAGTCAGTTGCGTTAGCCCCTGATGATGCATCATCGCGATCTCGGACGTGATGATGCCGAGCGTGTAGCCGTCCGGCGCGGCGGTCGCGATCGCGGAATGGCCGACGACCCCGGAGCCGCCAGTGCGGTTCACCACGCCAAAGGGCTGGCCGAGGCTTTTTTCCAGCAGCGATGCGATGATCCGGACCACCGCATCCGTCCCTCCGCCTGCGCCCCAGGGGCAGACCAGCGTGACGGGCCGGGATGGGAACTTCGCCTGGGCGATGGCAGGCGCGGCGATGAGGCTCGCGGCGCCGGCGGCAGCCGCGCCCTTGAGCACAGTTCGTCTGTCGATGAAATCGGTCATTCCCCAAATCCTCCGCTAAATCGATTTAGTGTCCGGGCGCTCCTCGTCCGCGACGGGGCACCCTTGATCTGACGGGCGTCATCTGAGCCGATCGCGCGGCCGGTGACAACCTCTCATTTTGGCTGATGCTACAGTCCGCAGACGATGGGCTGGACTGCGCCGGAGACGCGCTCGACAACCGCTCCTGTGCTGAGTTCAGGACCGGCTGCCGCCGCCGGCAGCACCACACCCGCCCGGCCCAGCATCGCCCGTATGGCGGCCCCGTCGGCGAAGGCATAGCTGCGCTGCGGCGCTATGCCGGCGATCAGGATCTTGTCGGAAGGATTGTCGGTGACGATGCCGACGAGCCGCCCCTGACGGTCGAAGGCCGGCGCACCCGCCTGCCCCGG
>SEEM01000254.1 GCA_004144595.1 Hyphomicrobiales bacterium
CGACGGCTCGGGCTATGCTGGCGGCCTGCCGCATCCGGCAGTGATCGACTATTCCTATGACGGCGCGATGCGCTCCTTCGAGCAGTCGCTGCTCCGGCTCGGCACCGACCATATCGATATCCTGCTGATCCACGACGTCGATGTCTGGACCCATGGCGACGCGATGGAGCAGCGCTTCTCGGAGGCGATGGACGGCGCCTATCGCGCGCTGGAAAAGCTGCGTTCGTCCGGAGCGGTCAAGGCGATCGGCGTCGGCGTCAACGAGGCCGAAATCTGCGTCCGCTTTGCCCGATCAGGCGATTTCGACGTGATGATGCTGGCCGGCCGCTACTCGCTGCTGGAGCAGGGCGCCTTGCCGGAATTCCTGCCGCTGGCGCTGGAGAAGAAGATCGCGGTGATGCTGGCCGGGGTCTTCAATTCCGGCATCCTCGCCACCGGCGCAAAGCCAGGCGCCTTCTACAACTACAAGCCGGCGCCGCCCGAGGTGCTGGCCCGCGTCGCCCGCATCGAGGCGGTTTGCGCCAGCCATGGCGTCGCCTTGCCGCAGGCGGCGCTCGCTTTCTGCGCCGCCCATCCGGCAGTGGCGACGATCGTGCTCGGTGCGGTGACGCCGCAGGAGGTCGAGCGCAATCTCTATCTCGTCGCGCGGCCGGTGCCGGCCGCGCTCTGGCGTGACCTCAAGGCCGAGGGCCTGCTCTCCGAAGCTGCGCCGGTCCCCGAGGCCTGACTTTCACGCTCCCGGGGACCCGAGATAGTCGACCGCGCAGGCGACATGCAGCTTCATCACCGCGATCGCCTCGTCGATGGTGACGTGCTCCTCATCGGTGCCCATGCTGATCGGCGATGGCCCGCAGATCAGCGCGGGAACGCCGCGCCAGCGCCAATAGCGCGTGTCGGTGCCGCCGAGGCTCGACACAGGCGGCGCGTCATGGCCGAGCAGGTCGCGGATATTGCCGCGCAGGATATTGGCCATCTCGCTGAACGGATCGGTCAGGCTCGCGGGATAGCTGTGGTCCTCGTTGACCACCATCTCGCAATCCGCCTCGCGGGCGAGCTTTTCGAGATCGGCGCGGATCGCGTCGCGGTCGGAGCCGATCGGGATGCGCATGTCCAGATGCGCGATGCAATGCGTCGGAATCTGCGTAGCCTTCTGCCCGCCCTGCAGGATGCCGACATTGACGGTGATGCGCCGCGCGATATCGCCCGCGCCTTTTCCGAGGTTGAGATCGGCGGCCGCGATCGTCTCGGGCGAGGTCAGCACGGCGTCGATCTCCGGCGGCAGCGCGGCGAGCTCAAGATGATAGCGGTCGTAGATCGCGGTCACGAGCCGGCTCACATCCGCGATCGGGTTGCCTGCCCGGTGAGCGTAGCCGCCATGGCCGCCGATGCCCTTCGCCGCGAGCGAGAAGCGCAGCGTCCCCTTCTCGGTGAAACGCAGATTGGCGAGGCCGCTCGGTTCGCCGTTGAGGCAGCAATCGGCCTCCATCTCGTCGGCGAATGTGTCGAACAGGAACTTCGTGCCGTAGCGCCCGCCCGACTGCTCGTCGGAGACCACGGTCAACGACAGCGCGCCATGGAGTTTTTCACGGTGGGGATAGAGCTGGCAGAAGGCCAGGATCGAGGCGAGCGTCCCGGTCTTCATGTCGGAGGCGCCACGGCCCATGATCTTGCCGTCGACGATCTCGGCGTCCCAAAGCCTCTCGTTGGTGACCGGAAAGATATCCATATGCCCGTTCAGCATGAGATGGCGGCCGGGCTGGCCTGCCTCCCAGCGGCTGACGATGTTCGGCATCTCCGGCACGAAGGCCTCGGTGCGATGCGGCACGCCGGCGGCATCGAGCAGTTCGCGCACGAAGGCCGCGGCCTCGCGCGTATCGCCTGGCGGGTTGACGCTCTTGATGCGCAGGAAGCGGCGCAGCAGCGCGACGATCTCGTCGCGGCGCTGATCGATCGCCTGAAGCAGTTCGGCCTTCAGGGCGGCTTTGTCGGTGGACATGGTCGGTCTTCTGGGTCGGCGTTTCGAGGAGGATGGAGGGCGCTCAGCGGTTGCGGAACGACATCGCGCGCGTCAGATCGGTCTTCTCCAGCCGGGCGGCGACGCAATAGGCGGGGTTGAAGACATTGGCGATGTCGTAGCGCACCGCCTGCCCGAGCAGATGGCTCGCCTCGACCGGATCGACGCCCAAATCCTCGCCGACCCAGCGCAGCAGCTCGGTCGTGGCGAATTGCAGGGGCTGGTCGAGCGGGCGCCCGCTGGCGATCACCAGCAGGTCGGTCTGCGTCTCGCAGCGCGGCCAGCGCAGGCCCTGCTTCTTGACGAGCTTCACGGTGAATTCGACCTCGAACGAGGTCTCGACGCCGGTACCGGCAATCTCGCCATCACCCTGGCAGGCATGACCGTCGCCCAGGAAGAACAGCGCGCCATCGACGAAAACGGGAAAGGCGATGGTCGCGCCCGGCCCGAACAGCCGGTAATCCATATTGCCGCCATTGGCGCCGCTGGTCGCCGTCGAGATCGCCTGGCCGCGCTCCGGCGCGACGCCGAA
>SEEM01000087.1 GCA_004144595.1 Hyphomicrobiales bacterium
ATCACACAGGAGATCACGGCGAAACACGGCCTGCCGGTCTACGAGATCTCGAACCATGCGCGGCCCGGCGCCGAATGCCGGCACAATCTCGTATATTGGCACTATGGCGAATATGCCGGCATCGGACCGGGCGCGCATGGTCGTCTGGTCACCTCCGAAAGCCGCATGGCGCATTCGATTGAGAAGCGGCCGGAAGTCTGGCTGGAACGCGTCGAGGCCGAGGGCCATGCGCTGGTCGAAAACGACCGGCTATCCGAGGAGGCTCAGGGCGACGAATACCTGCTGATGGGCCTTCGCCTCGTCGAAGGCATCGATCCGCAGGTGTTCAAGGCGCTAGCGGGACGGGAACTCAACGCCAAGCGCGTCGCCAGCCTGATCGAGCAGAAGCTGCTGATGGAACGGGCGGGCGGCCGGCTCGCGGCGACGCCCGATGGCGCGCTGCTGCTCGATGCGCTGGTGGCCGATCTCGCGGCTTGAAATAAAGCGTCACTCTCGGGCGGAGCGAAGCGCAGACCCGAGAATCTCATGACGAGAAGGCACATGTTTCCGAGATGCTCGGGTCAAGCCCGAGCATGACGGCGATCTTCAGATCTCAGCCCTTGCCCAGCCGCACGCCGGTCGTCGGGTCGAAGACATGGACCTTGTCGGGATCGACGGTGATCCAGAGCCGGCCTTCCTGCGCCGCGACCTCGCCGGTCGCCGCCTGCATCACACGCCGGTCGTCGGGTCGAAGACATGGACCTTGTCGGGATCGACGGTGATCCAGAGCCGGCCTTCCTGCGCCGCGACCTCGCCGGTCGCCGCCTGCATCACGAAGGGCTGACCGGCGAGCTTGCCATGGAAGAGCTGGGTCGCGCCCAGTTCCTCGATGAACTCGACATCGAAGGGCAGCGAACCCGCCTGCCCTTCCGAGGCGATCTCGACATCCTCGGGCCGCAGGCCAACCTCGACCGGCACCTGGGCCGCGAGGTCCTGGCGCAGGTCGCGCACCTCCATGATCGCGTCGCCGAGTGCGACGATGCCGGGGCCGTCGACCGCGCCGGGCAGGATGTTCATCGGCGGCGAGCCGATGAAAGTCGCGACGAACTTGCTCGCCGGCTTGCGATAGACGTCCGCCGGCAAGCCGATCTGCTCGACCTGGCCGGCATTCATGACGACCAGCTTATCGGAGAGCGTCATCGCCTCGACCTGGTCATGGGTGACGTAGATCGCGGTGACACCCAGCGCGCGCTGGAGCTTCTTGATCTCGACGCGCATCTGGACGCGCAGCTTGGCGTCGAGGTTCGAGAGCGGCTCGTCGAAGAGGAAGACCTGCGGCTTGCGCACGATGGCGCGGCCCATGGCGACACGCTGGCGCTGGCCGCCGGAGAGCTGGCGCGGCCGGCGCTCCAGGAAAGGCTCGATCGCCAGGATGCGGGCTGCTTCCCGGACGCGCTTGTCGATCTCGTCCTTCGGCGTGCCGCGATTGCGCAGGCCATAGGCCATGTTGTCGTAGATGTTCATATGCGGGTAGAGCGCATAGTTCTGGAACACCATGGCGATGTCGCGATCGGCCGGCTCGATCTCGTTGACGACGCGGTCGCCGATCGCGACCTCGCCGGACGAGATCGTCTCGAGACCGGCGACCATCCGCAAAAGCGTCGACTTGCCGCAGCCGGAAGGGCCGACGAGCACGCAGAAGCCGCCATCGGGGATGTCGAAGGAGACGCCCTTCACGGCTTCGACGCCGCCGGCATAGACCTTCTTGACGTTGCTGAGAGTGACCTGGGCCATTCGCGGATTACTTCTCGGTTTCGACCAGGCCCTTCACGAAGAGCCTCTGCATGGCAATGACGACGAGGACGGGCGGCAGCATCGCCAGCATGGCGGTGGCCATGGCGAGCTGCCACTCCGTCAGGGCGTCGGCGGTGACGATCATCTTCTTGATGGCGATGACGATGGTCTGCATCGAGTCCTTCGTCGTCACCAGCAGCGGCCAGAGATACTGGTTCCAGCCGTAGATGAACTGGATGACGAAGAGCGCCGCGATCGTCGTCATCGAGAGCGGGAGCAGCGTGTCCTTGAAGAACCGGAACGGGCCGGCGCCGTCGATCTTCGAGGCTTCGAGCAACTCGTCGGGGATCGTCATGAAGAACTGCCGAAAGAGCAGCGTGCCGGTCGCGGAGGCGATCAGCGGAATGGCGAGGCCCTGATAGGTATCGAGCATGTTGAGATCGGAAACGATCTTGAAGGTCGGGAAGATGCGGACCTCGACCGGCAGCATCAGCGTGATGAAGATGATCCAGAACGCCGCCATCCGGAACGGGAAGCGGTAATAGACAACCGCATAGGCCGAGAGCACCGAGATGAAGATCTTTCCGAGCGCGATGGTCATCGCCATGATGAAGGAGTTCAGCATCATCCCGATCACGGGCTCGCGTGTGGTGCTCGACGTTCCCACGAACAGGATGCGGTTGTAGTTCTCCAGGAAATACGGGCCGGGATAGAGCGGCATCTGGCCGTTGATGACGGTCGCGGCATCCCAGGTCGAGGCGACGAAGGTCAGCCAGACCGGGAAGGCCACGATCAACACGCCGATCGTCAGGATGATATAGGCGATCAGGTCGCCCATGCGGCGGTCTTCGACCATCAGGCGGCTCTCCCCATCTCGCGCAGCAATCCGGCCAGCGCATCGGCGCAGGCATCGAGGCAGGCCTGGCCCTTCTGCGGCGTGGCGCGGCGGGCGTCGCCGACCACGCCGGTCTCGGTCATCTCCCGGAAGGAGCGGTGGCGCGAGACGACCTGCCGGCGCGGCGCGCGCTCCAGCGCCCCGAACGCCTCGGGCAAGCGCTCTTCCCGCACCGAGCCGGGCGCCAGCACCATCATCATCGAGGTCTCGACCTCGCAGGCATGCTGAACGCCCTTCTGGTCTTCGAGCAGGGGTGCGAGCGCCGGCTCAGCCAGCATGAAATAGGTGGTCGCTGCGACCTGCAGCCCGGTCTCGCAGGCGAAATCGGGCAGGAAGGCGGTCAGCGCGGCAATGTTGCCGCCATGGCCGTTGACGATCAGGACGCGGTGGAAGCCGTGGCGCTCGATGCTTTTCAGGAAGGAGAGCAACACGGCGCGATAGGTCGGGATGTCGAAGGTGAAGGTGCCGCCGAAGGCCATGTGATGCTCGGCCATGCCGCACCACAGGGTCGGCGCGACGACGACGTCGACATCGCCGGCCCGCTCGGCAGCAGCCTTGCAGACGCCGCCGCACAGAATGGTGTCGACGCCGACAGGCAGATGCGGGCCATGCTGCTCGATCGAGGCGACGGGCAGCACGACGATCGCGTCGCCGGCCGCCTTGGCGCGCAGTTCCTCTGCGGTCAGGTCCATCCAGAGCACGGCGGCCATCAGTAGCTCACCTTGCGCTCGATGAAGCGGAACTGCACCGCGGTCAGCCCGATGACCATGATCAGCAGCATCACCGACTGCGCCGCCGAACCGCCGAGATTGGAGCCGCCCTTGCCGTCGGAGAAGACCTTGTAGACCAGCGTCTCAGTCTCGCCCGAGGGGCCGCCACCGGTGATGGTGTCGATGATGCCGAAGGTATCGAAGAAGACGTAGACGATGTTGACGACGAGCAGGAAGAAGGTCGTCGGCGAGAGCAGCGGGAAGACGATGGTCCAGAACCGGCGCATCGGCTTGGCGCCGTCGATAACGGCGGCCTCGATCACGCTCTTGGGGATCGATTGCAGGCCGGCGAGGAAGAACAGGAAATTGTAGCTGATCTGCTTCCAGGTCGCCGCCAGGATGACCAGCAGCATGGCGTGGTTGCCGTTGAGGCGGGGATTCCAGGGTATGCCGAGGTTCTGTAAGCCGCGCGCGAGCATGCCGAGCGAGGGGTCGAACATGAACAGCCAGAGCACGCCGGCAATGGCGGGCGCCACTGCATAAGGCCAGATCAGCAGGGTCTTGTAGATCTCGGCGCCGCGGATCTGCCGATCCGCCATCACGGCGAAGAGCAGCGCGATCGAGAGCGAGAACACGCAGACAAAGGTCGAGAAGATCGCCGTGTTGACGAAAGCCTTGAGATAGCCGGGATCGGAGAAGAGCGCCTGGTAGTTCTCGAACCAGACGAACTCGGTCGAGGTGCCGAAGGCGTCCTCGATCAGGAAGCTCTGCCAGACGGCCTGGGTGGCCGGCCAGTAGAAGAACACGATGGTGATGGCGAGCTGCGGCAGAAGCAGCAGGAAGGGGATCGTCAGCCCCTTGAAATATGCGTTCTTCTGCATCGGCTTCCTTGGCGAACAAGACGACCATCCCGGACGCATGTGCCCGGGATGGCCTCAGGGATGCAAGGGCTATCGGCTCAGCGCGCTGCCGAGCGCTCGAACTGACGCAGCATCTGGTTGCCGCGCTCGACGGCCGCATCCAGCGCCGCCTTCGGCGTCTTCTGGCCGTTCAGAGCGGATTCCAGCTCCTCCGACCAGACGTCGCGGATCTGCACGAGGCTGCCGTAGCGCAGGCCCTTGGAATTGTCGGTTGGGGCCTTGTTGGTCAGCTCGAGGATCGGGGTCTCGAGATACGGCTTGTCCTTGTAGAAGCCGGACGCCTTGACCTTCTCATAGGCCGCCTTGGTGATCGGCAGGTAGCCCGACTCGGTATGCAGCTTCACCTGGCGGTCGACGTCCGAGAGGAAGGTGAAGAACTTCGCCACACCCTTGTACTCGGCCGGCTTCTTGCCGCCCATCACCCACAGCGAAGCGCCGCCGATGATCGAATTCTGCGGGGCGCCTGCGGCTTCCGGATAATACGGCATCGCCGCATTGGCCCAATCGAACTTGGCGTTCGCCTTGACGTTGCCGAAGAAACCCGAGGAGGTCAGGAAGATCGGGCACTCGCCCGAGGTGAAGCGTCCCTCGCCGTTGTTGGTACGGCCGGAGTAGTCGTAGGTCTTGTCCTTCTGCATCTCGACCAGATTGGTCCAGTGCTTCAGGAAGAGCGGGCTCTGGTTGAAGTTCATCACCGCGTCGGCGCCGGCCATGCCGTTGACCTTGGTCGAGAGCGGAATGTTGTGCCAGGCACCGAACTGCTCGATGTTCGCCCAGGGCGCCCAGGCGTTCGATACGCCGCACTTGTCATAGCCGGCCGCCTTCAGCTTCTTGGCGGCCTCGAAGGTCTCGGGCCAGGTCTTCGGCGGCTTCTCGGGGTCGAGGCCCGCCTTCTTGAAGGCGTCCTTGTTGTACCACATCACCATCGACGAAGAGTTGAACGGCATCGAGAGCATCTCGCCCTTGGCCGTGGAATAGTAGCCGCTGATGGCCGGGAGGTAGGCCGCCGGATCGAACTTCTCGCCGGCTTCCTTCATCATCTCGTGGACGGGCTTGATCGCGCCCTTGGCCGACATCATCGTGCCGGTGCCGACCTCGAAGACCTGCAGGATATGGGGCGACTGGCCCGCGCGGAAGGCGGCGATGCCGGCGTTCAGCGTGTCGGGATAGGAGCCCTTGTAGACGGGTACGATCTTGTAGTCCTTCTGCGAGGCGTTGAAATCCTCGGAGAGCTTGACCACGACGTCGTTGTTGGCGCCGGTCAGCGCGTGCCACCACTGGATTTCGGTCTGCGCGAAAGCGGGCGATGCGCCAGCCAGCGCAAAGGCAGCGACCGACATCAGGATGCGCGATTTTGTGCTCATGAAGTATCTCCCTTCCGCGGGCGGTCATCGCCGCGGTTGTTGTCGTTGGTGCGCAAGCTAGCATGAAGCGCAGGCGACATTTCAATGACAAATCGATGACGGTTGCCGCAATCCGCCTATGGTCGCGGTTCACGTTCCGTCATCAAGGACGAACGGCCTCTCGCTTGCGCAATCATGCATAACCGGGTGATCTGCGCTCCCCGATCCTGAATCTGCCCGTGGACGCCGCCATGCCCAGCCTCGACCTCGCCGTAACCACGACCCTGCCCGCCGATGCCGATGCCGCAGCCCTCGCCGGGCGCGTCTGGCGTCCCGATACCGGCGGGCCGGCTGTGGTCACGGTCCGCGGCGGGCAGGTCATCGACGTGACCAGCAGCTTCCCGACCAGCCGAGACCTCTGCGAGAGCGCCGATCCGGCCGCCGCGTTGCGTGCAACCGAGGGCGAGACGATCGGGCCGCTTGCGGAGATCCTCGCCAACACGCCTGTAGACGGCCGCGATCCGCAGCGCCCCTGGCTGCTCTCGCCGCTCGATCTGCAGGCGGTCAAGGCCGCCGGTGTCACCTTCGCGGTCTCGATGCTGGAGCGCGTGATCGAGGAGAAGGCGCGCGGCAACCCGGCGGCAGCCGTCGCCATCCGCGAAGAAATCGGCAAGCTCATCGGCGACGATCTCTCGAAGCTGAAGCCCGGCTCGCCCGAGGCCATGCATCTCAAGGAGGTCCTGATCAAGCAGGGCGCCTGGAGCCAGTATCTCGAAGTCGGGATCGGGCCGGATGCCGAGATCTTCACCAAGGCCCCGCCGATGTCGACGGTCGGCACCGGGGCGGATGCCGGCCTGCACCCGGCCTCAAGCTGGAACAATCCCGAGCCCGAAGTCGTGCTGGTCGTCGCCTCGACGGGCACGATCGTCGGCGCGACGCTCGGCAACGACGTCAACCTGCGCGATGTCGAGGGGCGCTCCGCCTTGCTGCTGGGCAAGGCCAAGGACAACAATGCCGCTGCCGCGGTCGGCCCCTTCATCCGCCTGTTCGACGCCGGCTTCACGCTCGACAATGTCCGCCGGACGACGGTGACACTGACGGTCGAGGGCGAGGACGGCTTCCGGCTGGAAGGCTCCTCCTCGATCGCGAAGATCAGCCGAGATCCCGCCGATCTCGCCGCGCAGATGATCGGCCCGCATCACCAGTATCCGGACGGGGCTGCGCTCTATCTCGGCACCATGTTCGCGCCGATCAAGGATCGCGATGCACCGGGCGGCGGTTTCACCCACAAGTACGGAGACATCGTCACCATCGCCGCTCCCGAGCTCGGCAGCCTGGTCAACCGGATGAAGCGCACCGACGATTGCGCGCCCTGGACCTATGGCGCCTCGCATCTGATGCGCCATCTCGCCGGGCGCGGGCTGCTGTGAGCGGACATCGGGGCGAGTAAGCCAAAGCGTAACCACGTCTCGAATCCACAGCCTCCGATCCAGGGTTCTTGCCGAAATCCGGCGAGAACCTGCCTTTTCGTCAGGTAGCTGGTAAGTTTTTTCTGCCACAGAGCGGCTGGACCAGGAGGGTTCGGCGTGGCGATGAGCGAGATCGGGAGACGGAACTCCCCAGTCGACGGCGAGCGTGTCGACGGCAAGGGGACGATGGCGCGGATAGCCGGCTCGCCTTTCGTCTGGATCGTGGCCTTCGCCGCCTTGGCCGTCGCGGGCCTATCCCTGCCGCTGCGCCTGCCGCTCGGGCCGAATGCCTGGGATACGGTTGTCTATCTCGACGCGATCCAGCGCATCGAGCTCGGCCAGGTCCCCACCGTCGATTTCTTCGCACCGATCGGCCCGCTCGGTTTCTACCTTGCAGCGGCTCTCGACGTCATCTTCCTCCATGCGCAGCCGATGCTGCTGATCAACTGGGCGCTGCTGCCGCTGATGCTGCCGGTGCTGGCCCTGCTGGCCGCCGAGGTCTCCCGGCGCTCCCGCCCGCAGGCGCTCGCGCTGGTGCTGCCCTTCCTGCTGTTTGCGGCGCTGCCGATCAACCTGCACGCACTCTACCCCTCGCCCGGCTTCGATGGTTTCGGCTTCTACAATCGCCATGTCGCGCTGTTGCTCTACCTGCTGATCGCCACGTTGATCTTCACGCAGCGGCGCGGCCTCAGGATCGGGCTCGTGGCGGTGCTCATGCTGGCGCTCTTCCTGACGAAGGTGACCGGCGCCGTTTCCGGCACGCTGCTGGTCGGCTATGCCACGCTCAGCGGACGGATGCGTTTTCGGGATGCGGTCGTCGCGGCCGGGCTCGTCATCGTCGCGCTGGGGGTCCTGGAGCTCGCGACCGGGCTCAGCTCCGCCTACATCGTCGATATCCTGACCCTGCTCGGGCTCAACACCGGTACGCTGCTGCCGCGCTTCCTGACCGTCGCCTCGGTCAAGTTCAACGTGATCGGGCCATCCCTGCTGCTGCTCGCCGCGCTGGCCTACGCCTCCTGGCGCGACGGTTTGCCCGCGACGCTGGTCGGCTGGCGGGCGCTGGCCGACGCACCGATCGGCTGGTTCGCGGCAGGCCTGTTCGCGCTCGCGCTGTTCGAGACGCAGAACACCGGCTCGCTCGAATTCATCGGCCTGTGGCCGATCGTCCTGCCGCTGCTCTTGAGTTGGTGGGAGCGCCGCGACGATCCCCTGCGGCCGGTCGTGCTGGTGCTCGCGCTGACTGTAACGCTGCCGAGCGCGGTGATCTGCGTGGAACGCGGCATGCGCGCCTTGCTGAGCGCGCCGACCTATGTCGCGCTCGATGTGCCCGATCTCGGGCCGCTCGGCCGGATCAGCGTCAAGCCCGACATCGCCGCGCGCGCCGCAGCGATGCTCGACCACTACGCCACGCAGCCCGCGGGCTATCGCGACCTGATCCAGCGCGACATCCTGCCGTCCTACATCCTCTATTCCGAGATCGACTACCAGGCGACCTGGATGCTGGAGATTCAGCAGGCGATCACCGCGATCAAGGCCTGGGAAGCCGCCAACAAGCGCGAGCTCAACGGCTTCTTCACCTTCGATTTCGTCGATCCGCTGAACCGCCTGCTGGAGCGCTCACCGCCGCGCGTCGTGCCTGTTGGTGTCGATCCCGGCCGCAGCACGCCGGACCTGCAGCCCGGCACTGTCGAGGCCCTCCGGCACACGGACGCGATGCTGATGCCGAAATGCCCCGTGACGACGCCGCGCGAGATGATCCGGAGCCATTTCGCCGCCGCGCTCGAAGGGCGCGAACGGATCGCGCTCGCGCCCTGCTGGGACATGTATCTTCGGAAATAGGCTCCGTTCGGGTCAGACCGGATCGAAAGCCGTCATCGCGAGGAGCGCAGGCGACGAAGCAATCCAGCGGGACGTGGAGCTCTGCCGCGTCTGGATTGCCTCGCTACGCTCGCGATGACGAGCTTGCTCGATTATTCAGCCGGCCGCCGTCTGCCCGGCTTCCCAGCCGAGAATCGCGCGCTTGCGCGTCAGACCCCAATGATAGCCTGTCAGCGCGCCGGACTTGCCGATGACGCGGTGACAGGGAACCACGAAGGAGATCGGGTTCTTGCCGACCGCCATGCCGACGGCCCGCGCCGCGCTCGGCCGGCCTATCTGGTTGGCGACCTCGCCATAGGTCGTGGCGCGGCCGACGGGGATGCGCAGCAGCGTCTCCCAGACCCGCACCTCGAAATCGGTGCCGATCAGCACCACCCTGAGCGGCGTCTCGGCCGACCAGGCCTTGGGCTCGAAGATCCGGCCGGCATAGGGCGCGGTCAGGACCTGATCATAATGATAATCGGCATGGGGCCAGCGCCGCATCATGTCGGCCAGCGCCTCGGCGCGGCCCCCCACAACCTTGCCGCCATCGGCGCTGTTCGAGACCCAGCCAAGGCCGGCGAGGCCGCGATCGGTAATGACCACCAGCGCCTCGCCGAACGGCGAAGCATGGAAGCCGTAGGAGAGTTTCAGGCCCCCGCCGCCGGTCTTCCATTCGCCGGGCGACATCGCCTCATGCGTCACGAAGAGATCGTGCAGGCGGCCGGGGCCGGAGAGACCGACTTCCAGCGCCGTGTCGAGGATACTGGCCGAGGCGGAGAGCAGCCCCTTGGCATGATCGAGTGTGATCGCCTGCAGGAAGGCCTTCGGCGTCAATCCGCACCAGCGCCGGAAGAGATGGTGGACATCGGTCGGCGTCGCGCCGGCGGCTTCCGCGATCGCCTCGATCGTCGGCTGCTCGCGCCAGTTATGGGTGATGAAGGAGAGAATGCGCCTGACCGTGTCGTAATCGGAGCCGGGAGCGGCAGCCGGGAAATCGGCCTCGCTCGGCATGGCATCGGTGGCGCGCGCCAGCACCGCATTGGAGAAGCGCGTCGGGGTCATCGCCGTTTTCATGGAAGCATGAGCGTTCATGGGAGCCTCGCAACATTCGTCATGATGCGAATCTAGGGCGCCCACCATGCCGCTCCCACCCGAAAGCTGGCAAGGGCGGGGCTTTCAGGGTGCGTTGTAGTCCGGGCCGCGGCGGGCGCTCGACAGGGCGGAACCCAGTGCATCGGCGAAGCCGGAGCGCTCATGCGGCGACAGCGCGGAAGCGATCGCGACGCTCTGCCCGCGCGAGACCAGCTTCAGGCCGAGCAGGCCGTAATCCTCGTCGGTCTGGCGTTCCAGCCGGGTCCAGATCGGATTGAAGCGCCAGATCGTCTCGCGGCCGTGATGCGAGACCTTGCGCAGGAACACCTCCAGCGGCGTCACCACGATGCGCTCGAAGGCGCGCGCATGCCGGAAATTGACGTGGAAAGCGACGAAAAGCGCGATGACATCGAGCCCGAAGAAGCCGGCGACAGGCCAGGCGCCGAGCACGACGAAGGGGATCGAGGAGATCACGCTGGCGAGGCAGACCAACGTCATCACGATACGGAAGCCGTTCTGGCCGAGCGAGCGATGCGGCGTGATCGTGGCGTCGAAGACCGGCCGCTGCGACGCGTCCGCGATCTCGCTGCCGAGGCTCTTGCTGCCGGTGCTCTTGCCGGTGGTCATGCGGCGATTATAACGCCGTCATGGATCAGCGGAACAGGCCCCCTCGCGCCGCGGCACCGGCAAAGCGCATCACGTTGCCGCGCGCCCGCAAGCCGGCGGAGATCTACGAGATCTTCAGCCGCTTCCAGACGGCCAATCCCGAGCCCAAGGGCGAACTCGACTACGTCAACGCCTTCACGCTGCTGGTTGCCGTCGTCCTCTCGGCCCAGGCGACCGATATCGGCGTCAACAAGGCGACGCGCGCGCTTTTCGCCATCGCCGACACGCCCGCAAAGATGCTGGCGCTCGGCGAGGAGACCGTCCGCGACTATGTCAGGACGATCGGGCTCTACCGCACCAAGGCGAAGAACGTGATCGCGCTCTGCGAGAGGCTGATCGCCGTATTCGGCGGCGAGGTGCCGGCGACGCGCGAGGCGCTGGAGAGCCTGCCCGGCGTCGGCCGCAAGACCGCCAATGTCGTGCTCAACATCGCCTTCGGCGAGATCACCCATGCGGTCGACACCCATGTCTTTCGCATCGCCAATCGCCTGCGCATTGCGCCGGGCAAGAACGTGCTGCAGGTCGAGCTCGGGCTGGAGAAAGCGGTGCCGCCCGAATTCGGCCGGCACGCCCATCACTGGCTCATCCTGCACGGACGCTACACCTGCAAGGCGCAGCGCCCCGAATGTGTCCGCTGCATCCAGAGCGACCTCTGCGATTCCCCGGACAAGCGGATCGCCTGAGACCGCCGGCGGTCACCCCACCCTCGTCATGGTCGGGCTTGTCCCGACCATCCACGGCTTCATAGCTCGAAGGCGGTGTTCAAGACGTGGATGCTCGCCACAAGGGCGAGCATGACGGCGATGCTTCTCGCGCTCCTCACCTCGCGTCGAGCAATTCCTTGACCGACAGGAGCACCAGCTCGTTGTCGTCGGCCTTCTTCGGATCGCGCGACGACGAGAACGGCAGGTTGTTGTCGTTGCCGACGACGATGATGCCACCCGCGCGATCGACGACATCGACATTCTCGATGGTGAAGAACGGGAAAGGCAGCACGCCGTCGATGGCGCCCTGCTTCGCCTTGCCGTCGGGATCGGCGATCTTCAGGAGGTCGATGAAGCCGATCTTGCGCACGGGCTTGCCGATATTCGCCTCGGTCATCTCGATCTTCACGACGCGCTTGAACCTGGCGAGATCGTGGAAGCAGTCCGGGCCCTTCTGGCCGGCGGCGCAGGCCTTGTCCGCAGTCCCTTCGCCGTTATCGCGCTCGATAATGAGCGCTGTAGAACCGTCGATCATGTTGAAGTCGCCGATGGCGTTGCCCTTCTGCTCCAGCGGATAGAACCAGGAGCGGCCGGTCCATTTTTCGCCCGCGACATCGAACTCGAGGATGCGCAGCACTTCCTTGCCGTCGATCTCCTCGTTGCCCTTGGTCTCGGCGTTCCAGAGCGGGCC
>SEEM01000088.1 GCA_004144595.1 Hyphomicrobiales bacterium
TCGAGACCGGCCGAGATCGAATGCGCGTCCTTGATCTGCCCGTCATCGTCCATCAGCAGGAAGGTGCGGTTTCCGTGCAGCACGCCGGGGCGCCCGCCGCTCAGCGAGGCCGCGTGCAGGCCGCTCGGGATGCCGTGGCCCGCCGCCTCGACCCCGTAGATCTCGACGCTGGAATCGTCGAGGAAGGGGTGGAACAGGCCCATCGCATTCGATCCGCCGCCGATGCAGGCTATCAGCGAATCGGGAAGACGGCCTTCGGCTTCCTGCATCTGCTCGCGGGTTTCCTTGCCGATGATCGACTGGAAATCGCGCACCATCGCCGGATAGGGATGCGGGCCGGCGACCGTGCCGATGCAGTAGAAGGTCGAGCCGACATTGGTCACCCAGTCGCGCAGCGCCTCGTTCATGGCGTCCTTGAGCGTCTTGGTGCCGGATTCGACCGGCACGACGGTGGCGCCGAGCATCTGCATCCGGAAGACGTTGGGCGCCTGCCGGGCGACGTCGACCGCGCCCATGTAGACGATGCATTCCAGCCCATAGCGGGCGCAGAGCGTCGCGGTCGCGACGCCGTGCTGGCCGGCGCCGGTCTCGGCGATGATGCGCTTCTTGCCCATGCGCCGCGCCAGCAAAATCTGGCCGAGCACGTTGTTCACCTTGTGGGAGCCGGTATGGTTCAGCTCCTCGCGCTTCAGATAGACCTTGGCGCCACCGAAATGCTCCGTCAGGCGCTCGGCGAGATAGAGCGGCGAGGGCCGGCCGACATAATGCTTCAGCCCGCTGGTCATCTCGGCGTGATAGGCCGGGTCGGCCTTGGCCGCGTTATAGGCCTCTTCCAGCTCGAGGATCAGCGGCATCAGCGTTTCCGCGACGAAGCGGCCGCCGAACAGGCCGAAGCGGCCGTTCTCGTCCGGCCCGTTGCGATAGCTGTTCGGGGTGGAGGGGGCGTTCATGCGCTCGAGCTTTCCTGTCCTGCCGCCGCGGCCTTGCGGGCCGCCGCAATGAATTCCGCGATCCGGGCAGGGTCCTTGACCCCCGGCGCGCTTTCGACGCCCGATGATACGTCGACGCCCGCCGGATGGGTCACCTGGATCGCCTCGGCAACATTCGCCGGATCGAGCCCGCCCGATAGCATGAAGCGCTGCGAGGGGTCGAGACCGCCCAGCAGCCCCCAGTCGAAGGGCCTGCCATGCCCGCCCGGGAAGGCCGCGTCCTTCGGCGGCTTGGCGTCGAGCAGGATGAGATCGGCGGCATCGCGATAGCCGGTAACGGCTTTCAGGTCCTCGGCTGTCGCGATGCCGAGCGCCTTCATCACCGGCCGGCCGACGGCGCGGCGCAGCGCGGCGGTCTGTTCGGGTGGCTCGCGGCCGTGGAACTGGAACCAGTCGGGCCTCAGTGCCGCGGCGAGCTCCGCCGCCTGCGGCTCGCTCCAGTCGACAACGAGCGCGACGATCTCCGTCCTGCCGCGGGCGATCGCCGCGAGTTCTTTGGCGCGCTCCAGCGTGACGTAGCGCGGGCTCTTCGGATGAAAGTTCAGCCCGATCATGTCGGCACCGGCTGCGAGCGCGGCCTCCAGCGTCTCGGGGGTCGAGAGGCCGCAGATCTTGATCAGGAAGGGTGAACCATCGGACATGGCCCGGCGTTTAGCACGGTCCGTTCGCGGGCGCATGCCGTACTTGCGACATGATGCCGAAGGAAGCCATGCTCGCGCGGGGCGATTAAGAGGGGCGTTGATTGATCCGGCTTGGCATGGGCAGGCGCGGGCTGGCGATCGCGGCGGGGCTGCTCGCCGTTTCCGGTCTCGTCGTGGCGGTGTTCTACTATGTCGGCCAGCCGCGGACGCTGCGCCTTGCGGTCGGGCCGCTGGGCTCCGAGGATGCGCGCATGGCCGCCGCCTTCGTGCAGGGCCTCAACCGCGACAAGGCTGCCGTGCGGCTGCGCCTCGTCCTGACGGAGGGCTCCGAGGACAGCGCCAAGCGGATCGATGCCGGTCAGGCCGATCTCGCCATGCTGCGCGCCGACATCGCGATGCCCTCGACGGCCGACACCGTGTTGATCACGCGGCGGACCTTCCCCTTCTTCATTACCCGGGCCGAGACGGCGATCGGCCGCATCGCCGAGTTGCGCGGCCGCAAGATCGGCGTTTCCCGCAATCCGGCCGGCAACATCACGCTGCTGAAGCGGGTTCTGGCTCAGTACGAGGTACGTCCCGAGGAGGTCGAGATCGTCGGCCTGAACCAGGAGGAGATCGTGCCGGCCGCCAAGGAGAAGCGCATCGACGCCTTCTTCTCGATCAACGCCGTCGGCTCCCACACCAATAATGACGGCCTGCGCCGTCTACGCGAGGCCTGGGGCAACGACCCCGTGCTGATCCCCGTCCGCGAGGCCGATGCGCTCGCGTTGCATTACCGCGCCATCGAATCCGGTGAGATCGTGCGCGGCGCGCTGGGTGGCGACCCGCCGCGCCCGGCCGAGAGCCTGCCGACCATCGCGATCACCTCCCGCCTCGTCGCGGCGCAGAGCCTCGACGACAATCTCGTCGGCGAACTGACCAAGGACATCCTCGGCCTGCGCCTGACGCTGGCATCGGAATTGCCGGCGGTGCAGGCGCTGGAGACGCCCTCGACCGACAAGGACGCGCCCCTGCCGGTCCATTCCGGCGCCGCCGCCTATATCGACGGAGAACAGGAGAGCTTCTTCGATCGCTATGGCGACTGGTTCTATATCGGCGCCATGGCCCTGTCGGCCGTTGGCACAGGTGGCGCCACGCTGCTGGGCCGCGAGAGTGCCAAGCGGCGCCGTCGGGCAATGGCCGGGCTCGACGAATTGTTGCAGCTTCTCGCCGTGATCCGTTCCTGCGAGGACGAGGCCGAGCTCATGCGCCTCGGTCATGAGGCCGACCAGATTCTGACCCGTGTGCTCGCCGACTATGCGAAGGGCGATCTCGACGTCGCGGCACTCGCAGCCTATCGGCTTGCCATCGATCAGGTCGGCCGGGCCGTGGCCGAACGGCAGCGCGCGCTGGCCGAGGCTTGAGCGCATTTACTTTTCGGCAGTGTCTGCGGTTGCCGAAAAGCCCGCCAGCGTTTATGTGCAGCGCAGCGAATTCCAGATTCACGTGAAACAGGCTACGCCGGCGGGGCAGCGCTCCAGACCGGCTCGTGGCCTTGAAAGCAAGGCCCAGCCCGCATGTCCATGCGCAACATCGCCATCATCGCGCACGTCGACCATGGCAAAACCACGCTCGTCGACAAGCTCCTGCAGCAGTCAGGCACCTACCGCGACAACCAGCGCGTCATCGAGCGCGTCATGGACTCCAACGAGCTGGAGAAGGAACGCGGCATCACCATCCTGGCCAAGGCGACCTCGGTCGTCTGGAAGGACACCCGCATCAACATCGTTGACACGCCCGGCCACGCCGATTTCGGCGGCGAGGTGGAGCGTATCCTGAACATGGTCGACTCGGCCATCGTGCTGGTCGATGCCGCCGAGGGCCCGATGCCGCAGACCAAGTTCGTGGTGTCGAAGGCCCTCAAGCTCGGCCTGCGCCCGATCGTGGCGATCAACAAGGTCGACAAGCCGGACGCCCGCACCACCGAAGTCATCAACGAGGTCTTCGACCTTTTCGCTGCGCTCGATGCCACCGACGAGCAGCTCGATTTCCCGA
Organism: Hyphomicrobiales bacterium; assembly: GCA_004144595.1. Taxonomy (GTDB): domain Bacteria; phylum Pseudomonadota; class Alphaproteobacteria; order Rhizobiales; family Beijerinckiaceae; genus Allobosea. The sequence continues at coordinate 3,665 of SEEM01000088.1, forward strand.
TCCTCTACGGTTCGGGCAAGCAGGGCTGGATGGCGCATGATCCGGCCGGTCCGCAGGACCAGGGCCTCGCCCCGATGTACGACCTCATCCTCTCGCATGTGCCGGAGCCGCGCATCGAGGAAGGTCCTTTCCGCATGCTGGGCACGTTGCTGGAGGCCAATCCCTATCTCGGCCGCATCATTACCGGCCGTGTCGTCTCCGGCACCGCCAAGCCGAACCAGACGATCAAGGTGCTCTCGGGCGACGGAACGGTCGTCGAGACCGGCCGCATCAGCAAGATCCTCGCCTTCCGCGGCCTTGAGCGCACCCCGATCGAGGAAGCCATTCCCGGCGACATCGTTTCGATCGCCGGCCTGGTGAAGGGCTCTGTCGCCGACACCTTCTGCGACCCATCGGTCGAGACTGCGATCAAGGCCCAGCCGATCGATCCGCCGACGGTGTCGATGACGTTCATGGTCAATGATTCTCCGCTGGCCGGCACCGAGGGCGACAAGGTCACCACCCGCGTCATCCGCGACCGCCTGCTCAAGGAGGCCGAGGGCAATGTCGCGCTGAAAATCGCGGAATCGACCGATAAGGACTCCTATATCGTGTCGGGCCGCGGCGAATTGCAGCTTGCCATCCTGATCGAGCAGATGCGCCGCGAGGGCTTCGAGCTCGGCGTGTCGCGCCCGCGCGTCGTGCTGAAGCGCGACGAGAGCGGCCAACTGCTGGAGCCCATCGAAGAGGTCATCATCGACGTCGACGAGGAGCATTCCGGCGTCGTCATTCAGAAGATGTCCGAGCGTAAGGCCGACATGCTGGAGATGCGTCCGTCGGGCGGCAATCGCCTGCGGCTGGTTTTCCACGCCCCGACGCGCGGCTTGATCGGCTATCAGGGCGAGCTGCTCACCGATACGCGCGGCACCGCGATCATGAACCGGCTCTTCCATGCCTACATGCCCTATAAGGGCGACATCGGCGGGCGCCGCAACGGCGTGCTGATCGCCATGGAGACCGGCGAGGCCGTCGCCTACGCTCTCTGGAATCTGGAAGACCGCGGCCCGATGATGATCGAGCCCGGCTGGAAGGTCTATCAGGGCATGATCGTCGGCGAGCACACCCGTGAGAACGATCTCGAGGTGAACGTGCTCAAGGGCAAGAAGCTCACCAACATCCGCACGACCTCGAAGGACGAGGCGGTGCGCCTGACGCCGCCGATCCGGATGACGCTGGAGCGCTCGCTGGCCTGGATCGACGACGACGAGCTCGTCGAGGTCACGCCGAAGTCGATCCGCCTGCGGAAGGCCGTCCTCGACCCCAACGAGCGCAAGCGCTCGCAGAAGCAGAAGGCCGAAGTGGCCTGAGATCGGATGCCCGGGTCCCGCCCGGGCATTTTCGTATCCGTCGGGTCTGCGCTCAGCGCAGCCCGCGGATGACGCACCGGGCGATTGCCCTTGCGGCTGCGCTCTGATCCTCTGCCCGCCTCCAGATCGCGTTGGCGCATCGGACCGAAAAGTGGAGCCCACTTTTCGTCCGGTGCGAAAGGGAAGGATCACCACCATGCAATTCCGCAATCTCGGCCGCTCGGGCCTGCGCGTCTCGCTCGTCGGGCTCGGCTGCAACAATTTCGGCGGCCGTATCGACCTCGACGCGACGCGCAAGGTCGTCGACGCCGCGATCGAGCATGGCATCACCCTGTTCGACACCGCCGATATCTATGGTGAGCGTGGCGGCTCGGAGACGGCGCTGGGCGAGGTTTTGGGCGCGCGCCGCAAGCAGATCGTGCTCGCCAGCAAGTTCGGCATGGACATGGATACCGAGGGCGTGAAGAAGGGCGGCTCGCGCCGCTACATCATGAACGCGGTCGAGGATTCGCTGCGGCGCCTCAAGACCGACTGGCTCGATCTCTACCAGCTCCACCGGCCGGACGCGCTGACCCCGATCGAGGAGACGCTGCGCGCGCTTGACGATCTCGTGCGCCAGGGCAAGGTCCGCTATGTCGGCTGCTCCAATGTCGTCGCCTGGCAGGTCGCCGATGCGCACTGGACGGCGCGCGATCTCGGCATCCCCGGGTTCGCCTCGGCGCAGGACGAGTACAGCCTGTTGAAGCGCGACGCCGAGAAGGACCTGATCCCGGCCATCGCCCATTACGGCATGGGTCTGCTGCCCTATTTCCCGCTCGCCAACGGCGCGCTCACCGGCAAGTACAAGCGCGGCGCGGCGATGCCGGAAGGCGCACGCCTGAGCAAGCTGCCGCAGCGTGCCGACGAGATCTTCAGCGCCGATAACTGGCGCCGGATCGAGGGCCTGACCGCCTTCGCCGAGCAGCGCGGCCATACGCTGGTCGAACTCGCCTTCTCCTGGCTTGCCGCCCAGCCGGTCGTCTCCAGCGTGATCGCCGGCGCGACCAAGCCGGAGCAGGTCGCGGCCAACGTCAAGGCGGCCGACTGGGCTCTGACTGCGGAAGAGCTCGCCGAGATCGACAAGATCACCGCGTGAGCGATTGCGGAACCGCCTCGGCACCGGGCATGTTGTAGCGGTGCCGAGGGGGATCGCATTGACACGCCTGCGTTGGGCTTTGAAGCAGCTTTCGGAGCGTCTCTGGGTGAGGGCGGCGCTCTTCGCGCTATTGGGCGTCGCCAGCGCGCTCGCCTCGATCGTCGCGGCGCCGCTGGTGCCCGAAGGCGTATCCGCCAAGATTGGTGCGGATGCGGTCGACAAGGTGCTGGGCATCCTTGCGTCGTCGATGCTGACGGTGGCGATCTTCTCGCTGTCGACGATGGTTTCAGCCTATGGCGCGGCGGCAAGTTCGGCGACACCGCGTGCCACCTATCTGCTGCAGGCCGACAGGGGTGCGCAGAACGCTCTGGCGACCTTCATCGGCGCGTTCCTCTTCAGCCTCGCCGGCATCATCGCGCTCAGCACCGGCATCTACGGCTCCAGCGGTCGCTTGCTGCTCTTCTTCGTGACATTGGTGGTCGTCGCCGTGGTAGTGGCGACCTTTGTCGGCTGGATCGACGCGCTGTCGCGGCTGGGCCGGATGAACGAGACGATCGATCGCGTCGCGGCGGCCGCTGCCGAGGCATTGGACGACTATGCACTCTCCCAGACGATGGGCGCGCAACGCGCCCGCACGCCGCCGGCCGGCGCCCGGGCGATCACGGCGGATCGGACGGGCTATCTGCAACATGTGGATATCGCGGCCCTGGCGCGACTTTGCGGGGATGGCGGCGAGATTGACGTCGCCCGCATTCCCGGCGCCTTCGTCGGCAGGGGTGAGACCCTCGCCTATGCCAGTGCCTTCGACGAGGAGCGGGCGGACGATATCCGGGACGCCTTCATCCTGGGCAACCGTCGCTCCTTCAACCAGGATCCGCGCTTCGGGCTTATCGTCCTGTCCGAGATCGCATCCCGTGCATTGTCACCCGCGGTCAACGACCCCGGCACGGCGATCGACATCCTGGCGTCGCTGGCCCGTCTGTTGACGCGGCCGGTGCGGGAGGAGGTGCCGGAGCCGGTAACCAATGTTTATGTGCCGATGCTCGCCCCACGCTCGCTGCTCGAGGACTGCATCATGCCGATCGCGCGCGATGGCGCGGGGATGATCGAGGTTGCCTTGCGCCTGCAGCGCACGCTGGCGACGATCGCTACGAACCCACGCTTCGCCGAAGCGGCGCATGAACTCGCTGGAGACAGCCGCGAGCGCGCTCTGGCAGCCCTGCCCCACGAGATGGATCGGCAAAGGCTGCGCGCGACCATCGCCGCAAGTATCGCCTGAGCGATCACAGGAAGGTCGCGATCTCCTCCAGCGGCTTCTTGCCGATGGCGGGGACGCGGCAATCCTCCTTGGGGTAGCCGACGACGAGAAGGATCAGCGCCTTCTCGTTGTCGGGTCGACCGCACAGCTCGTTGAGGAAGTTCATCGGCGCCGGCGTATGCGTCAGCGTCGCGAGCCCCGCATCATGCAGCGCCGCGATCAGGAAGCCGGTGGCGATGCCGACCGATTCCGGCACGTAATAGTGCTTGATCCTGTTGCCCTCGGCATCGACGCCCCAGCGCTGGGCAAAGATCGCGATCAGCCAGGGCGCGGTCTCCAGGAAGGGCTTCCGGTCGTCCGTGCCGAGATGGGCGAGCGCATCGAGCCATTCCTCCCCGGCGCGGCCGGCATAGAAGGCGCGCTCCTCCTCTTCCGCGCCCTCCCGAATGAGCTTCTTGCGCTGGGGATCGGCAATGCAGGCGAAGCTCCACGGCTGCTGGTTGGCGCCCGACGGAGCGGTGCCGGCCACGCGAACCGCCGTTTCGATCAGCTCCCGCGGCACCGGCCTGTCCGAGAAGTCGCGCACCGTGCGGCGCTTGCGCATCCGAGCGAGGAAGGCGTCGGCGCGGCACTGCATCTCGGCTTCCGGCACCCCATCGAAGGCGAGGGGCATGGTGACATAGGAACTCACGGGTCTCGCTCCTGACGCATTTTGGCCAGCTTGCTGCGAATCGCTGGCCGGATGCAATGGACCGCCCGCGCGCGCCCGCTTATGGTCCGCGCCATGAGCGAGAAAGCCACCACCGCCCCCGCCCTGAAGCCCGGCGACCACCTCTTCCTGGTCGATGGTTCTAACTTCATCTTCCGGGCCTATTTCCAGTCGATCAACCAGGACCGGAAATACAATGCCCGCTCGGACGGCCTGCCCTCCGGCGCGGTCCGGCTCTTTGCGACCAAGCTGTTCCAGTTCGTGCGAGAGGGCGTGCTCGGCGTCAGGCCGACCCATCTCGCCATCGTCTTCGACAAGTCTGAGAACTCGTTCCGCAAGGCGATCTACCCGGCCTACAAGGGCAACCGCTCCGAGCCTCCGGCCGATCTCATCCCGCAATTCCCGCTGATGCGCGAGGCCGTGCGCGCCTTCGGGCTGATCCCGGTCGAGCAGGATGTCTACGAGGCCGACGATCTGATCGCGACCTATGCCAAGCAGGCCCGCGAGGCCGGCGCCGACGTACTGATCGTTTCCGCCGACAAGGACCTGATGCAGCTCGTGAAGCCGGGTGTCGCGATGTACGACCCCGCCTCCGGCGACCAGAAGAAAGGCGCGGGATTCCGCGCCGAGCGCCGCATCGGCGAGCCCGAGGTGGTCGAGTATTTTGGCGTGATGCCGGACAAGGTCACCGACGTGCAGGCGCTGGCGGGCGACGCCACCGACAACGTGCCGGGTGCCCCCGGCATCGGCATCAAGACGGCGGCCCAGCTCATCGGCGAATACGGCGATCTCGAAACCCTGCTGGCGCGGGCCGGCGAGATCAAGCAGCCCAAGCGCCGGGAAACGCTGACCAATCCCGAGATCGTCGAGAAGGTTCGCCTCTCCCACAAGCTCGTCAGCCTCGTCGACGACGTGAAGGTCGAGACGCCGCTGGAGAACCTCACGCTGGAGCAGCCCGACCCGGCCAAGCTCATCGCCTTCCTCAAGGCGATGGAGTTCACCACCATCACCAAGCGCGTCGCTGAGGCCTATGAGGCCGATGTCGGCGCCGTCGATGCCGATCCTGAGCTTGCGCCGGGCGGCGCGCGCGCGGCCGCGCTCAAGGCGCTCTATGTCGGTGCCGATGCCATCGAGGACGCGGTGTCCGGCACCGCTCCGGCTACCGCGCCCCCCACCGGAGCAGCTGCGGCCGCCGGCGCCGAAGACGGCTGGCTGAAGCCGGTCGATCTCTCAGCCGCCCGCAAGAACGAGGCGATCGCCGGCAAGATCGACCGCTCGGCCTATGAATGCGTGCGCACGCTCGCCGATCTCGAGCGCTGGATCGGCTGGGCTTACGAGGTCGGCCATGTCGCGCTCGATACCGAAACAACGTCACTCGACGCGATGCAGGCCGATCTCGTCGGCATCTCGCTTGCCGTTGCTCCTGGCCGGGCCTGCTACATCCCGCTCCAGCACCGCGCCGGCGATGGCGGGCTCTTCGACGAGGGCCTGCTGGCCGACCAGATTCCGCTGACTCAGGCCATCGCGGCGCTGAAGCCGTTGCTGGCCGATGCCGGGGTTCTCAAGATCGGCCAGAACCTGAAATACGATCTGCTCGTGCTGGAGCGCCACGGGCTCGGCGTGTCCCCGGTCGAGGACACCATGCTGATTTCCTATGCGCTCGATGCCGGCAACAACAGCCACGGTATGGACAGGCTCGCCGAGTTGCATCTCGGCCATGAGACGATTCCGTATGCCCAGGTCGCGGGCACCGGGAAATCGCAGGTCACGTTCGACAAGGTCGCGCTCGACCGGGCGACCGAGTACGCCGCCGAGGATGCCGACGTCACGCTCAGGCTGTGGCTGGCGCTGAAGCCGCGCCTCGCAGCCGAGAAGAAGACCGCGGTCTACGAGGTGCTGGAACGGCCGATGGTCGAGGTCCTCGCGAAGATGGAGCGCCGCGGCATCGCCATCGACCGGCAGATCCTCTCCCGTCTCTCCGGCGATTTCGCGCAAGGGCTGGCGCGGCTGGAGGACGAGATCTACGAAACCGCCGGCGAGAAATTCACCATCGGCAGCCCCAAGCAGCTCGGCGACATCCTGTTCGGGAAGATGGGGCTCAGCGGCGCCAAGAAGACCGCGACCGGCCAATGGGCGACCGGCGCCGGCGTGCTGGAAGAGCTCGCCGAGCAGGGGCACCCGTTGCCCTCGAAGATCCTGGAATGGCGCCAGCTCGCCAAGCTGAAATCGACCTATACTGATTCACTGCCTGCTTACGTGAACCCTCAGACCAACCGGGTCCACACCTCCTATGCACTGGCTGCGACCACGACGGGCCGGCTTTCCTCATCCGAGCCGAACCTGCAGAACATCCCGATCCGCACCGAAGCCGGCCGCAAGATCCGCACCGCCTTCGTGCCGGAGAAGGGCTTCAAGCTGGTCTCGGCCGATTACAGCCAGATCGAACTGCGCCTGCTCGCCCATATTGCCGAGATTCCGCAGCTCCGGCAGGCCTTCGCCGATGGCGTAGACATCCACGCGATGACCGCCTCCGAGATGTTCAGCGTTCCCGTCCAGGGCATGCCGAGCGAGGTGCGCCGCCGCGCCAAGGCGATCAATTTCGGCATCATCTACGGCATCTCCGCCTTCGGCCTCGCCAACCAGCTCGGTATCGGCCGCGAGGAGGCCAGCGCCTATATCCGCAAGTATTTCGAGCGCTTCCCCGGCATTCGCGACTACATGGACCAGACCAAGACCCATGTCCGCGCCCATGGCCAGGTCACCACGATCTTCGGCCGCGTCTGCCATTTTCCGGCCGTCGCCTCGAAGAACCCGTCCGAGCGCGCCTTCGTCGAGCGCCAGGCGATCAACGCGCCGATCCAAGGCTCGGCCGCCGATATCATCCGCCGGGCGATGAGCCGGATGGACAATGCGCTCGCTGCCAGCCGGCTGGGCGCCCGGATGCTCCTGCAGGTCCATGACGAGTTGGTCTTCGAGGTGCCGGAGGCGGAGGTCGAGAAGACCCTGCCGATCATCGAAAAGGTCATGGTCGAAGCCCCGCACCCGGCCGTGCAGCTCAGGGTGCCGCTCGCGGTCGAGGCGCGCGCCGCCGGCAACTGGGACGAGGCGCACTGAACGCTGGGGAACCCGGCTGGATCCTCCGGCGTTGATGCATTCGAGCGCGCCGGGGGGCGCGGATTGCGCGGCGGAAACACTACATGCTCAGTTCATCGGCCTGGCGGCCGTTTCCGCGTTACATGGCGGAGCCGGAACCGGTGGAGGAGACCGATGAGGTCACGCCATACGAGCATGACC